>JAIDUG010000001.1 GCA_029060305.1 Ruminococcus sp.
GACGGACTTGTTTCAGCATCTGTATGGATTGACGGTATCGCACAGACCCTCAGACCGAAAATAACGCTTCATAACGGTGAAAACTCCACACTTCATTTCACATTGCCGGTTAACATTTCCGGCGGAAGACATAAGATTCAGATTGGTGTGCGTGGAAATGCAGATATTGCCGATATACAGGCGTTTGTGTGGGGGCAGGAAGTCACTGAGGAAACACCTGAAATTACTGACGACAGCGACTACATCTACATAAAAAATGACGGTGCAACGACGGTTACAGGCTATATCGGAAAAGGTGTTTTCCCCAATATTCCGGACGATTTGGGCGGTGGGAAAACCGTTTGTATCGAAAAAAATTCATTTTCAGATTCTGCAATCGAAAAGGTCTATATTCCCGACGGCGTGACAGAAATAAGATAGGAGGGATTTTTTATGACAGGTACAGGCACGCAGGCAGACCCATATATTGTCGATAACTGGGAAGATTTCATAGGTATCAGCAGTAAAAGTGACATTTATGTCAGGTGGGCAGACAGCGACAACAAGGTCATTGACTTCAATGAAGTAAATCCGCAAGGTTATACAAAGTCAATAACTTTTCCGGCAAACGTTGATTTTAACGGTTGGACGCTCCGGAATTTTCACTCGACTGCTTCAACTGCTATAAAATATGGTTCAGGGGCTTCTTATGCTATCAAGAATCTGATATTTGAAAACTTCTATATAATGTCAAACACATTTATTTATGGACAGTATATCATTGAAAACTGCACATTTTCAGGATTAATACAATGCGATACAGTTCGAGTATTTCAAGGTTGTGGATTGGTATGTTCTGCTGTAAACATCAGAATCAATACGACGAACAGTACATATCTTACAAACAGTAATGACTTTGTAAACTCTAAATCAGAAATAAGAAATTCTGACATAGTTTTAGATATACACGGTGGAAATACCGTCGAAATATGTGATAAAACTATAACAAACAGTCGTATATCCGGAAAAATATCCGCTACAACACCAGTGAAAATCAGCAATTCTTCCTGTTTGTTCAATATTATCAATCTGGAATCCAATCAACCGCTTAAATATACAAGTTCAGGCATATCCGTGTACAATTCTGATTTAGCAGAAAAGTCTTCCGACAGTGCATCATCATTCAAAGCCTGCACTTCCGAACAGCTTAAAAACGCCGAATATCTGTACAATATAGGCTTTCCGATAGGTATTGAGTAATGGAAAAAGTAACTATAATCGAATTAGAACAGGGTGATATTGGCAGTTCAGGGAACACCACCAGTAACTCCCGAATCAGAACCGCTGAATACATACGTCAAAATCCGCTGAAATCCTTGAAAATTTCGGCAACTTCCTCAACAGGAAAAGCCTTACAGATTGAATTATATGGATATTCGGACAATATAACTACTAAACCAATATTTGATAAATACTGGTATAATGTTCCATATGAGTTTGATTTGTCACCATATATAAATCTGAGATTTATTCGTATAGTCGTGAAATACAGCGACAGCTCAGCAATTACTCCGGAAGAAATTTCAGAATTTACCGTTACTGAATATTTCGACTGGTACGCCGATAGTACCGGAATCCATTGTGAAAATATGCCGGAATCTCCCGAAAAGGCTATATACATTCCGTTTCCGCACGCACTTTGGAGAATCAGCGGAGATGTTCCGACCCATAAAGTATATCCGCAAATTCCCGAAAAGCCAATAGCCAAACCTTATCCGTTTGCACTTTGGCGGATTGACACGAGAGTAAGCGAACTGCCGTATCACGAACTTTTTCCGATAGAAATTCCTGCCGGAGCGTTTATGGGTGTAAAAAGTCTTGAGTATGTGCGGATTCCGGAAACTGTCCGAAAAATCGGCAGATATGCGTTTGCGGATACCGCACTGAAAAAGGTAAGGATTTCACCGGATTGTGAATATTATGAGACAAGTTTTCCTAAAAACTGTATAATTGAATTTTACGGTAACTTGTATGACAAGTATTCTGAACAGCTTTACGACTTTACCGGAAGCATATTAATAGATATTGACGGTGCAAGAATATATGTAAAGGAGTGATTGTGTGGCAGATGATATAAGACGTTTGAAACATACTGCGAAAGAAATTGATGAAACAATTGATATGATTTTGGAAACGTATACCCGAGATGAAATAAACACCAAATTTGCCGAAATTGAGGAAAAAATTGCGGTACTCGAAAAGGAGGTGCAGGAATGGACAAAGTCTTGAACATGATTTCAGCCGGATTCTTTGCGGTATGTGGATTCCTCTGGGGACAAATGGAC
>JAIDUG010000010.1 GCA_029060305.1 Ruminococcus sp.
GCGGTGAAAGTCGCATGCACGGTGTGGAACGGGGGAAAATCCGGAGATTACTCCAAAGGATTACCTATCGTTATCAGAACCGGAGGGACTGAAATGACACCTGAAGAAATTAGATTGAAGAAGTGGTTGCAACGTGCTTTTTATGCAGACAAGAAAATCAAATCACTTGATATGCTTTTAAAGACGTTCAGAACGCACGCAGAGGGGCTTGACGGCACAAGACAGTATAAACATACTGGCAGGTCTGACACTCGCTTAAACGGCACGGAAACCGCCTTTATAGCGATTGCTGATATTGAACGCAAATACAGTCAGCAGAAATCGGAATTGCTGAAACTCAGAAAAGATATTTCGGAAGCAATTTCCTTGTTGCAAGATGATGAACTCGAAACCGTTCTGATACACAGGTACTTGCTGTTTCACACGATTGAGCAGACCGCTGAGATTATGAATTGCAGTCCTGAGACAGTCAAGCGAAAACAGCGAAAAGCAATTGAAAAATTGACCCGTTATGACCTTGTATGACCCTTTTGTATGTGATAGAATGGTAGTATAGAAATCAGGCGGATTCAGAACGCCTTTAATCTGACTTATCCAGAATTTACTCCTTTTCAGAACGCTGTTCATTACCGGACGGCGTTTTGCTATATAACTATGAAAAAATCCTGTACATACTGTGGCGGAGTTCATGATGTAGGCTATGTCTGCACAAAGAAACCGCATTTCAAACATAATCCGAAAAGAAATTCAAGGGAAGATAAATTCCGGAGTTCTTACGACTGGCAACAGAAAAGAAAATCCATTCTGAAAAGAGACTTTTATTTATGCAGAATATGTCTTGCTGAAAGTCATCTGACTTATGAAAATCTTTCAGTGCATCACATTGTTTCACTGAAAAATAATTTCGACCTCAGACTTGACGACAATAATCTGATTACGCTATGTAATGTACATCACGAACAGGCAGAAAAAGGGAAGATTTCCGCTGACATACTGCACAATCTTATCCCCCCTACCTCTCCGGAATGAAAAAAAGTTTTCAACAATACACCAAACAGCAGGGGGACAAAGACGAAAAATTCCCTAAATGAAAATTTTGAAGAAAGGAGCTGACTGAATGGCACGTCCGGCAATGTCCGCAAACGTAACCGCAAAACATCTTACAAACGAAGAAAAAAATTCACGTCTTGAAACGGAAACCAAACTCAAAGGCAGTTCGGACAGGCTGAAACCGTCTGCACATCTCACTGTCTCACAAAGGAAGATTTTTAAATTCATTGTCTCAAACCTTGAACAGAGTGGTATTCTCAGTAACCTTGATAATTACGTATTAAGTGAATGTAGTATCTGTATTGACCGTATGCAGTATATTGAGAAACAAGTCAATGACAATCCTGAATTACTTACAGATACTTCAATTATGTCTACCAAAGACCGCTACACAAAGGCTTTTTTCCGTTACTGCAATGAATTATGTCTTTCACCGCAGGCACGTGCAAAAATCGCAAACATCAACTTACAGAAAGAAGAAAATCCACTTATGGAGTTATTAAATGACTGAAAAAATTATTGAAATTCGTACATTTACAGACGAAAATATAAGATATTCCGACTACTCGGACTATGAAAGAAGATTACAGATGATTGAACTTCGTGATCGTCTGCTGGAACTTCGTTACAACCACAACCACGACGAAAAGGGACGTTTCTGTTCCGGTGGTGGCGGTGGCAGAATGTCATCATCTTCCGGAAAATCTTCTGAAACTATTGACAATTCAGAAAAAAGTGATATAATTAATACAAATCAATCTGCATATTATCCGGAATCAATATCAAATATAAAACGTGGTAACCCTATGACCTTTGATGAGGCAGACCATATGTCTGTAAATCCGAATTTTACAACAAAAGATAGTTCTTATAGAGAAAATTGTCAAACTTGTGTTGTTGCTTATGAGGCAAGATTAAGAGGATATAATGTTGAGGCTAATCCTATGAAACGTGGTTCAATGTCATATGTTGTTTCGCTAAACACTCGTCTCCCGTGGATTGACCCTAAAACAGGTAAAAATCCTGAATATATATTTGATAAAACCGCAAATAATCCAAAAATTTTTAAAGAATTTCTTGAAAAAACTATTGAACCTAATCAAAGATATACACTTGAATTTACATGGAAAAAAGGCGGAGCACACATTATCTCTGCTGATAGAACAGAGAATGGGAAACTCAGATTATATGACCCTCAAAATGGTAAACAATATATTGGATTATATCTTTCAAGATATTTAAAAAAAATTGATTACTATCACAGAGACACAGATGGTTTTAATAAGGCTTATACATCTCCTCAGCTTCTTCGTGTGGATAATATGAATTTTGATTTATCTGTAGTAAATAAATTACTGAAAGGCAAGTGATTTTAGTGGATAACAGTTATCTGAAAGCAAAGAAATTTGCGGAAAAATATCATTTTGAAGATGTAGAAAAACTTCCATATAAGTGGAAGGGTTATGATGTATATAGTGCAATGTGTGTAAAAGATAAAGAATTAAATAATCGCATGGTCGCTGGTTGTGCTGACTTAATTTTAGTTAATGACAATGAAGTACGCTGGACAGACGGTGATGAAGAAGATGAATATAGTTATTACTGGTATTGTTTGGAACACCCTGACGAAGAGGAATATGACGACGATGAAGATGAATAACCAACTAACCGCCTATAATCAAGGCGGTTTTTTGATGTCCGAAAACAGAAAGGAGCGATACAATCAGATGTGGCGAACTCCCTCGTAAAAGACAGCAGGGCTTACAGGTATGCTTTATGGTGTGCGGATTCTGACAATCAGTTTGTAGGGGTGTACGTCAGGAAACAGGCTGAAAAATGGATTGAAATAGCGGACGACAGAAATTCCGACTTATACATTGACGAAAAACGCTGGAAGAAAATTACACGACTTCTGAAACTCATGGTACACCCTGACCTGAAAGTGACAATGCTTGACGGTCTTGAGGACTATGCGTTATTTTTTATATATGCCGTGTTCTGTACCGTAAGGCGTTCCGACGGTCTGAGGTACTATCAGACCGCACTTCTTGAAATTGCACGAAAGAATTTCAAGACTTTTACAAGTGCGGTTATTTTTATTATCGGACTGCTGACTGAACCGAAATTCAGTCGTTTTTTCAGCGTTGCACCTGACCTGAAACTGTCATCAGAGTTGCAAGTGGCTATCAAAAAAATTATAAAGTCAAGTCCATATCTCGCTGACGAAAAAGTTTTCAAGACTTTACGGAAAGAAATCCGCTGTAAACTTACGGAAAGCGAATATACTCCGCTTGCGTACTCCAACGACAAGTTAGACGGAAAATTGGCACATATGTTTTTGGCGGACGAATGCGGTGCTATGGACAATTATCCGATTGAGGCTATGCGTTCTTCTCAGATAATACTTCACGAAAAACTCGGAATCGTAATCTCAACCCAGTACCCGAATAACAACAACGCTATGCTTGACGAAATCGACGTTGCAAAGAAATCGCTTGACGGTCTGCTTGAAAATCAAAGGATTTTTGCGTTGCTTTATGAACCTGACGACAAGCACAAGTCAGGCGACGTATGGAAAACAGAAGATTTTGCGATATATCAGGCAAATCCGGTTGCATACACTCACAGATACGTTTTTGAGGAACTCTGCAACAAAAGACAAATGGCGATTCTGTACGAAGACAAAAGGGAAAATTTCCTCTGCAAACATCTGAATATTCAGTACAAAGGCTTAGGAACTGAGGGCTATGTTGATATTACCAAACTCAGACAGTGCAAAATACAGGAAAATCCGGACTTCTGGCAAGGTCGTGATGTTTATTTGGGGCTTGACCTGTCGCAGACTACCGATAATACTTCCGTGGCTATGGTGACTTATGCGGACGGTTGTATTTATGCGAAAGTATGGGGATTTATTCCGAAATACCGCAAAAAAGAGAAGTCCGAAGCTGAAAAGGTCGACTATCAGAAACTCATTGATTCAGGGTGTTGCTTTGAGTGCGGTGACGAAGTTATTGACTACCTTTTTGTTGAAAATTTTATTCTGTCTTTGTCAGAAAAATTCGACGTGAATATTATTCAGCTCGGATTTGACCGCTACAACGCTATTTCGACAGTGCAGAAACTCGAAAGTGCAGAGAATCCGATAGAGTGCGTTGAGATTCGCCAGCGTGCAAGCGTACTTCATAGACCGACAAAACTTCTGAAAGAGTACATTCTGAGCAGAAATTTCAGCTATGAGGAAAATTCAATGCTTGAAATAAACTTCCAGAACGCACGCTGTACATATGACACAAATCTGAATCTGTATGTAAACAAGAAACGTTCCGCAAATAAAGTGGATATGGTTGTATCGCTGATAAACGCCGTTTTTCTGCTACAGGTCGATATACTCGACAATCTGACAGAAGATTTCGGCTGTATTCTGATATAAAAAAATCTCCGCTTTTCAGCGGAGAAGTAATTAAGTCCAAGAAATATCAATTTTGCGGTTGCTTTTCACACAATCAGACAAATAGAGATTTATGAGGGTCTGATAAGGGATTCCGGAAGTTTCAGACATACCCTTGAAAAAGTCAACGACTTTACAGTCAAGATTTATAGTAATCTGCTGTCTTTTTTTGGTATACGGATTCTTTCGGGGATTCAGTTCTTCAATGTTGTATTCGTCTCTCATAAAATCACCAGCCTTTCATATAAGTTTTCTTTTCGTTTTTGGTTGCTTTTCTTGCGGAAATGATACGGATAATGTTGTCACTTCCTCTGTAGCAATGGCTTACAAGACAGATTTTTTGTGAAACCGTCATTCCGATAATCAGAAATCTTTCTTCACCTATGGAATGGTCGGGGTCATCAAAAAGTATAGCATTATCGTCGTCAAAAACCTCCTTTGCTTCCTCGAATGATAAGCCATGCTTGCGTTTGTTAAGTTCGTTTTTGTTTTCGTCCCACTCGAATTTAAGCTCTTCCATAATTACATTATAATTATAAAATAATTATTTGTCAAGCACTTTTTAAAATTTTTCTGAAAAGAGGTGGAAATATTTTTAGTTTTTTTAAGAAAAAGGAAAACCGTGCAGAATCTGCCGGATTTATGGACGTTTCCGCACTGATGACACTTTCCAGTGAAACGGTTACGAGGTCTCAGGCAATGGAAATACCTACAGTTTCGGCTTGTATCGTCAAAATCGCTGACACTATATCAAGACTTCCGGTAAAACTCTATCAGAAAAATGACGGTAAAATTTCCGAAATCACGGACGATTCAAGGCTTGCACTTCTGAACGGCGAAACCGGTGACACTCTTACAACAGTTGATATGTGGAAGTCGGTAATCGAGGACTATTTTCTTGGTGGCGGAGCTTGGATTTACATAAATTCTGACGGCTTACGGATAAACAGTCTTCACTATGTCGACAGTCGGAACATAAGCATAATGACCAACAATGACCCTATTTTCAAGGCTTTTGACATTATGGTGAACGGTCGGAAATTCTATGATTTCCAGTTTATCAGACTTTTCAGGAAAACAAAAACCGGTTACAGCAACATTCCGCTACAAAACGATAACCCGACAATTTTTTCAGCTTGCTACAACGCCCTGAAACTCGAAAACCATATGAACAGTACAGGCGGTAACAAACGGGGATTTTTCAAGGCAAAGACGAAACTTTCAGAAGAATCAATCAAAAAGATAAGGGAAAGTTTTCCGTCGATTTACGGCAATGAATCAGGGGGAAAAATACCCGTTCTGAATGACGGACTTGACTTTGAACCTCTTTCGTCAACGGCTGTAGAGTTGCAGATAAACGAAAACAAAAAGGCAAACAGTACCGAAATATGTAAACTTTTCGGCTTTCCGCACACTGTCATTGACGGTGGTGCAACCGAAAACGATAACAAAAAATTTATTGAAACAGTCGTTTCAGTTCTGAATCAGATTGAAACTGCCCTTGACGCTTTTCTTCTTCTTGAAACGGAAAAGTCTCAGGGCTTTTATTTTGCGTTTGATACCAAAGAACTCACACGAGGAAGTCTCAGGGAACGTTATGAGGCGTACCAGATAGCAATTAAAAATCATATCTTACAGGTTGACGAGGTACGTCGTGAGGAAGATTATGAACCGCTCGGCTTTAATTTCGTGACTATGGGTCTTGGCGACGTTCTTCTGAATCCTGAAACTATGGAAGTCTTTACTCCGAACACCGGACAGACTTCACAACTTGGCGAAAAGAGGTGATAAAATGAAAATTGAAAAACGTGCTGACGGACTGCACATTTCCGGCTATGTGAATGTTACCGGAAAACTTTCAAAACCTGTCATCACACCACACGGAAAAGTTTTGGAAACAATCGAGGAAAGGGCTTTTGACCGTGCTATAAAAAAATCAGGCGAAATCACGGTTACAGTAGACCACGACAGCGGACATTCCTATGCAAGCACTTTTGACGGTACTCTGCAACTCAAAGAAGATGCTATCGGACTGCACGCAAACGTACTTGTTACAGACCCGACCGTTATTGAAATGGCTCACAAAGGTCTGATAAAGGGTTGGAGTTTCGGAATGTACAACGTCGTCGACGAACTGGAAAAGCGTGCTGACGGTCTGCCGATACGTCACGTTAAAGACTTCGTGCTTGACCACGTAACGCTTGTAAAGGACAAAATCCCCTGTTATTCGGCTACTTCTGTCGAGTACAGGGCGGACAGTCCGACAGAAATTGAAACCCGTGCTATTGACATTATGCCGGAATATTCGGAAAAAACCGACTATACCGAATACATAGAAAGATTAAGGAGAATTTGAGATGTTAAAGAAACTTATCGAAAAGAGGGCTTTATTAAAAGCCGAAATGCAGGCAATTATTGACGGTGCTTCAAACGAGGAAAGGGCTGTCAGTGACGAAGAATCAAAGAGATTTGACGAACTGGAAAAGGAAATCAGGGCGATTGACGATACAATCACAAAAGCCGAAAAATCAAGAAATATCACTGATACCATAAGCGATACAAACACCTCAGAAACAGAAGAAAGGGCGTTTGTTGACTACATAAAGGGACGTGTTTCCGAAATGCGTGCAGGTGAACAGAATTTCACAACGGACAGTAATTCCGCTGTAATTCCGGAAAAAATCGCAAACAGAATAATCAAGCAGGTCACTGAAATCTGTCCGATTCTTGCCGGTGCTGAGATGTACCACGTCAAAGGAACGCTGAAAATTCCGAAGTATACAAAGGCAAGCGGTCACGACGTTACTGTCGGATATGCTGAGGAGTTTAAGGAACTGACGGCAGATGCAGGAAAATTCATAACCGTTGACTTGTCAGGGTATCTTATGGGGGCATTAACGCTTATCGGCAAAAGCGTGATAAACAATTCCGCTGTCGACGTTCTGGGCTTTGTAACTCGTCATATGTCGGAACAGATAGCGATATGTCTTGAAAAAGAACTTCTGCACGGTACGACAGGCAAGGCAGAGGGTGCATTATCGACCACAAACACCGTAACCGCAAAAAGCAAAACAGCCATTACTTTTGAAGACCTTGTTAAGTTGCAGTCCGCTGTAAAGCAGAGTTTTCAGACCGGTGCTTGCTGGACTATGAATCCGGAAACTTTTACCGCTGTAAAGCTCCTGACTGACACCAACGGCAGACCGATGATTGAACCGGACGTTACAAAAGCGTTTCCATACAGACTTCTCGGAAAACCTGTTTACTTATCCGACAATATGCCGAAAGTTTCAGCCGGTGCAAAGTCCGTGCTTTATGGTGACTATTCCGGACTTTCCGTCAATTTCCGTGAAAACATAGGTATTGAGATTCTCAGGGAAAAATATTCCACTCAGCACGCTTTAGGAGTTGTGGCGTGGTTTGAGTTTGACAGCAAGGTTACAGATGAACAGAAACTCGCTGTACTGGTACACTGATTATGAAAATCAGCGAAATAACGTCTGAAATCGTCAAGGACTACTGCGGTATCAGCGACGACGACAGCAATCAGATAGTAGATGTTCTTATGTCGTCCGCAAAAGCCTATATTACCGGTTATACAGGACTTTCGGCAGAAGAAATTGATTTACACGAGGACTTAACAACCGCTTTTATGGTGCTTATCAACGATATGTACACGCAAAGAGACTTCACGTTAAGTTTTCAGAAACAAGTCAATCCAGTAGTCAGGACGATTTTAGGACTTTACGCTGTCAATTATCTCTGAGGTGCTTATGACTTACAACAAAAAGATTGTTTTTCAGGTTCTTGCCGAAAAATCAAATAAAATCGGAAATCAATTTCAGGAATGGACGGATTTTTTTACAGCGTGGGCAAATGTCAACGGAGTAGGCGGTCGGGAATATTATTCTGCATCACAAGTCAACTCTCAGAACGATATGATTTTCAAAGTCAGGTACTCCCGAAAAATAGCCGATTTTCTGTCGTCTGAAATCCGAATAATATATAATAACAATATATATGACGTAAAACACATTGACGACTATCAGGAACAGCACAGACAATTGACTTTCAGAACGGAGCAACACAATGGCAGATACAATTGATATTGACGAATTTTCCGAAATTCTCGCTGAAACTTGCCGGAAATATTCGGAAGAAGTTAAACAGGAAGTAAAAACCGGTATTGAAAAAATCGGCAAGGAAACGGTCTCAGAAGTAAAAAGTCTTTCACCGGTCTATAAAGGCAAGGACAAAAATCTGAAAAAAGGTGCATATAAAAGGGGTTGGACTTACTCGGTTGACGAATCACGAGGGAATTTTCGGGTTACAGTCCACAATAAAAAATATCAGCTTGTACATCTGCTTGAACTCGGTCATCTGCTGAAAGACGGTACAGGGCGTATCTATGGCGAAGTACCGCCGAAAAAACACGTTGAGACAGCCGAAAACCACGCTGAAGAAAAAGTAGATGCACTTCTCGGGGGACTGTAAAATTGAAAAATTACGGAATGCCATACAAAGGCAGTAAAAATCAGATTGCAGAAAAAATAATTTCAGTTCTTCCGGAAGCTGATTATTTCGTTGACCTTTTCGGCGGTGGCGGTGCAATGTCACATTGTGCCGTGCTGTCCGGAAAATACAAGAAAGTCATTTACAACGAGATAGAACCGCTTATATATAAAGGCTTTGTAATGGCTATAAACGGTGAATTTGAAACCGAAAAACGTTGGATTTCAAGGGAAGATTTTTTCCGTCTGAAAGATACAGACCCTTATGTTGCAATGTGTTTCAGTTTCGGCAATGACTTAAGGTCATATGCATACTCAAAGGAAAATGAACGTCTGAAAAAACATCTTCACGAAATATTATTCGCTGAAACGCCTGAAAAGTCGTATGCCTTATGGAAAGATTTTCTGAGTGACTACAAAGAAATTCAGCTTGATTGTAGCAACACATACAAGTTGTTGCAGAATCTTGACCACTTGAAACGCTTACAAAGTCTTGAATATCTTGACAGATTCAAAAAAGTACATGGGCTTGATATTCAGTGTTATAATCTGTCATATCAACAGGTCGAAATACCTGAAAACAGCGTTGTTTACTGCGATATTCCTTATAAAAATACAAACAAATATATTTCAAAATTTGACTACGAAAAATTCTATCAATGGGCAAGCAGTCGACCGTTTACAGTATACATTTCGGAATACTCAATGCCGGAAGATTTTCAGGAAATAGCAAGTATATCAAAAAGATGCACTTTAGGTGTTAATAAGCAAAAAAAGACTGTTGAAAAAATCTTTATCAACAAGCATTCAGAGGACTATAATGGAGTTACAAGAAATCTATGAAAAACTCTGCACTCTCGGACTTCCGGTTGCATATCTGCAATTCAACAAGCCTCAGAAACTGCCTTTTATAGCGTACTTTGAGGCAGGAACGGAAATTCAGGGTGCAGACAAATATAATCTTTATCGCCGTACAGAAATCCGGATAGAACTATATTCAGAAAAGAAAAATACCGATTTGGAGCGGAAAATCGAAAACCTTTTCCGTACAGTCGAGATTGAAAAGGACGGCGATATATACTTACATACTGAAAATATGTTTATGACAGTATTTTCATTTGAAACTATTCAGAAAATAAAGGAGAGATGATTATGTCGCATACTCAGACAAAAGAATTAAACAAAATTCCGCTCGGTTCTATGGACTTCTATGTCACAGAATGGACTGGAACTATTCCGTCCGATGAGGAGCTTGAAACCGAAAAGAATATGATAGGACGTACAAAGAATGGTGCAAGCGTTACATATGGTGCTGAATGGTACGTTGCAGAATCCGACGACGGAAAAGCTAAAAAACGCCGTCTGACAGCCGAATCTGCTTCAATAAACTATGGAGCAATTACATGGAACGGCTTTACGCTTGAAACGCTCGTTGCTACTGCGAGAACGGAAGAAAATGACGGCAAACGTACTACAAAAATCGGTGGCGTAAAAAATGACAACGGAAAGCGTTACCTGATTCGTGGTGTATATCACGACCCTGTTGACGGTGATATTCGTATAACTGGTGTGGGCGTAAATACAGGCGGTTGGGAAGCCGTTTTCAAGCCTGACAGCGAAACTATTCTCCAACCGACTTTCGAGCTTGAACCGTTACTCGATGACGAGGGAACACTTCTGATTTATGAGGAAGAAATTATTGAATCAAAAACAACAGCGGAGGAAGAAGAATGAAAAAGTTTGAATTTCCGCTTGATAACGGTCAGAAACTGACTATAAATCCACCGTCGGCACGTCTCTACTACAAAAAATACGCCGTTGCAAAGAATGACAACGCACTCTTTGAGGCAATCGCTGAAATCTGCAACAACAATGACGAAAAGGTGAAAATCACCGCCGATTCCTTACTTGACATTTTTTCAGTATTCGATTTACAGCGATTTACAGCGGAATTTCCTAAATGGATTACATCTGAAAGAGACAACGACCCAAACTGAAAATACCTTACTACCCAACTCAGAGTAGTAAGGTATATTTTTTAAACAATTCGAGGGATTCAAAAATAGTTGCAGACTACACGAATATGACCGTTCCGGAAGCTGAAAACCTTGATATTTTCAGCTTTTGGAGCTATCTTCACGATGCGTGGATTTACAACTGCAATCAGACGGAATCCGGTCGGGAATATCTCGAAAACGCTTACTATTACAGTCAGGAAAAACCCGACAAATCGGCTTTGAGGAAACTTTTCGGAGGTGGTACGCACGGCAAGCAGTAAAATCAAAGGAATAAATATAAAAATCGGTGCGGACACTACCGGACTTGATACTGCCTTAAAAGGCATTGAAACTTCAGGAAAAAAAGCAACGTCTGAACTGCGTGAAGTAAACAGTTCGTTGCGAAATAATAATGATTCTGTCGTGTTATGGAAACAAAAACAGGAGCTTTTAACAACGGCTATAGAAGAAAGTCGCAAAAAACTGAATTTTCTTAATGAAGCACAAGAACAGATTAAACGACAGTTTGAAAACCGTGAAATCGACAACGGACAGTACCGTGCTTTTCAACGTGAAATTGAAAATACACAAAGAGAGATAAATAACTTTACAGGACAGCTGGAACAGGCAAATCAGAGAGTTGAAGAACTCGGAGACGGTCTGGAACACTCGGGACAGCAAGCCGAAAATTCCGCTAACGGTGGATATTCTGTACTCGGAAACGTTTTCGCAAACGTCATCACAGAGGGAATCAAGTTAGCTGGAAATGCCCTCAAAAACTTCACTCAGGACGTTATTGCAACCGGTGAGGAATATGAATCGGCTATTTCAAATGTCGTGGCGATTTCCGGAGCTATGGCGGAAGAAGTCGAGATGTTGCAGGAAAAAGCTGAGGAAATGGGTGCGACTACAAAATTCACCGCCAGTGAATCTGCCGAAGCTATGAGTTATATGGCTATGGCAGGTTGGAAAGTCAGTGACATGGTATCAGGACTTGACGGAATTATGGATTTGTCGGCAGCTTCTGGTGAAAGTCTCGCAAGCGTTTCCGATATTGTAACCGACGCTCTGACAGCTTTGGGACTTCAGGCAAGCGATTCCGCACACTTTGCTGACGTTCTTGCGGCGGCATCTTCCAACGCTAACACAAATGTATCTCTTATGGGCGAAAGTTTCAAGTATGTTGCACCAATTGCAGGCTCAATGGGGGCTTCTGCTGAAGATTTGGCAATTGCTCTCGGACTTATGGCTAACTCAGGTATCAAAGCATCACAAGCCGGTACGTCACTTAAAAACGCTCTTGTAAATCTTGTAAAACCGACCGATGCACAAATTTCAGCAATGGAAGAACTCGGACTTGCTTATACAAAGACAACACAGGTTTTTGATTATGATGCAATCGAAAAGGCACAGGAAAAAGTAACTAAAAAAAGCCGTGCATACGAAAATGCTATGGCAAAACACACCGATGTTGTTGCAAGATATGGTGAAGAATCGGTTCAATTCGTTACTGCAACGAATAATCTTGAAAACGCATTGGAAGAACTTCAAAAAGCACAAGACGAACTCACAACCGCACAAAAAGGTACAACAAAAGAAGTTCTTACTGGTGCTGATGCTTTTACAGACGAATACGGTAATATGAAGTCTCTCAGGGAAATTATTGACGTTCTGCGTTCTTCTCTCGGTAAAATTGACGTTGCACTTGTTGACAGTGCAGGTAACGCCCGTGAGTATGAAGAAATCATTGCTGAACTCAGTCAGACAGAAGAAGGTCTCGTCCAGTCGGAACAACTCAAAAATGCAGGCATTCTTTTCGGAAAACAAAACCTTTCAGGTATGCTTGCAATTATCAATGCAACTGATGCAGATTATAAAAAACTTGCTGAAGCTGTTGACAATGCTGACGGTACAGCGAAAGATATGGCTGAAACAATGCTTGACAACTTGCAAGGTGACAAAACACTTCTTGAAAGTGCGGTTGACGGAATGAAAATTGCCATTTCAAAGGAAATCAATCCGGCATTGCGTGAGCTTGTACAGTATGCGACAAGTCAGATACCAAAGATTCAGGCAGTTGTTGAACCGCTTTTCAAAGGTGCTGTAAACGGCGTTAAATCGTTGATAACCGGCTTTGAAAAAATGAAACCTGTACTTTCGGGAACAGCTATAGCTGCAACCGGAGTTTGTACTGCCCTTGTTATGACAAAGGCGGTTAATTTCTTTGATACGAAATTTATACCGATACTGAAATCGGCAGGTACAGCTGTAAAAAGTCTCTGGGGCATCATATCGGCAAATCCGTTAGCAGCAGGTGTAATTGCCGTAGGAGCGTTGACAGCCGGTCTTATAGCCTACAAAAATGCACAGCTTGATGTGAAGTCCGAATCAGAATTGCTAATCGAAAAACACAACGAAGAATTGCAGTTGCTTGTCGACAAAAGACAGGCTATCAGCGACTTAAACGACACTTTCTACAAAGATGTTGACGGAATCGAAACTCAGACCGACCGTACAAAAGACTTATGGGCAGAACTCGACAAGCTCGCTGACCAGTACGGAAATATTCAGCAGAAAGATAAAGCACGTGCAGAATATATTCTCAATGAACTAAACGAGGCACTGGGTACAGAGTACAAAATGACCGGCAATCAGATTGAGGGTTATAAACAGTTGTCCGCTGAAATCGACAACATTATCGCCAAAAAACAAGCCGAAATGATGTTGGATTCATACCTTGCAAACTCAAACGAAATGAACAAGCAACGTATTGAGGCACGTTCCGACTATGAAAACGCTAATAAAGACTATCAGGAAAAGCATAAGATACTTGAAGATGCCCGAAAAGAATATGAAGAAGTTTCCGGTGAAAGTTGGAAAAACCTCACAAAAGAAGTTGATAAAACCAAGGCTTTCAATATCATTGATGCTGATTCATTCACTTACAGCGACCCCGAAAAATACGCCGAAGTCGCAAAAAAACTTTGGAGTGCTGACAGCGAAGAAAGACAGGCACGCATTCTGAAAAATGAAGCTGAAAAGAATTATCAGGCAACAAGCGAATATTTCGATAAACTCGACGACCTACAGGAAGCGTATTCTCTTGGGCAGTACGACCGTATGGCTGAAATCATATACGCCGAAAAAGACCTGACAAGTACCACGCTTGACGAATCTGCAACCGATGCAGAACAGAGACTTGAAATTTACAGCGACAATCTTCAGAAAATTCATTCAGACTTTCAGCTTGCTGTAAAAGATATGCGACAGAAAAGCGTTGACGAACTGGAAAAGGACTTCAATAACCTTATGCAGTCAGGTATGGTTGCAGGTGTTGACCCTCTGAAAACATTAGATGAACTGGATTTCCAACAGAAAGTAAAGGACTTTCAGAAAAAAGGGCTTGATATTTCGCCTTTAATCAATTCTCTTGTTGATACCGGCGTAACTCCGGCGGAAGTTTTCGGCAGTGACTGGCAAGAAATCTTCAAAACTCAACTGAAAAACGGCGGTAATATGGAATCTATGCTGAAATGGCTGAATAATTCAGACTATACCGTAAGTATTCCGCTTGTTTTCGGAAATAATAAGGACTTTATAAAGTACATAAAAGAACAGTCCGCACAAGGTCTTGACGTTTCATCACTGCTTGAACTCGGTGCAAAGTCTGGACTTGCTGAATCAGAAGAATTTGTGAAAATATTCAAGTCACAAGTTTCAAAAAATCTTGAAAAAGACTGGGACGTTGGAAATTTACTTGAAGTTGGCAACAAAGTCGGAATAAGTTGTGCCGAAGAATTTGCAGAAAGCTATGGTAAACAAATGCAGATTCTTAAAGACAACGACATTGACCTGACAACTTTCATACAGTGGGCAGAAGCTAACGGAAAAACAATCGCACAAGTTTTCGGCGAAAATTTCAAAAACGAACTTTCTGCCTATATGAAACAAAAAACAAAAAAAACTTTTAATGTATTGCAGGAAAGCAAAAATCCATTCGTGGACTTTTTCTATACGGACGATTACCTGACTAACAAACTCATAAAGACTTTTGAAAACGGAGAGGACATCTCAAAACTTGTAAAGCAAGCAGAAAAGCAAGGATTAAAGGTCGGTGACGTTTTCGGAGACAACTATACAGACGTTATACAACAACAAATTGACAAAGGATACAGTATTGACGAATTGCTTGAATGGGGCGAAATTTCCGGTGGTGATACTGGCAATACACTCGGTAAGTATTACACATCAGAAGTGCAAAAGTTTGTAGATAATGGTTTTTCTGTTGATAGTTTGCTTGAATGGGCAAGAAATTCCGGATATAAAGCCGGTGAAGTTTTCGGCGAAAAATTCCGAGAGATTTCAGAACAATATATAGAATTACAAGAAAAGACAGACTACATACGGCAGGAAATAGCTGATTCCGGCTTTTATGGAAATTTTTTCTACGGAAATAAAAATCTGAAATTTATGGCGGACGGCGGTTTTCTGTCGAATGGTCAGGCGGTTGTTGCAGAAGCCGGTCCTGAACTCCTTGAAATTGTAAACGGCGGTGTGCGTGTAACTCCGCTGTCGGAAAATTCCCGAAATACAGCCGTAAATTCTGACGGTGGACAGAAAGTTTTTTATAGCAATTATACTATCAATGCCACAATCGCAAGCAGTTATGACGTTTCAAGACTGGCGGAAGAACTCGAAACCGAAAGAAGAAGAATTGAAAGAGGTGCAGGACGATAAAAAAGCACCTCTGGAGAGATGCTTTTTAGATTCAGTCTTCATAATGCCCTTTACACGATATAATCCACAAGTTGCCATCAACAATGTTATAAACCAGTCTGTTTTTGTGGTCTATGTGCCTACTGCAACCTTTGCGATGCTTTAACGGTTCAGGGTGTCCTGCACCTTTCAGAAGTCCGTTTCTTTCAATATCACGTATTAAATCATTGATTTTCTTAACGGTCTTTTTATCAGTTTGTTGCCAGTAAAGATATTCGTCCCACGCAATGTCACTCCATAATTTATTCATCGGCAGATTCCTCAATCAGTTCGTGAGACTGTCCTCTGCCGTTTTCAAGCTGTTCAAACGCCCTGTCAAGTTTAGCGAGATACTCAGCGTTCCTGAGTGCTTTTGTAAGACTGTTATACTGTTCAAGGCTCATTAAAACAACATTTTTTTCATTTTTGCGAGTAACAATTACTGTTTCATTTTCATTTGTAGCCTTATCGCAGTAGTCTTTGAATTTTCCTCTGATAGTGGAATAATTTACAGCTAACATATTCTCAAACCCTTTACAATATATTGTACAATTTTCTGTACTGAATATAGTATAGCATATCTTTTAGAAAATGTCAAGACTTTTTTTCAGAATTAAGGTGATAATATGAGTTACTTTTTATTCAACAACGTAAACTCCGACGAACTGGGACTTATGGTTACAACCAAACCGGTACGTCCGACGTGGGAACTCGAAAGCAAAGAGTTCACGCTTGCAGGAAAATCAACGAAATTTGTTCAATGGTCGAAAACTTACGATAACCAGTCAATGACAATTGAAACGTTCCTCGACGACATCACACCTGAAAATCTTCAGAAGCTGTATCAGACGTTTCAGGGGGACGGTACACTTTGGCTTTCATCAGCTCCGGCGGAGTATCTGGAAGTAATCGCACACCCACCTGACATAAAGTCCGTGGCATACCGTTCAGGCGAGTGCAGACTGACTTTTACCGTCAAGCCTTTTGCACGTGCTGTAAACCCGACAGAAGTACAAATCGGTGTACAGGACAGCTACACAGAGGTGAAAAACGACGGCACACTTTTCAGTGAACCGTTAATATCATTCCGTCCGCATTCTCAGAAGACGGTTATCAACGTCAACGGTGCAGACCTGATTGTGAATACGCCTGACGGTTGCACTTCCGACAGTACAATTTTTATCGACTGCGAAGAACAGATTATTTACTTTCAGTTACCTGACGGCGAAATTCATACTTGTTTACAGTACACTGAGGGCGATTTGCCGTTACTGCATACCGGTGAAAACTATGTCAAGTATTCCGGAGCGGTTCAGGACTTCAAAATCAACGTAAAGGAGAGGTTTTTATGACAGGAACAGGCACTCAGGCAGACCCGTATATTGTCGATAACTGGGAAGATTTCACGAATATCAGCAGTAAAAGTGACATTTATATCAAATGGGCAGACAGCAACAACAAGGTCATTGACTTCAATGAAGTAAATCCGGAAGGTTATACAAAATCAATAAATTTTCCAGCAAACGTTGATTTTAACGGTTGGACACTCCGAAATTTTCACTCGATTGCTTCTACAGCTATTCGTTACAGTGGGGCTTCTTATGCTATCAAGAATCTGATATTTGAAAACTTCTATATAATGTCCAACACATTTATTTACGGACAGTATATCATTGAAAACTGCACATTTTCAGGATTAATACAATGCGATGTAGTTCGGGTATTTCAAGGTTGTGGATTGATATGCTCTGCTGTAAACATCAGAATCAATACGACGAACAGTACATATCTTACAAACAGTAATGAATTTGTAAACTCTAAATCAGAAATAAGAAATTCTGACATAGTTTTAGATATACACGGTGGAAATACCGTCGAAATATGTGATAAAACTATAACAAACAGTCGTATATCCGGAAAAATATCTGCCACAACACCAGTGAAAATCAGCGGTTCTAACAGTGGTTGCAATATTATTAATCTGGAATCAAATCAGCCACTGAAATATACCGGTACGGGTATATCTGTTTTTAACTCCGATTTAGCTGAAAAGGATTCAAGTAGTACTAATCTTATCGGCTGTACCGCCGAACAGCTGAAAAATGCCGAATACTTGTATAGTATCGGTTTCCCGATAGGTATTGAGTAATGGAAAAAGTAACTATAATCGGATTAGAACAGGGAGATATTAGCAGTTCAGGAAACACTACCAGTAATTCCCGAATCAGAACCGTCGGATACATAAGGGAAAATTCACTGAAATCCTTGAAAATCTCCGCAACGTCCTCAACTGGAAAGGCTTTACAAGTCAGGATATACGGATATTCGGACAATATAAGTACTAAACCAATATTTGATATATACTGGTATAATGTTCCATATGAGTTTGACTTGTCACCATATATAAATCTGAGATTTATTCGTATTGTCGTGAAATACAGCGACAGTACCGCAATTACTCCGGAAGAAATTTCGGAATGTACTGTTACTGAATGTTTCGACTGGTACGCCGACAGTACAGGAATCCATTGTGAAAGAATGCCGGAAGCTCCCGAAAAGGCTGTATACAGACCGTTTCCGCACGCACTTTGGAGAATCAGCGGAGACGTTCCGACCCATAAAGTATATCCGCAAATTCCCGAAAAGCCAATAGCCAAACCTTATCCGTTTGCACTTTGGCGGATAGACTATCTCAGTCCGAATGTTCCGTACCATTTGCTATTCCCTCACATAAAGGGCATTATAATGCGTTCTATGCCACGTGAGAACGTCATAAGGGTATATGACTACCACGAGTCTCAGGACGGCTTTAAAAGCAACGGAGAAGCCATTCTCGCACCGTCTGAGTGTACGGAGTATCAGGAACTCAATGGACGGTGGGACGTGGAGTTGACACACCCTGTTGACGACTGGGGACGTTGGAAGACTATTCTTCCTCAGAACGTCTTGAAAATTGACGGTCAGCTTTTCCGAATTGACGAACATACAAGCGTTTCAGGGTCTTCCGGAATGTACATACAAGTACACGCAAAACACATCTCATACGACCTTGCGGACGAATTTGTACACGAGTATACAGGCGAAAATCTCAACGGCTATGAGTTTATAACCGCTATGTTCGGGGCGTGCCTGACCGACATTGACCATTATGACAAGTATCATTTCTACTACAACTCCGATATTGAAAACCGTACAGGCGTTGTAGAAATTGCCGACAAATCGCTGTTGAATACGCTTATCGGCGGTGACGAATGCCTGATAAATCAGCTTGGCGGTGAACTCTATCGCAACAACTTCTATTTTTCCATAAATACACGTATGGAAGGTGCAAAGGATAACGCTTTTGCCCTGAAATACGGCTTTGATATGGTCGGCATTACTCAGAAAGTGGACTATTCCGGACTTGTCACATGGCTTGCAACAGAAGATAATGGCGGTAATTATTTTGCGGTATCGTATGTCAATGACATATATCCTATACACCACCATATACATTCGTACAGGAAATTCAGCTACTCAAACCCTGATGTTCCAGACAGTATGGAACGTCTGGTGCGTGACGGTCATGCACTTTTTGAACAGCTTTATGTGCCGAAAGTCTCCTATGAAGTCAATATTGCAAGCCTGAAAAATGACCATAAATACAAAGGATTCAGCGACTTGCAAAACTACAGGGTCGGCGACAGAGGGACGATTGAGTGCGATTTACTGGGCATAAAGACTACTCAACAGATAACAGCGGTTGAAATTGACCGACTGACCGGTGACATCAAAAAAATAAAACTCGGCAATGAAGTAAGTTCGCTTATTCGTCCGTCTTACAAATCGGGTACTATTTCTACAGGCAGTTCGCCAGCAGAAAAGGCGTTGCAGAAACAGGTCGAGGAATTGGAATTTTTTGATATTGTCACTACTCCGATAACTACTATCGACGGACTATATCTTACTACAAACGATAACAAATATTTACTATATAGAGGTGACTGAAAACTATGGCTAAACCTGATGTATTTAATACAATGTTGACAAAAGAAAATCTGTCAGAAGCGTTCCGGAGAGCTTTGAACGATATGACAGATGAACAGATAAACGCAAGATTTGCCGAAATTGAGGAAAAAATTGCGGTACTTGAAAAGGAGATACAGGAATGGACAAAGTCTTGAACATGATTTCAGCCGGATTCTTTGCGGTATGTGGATTCCTCTGGGGACAAATGGACGGTCTCTTGTACGCCCTGATAGCGTTCATGGTACTGGACTACATAACAGGCTTGATTTCAGCGTATATCGCCAAAAATCTTTCCTCAGCAGTCGGATTTACCGGAATCGCAAAGAAAGTTTTTATAATGATTCTGGTGGCGGTCGGTCACATTCTCGATATGCACGTACTCGGTGGCGGAGCGGTCTGCCGTTCTGCCGTAATCGGTTTCTACCTTGCAAACGAGGGTATTTCAATTCTTGAAAATTCGGGAAAAATCGGACTTCCACTTCCTCAGAAACTTCTTGACGTTCTCGCACAACTTAGAAAGGACAATGAAAAATGATAAGATTGAAAAACACTCTTGTTGTCGCTTACGCAAACGATATTTCGCATATTATCGGGGAAATTTTCGTTGACGAGATGACGGAGCTTCCGGACAAAGACGGAATTGACGGCTATGAACTCGTTCAGGGAAGCATAGCACGTGTGATACATTCCGGCGAATCTTACGTCATGGACAGCAACGGTATATGGTACAATGCAGACGGAAATTCAGGCAATACTGGCAATGCAGGCGATTCAGAAAACGTCGATTTATCGAATTACTACACCAAATCGCAGACTAATAATCTGATGTCGGGAAAAGTTGATAAGGTTTCCGGAAAAGAACTTTCAACCAACGATTTCACGGACGAGTACAAAGCGAAAATTGACGAATCTGCACCACAGTCTACAACGTACACCAAATCTGAAACTGACCAACTCATAATCTCAAAAGTCGCTGAAATAGTCTCAAACGCACCGTCGGATTTTGACACGCTGAAAGAAATTGCCGACTGGATAGAAAATCACGAAGATTCCGCATCTGCAATGAACTCTGCTATATCAGCGAATACTACTGCTATCAATAACAAGGTTGACAAAGTGAACGGAAAAGGGCTTTCAACTAATGATTTCACAACAGCTTATAAAAACAAACTTGACAGTCTGAGTAATTATGACGATTCAACAATAAAGTCTAATATTTCGACGATAAATACTTCTCTCGGAAACAAAGTCGACAAAGTTTCAGGAAAAGGGTTGTCAACTTATGACTTCACTAAGACTTACAGAGACAAACTTGACGGACTTCAGAATTACAACGATTCACAGGTAAAAACGGATATTGAAAACATATCAAGTCAGCTGTTCGGACTTGGTAACAGAATTAATTCAGGTGACGACCTTGATTCATATTCAACGCCTGGCATCTATTATTCCAACAACGCTTCGTTGTCAGGAACTCTTGTAAACACTCCCTATAAAACAGGCGGATTTCGTCTTGAGGTATCACGCATCTCAACTTCTTCCGGATTTCTTCAAAAACTTTATCCAAATTCTAAAATATTGGGAGTATTTTTCATTCGCTGGTACACGGATAATGCAATGGGTGAATGGTTCAGATACAGCGGTGAAACGGTAACAGTATAAAACGGAGGTTTTTTATGGTAAATTCTTACAAATCAACAGATACATCTCAGATTACGGAACACTTCAAAGTATCGGAATTTCGCTGTAAGTGTGGCGGAACAC
>JAIDUG010000011.1 GCA_029060305.1 Ruminococcus sp.
AAGACCTTACTGACCGCACTTGATAATCTTCATTCAGACAGGGAACATCTCCGTCAACTTCCGATAGACGAGGAAACTAAAATGCCTGTATTCAGAATTACTATCGGCGAAACGGAATACACGAACAGAAAAGAGGCAGCCAAAGCACTTGAAACGGCTGTACTTTCAGTCAGACAGGCTGACAGACCTGTAAAAATCGGTGAATTTCAGGGATTTCCGCTGTCGATTACAATGAACAGTCCTGCAATGGTCGGCGGAGTATCTGCCACAATCGGCGGTGCATATCAGCATACAACAAAACTTATTGAGAGTTTTGCACATAATCTCAGGCGACTTGAGGGCTGTCTTTATAACGTTGACCGCAAAATCAGCGATACAAATTTACAGCTTTCAAAACTGAGAGTTGATTTCAATGAGGCACAAAAAATTATTGCTGAACCGTTCCCACAGGAACAGGAACTTGCCGACAAGGAAAGCCGTCTGAAAACGCTTACTGAAGAACTTAATCAGGCTGCAATTGAAGCAAAAAAGAACGCTCTGCAAAAAGAAAAAACCTGTTATTTTGAACGTGCCAAACTCAAAAAAGAGGCTATGCTTATATCAAAGAAAAAGTCTGAAAAAACTCAGGAAAAAAATCTTAAAAAGACGGAAAATCTGGGGTAAATTCATAAAATGTGTACAATATCATTAGTAAATCAGAATTGTTTCGATTATTTGAAAACGTTATCCGATAAATATGTTGATTTGGTACTGACAGACCCACCTTATGAAGTGTCACGGGATACAAATTTCCAATCAGGAACAGCAACCGGAAAAGATACGGACAGATTTCGCATATCTATGGATTTTGGCAATTGGGACAATAATTTTACTGGTCTTGATGAGATTATTAAAGAATGTTACAGAGTTCTGAAAGACGGAGGAACAATGATTTGCTTCTATGACATATTGAAAATCACTATACTAAAAAAATATTTTGATGATGCAAAGTTCAGACAAATCAGATTTATTGAATGGATAAAAACTAACCCTGTACCTTTGAACAGTAAAATAAATTATCTTACAAATTCGAGGGAAATTGCTCTGTCAGGTGTAAAAAAATCAAAACCGGTATTTCATTCTGAATATGATAACGGAATATATAAATATCCGATTTGCCACGATAAAGGCAGATTTCACCCTACACAGAAACCTGTAGCACTTCTTGAGGAACTTATCATCAAACATTCAAATGAAGGTGATATAGTTCTTGACTGCTTCAGCGGAAGCGGTTCAACAGCAGCGGCAGCTTTTTATCAAAACCGAAATTTTATCGGCTGTGAATTATCACAGGAATATTCTAATAAATCTGTATCACGTCTTAAAGAAATTAAGGCTATTTAAATAAAAAGACAAGCGGGTAACTTTTGTGTATTATCCGCTTGTACTATTCAATCTTTCTGCATTGATTTCAATAATTGCTGAATCGCAGATTAAAGTAGGTATTCAGCAAAACTGCTGACGAAATATCCTGTGTCATATAAACAATCAGTAAATCATTACTCACCATATTACCGAGCAGTTTACGTCTCATTAGGAATAAGTCAAATACAATCCATTTGTTATCGCCGTCCAAATCGTAATATTTTCCGCTTAAATCGGGATATCTTTTGCAAGCAGAAAATCATTCGGATTTTTTAATCATCAACGGTATATTAGACTTATTCTAAAATCACAATTTATAACAGAGATATATGAAAATCAATAGTTATTACTATATGATTAATTACTTTAAAATTTCATTGTTTATTTTAACATAATATAATTTATAAACTTTTATAAAATTTTAGAACAGGTTTATTGTAAATCAGATGTCTCCACAGCAAGCTGTACTTCTATTTCCATGTTACTGCTTAATGTATGTAGTTCTTCTGAATATTCTTCGTCAATCTGAGTCATCAACGGCATATTACGATTTGCATCATTTGCACTGACCCACACAGTAACCCAACTGCCCGTCCACGCAACGCCCCACTTTTATATCATTTGCTCTCTTTTATCTTATTACCAATTGAAGTTAAAATTCGATAACCTGCCGACTTTACACGCTGTTCCAAACATCCACGACATTGTGCTGCTTCTTCGCCGGTACAAATCTTATTTTCATAAAGTGAATAAAGATTTCTAACATCTACTGGTGTAAGATTTGGCATTATCACATTAGCACCAGCTTTTAATCCCAATTCACGTCCCTGAGGATGAATTGTACCAAGTGCTGTTGTAGATGGTATCAAAGCATATGGAAACATCAAACGCAAAACAGATATCAAACGTAATGTAAGAAGCATACTTCCATTTTCAAAAGAAGCAAATGGCGTATCTGTATGCGTGATATACGGTCCAATACCTATCATATCTGGTTCAAGTTCCTGTAAAAAACGCAGATCTTCAATCAGAAATTCTGTTCTCTGATAAGGCGATCCCACCATAAAACCTGATCCGACCTGATACCCGATTTCTTTAAGATTATAAAGACATCTTTTTCGATTATCTAAGCTCATACTGTATGGATGAAGTCTTTGATAATGTTCTGCATTTGTCGTTTCGTGACGCAATAGATAACGTGTCGCTCCTGCATTGAAAAAGTTACGATAGCTTTCTTTTGATTTCTCACCAACAGAAAGCGTAATGGCACAATCTGAAAAACGTTCACGGATTTCAGAAATAATATCACATAACAGAGTATCAGTATAATAGAAATCCTCTCCACCTTGCAAAACAAACGTGCGAAAACCCAGACGATGTCCTTCCTCGCAGCAAGAAAGTATTTCTTCTTGTGTAAGCCGATAACGCTCAACTTTTTTATTATCCCTCCGAATTCCACAGTAATAGCAATTATTATGACAATAATTTGTAAATTCAATCAGTCCTCGGATATAGACTTCATCGCCATAAATGTTCCGACGTTTTTCATCGGCTGCTCTGTAAAGATATTCATCAAATGCATCGCTTTCCAGCAATACCTTGAACTCATCATCAGAAAGATTACGATCACATTTCAGCTTTTCAATAAACTTAGAATTTCTCATAAGATGTCTCACAGCTTCGCATTGCCAGAATTGTTTTACTTATCAACTCGTCCAGTGTCCAGCCAAGCATTGCAGCACCACGTTCTATCACTTCACGTGAGCATCCTGCGGCAAAATTTGCATTCTTATACTTCTTCTTAACTGATTTCAATTCCAGATCGGATACGCTTTTGGAAGGACGCATTAATGCAACAGCTCCGATAATTCCGGTCAATTCATCAACAGCATACAGAATCTTTTCCATTTCATGTTCAGGCTTAATATCTACAGTCAATTCATAACCGTGACTTGCTGTTGCATGGATAATACGTTCATCTATGCCACGCTCACGCATAATTTCCTGCTCCTTGATGCAGTGCTGTTTTGGAAACTGCTCAAAATCAAGGTCATGGAGAAGTCCGACTATTCCCCAGAATGCTTCTTCATTTGCATATCCCAATTCATTTGCAAAATATTTCATAACACCCTCAACAGTAACAGCGTGTCTCAGGTGAAAACGTTCCTTGTTAAATTCTGTAAGTAACTCCCATGCTGAATCTCTATTCATAATGACCTCCTCCATTCAAATCAATTTTTTTCTCATCTGATACCATACCACATTACCATGTTCAGAGCACGAAATGCCTTCATTTACAAATCCGAATTTTTCATAGTAATGAATCAGTATTTCCTTACAAGTTAATACTAATCCAAAACGATTCTGTTTTTTGGCTTCTTCAATGAATTTTTCTATCAGAAGTGCAGCGTACCCCTGTTTTCTGAAATCAGGATGCGATTCCAAGCCGAATATCATCTGCCATTTTCCGTTTTCATTGTGCATACCAGCATTATGATACATTTCGTCCTTTAAATCTGGCTCATCAGTCACCATGCCATTTATCATGGCAATCAGAACACCATCTAATTCCAAAAGGAGAAAATGTTTGGCATATACTTTCAACCTATCCGCAAAATCAGCATTTGATGCAGCTTCTTCTACAGGAAAACATAAGCGTTCCAATTCGGCAATTTTATCTGCATCACTTTCTACAGCAGGTCTGATAATATACTTTTTCATCAGACATCAAGTTCTTCCGATTCTTCTGTAAACGAATAAATCACGGCTTTTAACTCATCCATATACAGTGTGTGTGTATTTTCTCCGCCTGCTGTATACATATCTTTCAAATGCGGATACGCCTCAAGCATTGCCTGATGCACCTCAATTCTGTCATCTGATTTCAGAACCCCCGACACACGAATCCATTTATCAGATGTATTCATTGCGGAAATTTCAAACTTCGGATTATTGTCAATCTGCTTTGAAACTTCCTTTTCTCTGCTTGTAAGAATATAAATTTTGTCCTCAAAGAGAAGAGCTGTTCCAAATGGTCTTACTCTCGGCTGTTCTCCGTCAGAAGTTGCCAGATAATATGTTTTGGATTCTCTTAAAAAATCGTGTAATTTCTGAATATCTTTTCCTGCCATTGTATTTTACCTCATCTTTCATTATAAATTATCGTATAAGTCTTCCGTAAAAGTAAGACTTCCCCTGTATCCTGCATATGTACGATTGAATATCAATCTTTCGCTCATTGGAAACGATGCCAGAATAAACTGTATATCCTTTTCCAAAGCAACCTCACGGTCATTGCTGCTACCAATCAGTAATGTTATCTCTTTTTCCTCATTCAACAGAGCCTGATTAATTTCATACTGGTCTGCTGTAAACACCACTTTCGGCGGAACTGCATATTCCATATCGTTTATCTGTTTAATTATCCGTTCTTTATCGTCAGGACGGAAAACAGGTTCAGAAATGATAACAAGAACAGGCGTAAAGCTGAAATCATTCGCAAGATATCTTGTAATACCAACTGCATTGCTTGCGTCCGCAACAACTGCAAATCTCTTCCAGCTTACAACACCAATAGCTTGTGAAAGATAATCATAAACATATTTTTCTTCTGATTCTATCACACGCTCAACCAATTTATTATCAAGATTCAAAACCCCTGCCACTGTTCTTATAAACTTTGTCGTATCCGTTGCGCCAATAAATAATCCGGGAATCCTGATACTTGGAACGCCGAATTTTTGCTCGAATTTCTTCGCTGGACCATTGAAAAGCCATGGATTCACAATAATATTCAAAGCAGCACCGGAACATTTTTTTATATCCTCTATACCTTGATTTTTCGTGAAAAAAGTGTTGACTTTCAAACCGAGCAGAGAAAGAATACGGTCTATCTCCTCAAGTGTTCCGCTCCAGAAAGGGTCATGATAAGGAACGACCCCGAAAATATTTACAAGCTTTTCGTCCCTCGGAACATTCTCCTCTATCACCTGTTCAATCATTGTATTCCATACAATTTCATATCCCAGATTACTGTCTCCTGCAAATCCTGGGGTTTCAATCGGATAAACTTCATGACCGCTATCCTGAAATTCCTGTGTTACACTTACAATATCATCTCCGATAATTCCTGCCGTACAGCCTGTGAGAATAAAATAAGCGTCTGCATCTATGATATCTATTGCTCCCTGAATCGTTGTACGCAGTTTCTCCGTTCCGCCAAATACAACTTCTTTTTCCAGCATATTACTGGACGGAAGCGATACACCGCTGACAAAACATGATGACTTATGTCCTGACTGTCCTTGTTCAGCCGCCGTTGTCTGCATACAACAGCCAGGTCCTGAATGCAAAACAGGACAGACCCTTTTGATTGCCCCAAGAACAGAATTGATTCCTGCAAGAACACAACCTCCTCTTGGATTTTCCATTATCTGTGACATCTCAATTACCTCCTTTGATGTATTTGAAAGCGTTTTCCTGATACCACGAATCTTTATACGGCAATTTAACATGTTGTGCAAGCTTTACGTTAAATCCGGGATTCTGAAGCTGGTCTGCGATTTTGTTTCCTAAAAACAATAGTCCATCATATCCCATTGTTGGACGCTTTCCATCAAGTACATGAGTAGTTGGAATACCTAACTTTGCCGCCCATTCCGGTACTCCAATAAACGCATCAGGCTTTAGTTTGCTAAGAAGATTCGCTTGCTCAAAGGGCTGCATATTGGCAATATCCACAATGAAATTTTCATGTATTCCGTTCAGATATTCAATATCTGTCTGTGCGTCTTCATCATAAGTAGGCGTTTCAAGTCCGACAAGTTCCATTCCGAAATCATCAATCAAGGCTGCTGCTGCAAATGAACGTCCCGTTCCTCCGCAGATAAATACTCTCTTTCCTTGCAAACGCTCTTTAAGTTCAGCTACCAAAGGTTCAATACGCTCATGCTCTTTTGCAATGATTTCTTCTGCTTCCTTTTCCTTGCCGAGTACCTTTGCAATACCACGATACCATTTATCAGTATTACGTATGCCAATGGGCATAACGGTATGAGAATAGGGAATTTCGTAATCTTCCCAAAGGGTTTTCATAAACTCATCAGCGAAAACTTTACAGATAGAAGTTGATGCCTGTGCAGCAGGAATTTTTCTGATTTTCTCCAATGAACTATAAAACGGAATATAATTTGCCTTTCCGTCTATTAGTGAAAGCATACGCTCCATTTCTTTCTGGTCTGCATAGCTTACTGTTGTAGGAGCAAATAAATTAACAAGTCCCACCTCTTTCGGCACACGTTCTTTTTTAAGAATATATTTATTTATTGCAAGGAATGCCGCATCAAAGCCTGATGCACATATCTTGGATTTGAATCCCTCACAGTGAATAGGCACCATAAGCGTATCTGGATATTCCTGCTGTAAGTCTCCTGCAATAGCGTCAATGTCATCTCCGATAATTCCCGACGCACATGAAGCATAAATAAATGCCAGCTTTGGATTATAACGTTCCACTGCTTTTTTTACAGAATCACGAAGTTTCTGCTCTCCGCCGAATACAACACTTTTCTGGTCAATATTCGTTACAATTACTCTTGGATTTTTGATATTTTTAATTCCTCTGTGTGCTTGTCCTACACGGTACATATCGACAGCCATTATTGAACAGCCCACACACCCCTGCGGAGAATGTGAAATAAAAACAGAATCTTCCAATGACATCAATGCTGCCATGCTGTTTATCTGCTGACATTGAAGTCCCTGTGCAAAGCTCCTGTCCGCTCTTTTCAGACAGCCTTTTCTGAAATTTTCTTCAACTTCTTTTCCTGTCGTTCCTAAATCATTGATTCTTCCCGTTTTGCTTTCACGCACACCGGAATATTGTATATCTGACATAATACCCACCTTTCTGATTATTGCAGTTTGCATACATTGACTGTATATTCTTCTGCATTATCTTGTATATTTTTTATCAGAGGATTTTCACCGCACACTTTGCATTTTTTGTTTTTCACTGTAAATTCTGCAATTCGTGTTTTCATGGACAAACCGTCTATAATAAATATTTTGCCGGTCAACAATTCCCCGATTCCCAAAATATATTTTATTGCTTCAAGTGCCTGAATACTGCCAACAATTCCTGCTACAGCACCAATAATACCAGCCTGACTGCAATTCGGAATAGTTTCACTTTCAGGGATTTCCTCAAAAATGCATCTGTAACAAGGATATTCTTCCGGAACATATGTCATTACCTGTCCTTCAAAATGCATTATCCCTGCATGACAGAACGGTTTCTTTAACAATACGCAAGCATCATTGATAAGAAACTTTGTTTCAAAATTATCTGTTGCATCAATGATAAAATCATATTCGCTGATAATTCTTTCTGCATTTTCTGCTGTAAGAAAATATGGATATGCTTTCACAGTAATTTTATCATTTAATTTCCGAAGTGCCAGCTTTGCAGATTCAGCCTTGTTCAAACCTATATTTTCCGTATTATGTATTATCTGTCTTTGAAGGTTGGAAATGCTCACATTATCAGCGTCCATAATGCCTATCGTTCCCACTCCTGCTCCGGCAAGATACAGTGCCACTGGTGAACCCAATCCGCCTGCTCCGATAATCAAAACACTTGCATTTTTCAGTTTCAGCTGACCCTCAATTCCTATCTGCTCTAAAATAATCTGCCTGTTGTATCTGTTGATTTCTTCATTGCTGAGTTCTTCAGAATTATGAATCAGCCACTCTCTGTAACCGCCAGATAAATTATATACATCATAGCCACGTTTTTTCAGCTTCTCAACCAAAGGAATACTATTTTTACCATAAGTACAATAAACAATTATCTTCTTATTTTTAGGAAAAATGATATTATCACTGCCGTTCCAATGAACAGCATTCGCTATATGACCATGCTGATAGGCAATCTTACTTCTCACATCAACATATATATAAGAATCCTCTGACATATTCGCAATTTTCTGTATAGTCATATTCCACATCCCACGAACTATTTAAACTGCAATTCCTGTGCTTTTACAGTTACTCTTGTACCTTTTGCAACAGATTCTGTAACAAACGTGTTACCACCAATCACCACATCTTCTTCGATGACGGTATCTCCGCCGAGAATGGAAGAACCAGAATAAATCGTCACATTGTCTTTTATGGTCGGGTGACGTTTCACGCCTTTCAGGTTTTGTCCGCCCTTTGTGGAAAGTCCGCCGAGCGTTACTCCCTGATAGATTTTAACGTGTTCGCCTATAACAGTCGTTTCACCGATAACAACACCTGTTCCATGGTCTATGAAGAAGTATTTTCCGATAACTGCACCGGGGTGAATGTCTATTCCGGTAGTGCTGTGGGCATATTCCGACATAATCCTCGGAATCATTGGCACACCAATCAAAGATAATTCATGAGCGATTCTGTAAATCGAAATCGCATATAATCCGGGATAAGACAAAATAATTTCTGCCTTGCTCTCAGCAGCAGGGTCGCCGTCATAAACTGCCTGAATATCTGTTTCAAGATATTCCCGCATCTGCGGTATTTTTTCCATAAAATCAAATGTCATATTCTCGGCTTTTTCTTCCAGTTCAGAAGCAGATATTTTCATAAACGGAAAACAATATCTAAGCACAATCATAATCTGCTTATTCAGGTGAAAAATAATATCTTCTATCGCAGCAGACATATTGTTTCTCAGACTGTAAATCTTATATACTTTATCGCTGTAATATCCGGGATAAAGAATTTTCAGCAATTTTTTAACAATTTCAATAATCGCTTTTTTGTCCGGCTGATTGTACAAATCTGTATGATTTATATATTTATTGTCCTCATAATCATGCAATATTGACTGAACAATGTGGTCTACCTTATCCTGATTCAGTTTTCCCATTATTAATATTCCTCATCACCGACAATTTCAGCAATATCATCTGATGGCTTTTCCAAGCCTTTAATTACAATATGATTTTTTTCCGCATAGTCCCACAATGCTGCATGAATGGCTTCCTCTGCAAGCAGAGAACAATGTACTTTGACAGGCGGTAAGCCGTCCAATGCTTCCATTACCGCTTTATTTGTAACGGAAAGTGCTTCCTGTACTGTTTTTCCTTTTACAAGTTCTGTAGCCATACTACTTGTTGCAACCGCTGCACCACAGCCGAATGTCTTGAATTTGACATCTTTAATAACACCCTGTTCGTCAATGTCCAGATACATACGCATAATATCTCCGCACTTTCCATTGCCGACTGTTCCTACACCGCTTGCGTTTTCAATTTCACCTACATTGCGTGGATTTGTAAAATGGTCTATAACCTTCTCACTGTACATAGTCTCAACCTCACTTCTGATTTTTAATAAAGTCCTCATACAATGGAGACATACTTCGGAGACGTTTCACAATTTTTTTCAGTTCATCTACAACAAAATCAATCTCCGCCAATGTCGTTTCTTCCGACAAAGTCAGCCTTAATGAACCGTGGGCAATTTCATGGGGCAATCCGATTGCAAGCAATACGTGGGACGGGTCAAGTGAACCAGATGTGCAGGCAGAACCGCTTGATGCACACACTCCAAGCTGGTCTAACAGTATCAGCAATGATTCACCCTCAATAAAACGAAAGCAAAAATTTGCATTGTTCGGAAGTCTTTCTGTCGGATGACCGTTTAATCTTGTATATGGAATTTCAGTCAATACCCGTTCAATCAGGTGATTACGAAGTTTTTCTTCTTGTTCGATTCGTTCTGTCATGGATTCTCCCGCAAGCTGTACAGCCTTACCGAGTCCAACGATTGCAGGTACATTGGAAGTGCCTGCTCTTCTGTTCCGCTCCTGCGCACCGCCATGAATAAATGAACGAATCTTCACTCCCTTACGAATATACAAAATTCCGACACCCTTTGGTCCATGAAACTTATGACCACTTGCAGACAGCATATCAATATTCATGTCATCTACATGAATTGGAATATGACCATATGCCTGTACAGCATCTGTGTGAAAAAGAACACCGTTTTCATGAGCAATTTTACCGATTTCTGTAATCGGCTCAATCGTTCCGATTTCATTATTAGCCGTCATAACAGAAATCAATATCGTATCCGGACGAATCGCATTTTTTAAATCATCAAGAGAAATTTTTCCGTTTTCGTCTACATCAAGATATGTGATTTCACAGCCCAGCTTTTCAAGATATGCACAGGTGTGCAGAATTGCATGATGTTCAATCTTACTGGTGATAATATGTTTTCCTTTGGAAGAATACGCTTCAACAACAGCTTTCAATGCCCAGTTGTCTGATTCACTTCCTCCGCCTGTGAAATATATCTCCTCAGGTTTTGCACCGATAAGCTCGGCTGCCTGCGTTCTCGCTTTGTTTATCGCTTTTTTACTTTCTTCTGCAAAGCCATATATTGCTGACGGATTACTATAAGTCTGTCTGAAAAACGGAAGCATTTCATTTAAAACCGCCTCGCTCACCTGCGTTGTTGCTGCATTATCCAGATAAATAATTCTGCTCATAGAATTTCCTTCTTTCTTCATATTACATACTGGTCTGCCCAAAGTTCGCTCTGCCACTCAAGCATATCCGCTAAAGTGATTCCTTCCAGTACATCATTCATTGCTGTGTAGAGCTTTTGCCATAAACGATGGCTTACGCAAATACCACTGTTTTCACAGATAACTCCGTTTTCTCCGACACAATCTGTCGGAGTCATATCTCCCTCAACAGTTTTCAGAATATATCCTACTGTATATTTTTTCGGCAGATATTGCAGAATATATCCCCCTCGTGAGCCTTTAAAACTTTTTACTAAAGAAGCTTTCTGCAAAACAGATACGATTTGTTCCAGATATTTTTCTGAAATATTCTGTCTTTTTGCAATATCTTTGAGTTTCACCGGCTCACCATTGTTATAGGTGGCAAGGTCAAGCATCAGTTTGATTGCATTTTGTCCCCTTGTTGATATTTTCATAAAACACCTCCTATGACTTGAAATTGAAACATTCCTTTATATTATAATTATACTATTTCTATAGGAATTGTCAAATATATTTTTTCTATAACCTGTAGTATAATTAATCTATAAAGTCATTTAATTTTCCGTATACACTAAAAAGGATGAGTTGCAAGGAAATTACAAAACATCCATTTAGACTTATCAAATCTGATACTCAATCATTCCTATATCTCCACCAAGATTCAGAATATTAAGAATCTGAGAACGATATACCTGAAAAGTATCCTGAGCTCTTGCACGAGGTCTTGGCAATTCAATATCAATAACGGCTTCAACTTTTGACGGTCTTGCGGACATGACAACAACTTTGTCTGACATATATATAGCTTCGTCTACATCGTGTGTAACCATAATCATAGTCATGTTGTGATTTTGCCATATTTCCAGAATTTCGTCCTGTAAATTCATTCTTGTAAATGCATCCAAAGCTCCCAAAGGTTCATCAAGCAGTAATACTTTCGGATGTCCTACCAACGCTCTTGCCAATGACGCACGCTGATTCATACCGCCCGAAAGCTGATGCGGATAAGATTTTTCAAATCCATTTAAGCCTATCAAATCAATAAAATCCTGAACATCTTTCTTATTGTCTTTATAGATATGCCTTGCCTTTAATCCAAAAGCTATATTCTGTTCGACAGTAAGCCACGGAAAAAGGTTAGACCCCTGAAATGCAAATCCACGGTCACTTCCGGGCTTTGAGATTTCTTTACCGTCCAGAACGATAGAACCACTGCTCGGACGTTCCAGTCCGCTAATCAGACGCAGAAGCGTTGACTTTCCACAGCCGGACGGTCCTATCAGACTAACAAATGTTCCAGGCTGAATATCCAAAGTAAAGTCATTCAAGGCAATAATATTTTCCTGTGAAGAATCCTGATTTACAAATTCTTTTCTGACATTCTGAATTGAAATATTTCCTACCATTTAATAACTCCTTTCTGCCATACAAGAACACGGTCCCTTACCTTGAAAAGCAATGTCAGTATCAAGGAACATAAAACGGCTATTATAATCAATCCTGCATACACACCATCGTACATCATAACCTGTTTCTGCCAGTTGATATACCAGCCGATTCCACTTGAATTTCCGTTCATTTCAACCGCCATAAGTGTTGCAAAAGACGATACCGTTCCATAGAATACACCCAAGAATATACTTGGCATCGCACTTGGAATCGCTACATGAATAATTTTATAGAGTGTCGATGCACCTAATGTACTGGACACTTCAAAATGCACCTGATTTGTACTTTGTATACCACTGCTTGTCATCAGTGTAACAGGAAACCATACCGCAAAAGCAATTAAAAATACATTTGCAGTATTCGTTGTCGGAAATACGCTCAGGGCAAGCGGAATCCATGCCGTTGTTGGAATAGGTCCTATGAACTTTGTCACAGGGTTTAACCAATATCCGACTTTTTTGCTATATCCCAGTGCAAGTCCTGTCAGAAATCCGATTGATGCACCCCATATAAAGCCTGTTATCAAAAGTTTCAGCGAGAAGAATACATTTTCTAAAAGGAACAGTTTCTGTTCATATATCAAGCCAATAATTCTGTCCAAAGACGGAAAATATAAAGTCGGAAGAATAGTTGTCTTTGCAGTAACAATATTGACAAAAGCCATAAAAATAATTGTTCCTGTCAGCAATGGTGCTTTATGAATTATTTTTGCTCTCAGCGTTTTCATAAATATCGATGCAATCGCAAAAATAAAGTAAATTCCTGAAACAAACAACATTAAATATACATAGTAGGGATATTCTGTTGATTTCTGTTTTCCGCTGTCATCAAATCCATAATATGTGGCAACGGAAAGAAAAACTGCAATCACCGGTAAAATTAACTTTATGATAGTAATATATCTCTTCATTTTCTCTCCAATCTCTGATTTAAGAGAAAGTCTGATAAAGTGTCAGACTTTCTCAGCCACAGCAGTCACTCATTGTTTTTTTTTACTGTCAATGCTTGAAAAAGTTCCGTCTGCATTGTAAATATAGCTATCCGGAACGTCATCAAATTGAGCAATATGTTCCGATGTGAATTTATTAATATCTCTGCCTTCTTTCAAATCACCAATTTCAAGCAAATCTGTGCAGGAATTGCGGAATGTATCTTCCATCACACTTACAGATGGCTGATAATTATATGATGCCAGAAGTTTTGCATTATTTTCCAAATCTCCGGAGCACTGGTCATTTTCTATCTGAAGCTTTGCAGAGTTTTCCGGCTCAGCTTGCACATAGGCAGACGCTTTCATTAACGCCCTTGTATAAGCTGCCGCCGCTTCAGGATGTTCAGACGCTACGGAAGTCGTCACAAATCCTGCACAGCAATATTCGTCTTCAAACTTTCCATCTTCTATCAAATCAAAGATTTTAGTAAAACCATATTCTGCTTCGGCTGATGCAGCAACAGGGTCATGGAGGGCAACAGCATCAACTGCACAATTTGCTAAGGCAAGCGGTAAGTCTGTTAAGTTATAAACAACAAGTTCAATCTCCATATTGTCTGTACTTACGCCAATTCCCAAATCGTGAAGTATTCTTTTCAATGCTACAACAGAAGAATCACTCATTCCCGGAACGCCTATCTTTTTTCCTTTTAAATCGGACATATCATTAATATCAGAATCAGCAGAAACATAATATTTTGTACAGCCTGTATGAATACCAGTTGTGAAAGCTATTTCAAGTCCGCTGTCGATTTGCGGTATAAAACTTCCGGCAAGTCCCACACAGGCATCTATTTTTCCTGAAGTAATCATATCCGCAGTCTGCTGAATATCTATTTCAACAAGTTCATACTTGATTCCAGCTTTCTGGAATTCTTCTTCAAAATAGCCATTATCCTCTGCAACATGGAGAGGAGCAAGACAAAGTGAACCGTTTGCCGTTCCTATCCTGAATACATATTCTTCGTTTTTGTCATTCTTGCCACAACCGGTAAGAAATAATGCTGACGCTATTGTCATTGACAAAATAAACGAAGTAATTTTCTTTACACTTTTCATAAAATAATACCTCTCTTTTTTATATCATAATATATAAACCGGACAGCCAATGGCTTCAATTTGTAAAACCTCCGGTTGTCCGGTCAATTTATGATAATATATTTTATTTCCGTAATGACTCATGCCTGTCAATGCGGTTATAGTAAAAAGTTATTTTATCAAGAGCTTCATCTATTGTACAACTCACATCAAATACAGATATCGCTTTACGTTCAAGCTGTTTCCGAACATGAAAACCGATTTTTTTACAGACAACAGCTCTGCAATCGGAGATAATTTCAACTTTTGCTGACGGTTCACCATATCCTCCACAGCTCGAACCGCACCCGTCTGAATTTCCACAGACTTTGGAATTACAATTATTTTTTGTAACTTTTTCTTCTGTAGTACAGATTCTTTCTTCGGATTTTTTGCATACACCGTCTGATACTTCATAGATTACAAAACTTTTTGCAGAACCAAAAGTTTCATTTATATTTTCGCTGTCAGAAGATGCAATTGCTATTTTATAAGACATTTTTTCGCCTCCGTCAGTTCCATCTCTGAACAGCAACTGAATAAATATCCTCTATCAGACGGATTCCGCCTGTGTAGCCAACATAGAAATCGTCAAGTACAACTTTATCCTGTACAGGCCATGAGATATTAAGAAAGTGTCCGAACATATCTTCAGTTATTTCTTTTTCATAGTAACTTCCAAGAATCAGCGGATAACCGTGATAATCATGAGACTGAATTTCGTTATGTATCTTATAACTGTCTGTTTCAAAATTTACTTCTGCTTTCAGCCCGTAGTTGAGGTTCTCAAATTCGGCTTTTATCTGCTCCTGAAATGCCTTTGGCGTATCGTCCGTTATGAACTGCTTTGCCGGAACAAGTCCCAAATCGTTAACAAGGAATTTGGTGATTCCCAGTGCATACTGTGCGTCTGCAACAACTGAAAACTGCTTCGCCATTACACGAGTTTCAAGGAACATATCTGCATATCGTTCAATTAGATAGTAGTAATATTTTTCATGCTCATTGATAATGCTTTCTACTTTCTGCTCGTCAACTCCGGCGAATTTTCCGACTTCACGCAGGAATTTGCTTGTTTCATAAGCTCCGATAGGAAGTGTAGGATAATGAAGATATGGTATACCAAGTTTTTTCTCCATTTTCTTCATGTTGCCGACGGATACCCACGGCGATACAAGCAGATTAAATTCAGCTTTCGGAATACGTTCAATATTTGATATTCCACGCTGATAGCCGAATATCGTATTAGGTATAAGACCCAGTTCAGAAATCAAATTTTCAAGTTCTCTGATATTTCCAAGCCAGAATAAATCCTGATACGGAACATCAGCCCAGATATTTACAAGACCTTTTTCCTTTTCATCTGCCTTTTCAAGATACTGGTCAATAATAGCATCAATAACCTGCTCATGTCCCTTGTAATTATTGCCCTTGAATCCGGCTGTTGACGCATAAATAACAGGTTTTTCAGCATCTTGATAACGGCTTATAACTTCACCTGTATCGTCACCGACAATTTCCGGAATACAACCTGTAAGAACCACGTACAAATCCGCATCAATGACTTTAAGTGCGTTGGAAATTGTAGTATCAAGCTTTTTCACACCACCAAAAACAACATCTTTTTCATTTATACTTGTACACGGGAAAATATTCGGCGAAAAATAACCACTGCTTCCGATAGAGTCGGAAAGTTTCTGCGCACAACCAGGTCCGGAATGAAGTACGGGAATCGCTCTTGTTATAGCCTGAACTGTCTGCATTGCACCCAATGCACATTTATATCTCTGTTTATCAAGAAGTTTAGCCATTACTTTTTCGCCTCCTCTAAGAATTTATCAACATTCTGTTCATACCACCATTCAGTGTAAGGCAGTTTAACACGTCTTGCAAGATTTTTTTCAAAGCTACGGTTATGAATGCTGTCCAAAACAGACTGTGCAAATTCCAGCGTATGCTTATATCCGAAAATCATATATTCGTCAGCAACGTATACCGCCGGTGTTCCGTTCTTTATCGCCCATACCGTAGAACCAGGGTGTCTTGAAAGATACAAGTCAGGCTGATATTTATTCAGAATGTTCATTACTTCATAATTCTGCTGGTCTGCAACGCTTGCTTCAAAGTCCACACCGTTTTCAAGCAGATACTCCATAGACGGCGGAATGTCACCGTTTTCATACTTCTTGTCATAATGCCATGCCAATGCCCATACAACTTCTATTCCAAGCTCATTCAGAACTCTCGATACCTCAAAAGTATATCCCGGACCCATGCCAAGAACAGCTTTCAGTCCCTTTAATTCCTTTTTGATTTCCTCAATCTGTGGAATGTAGATTGCACGCTGTTCAGCAATATATTTTTCAACGGCTTCACTTCGTTCTGTTACTCTTCCAATCTCACGCAGCCATGTTTCAAAGCCTGCAATTCCAAGTGGATTGATTGTCCTGATATACGGAACGCCGTATTTTTCTTCCAGACCGTTGCCGAGATAGTTTCCGAGAGTACCGCAGATACAAGTTGTAGCGAGTGATTCGGAAATATGACTGAGTTCTTCGACTGTCGAATTGCAGTAAAGGAAAATCGGCTCTAAATCAAATTTTTTGAAAATCTCTATAATTTCAGGTCTTGCACTTTCATAGAAATTCTTGAAATTTATTGTATTTCGCTTTTGTTTTGGTGGCTGGACAATACTGCTTAGTACTGCATGGTCAGAAATATCAAAACCAGTTGCCCATATTCTTGACTTAAAGCCCTCACAATGTACTGCCACAATTGGAACGTCTATTTCATCTCTTACATCGTCAACAACGCTGTCGATATCTTCACCAATAATACCAGTCGCACAGGAACTTGTTACAAAAATTGCCTTTGGAGAATATCTTTTGTTAACTTCCAGAATGATTCTTCTGAGAGCGTCTGCCGAACCAAAAATAGTGTCCTTTTCGTTCATATCTGTGCCGACATAAACTGTATTATTGGTAACTCCACGTTTTTTTGCCATTACCTTATCAAGATAATATGTACCCGCACTCGCAACAGAACAGCCAGCCGGACCATGATGTATTATTGCAACATCTCTTATTGCTGAAAGCTGTCCCAATGCACAGCCTGAAAGGCAGGTACTTGACTGTGAAAAGCATCTTGAACAGCCTTTTAATGTTCCGCATTCGCTTTGAGTTGCCAAATCATTAAGCGTACCAACATAGCCAGTAATTGAACCGATACGGTTTTCCCTTGTTGCTACATTTGAGCTTTCTAAATTTAATGCCATATGAGCCTCCTTAACCCTGATAATTTTCATCAAAAAGATGTGTGGAAAGATAACGAAGTCCTGTATCAGGCAGAACCGCAACTATGGTTTTGCCTGTATTTTCAGGTTTTTCCGCAAGTTTTGTTGCTGCATAGATTGCTGCTCCCGATGACGCTCCGACTAAAATTCCGTCTGTTTTTGCCACTTCTCTTGCTGATTCATAAGCCTGATTTGTATGTACTTCATACCAGTCGTCATAAACTTTTCTGTCGAGATTAGCCGGAATAAAACGTTCTTCCACGTTTTCAAATGGGTGAACACCTGTAATTTCCTCCTGCTCCGGACGTTCAGGACTTTGGAAAGAATCTTCAGTCGGCTGGATTCCCACAACCTGTATATCCGGATTCTGAGACTTCAGATAATTTCCTGTACCGGAAAGAGTTCCGCCTGTTCCCACATTTGCAACAAGAATATCAACATTTCCGTCAGTATCCTGCCATATTTCCGGACCTGTCGTTCTGAAATGAATATCGGGATTTGCAGAATTTCTTGTCTGGTCTGCAAACCATATATTTTTCTCACTGCTGACGGCTCTTTCAAGTGCCTTTACACACTCTACAAAATCAGCTCCGTATTTTTCCATACTTTCAACGATTTCAGGAACTTCAGAAATTTTTACAGTCTCACCACCGAATGCGTGTATTACCTGAAAACGCTCTTTGCTTACCTGGTCTTGTATGTAAACACGGAATTTATACCCTTTTGCTGCCGCAATTGCCGCAAGTCCGATACCAGTATTACCGCTAGTAAGTTCTATAATAGTATCACCTTTTTTTAATTTGCCTGTTCTTTCAGCATCTTCAACCATCGCAAGAGCAATTCTGTCCTTTACGCTCTGATTCGGATTGAAATATTCCAGCTTAACGAGAATTTTCGCCTTGAGATTATGCTTTTGTTGGTAATTTTTAAGTTCAAGCAACGGAGTTCTGCCGACAAGCTCTGCAATAGAATTATATATTTTTGCCATAATTTTTACTCCTTAAATTTGATAATCGTCTGCTGAATCCATAAGACCAAATTCAAGCAGTATTTCTTCCAGTCTTTCCTGTGTCATAGGAGTCGGAATATCAAATTTTGTATTGTTGATAACTGCTTCCGCAAGATTTCTGTATTCCTGTGCCTGACTTGAATCAGGTTTGTATTCAATAACCGTTTTTTTGTTTATCTCTGCACGCTGTACGATATTGTCACGGGGTACAAAATACAGAAGCTGTGTCCCGAGTTCTTTTGAAAAGGCACGGAGCAGGTCAAGTTCACGGTCAACATTTCTGCTGTTGCAGATGATACCGCCGAGTCTTACTCCGCCTGTTTTAGCATATCTCTTGATACCCTTTGCAATATTATTCGCCGCATAAAGTGCCATCATTTCACCGCTGGCAACGATATAAATTTCCTTTGCCTTGCCCTCACGGATAGGCATTGCAAATCCACCACAGACTACGTCTCCAAGTACGTCATAGAATACATAATCAAGGTCATCTGTGTATGCACCGAGATTTTCAAGCATATTGATAGAAGTAATGATTCCTCGACCTGCACAGCCTACACCGGGTTCCGGCCCGCCTGATTCTACACATCTTGTACCGCCATAGCCCTCACGCATTATTCTGTCAAGTTCGATATCCTCACCCTCGTCCCTGATAGTATCAAGTACGGTTTTCTGTGCAAGTCCTCCGAGAAGAAGTCTGGTGGAGTCAGCTTTAGGGTCACAGCCTACAACCATTACTTTTTTACCGTGTTCACAAAGTCCTGCCGTAAGATTTTGAGTAGTAGTCGACTTACCGATACCACCCTTTCCGTAAATTGCAATCTGTCTGATTTCTGACATTGTATTCAATTCCTTTCAAATAAATTTTGTATCTGCTCAAAGGAGATTACTTTTCTGACAGATTCCTCTATCATATCAGGAAGCTCCATTGGGTTTATTCCAAGATGTTCTGCTCTCATAGATGCACCCATTCCGATTTTGCTGACAAGGAGATATTTGCAGTCCTGAATTTTCTGTAAATTCTCCGTAAGCTTTCTATCATCATGATTTCCGCAGTTACAAACCGGTTCAACTGTGCGGATTTCAACGAATCTATAATTTTTATCGTTCTTCACTTCATAAATTATAAATCTATCCGCATGACCGAAATGCTGATTTACAACTATACCGTCAGATGAAGCAACAGCGATTTTATATGCATTATCCATGAGAAAATGTTTCCTTTAAATTTAATCTTCTCTGATATATCTGGTCACCGTATTCCGATTTTCCGGGAACTCCTACAGCGTCGGCACGGCAGTGCTGACAGTGACGGAAAACGTCAATATACTGTGAAGCTTTTGTCCTTGCTTCGTCTATCTGTAAACAGGTCGGAGCTTTCATGTCGGAAAGTTCAAACTGTGGTATCAGCGGAATAATATTATAAATACTTGCTCCGGCTTCACTGACTGTTTTTACTATTTCTTCAATATGTTCTCCGTTTATCTCAGGGACAAGCACAGTATTTATTTTCACAGTAATTCCGGCAGATGATACTTTTTCAATGCCTTTCAATTGATTTTCGATAAGTATTTCAGCACCTTCAACACCGTCATAACGCTTGCCATGATAAATTATATATTTGTTGAGTTTTGCTTCAATTTCAGGGTTTATGGCATTTACTGTAACTGTCAGCGAATCTATCCCTATGTCAATAACTTCATCTGCTTTTTCGTACAGCAAAAGACCGTTTGTACTCATACACTTGATAATATCAGGAAATTTATCCTTAACTTTTCTGAACGTTTCCAAAGCATAATCTGATGCCAAAGTATCTCCCGGTCCTGCAATGCCTGCTACTGTAATTTCCGGACAGATTTTCAAAGCCTTTTCAAGTATATCAATACTTTCTTCGGGAGTTATCACCTTTGAAGTTACTCCGGGACGGTCTTCATTATCATTAATTACCCTGTCGCAGAACCGGCAGGCAATGTTACAGCCCGGACTGACCGGAAGATGTATTCTTCCGACATTATTTTTATGTCCGCCGAAACATGGGTGTGAGTTCTGCAAATCCTTATATGTATTGCTCAAATTATCACTTCTTTCACCAACAAAAAAAACCAGAGGTATTGTCTGCGTAATTCACGAAACAAAACCTCTGGTTTTCCAGTCAGTCTTTTATTTTAATCTGTATTTTTCTGTTTTTTCGATTTGAATGATTTTTCCGTCCTGTACAATCAGTGTAATATTTCCATATTGCATGGTATTCAGAAGCTTTTCAAGCATCTCTAAATGTGAGCGTTCCAGAATCTGTTTTTGTACAACCGTTTCACTCATTCACATCACCAACTTTCAACGATTGTTTTCAGTTATTGCTGAACAGCGGTGTGGACAAATATCTGTCACCGGAATCCGGAAGAAGTACAACGATAGTTTTTCCTTTATTTTCGGGTCTTTCTGCAAGTATTGAAACTGCTTTCAGAACTGCTCCGGAAGATATTCCGACTAAAATCCCCTCACTTACTGCAAAAGTTTTTCCCTCTGCAAATGCGTCGTCGTTTTCAATGGCAATTACTTCGTCATAGACATCTGTATTAAGCACTTCCGGAACAAATCCGGCACCGATTCCTTGAATTTTATGAGGACCAGCTGTTCCCTTTGAAAGTACTGGAGATGTTGCCGGTTCAACTGCTACAACCTTAATATCGGGATTTTTTTCTTTCAGATATTCGCCTACTCCGGTAATTGTACCGCCTGTGCCGACACCTGCTACGAAAATATCTACTTTTCCGTCTGTCTGCTCCCATATTTCCGGCCCTGTTGTTGCTCTGTGTATCGCAGGATTGGCAGGATTTACAAACTGTCCGAGAATGACAGCACCTTCAATTTCCTTTTTCAGCTCCTCTGCTTTTGCGATTGCACCTTTCATACCTTTTGCACCCTCGGTGAGAACGAGTTCCGCACCGTAAGCCTTGAGAAGATTTCTTCTTTCCACACTCATGGTATCGGGAAGTGTGAGAATCGCTCTGTATCCCTTTGCAGCCGCAACAGCCGCAAGTCCGATTCCTGTGTTACCGCTTGTAGGCTCAATGATAGTTGCACCTTCTTTAAGAATGCCTTTCTTTTCAGCGTCCTCAATCATAGCGAGAGCGATTCTGTCCTTGACAGAGCCTGCCGGATTCAGATATTCCAGCTTTGCAAGAATAGTTGCGTTTGTGATGTTCTTTTTCTTTGCGTAACCATTAAGCTTCAGGAGCGGTGTTCTGCCGATAAGCTCCAATGCACTTTCTTTGATTTCACTCATAATAATTACCTCCATAAATTATATCTGATTTTAATTCCTATAATACTGGTGTGTTTACTATGATTACAGTATATCAGATTTTTTTTGATTTGTCAATAATATGAGATATACGATTATTCTATTACTTATGATAGGCAAATACTATCAGGCATACAAGTAAAATAGCATAATGTATTAACGATTTACACTGATAACGCCTTTTATTTTATTCAATCTATGAATCAGCGTTTCAATATGCCTATGACTTTCTGCCTTTACAACAACCTTGAAATCTGACACCATTCCTTTATTCTTATTATTGTAAACCCTTGCCTTATGATTCAGAATTGCAATATTCAATTCTGATATTATTCCCGTTATTTCATAAACTAACCCTTTTCGGTCTTTTGTTATTACCTCAATTGAAACAAATTCTTCCTGATTTTCTTTATATGTATTCATGTTTCTGCACTCCCATCATCAATAATTTAATCAAAGATTATCAAACATACAAGTAGAAAGGTAACGTTCTCCTGTATCTGGAAACAGAACCACAATATTTTTTCCTGCATTTTCGGGACGTTTCGCAAGCTGAATTGCCGTCCAGACCGCCGCTCCTGAAGATATTCCAACTAAAATACCCTCGTTCGATGCAAGAAGTCTGCCTGTTTTAAAAGCATCATTGTTGTCTACTGTTATGATTTCATCGTAAATATCCGTATTCAATGTATTCGGAATAAATCCTGCTCCGATTCCCTGAATCAAATGAGTACCGGACTTTCCGGCAGACAAAACCGGAGAATCTTTCGGCTCAACTGCAATGACGTGAATATCAGGATTTTTTGATTTCAGATACATTCCAACTCCGCTGATTGTACCACCTGTTCCCACACCTGCCACAAAAATATCCACTGTTCCGTCCGTATCGTTCCAGATTTCTGCACCTGTCGTTCTGAAATGTACATCAGGATTTATAGGATTTGTAAACTGTGACGGAATGAAGCTATCCGGTATTTGTGCAGCAAGTTCCTGTGCTTTTAAAATTGCACCTTTCATACCCTTTGCACCGTCCGTAAGTACAAGTTCCGCTCCATAAGCCTGCATTAGCTTCCGACGTTCAAGACTCATTGTTTCGGGCATGGTAATAATCAGCCGATAACCTCTTGAAGCCGCAACTGCTGCAAGTCCGATACCAGTATTTCCACTGGTCGGCTCGATGATAACACTATTTGGTTTCAGAAGTCCTTTTTCTTCCGCATCGTCTATCATTGCTTTTGCGATTCTGTCTTTCACACTTCCTGCCGGATTGAAATACTCCAGCTTTCCTAAAACAGTAGCTTTCAGATTATATAATTTCTCAATGCCAACAAGTTCCACAAGCGGAGTATTTCCAATTAAATCCGTAATCTGACGGTATATTTTCATAAATTCACTTCCTTAAATGTTCATAGCGTCCATTGACGTGATATATTCCAGTGTCGGCACAAAAATATGACTGTGCTTTGTACCTTCAAACACTTTTTTTCCTGCCTGAAAAGCAAATAGCTGTGTCATTGGATATGGTTTCCAGTCACCATTATCCAGTGGTTTAGTAGAAAAAATAATGCCATCATTTTCTGACCGATAATACAGCGTATCTCTCATATTCTGATGCACATACAGCAATTCCCCGTCATATATCATCAGATTCAGCTTATTGCGTTTTGATAAGGAAACTACAAAATTATCTACAATTTCAAATCTATGTTTATCAGTCTTTGGCTGTTTCTCATTGATTTCATCAAGCAAGGCAAGAGAAATCCTTTCAGAATCAGTGTCACCTGTCTGAGTATGCAGATATTTCATCAATTGCTTACCTGAATAAATTGTACCGTTATGAATAAGCGTCCAGCAACGTCCGGTGTTATCCGTCTGAATATATGGGTGACAATTGTCAATTTTAATTGAACCGACTGTAGCTAAACGGATATGTGCAAGAGTATTTCTTTGCGGTTCAGTTTCTGCAATGATTTCAGAAATCTGCTGACTTTTTGCTGAGCATTTTGCTTCCTTGATAATTTCTGTTATGCCATGATTTTCACGCATCAATCCCCAGCCATGAGGATGATTGATTCCATGATTGAAAAATTCTTTCAGATACTTGCGTATATCAGTTTCACGTCTTGCGGAAAATCCAAGAAGTTCACACATACATTTCACTCCCTGACTTTATTTTTTCGCAGATTCTCTCAACGTTCAACTTCCGGCGTTCATATGCTATGATGTCATGTGTTTCAGAATATTCAGCAAAAAATTTTTCCATTTCGTCAAGAAAATTATTTGCTGATTCTTTTATCGGAACATTATCAATCATAACGTCCGAAATATCATACAATGCCGATTTCTGATGATTTTCAATTGCCTTTTTCTGTAGTTCGGGGGTGAAATCAAAATCTTCTTTATTCAGCAGATAAATCAGAAACAGATGGGCAAACTCTAAATCTTTTTGTGAAACACCAAGTTTCTCCAACGGATTCAGGTCAAACATACGCAGTTCAATATGGTCGACACCACCGCTGAGCAATGCCTCCAGAGAGTTTTCACCTCTCGGCTTTAAACGAACAGGCAGATAAAGTTCACCGGCGGAAAACAAAACGCCTTTTTTTATATAATTCTGAATACTCCTGATATATGCCGGCAAATCGGTATAATCCAACTGCGGAACAAACTGATTCCAATAACCTCTGCGACTGTTACGCATGGAAGAAAATCCACTGAATGCTGTACCCTGTGTGTTGTCTTTATCAAAGGACAAATCATACATAGGACTTGCCGATGTCAGAAGAACTATAAGCCAGCTATAACGACTTACCTGTTTGAGCAGGCGGAAATAAAGCGTGTTATTGTCTGTGCCAAAAGTTTCAAGATATTTGTCCGAAAACGAAAAATTAAAATGTATTCCTGAATAAAGCATCATTCTTTTTCCGTAACGGCGTGCAAGACTGATTCTGTAGTCATGCTTTGCGGAAAGAATACCATCATACTGTGCAATCGGTATTTCTGATTCGTTGTCAATATGTGGAGGATTACTGTAAAGCCACAGTGATTCGCCGTTCTGATTCAGAATTATTCTTGCATTTCTGTCAAGTGTTTCAAGACTTTTCATTACTTCTTCGATACTGTTACAGACAGGTGTAATGATTTCAAGCTGATTTTCACAGAAATCTCTTGATAAATGTTCGTCATAAAACGGGTGTGGCGACTGTGCAAGTCTACTGTTTTTATCAATACGGAGCGTTTCACGTTCAAGCCCGAATTTCCCTTTAAATATGTAATTTTCCATTGGTATCACCTCTATGATTTTTGAGTTGCAAATCCTGAAAATTTATGCTATAATAAGCGTAACAATCAACAGGAGGTATATTATGTCAGATTTATTTTCTGAACTTATCAAAGATATTGAAACAAATAATTTCAACGTACACGGTATTGAAATTTTTCAGAATAATGATATTGTTTTCCGTCATATGTGGAGTGACGATATTCGTTATCCGATTTATTCCGCAACAAAGTCATTCACTGCAACCGCTGTCGGAATCGCTGTTGATGACGGCAAGTTTTCCGTTGATGCACCGTTAAGTGAATATCTTGAAAAGCAGTATATATACAATATGCCTGCTCATCTGAGGGAGGTTTTCGGCGAACTCACTGTCAGTCGATTTCTTAAAATGTCAGTAAGCGGTTATCCGTTCCGACCCAGCGGAGATGACTGGTTGAAAACATTGCTTGATACAAATGCAGACTATTCCAAAACGGAATTTTATTATACAAACGTTTCAGCGTATCTTGTCGGAATCGCCTGTGAAAACGCTGTAGGCGGAAATCTTCCGCAATACCTGAAGTCAAGATTATTTGAACCGCTCGGCATTGAAAATCCTACATTCCTGACAGACCCACAGGGACGTTTTTATGGAGCTACAGGAATGTATCTGACTGTCAATGAATTAAGTCTGTTAGGTCAGCTTTATCTGCAAAAGGGCGTATTTAATCATGAACGCATCATATCTGAAAACTGGGCAGACATTGCCACAAAAATACAAATTGAAAATTCTGACGGCGGTTATGGATATTTCTTCTGGAATAACGGAAATCATTTCAGTATCAGCGGAAAATGGGGACAAAAATGTCTGATATATCCGCAGAAAAATCTGATGATAACTTATCTCGGCGATATGCCTGAAAATTCCGGAAAAATGCAGTCTATAGCCGAAAACTTCGCAAATAATTACTGATAAAGTGCATCTTTAATTCTCTTTAAAGCATCTTTTAGAACACTTCTCGGACAAGCTACATTTATACGCTGAAAACCCTCACCACATTTGCCGAAAATTTTTCCGCTGTCAAGCCATAGTTTTGCCTTGTGAATAATCAGATTTTCAAGTTCAAAAACACTGAGTCCGGTTTTTCTGAAATCCAGCCACACAAGATAAGTTCCCTCTGTATCTATCATATTGACATCAGGAAGATTTTCATTAACATATTGTTTCACAAATCTGATATTATCCGAAACATATGCAAGCATAGCCTGATACCATTCTTCACCCTTGCTGTATGCCGTTTCACAAGCGACAAGTCCCATCACGCCTAACTGACTTGTACCTGACGCATCAAGTTCCTTTTTGAACTTTAATTTTAACTCACGATTCGGAATAAAAATATTGGACATCATCATGCTTGCAAGATTGAATGTTTTACTCGGTGATGTACAGGTAATGCTGATATTTTCAAATTCTTTTTTAAGATTCGCAAACACATGATGTTTTCCGTGAAATACAAAATCCTGATGAATTTCATCGCTTACAACAATAACGCCATGTTTTACACATATGTCACCAAGCTTTATAAGTTCTGATTCCATCCACACCCGTCCGACCGGATTATGTGGATTGCACAGGAAAAACAGTTTTATTTTTTCATCAATAATTTTCTGTTCAAAGTCCTCAAAATCAATATGATAGCGGTTGTCGTCACCAAGATACAGGTCATTGCTGATAACTTTTCTTCCGTTATCCTTTATGACTTCCGAAAACGGATAGTACACTGGAAGCTGTAATAAAACACTATCACCGTACTGTGTATAGGCTTTTACCGCCATTGCAAGAGCGAATACAACTCCCGGAGTTTTCACAAGCCATTTTTCCTGAATATCCCAGTTATGATGACGTTTCATCCAGTCACGGACTATTTCAAAATACGGAGTCTGTACTTCACTGTAGCCGAATATTCCATGCTTTGCACGTTCTATCAAAGCGTCCTGAATATACGACGATGTTTCAAAATCCATGTCCGCCACCCACAATGGTAATACATCTTCCGGCATACCACGTCTTTGGGCAAAATCATATTTCAGACATCTTGTATTTTTGCGGTTGATGATTTTATCAAAGTCAAGATTTTTTTCAGACATTCAATTCACGCTCCGTTTCACGAAAAACTTTATCAAGTTCATAAATTAAATCTTCTGCATTTTCAATGCCCACTGAAAGTCTCAATGTACTTTCTGTAATTCCGTTTTTTTCACGTATTTCCTGCGGAACATCAGCATGAGTCTGCGTTGTTGGATATGTTATCAATGTTTCCACACCACCCAGACTTTCCGCAAATTTTATCATGCGGACTTTTTCTAAAATCGACAGTGCAAATGCTTTGCTTTCAAGCTGAAATGTAAGCATTGCTCCGAAACCTCGTGCCTGTTTTTTCATAATTTCATATCCCATATGTTCGGGAAGTCCGGGATAAATCACCTTTGTAACAGCTTTCTGTTTTTTAAGCCAATATGCAACTTTTATTGCATTTTCCTGTGATTTTTCCATGCGGATTCCAAGCGTTTTGATACCACGAAGAATAAGCCAGCTGTCAAACGGTGCAAGTCCTGCCCCTGTTGTTTTTATCAGAAATGCGAATTTTTCGGCAATATCAGCTCTGTTCGTCACCAGAAATCCTGCCAGTGTATCATTATGACCGCCAAGGTATTTAGTCCCACTATGTACCACAATATCTGCACCCAGATTAAGAGGATTCTGAAAATACGGCGACATGAAAGTATTGTCAACTATCAGAAGCAGACCATGTTTTTTAGCTGTTTCTGCTACAACAGCAATATCCGTTACATTCATCATGGGATTAGTAGGAGTTTCTATATAAATTGCTTTTGTATCAGATGTTATAAAGTCCTCAACATTCTCTTTACAGCAGTCGATATTGGAAAATTTAATGCCGTTTTTTGCGGACACATTGCGGAAAAGACGAATACTGCCTCCATACAAATCCGAGTCTGCAATAATATGGTCATCAGGCTTGAAAATTTCCATAAGCAGAGAAATCGCTGCCATACCCGAAGAAAATGCGAATGCCGATATACCATTTTCCAATGATGCAATCACCTTTTCAAGATGCTCTTTTGTAGGATTCTGTAAGCGTGAATAATCATAACCTGTACTTCTTCCGACTCCAGAATGTGCATAAGTGGCTGTCTGATAAATCGGATAACTTATCGCTCCATAATGATTGCTTCTGCCCTCGTCCTCTTCCAGATGCAGACACTTTGTTTCAATTTTTCTTTCCATTGTAATTCTCCTCCTGATATTTTGCAATTTCCTGCAAATATTTTTTACCAATCGGACTTAGTACCGTCTCTTTTCGTGAAATATATCCGATTGTCATTTTTTCGTCCGATTGTAGTTTAACCGCACAGTAATCTTTCCCATTTAAATCTTCGCAGATAATGCCTGAACACAGCGTAAATCCATTCAGACCGACCATAAGATTCAGCATTGTTGCTCTGTCGTTGGCTCGGATAAAACGCTTATATTGGTAAGTACTCAGCACTTCTTCCGCAAAGTAAAAGGAATTATGCTCACCCTGTGCAAATCCCAGACATGGGTATTCTTCCAAATCCTCCAAAGATATTTCGTTATTATCTGCCAATGGGTGATATTTCCACATATACACATAAACACCACATTCAAACAACGGAACAAATTGAAGTCCCGACTCGGAAAATATCTTCTTAAGTACGCCTTTGTTATAATTGTTCATATATAAAATCCCGATTTCACTTTTATGATTTTTTACATTTTCAATTACCTCATGAGTTTTCGTTTCGTGTACTTCAAATTCATATTCGTCCATACCATATTGCTTCACCAGTTCCACAAAGGCGTTGACCGCAAATGTGTAATGCTGCATAGATACGCTGAAATGCTTTTTGAAGTTAGCATGGGACAGATACTTCGCATCCAAAATATCGTACTGCTCCATGACGGACTTTGCATATCCGATAAATTCAGCACCGGCAGTCGTCAGTGTGATTCCGTTTTTGGAGCGTATGAAAATATCAAATCCGATTTCTTTTTCCAATGAATGAATCGCAGACGAAAGGCTTGGTTGTGCTATATATAATTTTTTTGCTGCATCATTCAGTGAATGTTCTCCGGCGACCGTAATCGCATATTTTAATTGCATTAATGTCATGCTCTCAAGCTCCTATAAAACACATCTAAATAGTATGTTTTCATTATAGCACAGAATTCTGAGTTTGTACAGTTCTTTTTTTCTCTAACGGGTTATAGTTTTTTTCTATAACATCTTCTAAAAAAGACTCCTTTAACCAATATCAGCAAGAATTCCCCCACCTCTATAGGTGGGGGATGAATTGCGTAAAAACTACTTGACACACTAAAAAATATATAATATAACGTGAGTTCGACAGAAAAAATCAGTCAAGCAGGCCTAAAAAGCCCTCCTGCATATTAGGAACAGAACAGACAGAGGGCTTTTTAGGCAGAAAAGAGTAAGCTGCTAAAGCAGAAATCAGATTGACAAGGAAATTAGTTACACTGCGATGTCTGGAATGCTCTATATCACAGATGTTTTTCAAAAAATCATTAACTGATTCAATAACGGCACGTTTACGGAGCATAAGTTTGTCGTGTAAATTCATCAGCTTGTTTTTCATATTTTTCTTTGCTCTGGTGACAATCGTAATATCTTTTTCCAGAAGCTTTTCAAACAGCTTCTGAGAAATATAGCCTCTGTCAGCAAACAGTTTCCCGAATATTTCTTTCGTCAGCGAATCCATCACAGCTTCGTTTCTGTCATCCACATTGCCCGAAGTAAGGCAGAAAGACAGAATCTCACCTTCATCGTTGATAATCAGATGCAGTTT
>JAIDUG010000012.1 GCA_029060305.1 Ruminococcus sp.
ACATTCCGCACATTTTCGGAAGTGTCGCAAGATATTATGATAGCTATATATCGTGGGAATGTGGAATCTTGCCACCCCCGCAAAATCCATAAGATGAGGTTCGTCGATGACAAAATAGTGTCCGTTTATCCAAGCCTTGCCAGTACCAACAATAACCTGTCTGCCCTCACCGGTTGAAGTCAGGTTGAAATTATCGCCGTAACTGTCAAGAATACCGTTGCAGATAAAACTTGAAAGATACATCGTGAAGTCTTCTGCTGTGTATGTTCTGTCAAGACCTCTTGAATCAAAAAATCCGCTGTGAAATGCCATAAAAAAATCACTCTCCTTTGAACGTCGGTGTCAGTGAATGACCGTTCTGGTCGAAACTCTCAATCATACCGACGAGTTGAATTTTTGGTTGTTTCAAGCCGAATCTGTCATTTTGTACTGTCACATAGTCGCCTAAAAAATAGTCTCTGTTGTACTGGTACTGTTTATCGTCTGTCGCAATGGTAAATTCACTGGCTTGCGTAACCGGCGTAAGTTTTTCCGCACCACGTTCACGCAACATATTTAAGTATTCAGTTTTCGGAATTTCTTTTGTTTCGCCGTTTACTTCCGTTTCGTCGGAAAGGTCTCTTGCATCGACGTAAATTTCATACCTGTCAAGCAACGACGGAATTTTTTCGGTATAAAAGAAAGATGTATTTTTGCGTGATATTCCCTCACCTGCACCGAAAATATACGCAAAATTGCTGTATTTCGAGTGGTCAAGCAGGTAATCGAATGACAGCAGATTATTGTACGAATCGGAAAAAACTATGTGTGGATTTTCGTTCTGCAAAACACTTCTGTCAGTACCTTGTGAGAGTTCAAAAATAAGTGAATACTCGTCATTTTCATTGTTGAGTATGAGTGCGAAAAACACAGAAACAATGCCTTTACTTTGGATATTTAAGTGTGTTATAATAAATATATAAGATATAGTTTTTTGTCCTCTTAAACATTATATAAGGAGTGTGGTTTTTGTGGTTTATAAGTTTTATATGAGTATTAATCAAAAAGAAGAAACGCACTTAGCTAAATCTCGTAACACTGAGGGAGCACTTTGTCCTTTGCTATTCGATAAAAATAACAAACTTTGTGGTATGTTAGAATTGTTAGAGATTAATCCTATTGGTTTCGTTTTAATTGGCGGAGTAATTGGAGTAGTAGGTACTAAAGTATATCCTCCTGTGAAAAAATATGTTTCAGAAAAGACAGTTCCAGCAGTAAAGAAATTCTGGAATAATAAAATCAAAAAGAAAAAAACTGATACCCTAAAAGTCAACCAAGTTATCACAGACAACTCATATGAAGAGAGTGTTCACCAAAAATATCGAAAAAATATGTCCAATGATGAAGCAAAGAAAGAACTGGTAGAAGCCTTGGTTTTGCAAATGATTTCTGAAAAAAAGACTGAAAGAGTTGTTAAGACAGATATTGTAGATGAAAACAAACAAAAAGCAAACACGCAAGCACTTATAAATGAAATAACAAACCCTGCTCTGATATCAGAAATCCATTCAATTCTATCAGATAATCCACATCTAATCACGCAACAGCAAGCTACTATCAAGTGTTAACCGCATTTCACCTACAACGCCTGAAACCGCCTTTTCAACGGCTTTCTGTGAACTTTCAATACCTTTTGCGAGACCGTTCATAAAGTCAGGCATCCACGATTCAAAGTCAGTCAGCGGACCTTCGTCGGGGACTGAAAAATGTAGAAAACTTCTGATTTTATCTGCAACACCTTTGACAGCTTCCTCAAACTAAATAAGTCGTTTTCCTTGACATTTTGTCACCTAAAGTAAAAAGCTGTCTGTGTCAACAAACAGCTTTTTTGTATATTAAGAGAGTATGTGAATTTTTATGATGCTTTTTTCATGCCTATTTTTTCAAGCCAGTTTACAATATTTTCTTCAGAAGTTGCCATAACAGTTCTCGAAATACTCAGACCTTCTGTTCTTACATTTGCATCAGGTTCAAGACCAGCGATTTTCTGAACAGAGCCGGAAAATCCGCTTCCGCCATGACTATTGAACGGTATAATTGTTTTGCCACTGAAATCGTATTCATCGAAAAAACTGTACATCATTTGTGGCATATCATACCACCATACTGGATAACCGATAAAAATTGTATCATACTGGTCGAAATTTTCAATATGGTTCAGAAGCTCAGGAAGTACACCGTTTTCCTGTTCATCCAGGGCACGGTCTGCAACTGTATTGAAGTCATTTCCATAGCTTTCTGCCGGTTGAATTTCAAATACATCTGCATCTGTATTTTTTTCAATAATTTTTGCCATATATTCTACAGAACCATATAATTTATCGTCAACAATTACACGGCTTGCACTTCCGTTAGCATCTGTACCGTCTAATAACGGATATGAAAGATATGCAATCAGAGTTTTGTTAGAAGTTACCGGTTTTGTCAGGTCAAGACCCTCTGCCCATTTCTGTACGTCTTCTGCGGTTGACCTGCTCGTGAATCTCATACCGTCAAGCCAGTTTCCAGTACCGGATTTTTCAGCAAGTTTCGTACCGCTTGCTCCTAACGGCGAACTCATGGAAGTACAGAACGGAATTACATTTTTTCCGGTGAAATCGTTCTCCGTGACAAAATCGTTGACAACCCATGATGCTTCCTGCCACCATATCGGATAACCAATAAATATATTGTCGTATGTATCAAAATTATCCGGCGTATTCTTTATAAGTTCGACGTGTACATTTGCGAGGTCATTATGTTCACGCACAACACGACTTTCCGAATCTGTCCAGTTCAAGTCGGAATCCGTGTATTCGTTTATCGGCGTTATTTCAAACAAATCGGCGTTCATTGCGTCTGCGATATAAGTTGCTATTTTTTCGGTAGTACCACTTGCGGAATAGTATGCAACGAGATTTTTCGGTGAATCATCTTCATTATTTTTCTGATAACCTAAGTCTGTTATCCATTCAGATATTGTATCTCTTGATTCAAAAACTGTTCCTCTTGAAATTGAAAGTCCGTCGGTACTTACTTCCGCATCAGGTTCGAGTTTTTCTATTGATTGTACTGTCTGAGAGAAACCACTTCCGCCGTGACTGTTGAACGGAATAATATTTTTTCCGGATAAGTCATATTCATCAAAGAAAGAATACAGTGCCATTGGCATATCGCCCCACCAGTTCGGATAACCTACAAAAACAGTGTCATACTGGTCAATATTATCAATATGTGTTGCGAGTTCAGGACGGAATCCCGATTCTTTTTCAGCCTCTGCCTGATTTGTAACATCACGATATTCTTCAGGGTATTTCTGTACTGTCTGAATCTCAAATAAATCCGCACCGGTTTCTTCCTGTATTACTTTCGCCATGTACTCCGTTGTACCGTATGGTTTACCGTCTACAATAACACGGCTTGCACTTGCGGAAGCGTCTGTACCGTCCGGAAGAACAAGTGAATAATATACAACCAGTGTTTTTCCCTGATTACTTGAATTTATACATTCCTTACGCATCATACACAGGTCAAAAACATCTAATCTTCCGTCATTGTTTAAATCGTAATTTTTTCCTTTTAAATTATTTGTTTTTCTTGCAAGCAGAAAATCCTGTAAGTTTTTTAAATCTTCTGCTGTATAAGTTACTTTTTCGGTTTTTGTATCTGCATAAACAGAACTGAAACCCATAGTAGTTACACACATAACCGTCGTCACAATACCTGCTAATAATCTTTTTATTTTCATTATATAAAAGACCTCCTTTTTTTATCACGCGGTTACTATAGGTATGAGACAAGCCCACACCTACAGTATTTCAATGATTTGTCCCCAGTAAAGGAAGTATAATCCATGTGCAGAATGAATTGTATTTCCTTATGTTTTCATTATAACATAAAAATGACTTTTTGAGAAGTTCCGATTAGTTATTCAGTATTAATCTTTAGGTTTATACCAGATAATAATTTATAAAATTGACATACTCCCCGATAAAACAGCAAAACCGGCTATTCCAAATAAAGTAATAACTACATAATTTATTATATTCTTTAACTTTATAATATCTTTTTTGTTAATTAACAGATACAAAGTGAATCCGATAATTATTTTCATTATTACAGCCGGAATCATATGGGAATAGTCTTTGATATGTATTACATTGTCCAGTCCTTCCGATGTGAATACTGCCGGAAGTAAATTCATTCCGAAGTATTTCATCTTACTGTTATCCTGATTTGCCATATATGCTCCGAATCCGAAAACTGTTCCTGCAATGACAGCAACAATAGTCCATAATAAAATATCTCTATCAAATGTAAAACTATGATGATTCAGGACAGCTTCCGAAATATAGTAACCATAAACACAACCAAATAAGCATATAATCGTTATGACTACAGAATGTAACTTATTTTCTTTTTTGAAATAACTTATCAGAAATGCAGGAATAAGCCATACTGCCCCCGAATTTGCAAGAAAATTAAAATTTGTCGAAAGATACTTTTGTCCGAATAAGGTCAGTACTCCTACAATCAATCCCGTTATAATTGATAAAATATAATCTTTTGTGACTTTCAAAAAAATACACTCCTTTTTTATTTTACTTATAATAAAATTATTTACAATCAGGTAAACCAACAACTTTTCTGACAGTTTCTAAAAATTTTTTTACAGTAGGCGACGGATTCGGAGAATGAAGAAGTCCGAACGGTATGCAGTAATTCCAGTCCACCGGCAGAACTTTCAACAAGGGGTGAACGTTTGCCCAGTTATCAATACAAATCATCATGTTATTGCTGTTTTCGCACTCATTGAAAGCATTCAGTGTGAACATATCAAAGTCAACAATATTTATCTGTGAATGATTCTGAATTAAATCGTCACGCATAATATCAAGACACTTATTCCAGCCTCGGTATATAATCATGAGATTTCTGCCGTATAAATCAGAAACATCAAGTTGTGATTTCTGTGCAAGTTCGTTGTAAATTGAAACCGCACATCTTATCGGTTCATAGGAAAGTAAGAGACCGTTACATTTCCTTACTTTAAGAAAATTGTCATCAAAAAGACCTGCTACAATATCGATATTTTTTCCGAGATTCTTTAAAATCTCTACGGAATTATGAGGGTTATTTTCAAACGGAACAAGCTGGAATTTCAAGTCGGGACAAATTGCATGAATACTTGCCCACATATCCATTAAAAACTGTCCGGGGGTCATCGGAGATGTACCGATTCTTATGACAGCCTCATCTTTCTGCATTGCGTTTCTTGCACGATTGACCGATTCATTACAGTACCCGATAATATATTTTGTATCATGATAGAGGGATTTTCCTGCCTCTGTCATAACAAGACCTCTGTGTGTACGAACAAACAACCGCAGATTAAGTGAGGATTCAAGAAGATTTATCTGTTTTATGACAGCCGATGGAGAAATATATAATTCTTCCGATGCTTTGTTGAAACTTCCGCAGTCTGCTACTTTTATAAAGGTTTCCAGTTGAGGATTATACATAAAATACCGCCTTTCCGAATATTATGGTATAATTATAGCATAATCCTGTAATATTTTCAAGTATTAACCATAAGGTTTTTACTGATTTTTAGAATTGTCATTTGCTTTTACTAAACAGCCAGCCCATAATTTCCTCATCTGCCGAAAAGGCATTCCCTCCGGCGTGTTGGTCACGATACCCACGTTCAGTAAAATATTCGTCAGGTTTTACATCAAGAACAAGAATATCATTTATTTCACTGTCTGATAATCCCGATTCATAATATATACTGTAAAGCTCGTTATATGCGTTTTTAAGATATTCTGAACCATAATAGGTATCGTTTTCCCCAATCGCCATATATACGGGAGTTCCGGCTTCTGCAAGTACATTTAAATCACCGTCCCAACGTGAACTTGTTTCAAGATATGCGGTATAAATTTCCGGACGTTTCCCCATGACAATTGAACCTGTTTCACCACCTCCCGACATTCCGTGAAGATATACTTTATTTTTATCAATATTATAATTTTCAATAAAATATTCAGTCAGTTCAATTGCCATATTTGCGGAAGTTTCACCCCAGTCATCAAGCTGTGTTGAAATAATAATCATTTTGTCATTATATTTTCTTGCTTCAAATGGAAATCCTTCTACAAGATTAGCACCTATTCCTTGAAAATACAATCCCTCCCAGCCGGGTAGCGTTACAAACAACGCATAAGGTTCAGAACCGTCGTAACTTTCGGGAATATAACTACTGAAATGAATATCTCCCTGTGAACCGGAATGAAGTACGTTATCGACAATAAAGTCATTTTTCATCTGTTTTCCGAACTCTATTCTATCCGACCGCTGATTGACTAACTCTTTTTTCATAAGACACAAATCAAATACGTCCCACCTGTCATCATCATTTAAATCGTAATCTTTTCCTGTCAGGTCAGATGTTTCTTCAGAAAGAAGAAAATTCTGCAGATTTTTCAAATCATCGATATTAAAGATATTTTTCGCCGATACCGTTCCGCCAAATACAAGCGTTCCTATGGCGAAAACTGATATTACTGATATAATACTTTTTTTCATTTGTTTACTCCTGTCAGAAAAAGCTGTCCGTACCTATACAGACAGCCTTTTAATTAAATTTTTTACCAGTTTTTCTTTTCCTTTGAACTGTCATGCTGGTGTTTGCGTTCCTCTACCATTTTTGCGAACCACTCTACCATAGCAGGGTCATAATGCGAGAAGAATGAACTTGTCTGGGTATCGAGTGATGCAATTACTGACATATCATCATTATCAAGTGTAAAATCGAATACGTTGAAATTCTGTTCCATACGTTCAATATGTGTGGACTTCGGCAGAACAACAACACCTCTCTGGATATTCCAGCGGAGCATAACCTGAGCAGGAGTTTTTCCGTATTTTCTGCCGATTGCAGTCAGTACAGGATTTTCAAAAAGACCTCCTCTGCCCTCACCGAAAGGAGCCCACGCTTCAATCTGTACTTCATATTTATCCATCCACTTTTTAGCTTCCGTCTGCTGATTGAGAACATGAGTTTCCACCTGATTCACCATAGGTACAATATCGGCGAAACTTGCAATATCAACAAGTCGGTCAGGATAGAAATTTGATACACCGATAGCTTTCAGAATACCTTCGTTATAGAGTTCTTCCAATGCTCTGTACGCACCGTAATAATCGCTGAACGGCTGGTGCAGGAGCATAAGGTCAATGTACTCCGTCTGTAATTTACGCATTGATTCGTAAACGGATTTTTTTGTTTCCTCATAGCCGTAATGCTCTACCCATACCTTAGTTGTAAGAAAAATTTCCTCTCTCGGAACACCGGATTTTACAATGGCATTACCTACTTCTTCCTCGTTGAAGTAACTTTGTGCCGTATCAATAAGACGATAACCTGTTTTCAGTGCATCAAGAACACATCTCTCGCACTCCTCTTTTGTGACCTGATAAACACCGTATCCAAGTACCGGCATTTTCAGACCGTTGTTAAGCTGTACGTATTCCATAACAGCAAACCTCCTTTGTTGTTTGTAATTATATTATAACCCGTTTTTTTACGTTTGTGAAGTTCCGATTAGTTTATCAGTAATAAGCCAAAGGTTTATAGACCAAGTGAATTTACCCATTCCCTGACGTCGTTTTCCGCTACACCTGACGGAAAACGTTCGCCGTCAATCCAGTTTCCGGTACCTGCCATATCTGCAAGAAGTCTGTCGCTTTCACCAAGTCCGGAACTCGCAGAGGTACAGAACGGTATTACTTTTTTGTCCGTAAAGTCGTTTTCCTTGACAAAATTATCTACTACCCATGCTGCCTCACCCCACCATATCGGATAGCCGATAAAAACAGTATCATAAGAATCCCAGTTTTCAACCTGAGTTGATACAAGTTCTACATCTCTTGAATCGGGATTTTCATGTTCATAGCATACACGACTATCGGGATTTGTCCAGTTTAAATCTTCGTCGGAATAAACATCAACAGGTTCGATTTCAAATAAATCTCCGTTTGTTCCGGAAGCAATGTATTCCGCAACTTTTTCCGTGTAACCTGATGCGGAGTAGTAAACAATGAGTGTTTTTCCTTCAGTACTTTCCGTGACAGCATTTTCCGATATTGTTTTCGGTTCAGAAGTTCCGGTGTCGATTACAGTTACGGAAATTTCAGAACTTTCAGACGAATCTTTTTCACCACAGGCGGTCAGACCTATAATACATATGAAGCCTGTCAGTAATGCAATAGTTTTTTTCATACTTATTCTCCTTTGTCGTTTGTAATTATATTATAACCTGCTCCGTTACGTTTGTGAAGTATCGATTGGTTTATCAGTAATAACCCTCGGGTTTACAGTGATTAACAAATATGAACTTCTCTTTTTAAAAACAGTATGATATAATTAAATCACAATATCAAACCGGAAGGAGATTTTATTTTGAGTAAGAAAGTTCTGATATTATCGGGAAGTCCACGGAAAAACGGTAATTCCGATATTCTCTGTGATGAGTTCATGAGAGGTGCTGTTGAAAGTGGTAACGAAGTAGAAAAAATCCGTGTTGCCGAAAAGAAAATAGGTTACTGTAAAGCCTGTTATTATTGCAGACAGAGTGAGGGTATATGTGCTTTTAAAGACGATATGGCGGAAGTTCTTCAGAAAATGATAGATGCTGATGTCATTGTACTTGCAAGCCCTGTATACTTCTATTCCGTTGATGCTCAGCTTAAAGCACTGATTGACCGTACTGTCGCAAGGTGGCTGGAAGTTCGTGACAAGAAATTCTATTATATCGCAACCATGGCGAATACGGACAATTCTTCCGCTGATACAACACTCGCCTGTTTCAGAGGTTATGCCGAATGCGTTGAGGGTGCTGAGGAAATGGGCTTTATCTGCGGAGCAGGTGTATATGAAAAGGGCGAAATCAAAAACACTCCGTACATGATACAAGCCTATGAAATGGGGAAATCGGTAAAATGACCATGAAAAAATTTCTTTCAGTAATTATGTCAGGATTTTTAATGGTTCTTACTTCGTGCGGAGTAATTCCCGAAACATCACAACAAGCAGGTATTTCAGATAAATCAGATAAGTTTGCAGACGTAAATACAACCGTCGGCGAAGTAATTTCAAATCCGGCGTTTAAAGATTTCGGAAGACTTCTTTTTCCTGTTGACCGTACTGTAACAGACGATATGACACTTGCTGAAATAAGTACAAGCCGTGTATATACATGGTATAATAATATTCAGTCCGATAAAACGGTAGAAATTATAAATACACTTGCGGAACGTGCCGGAAACGGTCAGCAGATTTTTTATCCAATCTATAGCGAAGAAGAAATGCAGGCAGATGAATCCAAAAGAGATACGGGATTATTCTTTTTTAAAGGTGAATCCGGTGCAAAATTCAGTATCATGAATGCCGGTGGGGGATTTGCTTACGTCGGTGCAATGCATGACAGTTTCCCTCATGCACTGGAAGTCTCAAAAATGGGATATAATGCATTTGCATTGATATACCGTCCTGATGACCCATACAATGACCTTGCGAAAGCAATCGAATTTATTTATGATCACGCCGAAGAACTGGAAGTCGATACGGAATATTATTCACTATGGGGAGGTTCTGCCGGTGCGAGAATGGTTGCAACTCTCGGTAATGCTGATAATCTTTCCGCACTTACTCAAAGAAATGATATACAACAGGCAGGTGCGGTAATTATGCAGTATACCGGCTATAATAGTGTATTTTCCGGAGATGCTCCGACATATGCGTGTGTCGGTACAAGTGACGGTATTGCAAATTACAGAACAATGCAGAATCGACTTGAAATGCTTGAAAGTTATGGTATTCCTACGGAGTTTCATGCTTATGATGGATTGCCACATGGTTTCGGTATCGGAACAGGTACAGATGCGGACGGCTGGATATATGATGCTGTAAGTTTCTGGGAAAATCAGATGTCCGACAACAATATCCCACGTAACAGGCAACCCGCTAATCTACAGGATTTTCTTCTTGTACGTACAACAAACGTACACGGAAATGATTACGATTCAGACGGCGACGGAATGTATGATGTATTTGATTTATGTCTTCTGAGGAAGAAATTTATAAATAATACTGTTCCCGATAAAATCAATGAAATACCGCAAGGCTATTCGATGAGCAGGGTACGTTACAAGAACTGTACTATGATACTTACGAATCCATGACATACAACGAGAAAAAGCAGGTACTGCACAAACGAGCTGTTGTATATCTCTTGATGATGAAAATATCTGGAAAACTGCTGAAAATTACAATCAAGATGAATATTTTGTCTTCATGATGACTGGTACTGATGATTTTGCATATAGTTATGATAATCTCAGGTCGGAGAAAATGCATAACTCTGAATATTTTACAGAATTATCGGATACGACCGACGGAAATTTTCTGTACTTTATCAAAGACGGATATTCACATAATGATATAGCTTCAAATGAATATACCTATAATGGACTTTGTTGGTTCTGGAAATAAAAAACAGGGTGCTGAAATTCAGTACCCTGTTTCATTTCAATGTCAGTTTATTTTCTGTATCAGCATTTGTTTCATCAGGCATAAATCAAATACATCAAGGCGATTATCTTCATATAAGTCTGCCGATTTCCAGTTTTCAAGTTTTATATCTGTTGCAGATAAAAGCCATTTCTGTAAAAATACCACATCAGCTACGGAAAATTCACCATCATTATTTAAATCACCTGAAACATTTTCAGTATTCTTATTTACAATATCGTTCAGATTGTTTTTCAGCTGAGTATCATACATCTTACAGGTATCCCTGTTATAGTGAAGTCCGGTAACGTCCCAAAGTACAGGGCATAACTGACGTTCATAAGCCTCCTTGCATACGGAAGTAAGAAATAATCTGACTGATTCTTCGTCCTTGTTGTTTTTCGGACAGCCATATTCACCAATTATAACCGGAATATCATTATCAATAAACGTATTTTTCAGCATATCCATATTTTTATTGAGTTCCGCAAAATCGGATTCTGTTCCCCACGTGGAACGTGCTTTACTCCAGTCTGCATCTTCCTCAAGGATTGCAAAATCAGCCGGAGTGTAGTAATGCACGGAAACAGCACAATGATTTGCAGGGTCTGACGGCATTTCAAACATACTGTCGCAGGTGAGTTCAATGTCCGTATTATATCCGGAAATGAGCAGGTGACGTTTTTCATTATTTCCACCTGACGAACGCACAATATCTACAAATGTCTGATTTACTTCATTTACCAGTGCGTACGATTCAGCTTTTCCCTCAGTACCGCCCCAGCGATTCCAGAGCGATGACCAACCGAGTTCCTCATTCTGTGATTCAAAAACAAGACGGTCTCCGTAATTTTTAAACTCGTCACATAACTGTGTCCATATGGAAGAATATTTCTTCATACAATTGTCCTTGTCAGATGGAAGATTTTCAAGCCAGCCACCGTCATAATGCAGATTCATAATCACGTACAAATCGCAGTCCAAAGCCCAGTCAATGACTTCATGTACCGCATCAAGATATTCCGGACTGATTGTGTAATTTTCGCTCATCATATTAGACCACGCTACTGGTACACGCAGAACTCCGAAACCCTCGTCCGCATAACCCTGTATCATATCACGAGTGATGACAGGACTTCCCCAGGCTGTTTCATAGGATTCAGGTGTACCGTCGCCCCACTGAGCAATCCAGTCACCACACGATTCGTATGTATTGCCGAGATTTATTCCTATTCCCATATCCTGAATCAGTTCCATAGTTGTAATATCACGCATTGCTGTTGGTTCAGCGAATACCATAAATGGTACAGACCGTGCAGTTATAATTGCTGAACTTAAAACAGCAATCAGTTTTTTTAATTTCATTTGTTTCACTCCTTGTAAAAATGTTGAAATATTTCCGATTTTATTATAAAGTATTATATCACCTGCATATATTTCTGTCAAGTGATAATTAAGAAATTTTTATCAATTATAGTCAGTCTAATTGTAAGTTTTTTCAAGAATTGCATTTTCCAAATGTCATAAAAACATATTATCGTTCCGCCGTCTTTCAAAACCCTGTAACATTCTTTAACGACCTCATCAAAACCAGTAAAATTATTGTTTTAGTTACCAAAGTCCATAAATACACGAAATCTGTCAGTATCTTTTCCAGTTGCTGTTCCTGATTGAAAATTTGTATTTCTTGATACTTCATAAGGTGGGTTTGTCAGTACTAAATCAACACTATATAGAAGAATAGCGGACAGCCTGCTGATACGGAGACAACATAGAAACGTCTGACTGCCTGATACCTTTTCGGTGGTCTTTTCCGAAGCTTTTCTGTTCAATCATAACGTGTGTAGCCTCAATATAGCCGTCGATAAAGGACGTGTGGTCAAGTTTTACCTGTTATTCCAAGATAATGTATTCTGTATCATTATATATATCTAAAACATTCTGTAACAGGTCTATCCAAAACCTTTGTGATTCACACTTTTCATAACCTTTGCCCGTCCAACGCTGTACAAATTCCTTAACCGCTTTTTTACTTGTATCAGTCATTTTTAACCTCCTTAAAACTTAATTTACTTATTTATTGTATCATTAATTTACAAAAAATGCAATAACATAATATATTAAATCTTTAATATAAATATCATCTGAAAAAGAAAATTAAAGGCGATACCTGGTTTACGAGTGGAGGTATCGCCTTTTTTCATATATTCTTTTTTTAATATACAAAGTCAGCTGTCGGCAAATTTTCATTTTAAGGTATTATAAACGGCACTCCCGTATCAAATACTATGACAAGATATTTAAGACCGGACTTACTGAAACAGGCAGGAGTTGAACGTTTTGACGACTGGACAGCGACTTTCGGAAACTGATTTTGTCAATAATACTTGACACATTTAAAAAAAATCATGAAGTGAAGCAGTGACTGAAGATTCAGCATAAAACTGACTGCGTTTAACAGCCGGAGGCATACCTCAATTTGCGGAACAGATACGGCGGTTGTTCCAATAGCTCATATAATAACGCCAGATTTTTGTTTTGAGTTCTTCAACAGTGTAGTTTTCGGGCTTATCTTTCCGTGAATAAAATACTTCAACTTTCATTCTTGCTCACATACTCTCGCACCGAGCATTGTCATGACATCTTCCACCGGCACTGTTCATGCTCTGTTTCAGACCATATATGGCTATTTTACTCCTGTATTCGTCACTTGTGTATTGACTTCCACGGTCGGAATGAATTATTGTTGAGTTCTGGATGAAGTTTCAAAGCGTTTGAAATCGTTTCTGTACAGAGAGACACTTTCATATTTTTTTCCATTGCAAGACCGCACACAAGCAAATCAAAACAGTCAAAAATCGCTGAAATATAGAGTTTTCCGTCACTTGCTTTCAGTTCTGTAATAACTGATTTCTAAGCTTTTTTATCAGCTTTTGTCAGTCCTTTCGATTTTCTCGGACGGTGTGAAATTCCGATTTTCTGCATTATTCTTTAGATTGTGCGTTCTTTGGGAATTTCAATTTCAATCCCTTCTTCTTCCCTTATTTCTGTCATCTTTTCCGCCAGTTCTTCTGCTGTACGTTTGGTTCCTGTCTCCCTGGCAAGCTTTACTGTCTCCAACTTGAATTTTTCATCATACTGTCTTCCAGTTCCCATTTTTGACACTCTCCTTTATTTTTATTTTACTTTGATTGTTTGGGTTGTGTCAAGTTTTATTGTAACATATCAATCCGCGTTTGAAAAAAATCGTTGTATATTGCGTTTTCTGCAATGTACAGCGGTTTTCTTTATTTCTGAATAATCTAAAAATAAATAGATTTATCGCAAAAGAATAAACAAAAATCTCTTCCGGAGTATTCCAGAGGAGATTTTTTAGACTACTACTATAATTATTTTTCAGGAATGGTCTGCTGATGTCTGAGTGTTTTTTCAAAATTATAATCCCTTGCCATTTGTTCGACTAATGCACTTTCACGGACACGTACCGGAAATTTTGTGCCGTTTCTTATAATACAGCAGTTATTTTCAAATTTAATGATATGTTCGGCGTTTACAGTGATACCTCTGTTTATAGGAATAAACCGTGGGTCTGTCCCTGTTTTTTTCAGAAATTCAGGCATAGTCATTCGGCAGTGATATTTTTTTCCGTTTAAAATTGTTATGTCGAGGTAATGGGCATCTGTTACGACTGATACTATATCATTCAGAAACGCACGGACGGTCTGACGGTTGCTTATAAATTCAATGTACCTTGATTCAGCAGGTAATATTTCGAGTGCTTCCGTCATAACATTAATAATGCGTTCCGTGGTAAATGGTTTCTGTATGTACTCAAAGGCATGGCACGAAAACGCAAAAGGCATATGTTCCGAGGTTGAAGCAAGAAATATAATAACACAATGCCTGTCAAGTTTTCTGAGGGACTTTATGGTTTCTGTTCCGCTTGTGCAGATGTCTGCAAAAATCACCTCAAAATCATTTTTTTTAAAACGACTGATAAACTCATCACTGTCTGAAAAAGTTGTTATATCGAAGAAAGTATGCAGATTTTCCGACAGGTTTTTCAAAATCGTTTCCAGTCCGGAAACCTCTTCCGGTGTGCCGTCAATAATTGCAATACGCATTTAATCACGCTCCTTTATGAAATTATAACACATTTTAGCAGTCACTTTTTGCATTTTATTGCCAAAAAAATGTAATTTATGCCAGAAGTCTTGACGGCACTTTCCGTGCTTTGTCTGATTTTTTAAATATATTTTTCGGATATTGACAAATACAAAAAAATATGTTATGATAATTTCGTCAAGTGGTTATAATAATGGTCAGTTGTATCTTACCGGATAAAATATCTGATTTATGCAATATTAGAGACCGCTTTACTATTTTTTTAATTTTAGGAGGATTTTATATGTCAAAGAAATTAAAAAAGGCTATCGCATTTATTGCCACTGCAACAATGGCTTTCACAGCTACATCTGTTCTCTCTAATGTTAATCTCGAAACCTTTGTAGAAGCATCAGCAACTGGAGACGCAGAAGATACTACTGAATCAACTGCATCTACTGAATCAACTGCATCTACTGAATCAACTGCATCTACTGAATCAACCTCAAGTGACGCAAACTTAGGAACAGGTTCGGGAGGTACCACTACTACTCCAGCTTTAGGAAATGGAGAATATTGGGATTTTTCATACAATAATGCTCTTCATGCTATATTTGGCGCAAATGGAGAAAAAGTAAAGGATACTGACGCTTTACACGATTTTGAAGAGCAGACTGACGGAAAATATACATGTAAAGTGTGTGGATATATAACATCAAACCGTAAAACAGTAGCACAAAATGCTATTAGTGCATTAAATCCGGAATATTCTACAGCTGCTTCTAAGGTAACTGCAGAAATAGGAAAATTCACTACAGCAGTAAATGATTTAGAGAAATACACTCAAGCAAAAGGTTTGCACGATAAAACAGTTGAAGCACAGGGAAAGGTAAGCGCTTTAAATACAGAAATAACTACATTAAACACTGCTTTAACAAAAGCAAAAGCAGACTATATAGAAGCAGAAAACGGATACGATGATGCAGACATTGCTGTTGCTACATTCGAAGAAGACAACGATACATCTTCAGATGAATACAAGGCAGCAGTGTCATTACTTAACAAATATGAAGCTATTCTTGACAATTTTGTAAAAGACAAAGATGGAAATAGATTATATTTTGAATTAACGGAAACAAAAACAGATGGCATATCAAACTACACAAAAGCTAAAGATAAAACATCTAATGTAGAGTTAGACGACTTAGATTCAAGAATAGAAGTTGCAAACAGAAATTTAAAAATACAGCAAAATTTATATAATAACGCAAAGACAAGAGAAGAAGAGAACGGTGTCACTTACGATGCAACACAGACACCCAAAGACATAGACGCAACGAAAACAACTATTAAAGACTTATCAGGCTTAGAACCAGAAAAACAAGAAGGTTCAACAGAAGTAGAGACAGATGTAGAATTTGCAAAAAGATTAAAAGCTTTTACAGCTACAGAAGATGGTGTAAAAGACAATGCTAAAGGCGGTTCAATAAATAGTGTAGTAAAAGCTAATGAAAAAATCACTACATTGTACAATGAGGCATTGGCTGCACTCAATGGCTTAGAAGCAGAAGAAGTGGCTGACGATGCAGTTGTTGGTATGTCTCTTGTTATTGATACGAACGACTATTCAAAAATAACTGCAAATCTTTATGTAAGAAGTAGTGCCCAAAATGTTACAGTTACAGGAGCAGATGCGGGAAACTCCGCAGATAAAACAATAACGATTAATAATGTTAGTGTACCAGTAAAAGTTTATGCATTCAACCTTACAACGAAAACCTATGATAAGGCTATCTCTGTAAAAGTTGGTGAAGGCACTGATGCTACGACTAAGACTTATTCTGTTGCAGATTATCTGACTTATGCTGAAACATACCTTGGTAAAGATGATGCAAAACTTGCTCAGGCACTTGGTGACTATTGTAAGGCAGTAAAGGAATATTTGGCTGATGCTGAAACCACATCTTATAATTCATATAATGGAACTCCAGCTAAAGACAAGTATAAGGGTTCTGCTGTTATTATTACCAATACTGCAAACGTAGAATTACGTAATTATTATGATGTAAATGGTACTACCAGATACAAAAGAGCCACAGCAACACCTGTATTAGGACATCTCGCAACAGCAGTTTTCGACGACGGCACCTTTACAAGTACTAAAAATGTACAGAATTACGCTGAAAAATTAGAGGGTAATGCTAAAAATGTAATTGATAAACTTCTTGCGTATGATGCTGCTGTTTATGAAAAAATTAAACCAACTGAAAGTACCAATTCCTGAAAATAATCCAAATAATAGATAAAGGAGATAATGTATATGAAGAATACTTATAATGCTCCAGAAATGGAAGTAATCACATTCGAGAATGAAGACATAATCACAACAAGCCTCATTCCTGATGACAACGGACTCCCGATTGAAAACATGGAATAATAAACAAATAAACGACAGACGCTGGTTATTTTTAGCTGGCGTCTGTTTCCGTTAAAAAGGAGAGATTATGAAAAGGATTTTAATTGCTTGTATTATTGCCCTTACGCTTTGTGCAGGTTGTGAAAGTACAAAAGATACAGACGAAAAATCTGTTGTGACAAGTAATACGGCGGAAACTTCTGAAACCAGTACCGAGGAAGATACTACAGAGGAAGTCACTGAAGAAAAAACTTCCAAAACGACGGAAAGCACTACTGAAACTGTAACCACTACCACCACAACAGACAAAGAGACTACTACAACAAAAACTGAAAAGAGTACTACTGCAACTACCACCACGAAAGCATCTTCGGATAAGTCGGAAACCACTACAACGAAAACTAAAACGGATATTACGGAGAATGACGGCGGAACAGAACCGGAAGATATGTTATCCGAAAATGATGATTTTATAGTCTTTTTTGGAGATGATGACGATAATGATTATGACACACCGGAAGATACAACCGAAGAAGATACAACTACAAATGAAAATAAGGAGTCAGATGACGATTCAGGAATTATCGAACTTCCGTTTATACCTTTTAATTGAAACAGTTAAATGAAAATGAACTCCGCAGGATTCATCTTGCGGAGTTGTTTTTTTATTTAAATTCTGAAATCAAGCCAGTATTCAAATTTAAAACCATAATCAGTCATAGCAGTGCCATAACTACTTTGCAGATTTACGCTCATTCTTTTCAGGAGGCTCTGGCGAATAAAGGACAAACAAAGGACAGAATATAAATTCAGGAAAAAGAAAAACTCTGAAACGACAGTTTAAAGCCATTTCAGAGTATCAACACTGGCAGGGGCAGAAGGACTTGAACCCTCGGCACGTGGTTTTGGAGACCACTGCTCTACCAACTGAGCTATACCCCTATATTTTATTTGGTCGTGTTCCTTACGACGTATATTATTATATCACATGAAGTACAATTTGTCAAGGATTTTCAGAAAATTTTATCTTTTAATTTAATGTTTGTCGCAAATGCTTTAATTTCGGTTGGAAAAATATAATAATTTGTGAATTTATACATCTGATACAACTCAGGAGCAGAAATAATATATATCAAATGTTCTTGTTTCAGAACTGTTTTTTTTTGATATTTTCTGAAAAAAAGTGTTGACTTTTAGTCGAATAAGGTATATAATTACTATGCCTAAAAAATTGGAGGAATGATTTTATATGCAACCTATTGAAATATTTATTAACAAACTTTCAGGAGAAAACGATATTTTTTCGGAAATAAGCCATAAATTAAGTGCTGAAATCTCTGACATCTCAAAACTTGAAAATTACCTTTCCGACAATACAGCAGAGTATAAACTGTATATTTCTGATGAAAAAGTCGGAAATCCTGTCGCTGACAATGTGACAAAGATTTTTGCAGAGTACGGACATACCGTTATTACTGACGAATTTCTTAACATCATTGACGACAACGACAGAATTACAAAGAACAGTAAACCTCGTTCACTCGTTCACCGTGACGGAGAACTGCACCCGACTGTCCACGTATGGTTAATCAGACGTAAGGATATGGGTATATATGTACTTTTACAAAAGCGTTCACATATCAAGGATATATATCCGGATTTGTGGGACGTTTCTTCAGCAGGTCACGTAAGACAGGGGCAGGACTATGGTGTAACCGCTATTAATGAAACCCGTGAAGAACTCGGTCTCGAAATCACAAGGGAAAAACTTGAGTTTCTGGGATTCAAGAGGAACAGTCACATTGAAGAAAACATCAGAGACAATGAACTGACAGCTATTTTCATGTGCCGTGGTGACATTGACGACAGTATGTTAAATCCGAATCCGGCAGAGGTTTCCGAAACAAGCTGGGCGGAGATTGACGAGTTGCTTTCCGCTATCGACGACGTTAAAGTAAAAAGCTGTGTTTCCGTCGAGGAACTCGAAATTATTAAAAAAGCTGTATTCTGAAAATATTAAAAGGCTGATTTTCCGTCAGCCTTTTTTGTGTTATTCAAACGAAAAAAACGTTATTTCCCATAAGCAGTGGGCAAGTATAGCAGGGTATGAAAAAAGTTTCAGAGTTTCCGGACAGACGTTATATTCAGGAAATTCAGACTTGTCAATACTTACTATCGAATATAAAAAATCATTATCATCATTATCATTTAAAGCACTCACGTCAAAATAAAGTGAAGTATCATTTTCGTCAAATGACTTTGCAAACTCCGGTTCGTCCTGTTCATTGTTCCTGAATGCACGTATTATAATACTGAAATTTTCAACGTACTGATTTTTATTGTCGGAATTTTTCAGACGGTCATATAACATACGGAATTTTTCAATATGCTTGTTTCCGTAATGCAGTGTTATATGACGGGCAACTTCTTCAAAGTCCGTACTTTGTAATATATCCTTGATTTTCATTTTTATCAGTACTCCCAATCATAGTTATAGCTATTGTCATAATCACTATAATAAGCTGTTGTAGTGGTAGTACTTCCGTTGTAACCGTATTCGTAATCATAACCGTAATATTTTGTAGTAGTTGTTGTTTCTTCGTCATCTCCGTCAATGTCTGCAACGTATTCTCCTGAATCATATTCTCCGGAATTATTTGTAACTTTTTTCCTGAAGCCTTTACCTGTAGTTACTGTTATTACAAAATCTGAATGTCTTGTTGAGAGTGTTGTGGTTTGTGGAGTAGTAGATGACTGTGAATCTGTTGTCTGAGTAGTAGTCTGTGTAACAGCCAGTCCCTCAACATTATCGTGTCGATAAATGCCCTCTCTGCCTATGCTTGAAATTATTCTTTCGGAAGGAGTGATAGGAAACTTCACGAAAAAAAGCAGTGCAAGAAACGTCATCACAACAAAACTTCCGCAGGATACCATAGTAATTATAGTTGATTTTTTTAATACAGACTTTCTTTTTCCCATAATAAAATCTCTCCATGACGTTTGATTGGTAATTCTGAATTATTAATTCTTAACTGTAATTGTATTACATAAGGCGTGAAAAGTCAAGTATTTTTGTGTAAAAATGTCGGAAAACACATATTATACACTGCCTTTTATTCGATTTATGGCACTTTTTTCCAGTCGTGAAACCTGTGCCTGTGATATTCCGATTTCACCTGCAACCTCAACCTGTGTTTTACCTTTCAGAAACCGCAGATATAGTATATTCTTTTCACGTTCACCGAGTTCCTTTATAGCGTCACGTATAAAAAGTTCGTCAAGCCAGCCGTCAACGTCATTTTTGTCGCCTATCTGGTCGATAACATACAGCGTGTCCTCTGAATCAGAGTATACAGGTTCATAGAGTGAAACCGGTTCGCTGATACTTTCGAGGGCAATAACAACGTCTGAACGCTTTTCGCCTATATCGTCGGCAATTTCCTGAATATCGGGTTCTCTCTGTAAAGCAGTCGTAAGACGTTCTTTTGACTGTATAGCCTTATATGCAAGGTCTCTCAATGAACGGCTGACTTTCACCTGACTGTAATCCCTGAGATGTCGGCGGAGTTCTCCGCTTATCATCGGTACACAATACGTCGAAAATCGCACTTCTTTTGACAGGTCGAAATTGTTTATAGCCTTTATAAGTCCCATAACGCCTATCTGAAAAAGGTCGTCAATATCTTCACCTCTGCCGGTGAATTTCTGTATAACACTGAGAACAAGTCGCAGATTACCTTTAATAAGTCGGTCACGAGCCTCCTTGCTGTTGGTAGCCTTTATTTCCCGAAGCAGTGCCATTTTTTCTTCTTCTTTCAGAACGGTCAGTTCTGAGGTATTTATTCCTGAAATTACCACTTTATTGTAAGCCATAATAAATTATTCTCCTGAAAATTTTACTATGGTTTTATTATTGCCGAAAAATGTTTTTCAATTCATAATCCTGAATTATTAATGCTGACAAAAAAAGACTGTCCGTCAGAAACAGACAGTCATAATATATGTTGCAATCAGGAAATTCTTTTTCCCTTACCTTTTTTACGTTTTTCGATAGGTTTTTCCTTACCGCCCATATCCTCGAAAATCTGTTCTTCTGATTGTGATTCCTCCATAAGTTCGGGATTTACTTCACCTATGCTTGTGTAGTATGGGTTTATTACAAACTTCTGAATTACCGGATAGCTGTTAAAACAGGAAATGAAATTCAGGAAAGCCATTGGTACAAAAGGTATCAGCATAAGGAAAAGCGGTCTCATCTTGTCATACAGACAGAACATTCCGAATGTTGTTACTGCCGTTATAATGAAAGTTATTACATTCTGTTTCAGTGCAATGAAAGCAAGTGCGAAAGAGTTTTTTATAAGGTTAATGAAAGAAAGGTTTGTAGCAATCATCATCAGGAAAATATAATAGTTCATCATAGCAACAACTATTGCAAGACTTAGCGTTATAACCATTGGAATATACATCAGTTTCGTGTCTGCTTTTTCGACGAGTACCGGATATACTATGAAAGAAGCGTATACTGAAAGTACTATCAGGCAGTTCACAAATCCTACCAGTGAAGCCATTTTGAAATTAGCCTTGAAACCTTTGAAAAAGTCCGTCATTATGAAAGAGTGCTGTTCAAGGACGAATTTACGCATAACTTTAGTCATTCCTGCCGTTGCAGGACCTATGCAGACTACAAAAGCTACAAGTGCTATTCCTGCACACACAAGCGAAAGTACGTCATTCTTTATGAATGTAAGGGAAGCAAGTACAAGGAAAATCGGTATAAAAAAAACAAAGTACAGCATATTTACTTCAATGAGTTTCCAGAATTTTCGGAAAAAAATCTCAAAGAAAAGTCTGATACCTTTTTTGCGTGGAGCGTTTTTCGATATGCCTGAACCTCTGTTTTCAAAGTCATTTGAAAATACTGACAATTTTTAAAATCCTCCGTTTTATTATTTGATTTGAAAAATCACCGCAATCCCGAAAAGATATAATTGCATACAGTTGCGAGGATTGCGATAACAAGCGAAAATAATATAAGTACAAGAAATTCCAGACAGTAAAGCCGGAAAGTTTTTTCGGTATGGGAAGCGTCGGAAATCATAAACATAAACATTGATTTGGACAGTCTCATCAGTTCACGGACGGCAAGCACTGATATAAATGTTACTGCAATACATTCCGGAAGTATCAGTACAAGTACGGTCGGTATGCCGTGCAGACCTTTTGAAAGATATGCGTAAGATACAGCAACACCGATTCCGAAACCTCTGTACAGAAGCATTAACAAGCCGACAGGTTGTCCGAAAGCGGAAAGTCCCATAAGAAAAGCCATTACTGTAAAAGCTCCGAGTGATACAAAAGTATTCCTGAACACTTCATATATTGTACTGCCCGAATATGCCGGTAATAAGTACTGATGAATGTAAGGGCTTGTTACAGAATGTCCAGTGCCGTAAACCGCACCGATAAGTATTCCTGCTGTAACGGTCGCAAATAACAACATAAAGCCTTTACTGCGACCGTCGTTTTCTGAATAGTTTAAATTTCTCATAAAGTTTTGCCTTTCTGTTATTTGATATATATAACAGAATATGCAGACTGTCCGGAAATTATGTTTTTTACTTTGAGAGTTCGTAAGCCCTTTTAGTACAGCTTTCACAACAGTTATCAACTATTCCTGTCAGATTGCCTTCGTAAAGACGGTCAAGTCCTGCGAGAGTAGTACCACCGGGAGAAGATACCATTTTAATAAGTTCGTCGATAGTGTAGCCGGAATCAGTAATCATTTTCGCTGAACCGATTAAACTTTGTGTGAAAAGTTCTGTTGCTGAATTTCTGTCAATGCCAACTTTGTCGGCGTAATCAATGAAACCTTTTGCAAATAGGTATATAAATGCAGGACTACTTCCGTTGAGTGCAATGACTTCTTTCATTTTGTCCTTTGAGATTACGACTGCTTTTCCGCAAAGTCTGAATATATTCAGGACTGTCTCAAATTCTTCTTCAGTAACATTGTCGTTGTGTGAGAGTGCGGAAGCTCCCTCGCCTAAAAGCAGGGGAGTGTTAGGCATTACAAGAATAACCTTTGCGTCGGAGCGTGTTTTTCCCGCAATAAATTCGTCGTTTATTCCGGCAGCGATTGAAATGAGAACAGTTTCAGCGGTTACAGCGGAAGAAGCCGTTTCAAGTACGCCCTCTATAATCTGAGGCTTTACAGCAAGAAATACATATTTACATTCTGAAAAAAGTTTCGTCTCACTGGAGCAGGATTTTACACCATACTCGCTGAGGGTTTCAACCTTTGAAATATCGGGGTCGAAAGCGAAAAGTTCCGCATCTACGGAAGATTTTGAAATACCTTTCATAATTGCAGAACCCATATTGCCTGCACCTATGAAACCGATTTTGATAGTCATTGTGAAAAACTCCTTTATAATAAAAGTTCCCGAAAAAAACAGGGTTTATACTATTATACAACATTATGTACAAAAATGCAAGTATATTTTTGTAAAAAACTTGAATAAAAAACTTGACAAGGAAAAAGCGGAATGTTATACTTTAATAAAGTAAATTTTACTAATTTAATATCAGAAAGGAACAGTTATTATGTCCGTAAAGAAAATAAGGTTTATTGAACCCTCAAATGCACCGTACCGCAAGAGTATTGAAAACCTTTTTGTATATGATAAATATATCCGTAATCCCTCGATAGGACTTATGACACTTGCAACCGTTGCCAAACAAAAATGTAGTGACGTACTTATGTACAGCGAATCCATTTCAAAAATAAAATGGGAAGATGTTTTCGATGCTGACATAATCTTCATTTCAATATTTACCTTTTCCGCAATACGTGGTTATAAAATGGCACGTTACATAAAGAAACATTCAAATGCCGTTGTGATTATCGGAGGACTTCATGCTTCAATGAATTACAGGGAATCAGTAAAATATTGCGATTACGTAATGGTAGGGGAGGGCGACGAATCTATTCTGGAAGTGATAGACGCTGTCGATAATAATTCTCCTGTTGAAGAAGTAAAGGGAATCGCTTGCATAAAAAACGGAAAGTTATTTTTCAGCGGAAAACGTCGTCCGCCTGAAAACATAGACATTATTCCCGACAGATATTTGTGTTACAATTACAGGAAAATGTCAGGACATAATACTTTGTGGGCTCAGGTTCATGCTTCACGAGGCTGTCCGCATAACTGTGATTACTGTGCATTGGTGAGACATTACGGCAGACGTGTGAGAAAACGTTCCCCCGAAAACATTTTAGAAGATATAAGACAGTCGATAGCTTTTCACGACGAAGGACATCATAGACTTGCTAAAATGTTATGGATTACGGACGACAATTTTTTTGCCGACAGAAAGTGGGCGATAAGCGTACTGAACGCAATAATAAAAAGCGATATAAATTATAATTTCACTATACAGGCACGTTATGAAGTCGGTTTTGACGACGAAATGTTGGAACTCCTTAAAAAAGCAGGTTTTTCGGAATTGGCTATGGGAATTGAGTTTTTAGAAGATGAGGCTTTTGAAAACAACAACAAAAACTGTACATATAATGACATTGTACGCTCCGTCAGAAATATTCAGAAACATGGTCTCAGAGTGAGAGGGCTTTTCATAGTCGGAGCTGACAATCATACTGTCGGCGTTGGTGAACGTATTGCCGACTTTGTAATAAAATACGATATATGCGGTGTGCTTATACAGTCTATGTATTTTGTGCCGAATACTCCCGTTTACGATACTCACAAGGACAGACTTCTTGATAATGACTGGTCTAAATGTATCGGTAACGTTGTACATTATCCGGAAAACATTTCGCCTTATGAACTTCAGAAAGAAATAATTCTTGCAAGCGGTAAAATCTATTCCGGAAAAAGACTTCTGAAGACCATTGTAACAAAGAAAGGTATTGAAAGACTGCTGTTTGTCGGAGAGTTTATGTGGCAGAAAAATGTCCGTGAACGTCTGAGCAGAGAACTTCCTCGACTGGAAATGCTGAGCAGGAAACACGGTTATAGTTTCTGAACGGTAATTTATACTTGACTATTCTGAAATTCGTGTTATAATAATATAATGGAATTAAAGTCACATAACACAGGAGGATTTTTTTATGAATAGAAGTGTTCCCGAAATTTTTGCGGAAAATGTTTTCAGTGACGAGGTTATGAAGTCACGTCTCCCGAAGAACGTTTACAAGACGTTTATGAATACCGTTCAGAACGGCAGACAGCTTGATATGACAACCGCTGATTTTGTCGCAAACGCTATGAAAGAATGGGCTGTCGAAAAAGGTGCAACCCACTATACACACTGGTTTCAGCCACTCACAGGCTCGACCGCTGAAAAACACGATTCCTTTATAACTCCGGCTTCCAAAGGTATGGCTATTATGGAATTTTCCGGAAAATCTCTTGTCAAGGGTGAACCTGACGCATCATCATTTCCGTCGGGTGGTCTCAGACAGACCAGCAGTGCAAGAGGTTACACGGCTTGGGACCCGACTTCATATTGTTTCGTAAAAGAGGGAAGTTTGTATATACCCACGGTATTTCTTTCATATACCGGTGAAACCCTTGACAAAAAAACTCCTCTGCTTCGTTCGATGGACGCTCTCAGCAGTTCCGCAGTGAAATTCCTGAAACTTTTCGGAAACGAAAATGTAACACGAGTTACTTCAACTGTCGGAGCGGAGCAGGAATATTTCCTCATTGACAAGGGTATGTACGATAAGCGAAAAGACCTGATTCTGACGGGCAGAACGCTTTTCGGTGCAAAACCTCCGAAAGGACAGGAACTTGACGACCAGTATTTCGCAAATCTCCGTCCGAGGATTGCGGGATATATGGCAGACCTTGACGAAGAATTATGGAAACTTGGCATTTACTCAAAGACCAAACACAACGAAGTCGCACCGGCTCAGCACGAAATGGCACCTATATTCACTACTTCAAACCTTGGTACAGACCAGAACGAATTGGCAATGGAAGTAATGGAAAAAGTAGCCCTGAAACATAATCTCGTGTGTCTGCTTCACGAAAAGCCTTTCGAGGGAGTAAACGGTTCGGGTAAACATAATAACTGGTCTATGGCTACCAACGACGGACAGAATCTTCTTGACCCTGGTGATACTCCTATGGAAAATCTTCAGTTTCTGACAATTCTGTGTGCGTTGATTAAGGGTATCGACGAATATGCCGACCTTATGAGAATTTCCGCATCTTCTGCCGGAAACGACCACCGTCTCGGTGCTGACGAAGCTCCTCCGGCTATTGTTTCAATGTTTCTTGGTGAAGAACTCGATGCTGTTCTGAAAGCAATTGAGGAAGATTCCGTTTACAAGACGGAAACACGTGCCTTTGAAATCGGTGTAAACGCTCTGCCGTCGTTCCCGAAAGATTCTACCGACAGAAACAGAACGTCACCTTTTGCTTTTACCGGAAACAGATTTGAATTCCGTATGGTAGGCTCTTCCGACAATATCGCCTGTCCGAATGCTCTTCTGAATACGATAGTTGCGGAAGAATTAAGTCAGTTTACTGAAATTCTCGAACCTTTCAGCCATACTGAACAGTTTGAGTCAGAAGTAAAGAAACTTATGAAAAACGTTCTCAGAGACCACAGGAGAATTATTTTCAACGGTGACGGTTATTCTGCGGAGTGGGTGGAGGAAGCTGAACGTCGTGGATTGCCTAACTATTCTTCAACTGTAGATTCGTTGCCACATTATACCGACGAAAAAAATCTCCGTATATTTAAGAAATTCGGAATATATACTGAAAACGAACTCAAGGCACGTCAGGAAGTATTACTGGAAAAGTATTCAAAGACTATCCGTATTGAAGCAAGAACTATGATTCAAATGGCAAGAAAACAACTTCTTCCGGCAACTCTTGACTATATCCATAAACTTTGTGAGGCTGTTGCAGTAAAGAAACAGATTGGTATTCTTGCAAAGGTGGAGCAGGCAATGGCGGAAAAACTTACTGACCTTACAGAAGCGTTCTATGTATCCATTGAAAAACTTGAATCACTGGTAAATCAGGCGTGCGAAATAAAGGAAATACTTCCGCAGGCAAGATTTTTCCACGATGAAGTACTCACTGAAATGGAACGTATGCGTACAATTTCAGATACTACAGAAAGAATTATGCCGAGTGATAAATGGCCTATTCCAGACTATTCCGCAATGATTTACAATGTATGATTATTAATTCAAGTATTCTTCAAGAGTGATATTTCTTGCGTGAATTTCCGCAGAAGTTTCCGTGCCTACATAACGGTAATGCCACGGCTCATAGTCGATGCCGGTTATGTATTCCTTGTCCGGAGGGTATCGGAGTATAAAGCCATATTTATAAGCATTTTCAGCAAGCCAGTCATAAACTTCCGTATCGGTTGATTGTGACTGGTCTGCGTTTATGTCAAGTGCAAGACCTATTTCGTGTTCACTTTTTCCTGCAACCGCCACCCATTCACGAGCGAGTTTTTTAGCATCACGTTCAGAATATCCCTCAGAAATGAAACTTTCCACTTTATCGGACATCATTTTTTTCTGTTCTTCGTGCGTGCGGTAACCCTCGCTTACAACCGGATAAATGCCATCACTTCTCATATCATCAAACATTCTTTGCAAGTACGGATATATTTTTTCGTCAATCTGCACGCCGTTTGATAACTGCATAAGTTCCGGTTTATATCCGTATGGTATTGAGTGTTCGTTATTGACGAGAATCAACCGCCAGTCGTCATAATTTCCGGTGTTGGTAAATTTCAGTAAGGAATATCCGACAACCAACATAAACATTAAAATCAGAAATTTTCTTTTCATATTTAAAACTCCTTTTTGCTTTTGAAAAATTCTATCACGGTATTATTAAAACCGACAAATAAAATTCATAAATTTTTCTTAATTATTCCGGTACTGGTTATGTGCCGGATTTTTTGTTACAAAAATATTTGCACAATTTTGTATATATTTACAAAAATTTCAAAAATAATCTGTCAGGACTTGAATATTTTTACTGTATGTGGTATAATTATAATATAATGTCTCTGAAAAGGAGTGGTTAAATTGACAGCCAAGGAAGAATTTATATCAATCTACACTGAAAATATAAAGCGTAAAGGTGCTGACAAACTTCTTGAATACCTTGAAAAAAGCGATTTCTTCACAGCACCGAGCAGTACACGTTATCACGGCAGTTATGAGGGCGGTCTTGTTGAACACAGCGTTAATGTATATCACTGTCTGAAAGATTACCTGTCACGTCCGAGAGTAAAGGAAGTGTACGGTATGGAGTATTCGGAAGAAACCATTGCTATTGTAGCACTTCTTCACGACCTTTGCAAGATTAATTTCTATACTATCGAAATGCGTAACAGAAAAAACGAGGAAACAGGTAAGTGGGAAAAATATCCATATTACGCTATAAACGATACTTTGCCTTATGGTCACGGTGAGAAGTCCGTCTACATAATTTCGGGCTTTCTGTACGGTGAGGGCAGACTGACAAGGGAAGAGGCTTTTGCTATCAGGTATCATATGGGATTCTCGGGTCTTGAGGACAAGAATACTATCGGAAAAGCCCTTGAAATGTACCCTCTCGCCTGTGCTTTGAATGTCGCTGATATGGAGGCTTCCTATTTTATAGAGGGAAGTATAAAAAAATAATCGTCTTGTGACGTATTATATAAAAATAATAAAAAAGGAGCTAATTTTATGAATTGGTACGATAATGCGATAATTTATCATATTTATCCGTTAGGTTTCTGCGGTGCGCCGAAATTCAATGACGGCGGTGAAACGGTTTACAGACTGGACAAGGTTATTGAATGGATTCCGCACCTCAAGGAAATGAACGTTGACGCTGTATACTTCGGACCTGTCTTTGAATCCGTTGAACACGGTTATGATACAATCGATTATAAGAAAATAGACCGTCGTCTCGGCGACAACAATTCTTTCAGAATTATCTGTGAAAAACTCCACGAGGCAGGTATAAGAGTTATCCTCGACGGCGTTTTCAATCACGTCGGAAGAAAATTCCCTCAGTTCGTTGACATTCAGCAAAAGGGACAGGGTTCAGGTTATTGTGACTGGTTTCAGAATCTCAATTTCGGCGGACAGTCACCTTGCGGAGACCCTTTCTGGTATGAGGGATGGAACGGTCACTACAATCTCGTGAAACTCAATCTCCGCAATATCGGTGTGTGCGACCACCTTATTGACGCTATAAACTACTGGATTGAGGAATTCAAAATCGACGGTATAAGATTTGATGCCGCCGACTGTCTCGACTTCGATTTCATAAAGAGAGTAAGTCATTTCTGTAAGTGCAAGAAGTCAGATTTTTGGCTGATGGGCGAAATCATTCACGGCGACTACAACAGATGGGCTAACCCAGAAATGTTCCAGAGCGTTACAAACTATGAGTGTTATAAAGGTCTTTACTCCTCACACAATGACAAGAACTATTACGAAATAGACTATTCTATTAACAGACAGTCAGGTGCTAACGGCGGTATCTACAGAAATATAAATCTTTATACTTTCGTTGACAATCACGACGTAAACCGTCTTGCAAGTACAGTAAAGAATCCTATGCACCTTCCGCTGATATATACACTTCTTTACGCAATGCCCGGTATACCGTCAATCTATTATGGAAGTGAGTACGGAATACAGGGTCGCAAGGAAAACAATTCTGACGATAATCTCCGTCCCTGTCTCTATTTGCAGGATATGGGTAATGAAAATATGACCCTTTACAAGCACATTGTAAAACTCGGCAGAATATACCGTGCATATCCCGCAATGCGTACCGGTGCTTACGAAAGAATGCATATTACTAATCAGCAGTTGCTTTTCAAGAAAGTGCAGGGCGACCAGACGATTTATATAGCACTTAACCTTGCTGACTATGAATATGACATCAATTTCGGAACACATCTTCCGGCACTTGTTGATGTTATTTCAGGAAAGATGATTGATGTCAACAACGGCAGGGCTTACGTGAAAATGCCTCCGTTCTCCTCAATGGTTATTGTTTCTGACGACATCGTGAACGTTGAACCTGAACGCATACCTGTTCAGACGGTTGAGGAAGAAAAGGAAACAGAAGTTGTTATCGGTGCAAGATATCGTCATTTCAAGGGCGGTGAGTACGAAGTAATAGCCGTTGCACGTCACAGCGAAACTAATGAAGAACTCGTTGTTTATAAGTCAGTCACTAACGGAGAAGTGTTCGCAAGACCTAAGACTATGTTTACCGATAAAGCCGGTGAAGTAAGAAGATTCGTGAAACTTTAATTATACTGAAACCGTCGGATTTGCTCCGGCGGTTTTTTTTCGGAAAAAATTATCAGAAAACTATTGACAAGCTGTTTTTTTTGTGATATAATAATATCACCGCTTGTAAACAGGTACTTTTTCAAGTTGTTTTTTCAACACCTGTTACAGCGAGTTTATTGAAAAGGCAGGTGCGTAATATGTACGCAGTTATTGAAACCGGCGGTAAGCAGTATCAGGTTAACGAGGGAGACGTTATTTTTATCGAAAAGCTCGCTGTTGAAGCTGACGATGCTGTTACTTTCGACAAGGTTGTCGCTCTCGGAGCTGACGACGGAATCAAGGTCGGTACTCCTTACGTTGAGGGTGCTACTGTTGAAGCTAAGGTTATCAAGAATGGCAAGGCTAAGAAAATCACTGTTTTCACTTACAAGCCTAAGAAGAGCGAAAAGAAAAAGCAGGGTCACAGACAGCCTTACACTCAGGTAAAAATCGAAGCTATCAAGGCATAATCATTTATGATTTGTGCAGAATTTTTCCATTCGGACGAACTTTTCAAGGGTTTTGATATAAGCGGTCACGCAGGCTATGCGGAATCCGGCAGGGATATTGTATGTGCGTCGGTTTCTTCCGCTGTACAGTTTGCCGTGAATCTCCTTGATGATTTTGATTGTGACCCTATAGTCAATGTATCGGATAATTTAGTAAGCTGTCGTATTACGGCATCTGAAAATACTGCTGATGCTATTATTGGGGTTTTCAGAAATCATCTTGAATCTATCCTTGAGGAATTTCCCGACACTATCAATATTACTATTTCGGAGGTGTAAGTATGTTTAAGATTAGTATGCAGTTTTTCGCTCATAAAAAGGGCGTTGGTTCTACAAAGAACGGTCGTGACTCTGAAGCTAAAAGACTTGGCGTTAAAAGAGCAGACGGTCAGTTTGTAAAGGCTGGCAATATCATTGTACGCCAGAGAGGCACACACATTCACCCTGGTGAGGGCGTGGGTATCGGTTCTGATGATACATTATTCGCTACTGTAAGCGGTAAAGTTAAATTCGAGCGTTACGGTCGTGACCGCAAGAAAGTTTCTGTTTACGCAGAGCAGTAAGTAAAATAAATCCCGAGCAATGTGCTTGGGATTTTTCTTTAGAAAAATCCGGAGGTATAAGATGTTCGTTGATAAGGCGAAAATTAAAATAAAAGCCGGTGACGGCGGTGACGGTGCTGTTTCTTTTCACCGTGAAAAGTATGTGGCGGCAGGTGGTCCTGACGGTGGCGACGGCGGTCGTGGCGGTGACGTTATTTTTCAGGTAGACGACAATTTTTCAACTCTGATTGATTTCAGATACAAAAGAAAATACGTCGCTGAACGTGGGCAGAACGGTTCTTCACGCAACTGTACCGGTAAAAGTGCAGACCCTCTTATTATAAAAGTCCCACGAGGTACTATTATACGTGATGCGAAAAACGGCAGGATTATGGCTGATATGTCGTCAGATAAGCCGAAAATTCTCGCAAGAGGCGGTGCAGGCGGTAAAGGAAACGTTCATTTTGCAACGTCTACCCGTCAGATTCCGAAATTCGCAAAACCTGGTTTTATGGGTGAGGAATTTGAGGTTACTCTTGAATTGAAACTCCTTGCAGATGTTGGACTTGTCGGATATCCGAATGTAGGAAAGTCAACATTGATTTCCGTCGTAAGTGCGGCGAAACCAAAAATCGCTAACTACCATTTCACAACCCTTACTCCTGTTCTGGGAGTTGTCCGCACAGGTGAGGAAAAATCTTTCGTTATGGCAGATATTCCGGGACTTATTGAGGGTGCTGGTGACGGTATCGGTTTGGGTCACGAGTTTCTCAGACATGTTGAAAGATGTCGTCTGATTGTCCACGTTGTTGACGTTTCCGGTATCGAGGGAAGAAATCCGTGCGAGGATTTCGAGGTGATAAACGCTGAACTTGCTAAATTCAATGCGGAACTGGCAGAACGTCCGCAGATAGTTGCAGGTAACAAGTCGGATATGGCGACTGATGAACAGATTGAGACTTTCAGAAAGTATATTGAGGCAAAGGGTTTGCCGTTTTTCAGTATTTCAGCAGGTACGACAAAAGGGACTGCTGAACTGGTAAAGAAGATTTCTGAAATTCTCGATACTCTGCCACCGATAAAAGAGTATGAACCTGAACCCGTTCCGCAGGAAGAACTTGACGAAATGGCAGGTACAGGCAAAAAGTTTGAAATTACTCTTGAAGACGGTATCTATTATGTTGATGCACAGTGGCTTCAGCCTGTTATGCGTACTGTTGACCCCGACGATTATTCGTCACTCCAGTATTTCCAGAGGGTTCTCATAAACAGCGGTATTATCGCTAAACTTGAGGAAATGGGCGTGCAGGAGGGCGATACCGTCAATATTGAGGGCTTTGAATTTGATTTCGTTTACTGATGCTACATTGACTGAACGTGAAGCAAGTCAGTATAGTCCGCTTGCACTTGCTTTTCTTGGTGACAGCGTTTACGATACTTTGGTGAGGGAGTTTCTGTTGTGCAAAGCTAATATGCCAGTTGCAAAACTCCACTCCGCTAAAATAAAGCTCGTATGTGCGGAATTTCAGTCATCTGTATATGACGTTATTGTGGAAAATCTCACTGAAAAGGAGCTTTCAGTGCTGAAACGTGGCAGAAATTCCACCGGCAATACTGTCCCGAAACACGCCAACGCTATGGATTACCGACGTGCCACGGCTCTTGAATGTCTTTTCGGTTTTCTTTTCATTACAGGACAGAATAACCGTATAGAACATCTTTTTAACAATATAATTATCAAAAACGTTCTGCCTGAATTTTGATTTTAGGAGATGATTATTGTGGGAAAAACTTCTGTCAAACCGGTAAAGACAACAAAAGAAGTAAAAAATACCTGTATGAAATGTCACGATAGTTTCGCAAAGGGTATGGGTATGGGCTTTTTACTTGGATTTGTCACTGGTTCAGCAATCGTTGCTGTTATTGATTATCTCGATACAAAGCATAGGGAAAGCATAAGAATCGAAAGAGGTTCTAATGCCGACTACCATTATACAACCTATTAATTTTACAGAAAAGGAGCATTTAAAGAAATGTCAGGTCATTCAAAATGGAATAATATCAAGCGTAAAAAAGAAGCTACTGACGCTGTAAAAGGTAAGATTTTTACAAAAATCGGACGTGAAATTACTGTTGTCGTAAGAGAGGGCGGTCCTGACCCGAACAACAACAGCAAACTCCGTGACCTTATCGCAAAAGCCAAAGCCAACAACGTTCCGAATGATAATATTGAACGTGTCATTAAAAAGGCAGCAGGCGGTGAGGATAAGAACAATTACGAAACTATGGTATATGAGGGTTACGGTCCTAACGGCGTTGCAGTAATCGTTGAATGTCTCACAGACAACAAAAACAGAACAGCCGGAGATGTCCGTCATTATTTCGACAAATTCGGCGGAAATCTCGGTACTACCGGTTGTGTTTCGTTTATGTTCACCAAAAAGGGAATAGTTGTACTTGAAAATACCGGTCTTGACGAAGATGTTGTTATGGAAGATGTTTTCGAGTGTGGCGGTGACGATTTTGACGTGAACGAGGAAACCGTTGAAATTGAATGTTCTCCGGAAAATCTTCATGCAGTCCGTGAGGGTCTCACTGAAAAGGGTTATAACGTTATGTCAGCTGAAATCGAACAGATTCCTGCAAACTACACGACCCTTACTGATGAGGAACACATCAAGAAAATGAATCTTCTTCTTGAACACCTTGAGGACAACGACGACGTACAGAACGTTTATCACAACTGGGAAATGCCTGCTGAGGAGTGATTTTTCAAATGGTTTCGATTGAAAAAGTAACCACTGATTCGGAACTCCGTGATGTTGCCGGACTTGCTGAAAAAATATGGCACGAATTTTTTCCTATGATACTTTCTGCTGAACAGATTGACTATATGGTTGAAAAATTCCAGTCATACGAGGCTATGAAAAATCAGACAGTATCTCAGAACTATTATTATCTTACTGTCAGAAATGACGGCGATTTATGCGGTTATATCGCAGTTAAGCCCGAAAATGACGGTCGTTTTTTCCTGAGTAAACTTTATCTTCGCAGTGATATGCGTGGAAAGGGTATAGCCTCGCAGATGATGAAAAGGGTTTTCGCTGAGGCTGAAAGTAACGGCAAGAAGTCCGTTTATCTCACCGTAAACAAATATAATACTCATGCGATTGAAGTTTATAGGAAACTCGGCTTTGAAACCGTAGATTCCGTCGTTACTGAAATTGGAAACGGTTTCGTAATGGACGATTATATTATGGAGTACAAACTGTAATATATTTAACCTCTCTGTAATATAATTCATTAAGTTATATTACAGGGAGGATTTTTTTGTGAATATAGTTGAATTGTTTCTGCTGTCCGTTGGGCTTGCAATGGACGCTTTTTCCGCATCTGTCTGTGAGGGTGTGAGAATGAAAAAAATTAACCGTATGGGTACGGTACTTACTGCCCTGTTTTTCGGGATATTTCAGGCGGGTATGCCCTTACTGGGTTATTTCCTCGGAAGCCGTTTTTCAGAAGTCACTTCCGCTTACGACCACTGGATTGCTTTTATACTGCTCGGAATAATCGGCGGTAAAATGCTATGGGAAGCGTTTCACCCCGACGAAGAAAACGAAAAGGCGTATACTTTCAATCTCAGAGAGATAATAATTCTTTCCGTCGCAACCAGTATTGACGCACTCGCAGTAGGAATAGTCTTCTCCGCTCAGAAAACAAATATATTTTTTTCCGTGTCGGTGATAGGTGCTGTAACTTTTCTTCTTTCGCTTTTCGGTGTAATAATCGGAAACCGTTTCGGCAAGAAATACGGCAACAAGGCGGAAATCGTCGGCGGAGCAGTTCTCATATTCATAGGCGTGAAACTGCTTTTGCAGGATATTCTTTAACAAAAAAGCTGTCTGTTAAAAAACGGACAGCTTTTTGATATAACCGGAATTATTTTATATCGGGTATTTTGTCAAGCGGTAAGTCTGAAAGATTAATCAGTTTTGCCTCAACCATCTGAATTGCAAGTGCATCTGAATTTGTAACATCGTCGTGTCCTACAACGTCGGCATTTATTTTGCCTTGTTCTGATAACTTGTATTCGCTGGGATTTGAGATTGACTGCATAATGAGTACAGCATCGGATATGTTTACTTTACCGTCAGTGTTTGCATCTCCCCATACTGTTTCAGTGCCCAGTAAATCGGAAGTTGCTGTAGTTGTGGTACTCTCAGAAGTAGTGATAGTAGTTTCTGTTGTGGAAGTTGTTGTGGTTTCGGCAGAAGTAGTTGTTGTAGTTTCTGCCGGTTTTGCAGAGGACTGAGTTGTAGTGGTTGCCGGTGGTTCACCGTCCTCCCATACAGCTTCAAGGGTTATACCTTTTCCGGCAATAGCACCCTTAATCATATACGGACTGCCGACAGGATAAACCGTGCCGTCCTCATCTTTCCAGCCTGCGAGATACTTTCCGTTCTGAGTGATAGTAGCCTCCGGAGTAGCTATTTCAGTATCGGTCAGACCCTTTACTTTGAGATTGTTACTTGCATTTTTGTCCTGTCTGAAAACTACTGTATATTCTTTCGCTTGCCATACAGCAGTAAAAGTAACGTCATGACTGGGCATAACGTAGCCTGAATAACTCGGTGGATAAACTTTGTTGTCATCGTCGCAGAGCCAGCCCGAAATTGTGAAACCGTTTCTTGAGAATCTGTTGTTAGCCTGTAAATCTGTTGCAACACTTTCCGGCTGAACATATTCCATAAAGTTTGCACCTACAACACGGTCAACATCGCCGACAGTATATGTTATTTTATAACGTTTTTTCCAGTTGGGAGTGAGGGTAACGTCGTGGTCAGGCATAATGAATTTTTCATTACCTATCATTTCCGTATCTTCAAAAATCCAGCCGAGCTGTACAAAGTCGCCGTAAGTATATGACTGCAACGGAATGGTTATAATATTTCCTGCTGTATATTCCCTGTCCGGTAAATCTTCAGAAGTATCAATAATTTCGCCATTCTGGTCTACCTGATAGCTGAGAGTGTACATTTCTTCAGCATCTTTCACAACCCATACTGGTTTGAGTGTAACGTCTTTTCCGTCAGGTGAACGGAAAATATCATTATATGTAAATGCGTGAATACCGTCATAAGTCCAGCCGGAAAAATAATATCCGTCTTTTTTCGGGAAAGCCTGCGGAATGACGATTGAAGACTTTGGTGCTGTCTTTACGGGAGCAATGAGTGCCTTGTCAGCATCTGAGATTGTTATTCCGTCTTCCGAACAGTCAAAAGTGATTGTTATATCCTCGACTACGACATCTTCTGCTGAAACTGAAACTGCTGTACCGCACAATGCAAGTACACATACAGAAGTTACAGCGGTTAATCTGTTTAATAAATTTTTCATTTTTTCCTCCTTATTTGAAGCGGTTATGTTCCGGACTATAGGTATATCCGATTGAAGACAGTTTCTTTTCGAGTTCTTCCTGCTGAATATCAAGACTTCTGCAAAGCTCGTCAAGTGAACTGTATTCATCTCTCAGCATAGTGTTGACATAGCTGAGAAGTATTGCGGGGTCTTTCGGAATGTTCATAATAAAACTCCTGTTCAAAATTATTCTATAGAATAACTATACAATAATTAACGCATTTTGTCAATAAAACAGCGTAAATATAAGATGTGAATTTTCAGTGAATGAAACATGTCTTTTAATTATATTTCGTCCATTTTGCCGGACGAGTTTTTGTATCTGTCTATATAGTACTGATATGGACTGTTTTTTTCCTGCTCCGAAATCTTGTTTTTGTTTTCCTCAAAACGCTCATTGAAGTACGGAAAGCCATCCTGCTGTTCAAGCCAGTGATATTTCCTGTTCGTGACGGTAATGACTGCTGAACATATTACCGCTACAATGATATGCAGTGATTCAAGACTGTCCAGTGTAATGACGTTGAGGAAATACATTTCACTGCTGAAAAATATACTCATAGTCTTAAGAAGCAACGAAACAGGTACAGGGAGATATGTGAATTTTGTTTCTTTTTTATAAACACTCAGAATACCGGTTGCAAGAAATGCAAGCAGAAGAATAAGCGTTCCGACATAATCTTTAATGTTGTTACTTACACTGGCAAGCGATAAAGTACCATATATAACAGTTATACCAATAAGCGGTACACTTGATACAACATATATCCAAAAGATAATATTATAGATTTTCTGACATTTTTTCAGCATTGTCAGATTTTTTGCGTAATTATTTTTCATAAAATGTCACATTCTTTCAATATTCAGAATATACTATTTAAGAGGGGTAATTTCAGCGATGTTCATTACGATACCTGCCGGTGATATATCTATATGTCCGAAAGATGGATTTCTGCCGTCTCGTGGACACGATGCACTCCCTGGATTCATTATGTAGAGACCGTTTTCATATTTCATAAAACGCTCGTGTGTATGTCCGTAAAGAACGATATTGCAACCGTTCATTAAAGCCGTTTTTTTCAGCGGTTCGAGGGAACTTTTCACGCCGTAATGATGACCGTGTGTTGCAAAGATTTTTCCGTCCGTAACCGGCAGTATAAACTGGTTATGGCTCATACTGTGGTAGTCGCAGTTTCCGGCAACGTGTATAATCTTACGTTCAAGCATAGGGTGCGTACTTCTGAAACGGTCTAACTCACGTTCACCGTCACCGAGATGTATAAACCAATCGGCATCTGTATTGCGGAGCAGGACATTTTCAAGAGCAGAATAACTTCCATGCGTATCTGAAATAACTATTATTCGCATAGTAAAAACCCCTTTCGATATAATTTAATATATTATATCATAAAAATTCCGGAATTGCAAGCACAGAAAAAGAATTTTTGGAGGTAGCTATGAATACAAATAATATTGACCCTAAAAAACTGAACGGTCTCCTTGAAGCTGTCAGCAAGAAAATAGGCGTGCCGTCTGAACAGCTCAGAAAAGAACTGGAGGCAGGTAAATTCGACAGTGCGATTTCCGCAATGGGCAGGAATGAGGCGACAAAGTTTCAGCAGGCAGTGAATAACCCGAAACTTGTTGAAAAGATGATGAGTACCCCTCAGGCTCAGGCACTTTATAAAAAACTTTCCGAAAAATAAGGCGAGGGGATTTTTTCGTGGAAGATACTATGGAAAAAATCGGAAAACTTCTTTCTGATGAGGAGAGCGTGAAACAGCTTTCCGAACTTGCACAGTTACTTATGAATAATGACAGCTCCGGTGAAAACGTTCCCGCCGAAAAGAAAAACTGCACGGTCAGCGACAACAACAATAACAATAATATGCCGGATATTGCAAAGATAATGCAACTTACTGAACTTATGGGGACTTTCTCTCAGAATGACAGAAACACCGATTTACTTCTTGCTCTCCGACCTCATCTGAAAGAAGAACGTCAGCAGAGAGTTGACAAGGCAATAAAGATGCTCAGGCTTTTTGCTGTATGGAATGTTGCAAAAGAAAGCGGTCTGCTGAATGATATTATATAAAGGTAAAGGGGGAATTCAATGTCAGTCTATAACAACGGTAAATTTGCAGATATACCGCCGTCAGATATTCCCCCTGATTCCGCAGATATACTTGAAAAGATTTTCGGAAAGAATCTCGAAAGCGACAAACTTCTTGTACTTGCTCTTATGTTTATGCTTGTCAGAGAGGGTGCGGATATGAAACTCATTCTTGCACTGGGATATATACTTTTATGAAAGAGGTTTTAAAAAATGCAGACAGATTTGATATTCTGGCTTATATGCGGAGTTGCTGTAGTGGTTATGCTGATATACTATTCACGGCGTGAAAGAAAATTTTTGTCATTCATTTTCGGAGCTTTCACCGGAATGACCGCACTTTTTATACTTAACAGATACGGCGGAACGATTGGTGCAGAAATCCCCCTGAATATTTTCAATGTCGGCGGAAGTGCCTTTCTCGGTGTACCATTTGTCGCCGGACTGGTTATACTTAAATTCCTTTAGAATGTACCTGTTTCATTAAAGGTACTTGCATTTTGCCGACGGATATGTTAAAATATATAATGGAGGTGATTTTGTGAATATTATTGATATTATCAGCAAAACAAAAAAACGTACGGAACTTTCGGAAGCTGAAATCAGGTGGCTTGTTGAAAAATATACCGACGGTGAAATTCCTGACTATCAGATGTCGGCTTGGCTTATGGCTGTATGTCTGAACGGTCTTACTGAAAGCGAAACTCTCTCACTCACTCTTGCTATGCGTGACAGCGGTGATATACTTGATTTCAGCAGAATTGAAGGCATTACTGCCGACAAGCATAGCACAGGCGGTGTTGGTGACAAGACAAGCCTTATAATGTTGCCGATAGCTTCTGCTTGCGGATTGTATATCCCGAAAATGTCAGGCAGGGGACTGGGTCATACCGGCGGTACTATAGACAAGCTGGAAAGCATTTCGGGTTATCGTACAGAAATTCCGGTTGAGGAATTTAAGGAAATAGTAAGGCAGACAGGCTTTTCCATAATATCGCAAAGTGAGAATATCTGTCCGGCTGACAGGAAAATTTACTCTCTCAGAAATGCTACCGGCACTGTAGACAGTATACCCCTTATATGTGCAAGTATAATGAGTAAGAAACTTGCAATGAATACCGATTGTATTCTGCTTGACGTGAAATACGGTTCAGGGGCTTTTATGAAAACTAAAAGTGAGGCTGAGGAACTTGCTTTACTTATGGAGAATATCGGAAAGAAAGCCAGAAAGAAATGTCATTCTTATGTTACCGATATGGATATTCCGCTCGGAAATAATATCGGAAATGCTCTTGAAGTAAAGGAAGCTGTTGAGATTTTGCAGGGCAGATATAAGGGTGGTCTTTATGATTTATGTATGGAACTTGTTGTCGAAATATTACAGCTTGCCGGAAAAGGTACTTCCTCAGAATGTATGAAAATGGCAGAAGATGCCGTATCTTCCGGAAAGGCTCTTGAAGTTTTACGCAAGACTATTGCTCTGCACGGTGGTGACAGCCGTGTATGTGATGACGTTTCACTTTTACCTCAGGCGAAATATAAATATGAAGTCCGTGCAGTATGCGATATGCAGATTACTGAAATTGACTGTCAGGAACTTGGAATGACTTCCGTGATACTGGGAGCAGGTCGCCTTGCAAAAGATGATATTATTGATATGTCTGCCGGAATAGTTATGAACTGCTCGGCAGGGGACTGCATATCAGTTGATGATACCATAATGACGCTTTATTCCTCTACTGTCAGCGATTTTTCAGAATCTTCTTTCCGTGCAGTCAATGCACTGAAATTTAAGAAAATTTAAATAATTTTTCTATTGACTATTCCGGAAATATGTGGTATAATATTAAAAAATTTTTATGGAGGTGATTTTTCAATGGGTTTTTTTGACTCAGTAAAGGATTTCGCAGGTAAGGTCGGAAATACCGTTGAAAAGGGTGCTAAAAGCGTTTCTGACAGTTCAAAGAAAATGGCTGAAAAATCAAGACTTAAAAAGGAAATTTCTCAGCTTGAAGAAGATGTCAACTCCGCTTATATCAGTATAGGAAAAGTTTTCTTTGAAAGACTTTCCGAAAATCCTGAGCCCGAATGCGAAAACGCAGTTGAGACAATCATTACAAAGGGTGAAAGAATAGAACAGCTCCGCAGACTTCTCACCAATCTTGAGGACAAAATGCACTGCCCGTCGTGTTCTGCTGAAATCTCAAAAGACCAGAAATTCTGTGACAAGTGCGGTGCAAAGATTGAGGAAGTATTTGTTGCGGAAAATATCTGTCCCGCTCCTGAGCCGGTGAATGAAAATTCGTCAGCCGGAAAAGTATGCCCCGACTGTGGCACTCCGGCAGATGTTGACCATTTATTCTGTCAGCAGTGCGGAAGAAAATTTTGATTTGTAAATTGCCGGAGATTTTTTTCCGGCAGTTTTTTTGTTTCAGGTATTTACTTTTTGCTGTTTCTGTGTTAAAATATCCTTATCACTTTGAACCTTTTAATTGTTAAAGTGTTCAGGAAAGGATTCAGATAAAATGCCAATTACAGATTTACTTGAAAGAAATGCTGAACTTTACGGCGACGATGTGGCACTTGTTGAAGTCAATCCCACTATCACCGAAGTCAGACGTGTTACATGGAAAGAATATGAACTCATTGAACCAAATCCGCTGAGCCATTACAGACGTGAGATTACATGGAAAGTCTTTGACGAAAAGGCTAACCGCTTTGCAAATCTTCTTCTTGAAAGAGGTGTCCGAAAAGGTGACAAGGTGGGCATACTTCTTATGAACTGCCTTGAATGGTTGCCGATATATTTCGGTATACTCAAAACGGGTGCTTTGGCAGTACCGCTTAACTTCCGTTATACCGCCGAGGAAATAAAATACTGCCTTGACCTTGCGGAAGTTGATGTGCTTATGTTCGGACCTGAATTTATAGGACGTGTGGAGGGTATCGCTGAGGAAATAAGCCGTAACCGTCTGCTTTTCTATGTTGGCGAGGGCTGTCCGTCTTTTGCAGAACATTACGACAGTCTCACAGCTAACTGCCACAGTTCAGCTCCAAAAATAGAAATCAAGGATTCCGACTATTCTGCTATATATTTTTCATCAGGAACTACCGGTTTCCCGAAAGCTATTCTGCATAATCACGAAAGTCTCATGCACTCCGCAAAGGTCGAACAGAATCATCACGGTCAGACGAAAGACGACGTTTTTCTTTGTATACCGCCACTCTATCATACAGGTGCGAAAATGCACTGGTTCGGTAGTCTCTATACCGGAGGAAAAGCCGTTCTGCTGAAAGGCGTGAAGCCCGAAACTATTCTGAGAGCGGTTTCTGAGGAAAACTGTACAATTGTATGGTTGTTAGTACCGTGGGCACAGGATATTCTTGACGCTGTTGACAGAGGTGAAATTAAGATTGAAGATTACAGTCTGTCTCAGTGGAGACTGATGCACATAGGTGCTCAACCTGTTCCGCCGTCTCTGATAGCACGCTGGAAGAAACTTTTTCCATCTCACAAGTATGATACAAATTACGGTCTCAGTGAATCAATAGGTCCAGGCTGTGTACATCTCGGAGTTGAGAATATCCATAAGGTAGGTGCAATAGGTAAAGCCGGTTACGGTTGGGAAGTGAAGATTGTAGACGAAAACGGTGTTACTGTAAACCGTGGTGAAGTCGGTGAACTCTGCGTTAAGGGGGCAGGCGTGATGACCTGTTATTACCGTGACGAAAACGCTACTGCTGAAACTCTCCGTGACGGCTGGTTGTTTACCGGTGATATGGCTCAGGAAGATGAGGACGGTTTTATATATCTCGTTGACAGAAAGAAAGACGTTATAATCAGCGGTGGCGAAAATCTCTATCCGGTACAGATTGAGGACTTCCTCAGAAGTCACCCTGCTGTAAAGGACGTTGCAGTAATAGGACTTCCCGACAAGAGACTCGGAGAAATCGCTACTGCTATTATTTCCGTAAAAGAAGAATGTAAGTGTAATGAGGACGATATAAATATATTCTGTCAGAAACTTCCGAGATATAAGAGACCTCATAAAATTATCTTTGCTGACGTTCCACGTAATCCCACCGGTAAAATTGAAAAACCTAAACTCCGTGAGACTTACTGCAAAGAGGGACTTGTTGCCTCACAGATAAAAAGCTGACTGGCAGGTGAAATATATGCATGAGCAGGAATTTCTTGATATTCAGAACTCTTTAAGGGAAAAGATAAATCTTGCGGACAGTTTCAGAATTGAAGATATTAAGACCGTCGCCGGTGTAGACCTTGCATACTGGACAGATAACGGTCAGGAATACGCTGTCTGCTGTATAGTTGTTATCGACTTTCAGACCTATGAAGTTATTGAAAAGCAACAGTGTCACGGTAAAATAGAAGTGCCGTATATAGCCGGATTTCTTGCTTTCAGGGAATTGCCACTCGTACTCGAAACAGTAAAGAAACTGAATACAAGCCCCGATATATTTATGTTTGACGGCAACGGCTGTCTGCACCCTCGCAACATGGGAATCGCAACTCACGCTTCCTTTTATCTCGGAAAAGCAACAATAGGAGTTGCAAAAAGTTACTACAGAATCCGCAAAGGTCTTGACTACTCTGAACCCGATACAAAAGCAGGAAGTTTTTCTGATATAGTCTGCGACGGTGAAATATATGGTCGTGTACTCCGTACCCATGACGGTGTGAAACCTGTCTTTGTATCTGCCGGAAATTTCGTTACTCTTGATACTGCAACGGAAATCACTATGCGACTTGTCGGCAAGGAAAGTCATATTCCGATACCGACAAGGCTTGCTGACCTCGAAACACATTCAGCACGTCAAGCACTGAAATAATATAAAAGAAAAGAGATTTTTTCAATGAATAAGATTTACCCTTACAGACGTAATATTTATTATTATGAGACCGACAAAATGGGAGTAGTTCACCACTCAAATTATATAAGAATTTTCGAGGAGGCAAGAATGGACTTTATGCGACAGACTGGTATGTCGTTTGAAAAAATAGAATCAATGGGACTTTATATCCCGATACTTTCGGTTGAATGTAACTATAAAAAGCCTCTCGTTTTTAATGACGAATTTCTTGTATATTCCGAAATAACAGATTTCAACGGCGTAAGGCTTTCAATTGAGTACAGCATTATCAGTCAGGAAAAAGGTGTATGCGTTACGGGAAAATCCGTGCAGTGCTTTACAGATACCAATATGAAACCAGTCCGTATCAGAAAAAAGTTTCCGGAAATATATGACACTATTTCAGAGTACGTCGGTTACAGAATAACTGTCTGATTTCCGAATATCTGTTGCATTTTCCGGTAATATATGGTATAATATAAAAAAACAGAAAGGAGTTGACGGAATGGCTATTACAGAAGCAGTCGAAAATTATCTCGAAACTATTCTCATTCTCTCAAAGGAACAGCCCGACGTACACGCAATAGACATATGTTCCTATCTCGGATATTCAAGACCTACCGTTTCAATTGTCCTGAAAAAAATGAAAGAAAATGGTCTCGTTCTGGTAGACGGAGACAATCACATCACACTGACAGAAAAGGGAAGAGATGTCGCCGAACATATTTACGACAGGCACAACGTATTGTCGGAGCTTTTTATGTTGCTCGGAGTTTCAAGGGACAACGCTGTTGAAGATGCCTGTAAGATTGAACACGACCTCTCAGACGAAACCTACTCGGTACTGAAATCATATTACTTCAGACTCAGAAACAACAATGGGGGAAAAAATGACTAAATACGAGAATTTCAGGGAAAAATATCCTATATTCATTTACAAATCATACACCATAAAGGAAAATTCGGAAACAATTGAGGTAAGCTATGATTTTTCAATTCCGGCACTCGCCGATTTCCGTCCGTTATGGATTTTTCCGAAACCGGAAAATTTTTCCGTATCAGGTGACGTGACTTTTGAAAGACTTGTCTTTTCACTCGGAATGGCAGAAGCTGTAAGTTACTGGAAAGCCGTATGTTCGCCGGAAATGCGTATTGATTGCGGTGAACTCTCTCCGGAGCAGGTGCAATGGTGGAAAAAATTATACTTTTGCGGTCTCGGTGAATTTTTTTACGTCAACGGCATAACGCCCGATTTTTCAGATTTCGTCACGATAAAACCACACGGCAGTTTTTCAGGCAATAACGTTAAACGTCCGGAACTTTCGGGGTGTCTCGTTCCTGTGGGTGGCGGTAAGGATTCAGCACTCACGCTTGAAACTCTTACACGTGCAGGAATGAAATGTCTTTGTTACGGAATAAACAGTCGCAACTCGATTACTGCAACCGTGACTGTTGCGGGACTTCCTGAAAATTCGCTGATTACTGCAAAAAGAAAATTTGACCGTTCACTTGTCGAATACAACAAAAAAGGTTTCCTGAACGGTCATACACCGTTTTCTTCAGTGGTAGCGTTTTCGGCGGAGATAACGGCTTATCTTCACGGGCTGAAATATATTGTACTCTCCAACGAATCGAGTGCTAACGAAAGCACGGTTATAGGACAGAATGTCAATCATCAGTATTCAAAGAGTTTCGAATTTGAAAAAGATTTCCACGAGTACGAGGAAAAATATCTGAAAACCGGAATTTATTATTTCAGTTTCCTCAGACCTCTTTCAGAATTTCAGATAGCCGGAATGTTTTCCGTTCACCGTAAGTATTTACCAGTGTTCAGAAGTTGCAATCTCGGAAGCAAGGTTTCACCTGACATATGGTGCGGAGAATGTCCGAAATGTCTTTTTGTCAGCCTTATACTTTCGCCGTTCCTGACAGATAATGAACTTGAAAATATTTTCGGAAAAGACCTGCTGAATGACGTTTCAATGTCGGAGTACTTCAACGAACTTATCGGAAAATCCGTTCATAAACCGTTTGAGTGTGTCGGAAGTATTGACGAGGTAAACCTTGCTGTATCGCTTGCAATAAGAAAACGTGAACAGAATGGCGAAAAATTACCTTTGCTTTTTCAGGAATACAGGGATAAATTCTACAGTCCGGAAAATCTCGATACAAAGTACAGGGAGTATTGCAGTTACTTCAATGACGAAAATCTTCTTCCTGAAATTTTCAGGGAAGTACTTTTAAAAGAAATGGGGAAACTTCTATGAATAAATTCACGGAATACCTTGATAATTACACAAAAAACAAGTCCGTCTGCATACTCGGTTACGGACGTGAGGGACGTTCAACCTACAGACTTATTGAAAAATACTGTACGCCGGAATCAGTAACCATTGCCGACCTGAATCCTGTCGACAGACAGACAAACAATTTACCCGACAGCGTGAACATTGTCACTGGCAAGAATTATCAGGACTGTCTTGACGATTTCGATATAGTTTTCAAATCTCCTGGGATAGTTCTTGAAAAGTCCCCTGCCGAACTCAAATGCGAAATTTCTTCTGAAACTCAGGTTTTCTTCACGGTATACAGGGAGCAGATTATAGGAATTACAGGTACAAAGGGTAAAAGTACAGTATCTTCACTTATATACCACATACTCAAAGAATCAGGAAAAGACGTTTATCTTGTCGGAAATATAGGCGTGCCTGTTTTTGACATTGCAGAGGACGTTAAAGAAGATACTATTATAGTGTGCGAACTCTCTTGTCACCAGCTTGAATATATGACGGTTTCGCCGGAAACAGCAGTTTTCCTGAATCTCTTTGAAGAACATTTAGACCATTACGGCACTATGGAAAACTACCACAACGCAAAGAAAAATATCTATCTGCACCAGCAGGAATATGACTGTCTGCTGATTAACAGCGATATTGAATATGAATTTACAGGAGCTTATGACTATACAATATCCGCCACAAATCCGGACGCTGATATTTACGTTTACAGCGGTATAAAGGGGAAAATTCACATTCATGATATTTGGGATAATATTTACAATATTCCCACCGATAATATAAAATTGTTAGGTATTCATAATCACTATAATATAGCTGTCGCTCATTTTGTAACGGCTTTCCAACACGTGGAGCAGGAAGACTTTGAAAAAGCGTTGTTTACTTTCAATCCGCTTGCACACCGTCTCGAATACGTTGATACAATTGACGGAGTACGCTATTATGACGATTCTATTTCAACGGCTTGTGCAACCGCTATTGAAGCTGTAAAAAGCGTTCCGGAAACTAAAACAATACTGATTGGCGGTATGGACAGGGGAATTGACTATACTTCACTTGTTGACTTCCTCAACAACACTGATGTAAATGTCATCTGTATGGAAACTTCCGGCAGACGTATTTTTGAAATGATTCAGGGTATGGACTTCAGTAATCCCGACCGTATTCATTATGTCGCACACCTTGACGAAGCTGTTAAACTCGCCCACAAAATTACGCCGTCCGGAAAAAGTTGCGTACTCTCTCCAGCTTCCGCAAGCTATGGTATTTTCAAAAACTTTGAAGAACGTGGCGACGTTTTCAAGAAACTTGTCTCCGAACTGAAATAATAATTCATTCTGTCTTGACATTTTCCGGAAAATATTGTATAATATATTTACTGACTTTTCTGTAAAGGAGGATATTATGGACAAACACCGTCAGATAGCTTTTATAGTGGCTTTTATAATTGCACTTCTGATAATGATGATTGGCAAGTCCTGTACTGATAATATGGTTAGGAAGCAATCAAAGACTGTAAGAAACAGTACGTCAACAACCGCTCCGGCTTACAATAATAACAGCTATAACAATAATAACTATAATAACGGTTATAATAATACTCCTCAGCAGACGACGGTTACACAACAGAATGAAGTCCCTGTACAGTATGTTACAAATATGTTCGGCGAGGTCGTCGGTACTCAAACGGCTGTCGCAGATATTCCGTCAACGGTCAGCGGAGAAGTCAAGACCGCTACTCAGGAACGTTCTATACTCGAACAGTACAACGAAAACAAACAACAGAACGTTTCACCGAATACAGTGGCAACATCTCGGAGTGAAGCATATCAGATACCGTCGGAAATAAAAATAACAATTCGTTAATTATGGAGGTAAAAAATGGTTACTATCGAAATGGCAAACGGCAAGAAAATTAAAATCGAACTCTATCCCGAAATCGCACCTATCACTTGTGCAAATTTTGAAAAGCTCGTAAAGGACGGTTTTTATAACGGTCTTACTTTCCACAGAATTATCCCCGGATTTATGATACAGGGCGGTTGTCCTCTCGGTACAGGTACAGGCGGACCAGGCTGGAATATCAAAGGCGAATTTACTTCAAACGGCTTTAAAAACGACCTTAAACACACAAGAGGTGTTATTTCAATGGCACGCTCAATGATGCCAAATTCAGCAGGCTCACAGTTCTTTATAATGCACGAGGACGCTCCGCACCTTGACGGACAGTATGCTTCTTTCGGTAAAGTAGTCGAGGGTATGGACGTTGTTGACGAAATAGCAGAAGTTCCCACAAATTATAACGACGCTCCGCTTGAACCGCAGGTTATGAAGTCGGTTACAATCGAATAACAGATACTGCCGGAAGATTTTATTTTCCGGCACACTTTTTGAATTATCTGCATTGAAAGGAATATTATTTTATGTTATATATAGGTTGTCATATGTCTGTTTCAAATGGCTTTTACGCTATGGGAGTACAGTCACGTGAAATCGGTGCGAATACTTTCGCATTTTTTACAAGAAATCCCCGAGGAAGTTCCGCAAAGGAAATAAATCCCTCAGATGTAAGGAAATTTCTTGACATTTCCGGAAATTTCGGAAAACTTGTCGCACACGCTCCTTACACAATGAATCCGTGTTCAGCAGACGAAAAAACAAGAATTTTCGCACGTAACGCAATGGCTGACGATTTGAAAAGAATGGAGTATACACCTGATAATTACTATAATTTTCACCCTGGGTCGCACGTGAAACAGGGTGCTGAAATCGGAATAAAACTCATCGCACAACAACTTAATGAAGTCCTCACGCCTCAGCAGTCAACGATTGTACTTCTTGAAACTATGGCAGGAAAAGGCTCAGAGGTCGGAAGAAACTTTGAAGAAATCCGTGCCATAATAGACCGTGTTGAATTGAAAGAAAAAATCGGAGTATGTCTTGATACCTGTCATATATGGGACGGCGGTTATGATATTGTAAACAATCCCGACGGCGTTATGGAAGAATTTGACAGAATAATAGGTCTTGACCGTCTGAAAGCCGTTCACCTGAATGACAGTCTGAATCCTTGCGGTTCTCACAAGGACAGGCACGCTAAAATCGGTGAGGGACATATAGGTGCAGACGCTCTTGTGAAGTTCATAAACCGTCCCGAAATAAAAGGTCTTCCGGTAATCCTTGAAACTCCGAATGATATGGACGGTTATGCAAGGGAAATAAAATTCCTGCGTGAAAACTACAGCGATTAAAAAATATTATAGTTGATACACAAAAATAAACCCGATGCTTGCTGTTGCAGTAAGCACCGGATTTTTTATTAAGTATCAGTTTTGCTTTAATCAGTCAATGTTTACGATAGTTCCGAAGAGCTGACGGGGTGCACCGATAGCGTTTGATTCGTCTGTATCAATGTGCATAGCACGTGCGTATTTTTCGGAAACACGGCATACAACGTCACCGAGAACAGCACTTCTTTCAGGAGTTTCAACCTTTACCCACACAACCTGCTTGTCAGTAACGCCGAGTTCTTCAGCATCTGCCGGAGTGAGATGAATGTGTCTTTTTGCAACGATAACGCCCTCTGAAATTTCGATTTCGCCTGCCGGTCCTATGAGTTTGCAAGCTCCTGAACCTGCAATATCACCGGATTCCTTGATAGGTGCGGAAATGCCGATTGAACGTGCGTCAGTAGCGGAAAGTTCAACCTGAGTTTCCGGACGTACAGGTCCTAAGATAGATACGCCTGCGAGTTCCTTTTTAGGTCCGACTACTGTTACTCTCTCTTCACAAGCAAACTGTCCGGGCTGTGAGAGGTCTTTTTTCTTTGTGAGTTCATAACCCTTACCGAAGAGGATTTCGAGATGTTCCTGAGTAACGTGTACATGTCTTGCAGAAGTTTCAACAATAAATTCTTTTGACATTTTAAGTATACCTCCATATAAAATTTTCCGTCATAATAACGGAATACCTTAAGTATATTTTACACCATTCCGGACAAAACGTCAAGGGGTATGGGGAATTTTGGTATAAATAAAGTTATACTGTACAAACATCAGGGCATAAAAAAGCGTCCCGAAGAGGAGTCGAACCTCCGACCTACTGCTTAGGAGGCAGTCGCTCTATCCTACTGAGCTATCGGGACATCTTCTACATTATAGCATATACAGCAACAAAAATCAAGGGTTTCTGATATATTTTATTTTTTTATCTAAATGCTTATCCGATTGACATTTTCTGTCAATCTGCTATAATAGTATATAAAGGAAGTGATTTTTTTATGGAGGAAACAGTAACATCTGCCATATCCGAAATCTTAACGTCTGAAATATCCGTTACAACCACTTCGCAGGCGATTAATCCGGTAGAAACTATTCAGGAGCAGGTCAGCAAGGCTTCAAGTATCTTTTCGGGAATGGCACAATATTTCGCAAATCTGCTTCCGTCACTGATAACAGCGATTATAGTTCTCATACTGGGAGTGATTGTTTCACGACTTCTTGCAAGACTTTCCGCAAAGGCTTTACGCAAGGCAAATATTGACGGCGGTGCAAGGAGCTTTCTTGTATCGCTTGTAAGAATATTGCTGTATGTTGTAGTAATAATAATGGCATTGTCTGTACTCAATGTTCCGATGTCTTCAATTATAACTATTTTCGGTGCGGCGGGACTTGCAGTCAGCCTTGCTTTGCAGAATTGTCTTTCAAATCTGTGCGGAGGGTTTATAATACTCTTCTCTAAACCTTTCACATCAGGCGATACAATCGAACTTGAAGGCACTGTCGGAAAAGTTGATGCTATCAGTATACTTTACACAAAGATAAAGACTTTTGACGGAAAAACGGTTTTCATTCCCAACGGCAAGATTTCAGACGCAAAAATAATCAACTATACGGAAAGTCCGGAACGCCGTGTAGACCTTTCGTTTGAAATAAGCTATTCTGCTGATTACGAAAAGGCACGTCTGATTATTATGAAAATAATCGAAGATGACCCTTTTGTCCTTGACGACCCGAAACCCGTTGTAAGAATGAGCCAGCATAAAGAAAGTTCAATAGCTATCGACACGCTTGTATGGGTAAAAAATGAAAACTATCATTCAGTGCGTTACAGTATCGTCGAAAACGTCAAGTCGGGTTTTGACAGGGAGAATATAGAGATACCTTTCAATCAGCTTGACGTACATATCAAGGAGTAAAATTTTTTTATGGAGACAACAGAAAGAAAAAAAGTCCGGAAATCAAAACGCCGTTTCCTGAAATTCCGTACATTGATGATATTTCTGATACTGGTATGGTGGTTTAATAACTACACGCTGAAAACAACTCACATTGAACTGACTTCGGAAAAAATATCAGGCAATGTTAGGATTGCAGTGATAAGTGACTGTCATTCCAAAAAGTACGGTATCAGCAACAAAGCTATTCTCAGACGTATTTCTGCTAACAACCCCGATATAGTGTTTGTGATGGGCGATATGTATACCCAGCCAAGTCCACCGGATATTATTCAGATACCTGTTGACCTTACTGCTGATATAGTCAGGGCAGGTTATCCGGTGTACTTTGTTACCGGTGAACACGATACAGACGATTCGTATATTGAGGCAATGCAGAAAGCCGGTGCTGTACTTATGAATTACAGTTCACAGATTATAGAAGTAAACGGAAACAATATACAGCTTATGGGTATCGACAATGTATACTATTCTCCGACTTTCAACCTCAACAACGCTTTTTCACTGAATCCGGAATGTTACAGTATTCTTATGGCACATATCCCGAATTACGAAAAGTTTTCATTATTCGGGGCAGACCTCACTGTATGTGCGGATACTCATGGTGGAATGATTCAGTTGCCTTTTATAGGGGCTTTGATTGATTCAGAAAGTATGACGTTATTTCCGGAGCTTCTCGGTCTTACGGTTTACGACAAGGGGCTTTTCGACTATCAGGACGGCACTATGTTTATAACTTCCGGCATAGGTGCTTCTCCTGCTCCTGTGAGATTCTGCAACCGTCCGGAAATAGCTGTAATAGATATTGGTAATAAATAAAAGAAAGGGTGAAATAATGTATACAGACGTAGCAATAATAGGTGGCGGAGCTTCTGGGTATGCTTCCGCTATAACAACGGCACGGCTTTCCGGTGCAAAGGTTACTATTATTGAAAGGCTTTCGAGGACAGGAAAAAAGATTATTGCTACCGGAAACGGCAAGTGCAATCTCAGTAACAAGTCCCTGAAAGCTGAAAATTATCACGGTTCGGTTAATGCAATGAAGATAATTAACAATACTCCCGACTGGTACGAATTTTTTACTGAGAGTATGGGCGTAATGTGCGTTTATGGAAGTGAGGGACGTACAGGTGGAATATATCCACGTAGCAATACTGCAACCACTGTACTTAATGCCCTCAGACTTACTGCACAGTCTCTCGGAGTTCAGGAAGTATGCGATACCAATATACAAGCCATTCTGCGAAACAATGATAATTACATTCTCAAATCCGACGGAGAAGATATTGTCTGCAAAAAAGTTATAGTTGCATGCGGAGGATATGCCGGTACAACTTTCGGTACTGACGGTTCAATGATTAGGATATTCAAGGAAATGGGCTATAAAATATCAAAGATATGTCCTGCTGTTGCACCTCTGCGAGTAAGTGCGGACGTTCTGAAAGGTCTCAAGGGAGTACGCATAAAGGGAAAAATATCAGCGGTTTCAGGCGGAAAGATTCTCCGTACAGAATACGGCGAAATGCACTTCAATGAAAACAGTATCTCCGGAATATGCGTATTCAATCTTGCATATCTTTTTCAGGAGTATGAAGGCAGACTGTATCTGCGTGCGGACTTGTTACCGGATATGGACAAAAATGCTATAATCAGTTATCTTGAAAAAATAAGGGAAATACGTTCCGGATATTCTCTGGAAGAAATACTGACGGGAATGTTTCCGAAAAATCTGGCGGTATGGCTTACGAAAAACACGCTCCGCAGACCGCTTGCTGAAAAAACGGAAACACTTACGGACAGCGAAATAAAAAAACTTGCTGACGTTATCAAGTTCCTTGAATTTGAAGTAACCGGCTGTTCAAACTGGCAGAACGCACAGGCGACTTGTGGCGGAATCAATGCGGAATGTATTACTGAAAACCTAGAATCGAAAAAACACAGGGGAATTTATTTCTGCGGTGAAATTCTCGATACAGTAGGGGATTGTGGCGGTTATAATCTTCAATGGGCATGGTCGTCAGGAATATGGGTCGGAATGAAATGTGCCGAATCACTGAAAGGAGGTCGAAAATGTTAAGGGTAAATAATATACGTGTGCCACTGGACTTTGATTTTTCAGGACTGGAAAGTTTCTGTATAAAGAAATTCAGGATTTCCCTCGACAACCTCATAAGTACAAAACTTTCAAAGAAGTCTGTTGACGCACGCAAAAAATCTGACGTACATTTTATAATATCGATTGACATCGAACTGAAAAACGAAAACTCAGTAAAAATAAAAAATGCCGTAAAAGTCGAAAAGTACGTCTATAAAGTTGACAAGGTTTCAGGAGATTTCAGGCGACCTGTAATAGTCGGGTTTGGTTCAGCCGGAATGTTTTCCGCACTGGTTCTTGCCATGGCTGGTACTCGTCCGATAGTTCTTGAACGTGGTTCAGATGTTGACACACGTTGTGAAGATGTCGAGAAATTCAGTTCAGTCGGCATACTCAATCCCGAATGTAACATACAGTTCGGAGAGGGCGGAGCAGGGACTTTTTCCGACGGAAAACTCACTACAGGTATAAAGGATAAACGCATTGAATGGATTTTAAGGAAGTTTGTAGAGTTCGGAGCTCCGGAAGAAATTCTGTATCTCGCAAAAGCTCACATAGGCACGGACAGGTTAGTCAACATTGTGAAGAATCTCAGGGAGCAGGTGATACAGTACGGCGGTGAAGTTATTTTCAATGCACGTTTCTGCGACTTCAGAACGGACGGAAACAATATTTCGAAAGTGACGTACACTGACGGAAAAAATTTCCACAAGATAAAAACTGACAATCTGATACTTGCTACAGGTCACAGTGCAAGGGACGTTTTTGAACTCCTATACAGTAAGAATATATCGCTCTCGCAGAAGAATTTTTCAGTAGGAGTGAGAATCGAACACAAAAGGCAGGATATTGACAAGGCTATGTACGGAGATTTTGCAGGACATAAGGCTCTGAAATCTGCTGACTATAAACTTGCTGTACATCTTCCGAATGGTCGCACACTTTATACATTCTGTATGTGTCCGGGGGGTGAAGTCGTTCCGGCATCTTCGGAGGAAAAACGCCTTGCGGTAAACGGAATGAGTTATTTTGCACGTAATGCAGAAAACTCAAACAGTGCGTTGCTTGTCGGGGTAAGTCCTGATGACTATAAAAGTCCGCACGTTCTGGCAGGAATGTATTTTCAGCGTGAACTTGAGGAAAAAGCCTTTATTGCAGGCGGTGGCGACTATTCAGCACCTGTAACGCTTGTCGGCGATTTTATGGACGGAAAGATTTCAGAAAAATTCGGTACAGTTAAACCCTCATATCGTCCATCAGTGAAGTTTGCACGTCCCGAAAGCTATCTGCCGGATTTTGTATGCGAAACGCTCCGTCTCGGTATAAAGGAAATGGGCAGAAAGATAAAAGGTTTTGACAGTCCGGAAGCTGTCCTGACAGGCATAGAAAGCCGTAGCAGTTCGCCGGTAAGGGTGAACAGAAATGAAAGTCTGCAATCCGTCACAATACAGGGGCTTTTTCCGTGCGGAGAGGGAGCAGGTTATGCAGGCGGTATAATGTCGGCTTCTGTTGACGGAATGAAATGTGCGGAAGCAGTAATCAAAAGACTGAAAGGAGAATAATTCATGAAAGTAAATGTAATCGGTGGCGAAATGTCCACTCAGGAAATCGACCAGTATATAAAATATGTCAGCGGAAAATATTCCGGCAGACAGATAAAACAGCTTGACATTACTATTGACGGGGATTTTATTGACCTTAAATGTCATTTCAAAGATACTGATTTTCAGCGTGCTTACCGTTCCGCTGACTATCTCGTAAACGATATGGAAAAACTGAATGATGCCAAACAGGCAGAATTTTCGGAAAAGGAACGTCATAAGGTTTAAGGTGAATCGAATGAATCTGACTAACATAGGAACTATCAGGGAAATAATGTCACGTCATGGTTTCAGCTTTTCCAAAGGTCTCGGACAGAATTTTATTATTAATCCTGAAATCTGTCCGAAAATAGCTGAAAACGGTAACGCTCAGAAAGGTTTCGGAATACTCGAAATAGGTACAGGTTTCGGAGTGCTTACCGCTGAACTTGCAAGACGTGCTGACAAGGTGACGGCTGTTGAAATTGATAAAAGACTTTTGCCGGTACTCGATGAAACCCTTGCGGAATTTGACAACGTGAAAATTATCAATCAGGACGTTATGAAAGTGGATTTGAATAAGATTATAGCAGAGGAATTTCAAGGAATGAGGGTTGCAGTATGTGCCAACTTACCTTATTATATTACTTCTCCGGTAATAATGCTTCTGCTTGAAAGTCGACTTCCTGTTGAGTCGATAACGGTTATGGTGCAGAAAGAAGCCGGACAGCGTTTATGTGCAAAGGTAGGCACAAGAGAGGCAGGAGCTATCACGGTAGGGGTTAATTATTATGGTACTGTAAAACAGCTTTTCGGAGTTTCAAGAGGAAATTTTATGCCGTCACCGAATGTTGATTCAGTGGTTATCCGTATAGACCTGAATCAGAATTACAGACTTGAACCCGAAAGCGAGAAGTTTTTTTTCAGAGTAGTGAAAGCAGGGTTTGCACAGAGAAGAAAGACCCTTGCAAATGCGGTGTCCGCACAGGTTGGAGTGCCGAAAGAAACGGTATATGCAGTTCTGAGAGAGACCAGACTTCCTGAAAATGTGCGTACTGAATCAATGTCAATGGAACAGCTTATAGAATTTTCTGAAAAATTAAGAAAAGTGATGTAAAAATAAAGGGACGTTCAGAAAAAGAATGTCCCTTTTATAATATATATTTTGCAGAAAATAAAAGAAGTCTGACAAAAAATCAGACTTAATTCATAATATGAACTTTTATGGTGCGGATAACAGGAGTTGAACCTGCACCGAGTTGCCCCGACCAGCACCTGAAGCTGGCGCGTCTGCCTATTCCGCCATATCCGCATAAACTTTACTCAACGGGTTTTATTATATCACACTATTCCAAAAAAGTCAAGTATTTTTCAAAAAAATTCTGAAAAAATTTTTCCGGAACAGATTTTATGTCTGTTCCGGATTATGTAATCTATACTTCTTCAAATTCGTCAGCATCTTCATAGGCGTTATCAATTTCTTCCATAAAATACTGCCATACTTCATTAAATTCGTCGTCATCATCGATAGAAGCAAGGACTTCCTCGCCCTTTTCCTCAACGACTTTCAGTATAATAAGTTCAAGGTTAGCGTTGAGGAAGTCGTCGTCCTCGATTGCAGGTAACAGAGCGAAATACTTTTCGTTATTAATATCGGCGGTATCAATGATTTCAAAACATTTCTTGTTACCGTGTTCGTCGACAAGCTCCATAAGCTCCGGCGTAAATTCGTTCATTTCAGACATAAAGTTTCTCCAATCCGGCATAAGCCATTTGATATATTTATTATATACTATTTCCGACAGAATTTCAAGTGGTAATATCAACCGCACGGCTTTTTGTGCAAAGTGCAGTACAGTGATATATTCCTGTTGTCAAATACGCTGAAATATACTAAAATTACTGATAAATTTCAAAAATACTGTTGACAAATCACAAAAAATATGTTATTATAAATACAACGAAAGGGAAACACAGTGTAAGGGAGTTTCCTATAGCTGAATTTACTTGGTCTGAGGATTTTATTCTCAATGTAAATGATTTGGAGCGGAAAGGAAAGTGAGTCCGGTGGCAATTACAGAAGAACAGCAGTACAATACGGGCTTGCTGAATGGTTGCAGATAGTACATTTTCGGGAATATAGGCTTTTATGCTTGTTCTGTTGAGTAAGTTTCATTAAGTATCTTTTCAACCATAAAGCTGACGTATTACTGACTTTTTGGAAACAACGGTTAATATCCATTACTATTTTTTTAAGATACAGGATTATCTGAAATTGTGACGTTTAGTCTTTGCGGTATATAACCTGAAACAAATTCTTGTGTGAGGATTGATTCCAATGGTGAAAAATATTATCTTTTAAGTTTATACTATGAAAGGTGATACCAATGAAGTATATTTATTCTGCTTGAAAAACTGAAATGACTGAGTGCGGAAATTAATTCGGCACGGCAACACAAGTGTTGCTTTTTATTACAATTGAATAAAAAATTCCTCAGCACATTTATTCCTTTGCTGAGGTTTTTTTGCGTTATTTTTCGTTTCCGGTAATTTTTTTCCTGTAGAGAAGTGCCGACTGTTCCTGTTTGTTATCGCCAAACTCATAGTATACATGACCTTTCAGTGCGTTCGGAAGATACTGTTGTTTCACGTAATGATTAGGGAAATCGTGCGGATAAAGATAGTTCTGACCGTAAACTTCCGCACCTTTTCCGTCAAAATGACAGTTCTGAAGATGTCGTGGAAATTCCAGTGAATCGCAGTTTTTAAGGTCTTGAATAGCTGAATCTATTGCTTTATATGCACTGTTTGATTTCGGAGCGGTTGCAAGCAAAATGACGGCTTCTGCAATCGGCAGACGTGCTTCGGGAAGTCCGAGCTGTAACGCTGAATCAACACAGGCTTTTGTTATCACGATAGCGTTAGGGTAGGCAAGTCCAACGTCCTCACAGGCGATACACAGCAATCTTCTGCACAAAGGCACTATATCTCCGGCTTCAATCAGACGTGATGCGTAATGCAATGAGGCGTTTTCGTCAGAACCTCTTACAGATTTGTGAAAAGCTGAGAGTATGTCAAAATGTTGGTCGCCGTCACGGTCGTAACGCATATTACTTTTTTGTGCGATTATTTTCAGCGAATCGAGAGTTACAGTTATTTTTCCATCTGCAAAGTCTCCGCACGTAACCGCAAGTTCAGCAGTATTCATTGCTTTCCGAACATCTCCGCCACAGTTATAAGCGATAGTATTCAAGACTTCTTCATTATAAATAATTTCCGTGTTGTTTTCTTCTGAAAGTATTCTGAAAGCACGTTGTATGGCAGGAATGAGTTGTATAGCAGTCACTGGTCTGAATTCAAATACTGTACAACGGCTTATTATTGCACTGTACACCGAAAAGTACGGATTTTCAGTAGTAGAGGCTATCAGCGTTATATCACCGTTTTCAATGTATTCAAGTAAAGTCTGCTGTTGTTTCTTGTTGAGATACTGTATTTCGTCAAGATAAAGCAGTATGCCGTTTTCACTTCCGAAAGTCCCTATATCTGCTATAACGTCCTTTATGTCCGCAACGGAAGCTGTTGTACCGTTGAGACGGTGTAAAGTCATTCCGCAGTTTTCGGCTATTATACGGGCAACTGTAGTTTTTCCTGTTCCGGAAGTACCGTAAAAAATCATATTATGTACTTTTCCGCTTTCGATTATTCTACGCAAAGGTTTGTTTTTTCCTAAAATATGCTCCTGACCTACAACTTCGTCAAGAGTTTTCGGGCGTATTCTATCCGCTAATGGTGCTGACATTTTTTTCACTCCTTTGATATAATATAATCATAGTCCAAATTGCTGACGACAGTGTTTTCGTAATAATCACAATCAGTAATTATTATTCAAAGACTTTAGGAATATGTCGTTTCAGAAAAAAACTGAAATCTCTTGAACCGTTGCAGGAACGCATATTTATTCGGATTTTATGGTTATTAGTTTTTATAATTAAAAAAGTCGTTCTGCCGTCAGATTTTCTGTAAACTTTTTTTATATCTTTTAAATTTATTGTTTTAAATTTAAAAAAGTTTCTGTATTGGATTTCACGTGTTTTTATGTCGTACTTCACACAGAATCGGAAACAGTATACCATAAAAGCAATCCATGGAACATATATAAATCCACATACTGCATATACTGCAACAGCAATATTAGAAACCGTACCAATAGCTTGCAATAAGTGAAAAAATGTGATATAATAGAAAATACTATGATAATTGAAAATAAA
>JAIDUG010000013.1 GCA_029060305.1 Ruminococcus sp.
TTCCTTCGTTTTGTCAAGAGTTTTTCTGCAAAATTTACATTTTGTTCATATCTTTTCCTTAGCTTAATGGTGTTGATGCGTTCACCGACATCATAACCGGCAAGTTTACGTCTTGCACGTTCACAGATTATTGTATCAGTTGCAGAACGTTCAGTCTCGAAAATAAATTTGCAGAGGTCTTTTTCCTCATCAGTCAGGGAATCATAGTTGGTTATACGCAAATCGTACTTTATAAACCTGTCCCACAGGCTGTAGTCAGGAATATTTTCTGCGTGGACAGTTGAGACAGGGATAGCAGAAAGTGCAAGAATCAACGAAACTACTTTTTTCAACATAATCACTCCTTGAAAAATTTTTTATCTGTAATTATTATACAATATTTTCACACATATGTCAACAAAAAAACGCTGATATTTCTATAAAACAAAAAAAGTCCGAACACTCGGACTTTTTTATGGCGTGCCTGGAGGGATTCGAACCCCCGACCTACTGGTTCGTAGCCAGTCACTCTATCCAGCTGAGCTACAAGCACACTTGTCTTTCAACAGTAATTATTATATCATGGTTTTCATAAAATGTCAACCCCTTTTTTGAAAAACGTTGTATTTTACATTTTTACGTAGCAATAATCGACAAAATATGTAAAAAACATAGAAACACGAAAATAACTATTGACTTTTTGGAAAAGCTGTGATATAATAATTATCGTTGTGAGAGACATTAGCTCAGCCGGTAGAGCATACGCCTTTTAAGCGTAGGGTCGAGGGTTCAAGTCCCTCATGTCTCACCAACGTTTTTCGTTTGAATTATATAATAATTATTGTTGAGATGAGACATTAGCTCAGCCGGTAGAGCATACGCCTTTTAAGCGTAGGGTCGAGGGTTCAAGTCCCTCATGTCTCACTGATATGAAGAAGTCCGGTTATTCTGGACTTTTTTCATTTTTGGAGGGGAGAGTACAATATGAATATTTCAAATGAACTAAAAAAAATAGGTTGGTATCCAGGTAGAAAAATTGAGTTAAGTTGCTGGGTTTCGGACATAAAAATTAAACTTGATGAATATAATAACATTAATGTGCCATTAAAAATAAGAATGTTTGCTGAAAATTTGGGGGATTTATATTACATTAATGAAGATGATATTTGGTACTCTTTTTTACAAAACATTTCTAAAGTGATAATTAATGCTTCTGAATTATATATAATTGGAGTTATCCATAGTGGAATATTAGGAAGATTAAGATTATGTATGTCAAAAAATGAAAATTTTTACATTTTAGAATATAACCGAAAAATCGCTGACAGCATAGAAGAATTTTTTTACCGAATGTTTTCTGATTCCTTAGATATATCATTAGAAATTTCCGAAAAATTTTTTGAGACAATAAAAAATGCTGGTTGGTATCCAAACAGAAAAGTTGATATTTCGCATTTTATCAATACTTTAAGAGAAAATAATTATATAATTTCTGATTCAGTAATTAAATTTTATAGTGAATATTATAATTTACAAGGGAAAAATGAAGATTTTGAATGGAAAATATTTGATGAAAATGATATATTAGAATATTATGGAAATTATGAACGTTATTTAAGAATGATTTCCAACAGCAGATACATATCAAAACTTTCACCTTTTCCTATATGCATTTTAGAATCCTATGATGACCGTTTAGAGTATTATATTACTGAAGATGAAAAAGTAGTTGATGAATATGGAACCTTAGTTGGCAACAATTTTTTAGAAGGTATGAATAGTATATTAAGATGATTTTAATATATGTGTTATCTTCTTAAAAATCCCTCACCTTTTCAGATGAGGGATTTTTATTATTATCCGATAAACGTTTTTTTAGCACGTGAAGCAATTATCTTTGTCGTTATACCATCGAATATTGCTCCTATTCCGCCACCTGCAACAGGTACTAACTTTGAAAGATTGATAATACCTTTTTCACCGAATCTTGTCATAAGTCTGAAACCTACTTTCTGATTTATCTTGCCAATAACTTGTCTGGGAATCTGCTTTACTGCCTGCAATGCAAGTTTATTTCCGACTTTTATTCCTGTTATTTTAATTACATCTTCAACTGTCATTCCCACAAGTGTCATATATATCATTGTTTTTACTTCGTCGTCATATGGACTATATCCACCCATAACAGCCAATGAGGCAATCATTCTTATTTGTACATAAAGATTTCCTGCAACGTCTGCCGGAAGAGTGATAGGTAATGTAATAAGACCGCCCAGACCAGTAACGAATCCGGTAGTAGCACATTTTGCAATCTGTGCGTTTATAAGTTTATTAGCGGATTTGTGAACGTTTTCATTGTTTTTTAACAGATAGTCTCTTGCAAGAACGTCCGCACTTTCAGAAGTCGGAAGTCCCCTCAATGCAGTTGTATAGCATTTTTCAAGTATCTGTACACCCTTATTTGATATTTCGATTTCTGAAGCCATATTATCTTCTTCTCCTTTTTACACTTATTTCAGTATACTGCAAAGGTTAATGACCAATTTGCATTTATGTTATTATTATGTATATTGACAGACTTCTTTCCATAATATAATTATACATATAATATCGGACATATGGTTGTCCGTTCAAAAAAAGTTTACACTTTTTTGTAAAATAAATCATTCAATGACCGTTATAACAGTGTTGTCAGGCGGTAACGGTTCACTGTCGACGGCGATTCCCCAGAAATGCAGAGGGTCGAAACATATAGCCTGCTCATCTGACAAAACTATTTCCGCATAGTCACATATAAAAGATTCGTCATTCTTGACAGCATTGAAAAGAATGATTCTTTTTATTGCAATGTCCGAATAGAAATGACTTCTCAGAAACATTCCTGCAACCGACGAAAATGTTATTTTATAGTCCGGTTCGCCGTGGTACTCGTAAAATGTAAGATTGTTGCAGATACTAAACCGGAGTTTTGAGTATTGTTCATAAGATTCAATATGTAGAAATTTTTCAGGGAAACTGAAAAAATAACTTCTGTAATCAGGCATAAACTCAAATATATCATCTGTTACATCAATACTACCTGTTATCAGCATATCTTTTATCGGTTTGTTGAGTAATTCGTGTATATCCATAAAACCACCGCCATTTATACACGTTTATTTCAGAATGTATTTCTGAGGAAATCAGATTATAAAATTACCATTTTCAGGAATGTCGTCCGGCGAAATCCATTCTACATTACAACTTATACTTCCGGTTGTTACAAACTCGTGTATACATTGCCAAGCTGTTTCGGGGGAAATGAAAAGCCCCTCTGAAACGTAAAGACCGTCACCCCATACATCAACAACTCTATCTAATTTATCTCTGTCAGACAGTGAAAGTTTTTCATTTTCGCTATCGCTATAACCAATGAATACGCCATATTCTTTTACAGATGCTATACATAATCCACATTCTTTTCCGATTATATATCCGCAACAGTCTTTGAATCTGTCGGGATATAAAACGTCTTTCAGTTCTTCCAAAGTGTTTCCCTCAAAATGAACATATTCATTTTCAGTAAGGTCAATATCATAATTTACTTTCATAATTTTCAGCCTCCTTGCGAATATAAGAATTGCAGTCCATAAGACATTCTGATTTTATTTCTTCAGTGAAAAGATTACGCCTGATTAATTCGTCTACTGCACTTTCACGACAAAATGAACACATTGATTTTTCGTACACAAACATAACAGCTTCTTCAGGCATTTCGTATATATTGTTGTTGATAGTCCTGACTATTTCGTGCCAACCGGATTCGTCATCACCGTCAATTGTAATGTTGTTAAGAATATCAATCAGATTTTCTTTGTCGGAATGCTTATAGTTTTCAATCAGCATAATTACAGCGTTAATTGAAAACTCTTTTTCAAGAAGTTTCACTGCAAAGTCGTGTACACATTCCGCCTTTATATATAACAACGCTTCAACAGCAGTTTCACGGAGTTTCTTATTATCCGAATCAACATACTTTATCAACACTTCGGGAGCAGTTGGAAAAGAGTTTCCCGAAATCGTGAACGCTTTAAGGAGTTCCGCTTTTTTATTCAAATCAGTCTCTTTTATCAGAGTATCAGCAACTTTCATTTTTTCCGGTATTTCCGCACGTCTGAATAATATAATATCCTTACGCTGTACGGAATTTCTTTCAGCAAGTTTTATAAAATCGTCTGCTGACATATTTTTTCTTTTGATTACACTTTTTTCTTCTTCATGGAACAGCACACGCTTGAAACGTCTGATTGCTGTATTGTCTTTGCTGAGAATGTCAAGTTCTTCTGTAATATATTTTTCGCCGTACTTTTCACGGGTGCAGTCCCAGAACCACAGAAACTCTCGTTTCAGTCTGTCGTCTGACTCTCTACGGCGACGTATGAAAAATTTACCAATATCCTCGAATATCTTTGACGTATGTTTAATAGTACCGTTCTGCATGATGGTAATTGCTATGTATTCATAACACTGTGAAACGTTGTTTGCACGTACGCTCCATTTCAGAGACATCAGCAATTTATAAAGCTGTTTATATTTTTCGATAATAGCTTGCTGTGCTGATTCGTCACCATAGTCACTGGCGAAGTAATCAATAAAATCACATAAATGATTTATTAAATGCCAGTCCTCACAGACTTCCGGCGAAAGAAACTTTTCAATTGCTGGTTGCAGAAAATAGTTATAGTCATCGTACTGTAAGGCAAGGTTATACATAAAAAGTCCTCTTGACCCCTCACACTGTAAGTCAAAAGATATATCGTTAAGACAACCATAGAGGACTGTTTCTCTGAACTTCTCCAATTCGTCGCCGTCAACAGAAAAACACCTTCCATGACCGCAAAGCATATACTGTCTGAAATCTTCTTTATTCATTTTTTACCTCCGTTAATAAGTAAATTTATTATACCATGTTTATGGTAGAATGTCAAATCATATTGACTTCCTGTACATAATATGGTATAATTTTTCTGTAATATAAACAGAGGAGGTGACGTTATGGAATATGTAAAGGAAGTTTTCGCATCATATAACAAAAAGTATATCCGCATATATCAGGCTTACAACTCCGTCATAGCTGAGGAAGCTGTCAGATTACAGAATTTCGGGGAAAGTTTCAACACCAACCGTATGACGTGGATTAAACCGTCATTTCTGTGGCTGATGTACCGTTCAAACTGGGGGACTAAAAAAAATCAGGAATGTATACTTGCTATTGACATACACCGTGAATTTTTTGACAGTACACTTGAAAAAGCTATACTTACTTCTCCGGATTCCATAATTTTTGACGGTAACGAATGGGAAAAATGTTTTAAAAATACTGATGTATACTGTCAGTGGGATTCCGACAGGTCTTTGAACGGCACACCTATAAATCGTTATGCAATACAGATAGGAATAAAAGGGGAGGCATTGAGGGATTTTCTTGATAACGGAATTTATAGAATTGAGGATTTGACCCCGACCGTCCGCAAATGGAATGAACGTCGCAAAAAAAGACAGTTAAATATTAATGAATTGCTGTCTGAGAAGATATATCCTGTAAACGACAAAAAAATCCGCAACAGGCTTGATATGAAATAAAAATATGAGGAGATGTTTAACTTGAAAAAACCTGAAATGATACTTTTTGACTATGGCGGTACTCTCATGTATGAACCGGATTTCTGTCCGTCTGCCGGAAACATAGCTTTATATCCTTACATTTCTGAAAATCCTTATAAAGTCACTCCGCAGGATTTCAGTGATTATTTGCTGAATCTTTTTGACGAAATACGCAGACTTCGTGGTGAACTTATTGAGATACACGAACACTTATTACTGAGATATGTTATAGAACACTTCAATATGAAATTGTCAATTCCGTTTGAGCAGGCGGAAAAAATTATGATGAAAGGTATCTCAGAAGCAGTAGAGACCCCTCACGCAAATGAAATGCTTTCCGCACTTCAAAAAATGGGTATCCGTACAGGAGTTATCAGTAACCTTTGCTGGTCTGGAAACGCTCTCTCTTATCGTCTGAATAACGCTTTTCCTGTACATAAATTTGATTTTATCATAACAACAAGCGAATATATTTTCCGCAAACCCGATATACATATTTTTGACCTTGCTGTCAGGAAGTCAGGTCTGTCACCGGAAAATATATGGTACTGCGGAAATGATATTGAAGTTGACGTATTCGGTTCACACAATGCCGGATTGTTTCCTGTTTTCTACGATGACAGAACTGTGCCGAGCAAAATTCATGAAAAAAATGACCTTTTAAGTATAGATTTTCCGCATCTTCGTCTTGAAAACTGGTTGGAAATGGTTGACTGTCTGAGAGGAATGTAAATATTATGCAGACTATTATTATAAAACTCGATTCACGGAAAATGAAAAATCCCGATTTAGATATAAGGTATATTTTGCCGGAACGTATTGAAAAAATCACTTCCGGCAGAATAACTGACAATGGTTACGACTATATAACAGATACAGAGTTAGGAATATGGCTGGCAACGGAAAATTCATCAGAAACTTTTTCAGACATAATCGGAATAATAAAAAAAGAAATGTTCTGCAATAATGATTTATCCGAATCGGCAGAAGTCTATATTTCACCGAAAGAAAACGCTGAATTTAATGAATGTACACAAGTATATACTGCAAAATGATTACATATCGTAAAAAAACTGCCGGTTTTTCACCGACAGTTTTTTGTTGTTATTGTACTTTTTCTTTTGTTGCTATGTCAAGTGTCACAGTTGCTTCAAAAACGTCTCCGTCAATTGTTATTGCAAACTTTCCTCCGCAAGCCTCCGTGAAACTCTTTGCAATAGAAAGTCCCAGTCCGTTGCCCTCAGTTGTACGTGATTCGTCGCCTCTCGTGAAACGTTCTGTAAGTTCTTCCGGCGTGCATTTTATTTCGTAAGAAGATATATTTTTTATTTTTATCGTTACCGTGTCAATCGTTCTTGTAAGTGTGAGATATATTCTTGTGTTGTCGAGGGAGTACTTCAAAGCATTGTCGATGACGTTCTGCAAAACTCTGTAAAGTCTTTTTCCGTCGGCGTATACGGGAGCGTTTTCAGCAGAGACAGTCTTTCTGATTTCTTTTCCGGAATCTTCTATTCTGTCTGCCATATCACCTAAAACCTGCTCCATAAGGATTACAGCGTCTATCATCTCAAGGTTAATATCTGTACGGCTTGTTGCTTTTGCTATGTCAAAAACGTCAGATACTATTTCACTGAGACGTGCCGACTTGTTTTCAAGTATCTTAACATAGTCTCTTGCAACAGGGGACAGGTTTTCTTCCATAGAGAGAAGATTTATATAACTTATTATAGATGTGAGCGGAGTTTTCAGGTCGTGCGAAACATTCGTAACAAGTTCTATTTTCATTCTCTCCGACTGTAAGCGTTTGTCTACAGCCGTCTGAATACCGTCTGAAATATTGTTCAGCTTTTCAGTCATTGTATAAGTAGGGTAATCCATGCGGACTTCTTTTGTTGTATAGTCACCGCTGTAAATTTCGTCAATCTGTTTCGACAATTCTGTAATGGCTTTCACGTCTTTGAAAATCAATAACACATATATTAAGAATATAATAGCACTACCAAAAATTGATTCAATTGAACACGCAAAAATCGTTGCTATCATAAATATTCCCGATTTGATTAAAAGTCTTTTCGCAAAAATATTATTGTTAGTCATATCCTTTGCAAGTAATATTTTCTGAACGGTCTTGACAGCGGACTTTATTTTTCCGAATACACGGTTCAATATTCTTAATACGAATTTCCACACACGATGAATAAGACTTGTTTCCCATAAAGTACCGCATTTACAACGTTTTATAAGAGTATTTACACAAAGTACAATAAGGGATAAAATTGCAGTCCAGCAAGTAGTCCAGAATGTAACAAGTGAGGATTTACCATTGTTATAATATTCATTCATGAAATCATAACTTTCTGCAATCATTTCAACACTACAAAATGCACCTATAACTAAAAATACACCTGTTGCTATCACAACTTCAACCCATATTCTGTCAGTAGCGTGCATCACAAACCTTTCCCTTTTCAAGTCGTAACCGCTTGTTAAAACAAAAAATCCCATAAGAACTACAGCAAGTACAAGAAACGGTATACAACCAATTAAAAAACGTGCCATAATTTCGTCAGCCTTGTTTATTTCGCTCTGATACTGCTTATACAAAGGCAATAAGTTTTCAGATGGTGTTATACATATTTTCAGCGGATATTCATTTCCGACTTGTTTTCCTGTATTCTGTACTTCTACCCATTCATTCAAATCCTTGTTATAGAGAATATAGGAATCATTTTCACTGTTTTCAAGCAGAGGAGCAGGAATTGCAGGAATATTGACTTTAATATTTTCAGTAACTTCTTCTGGTTCTTCCTCAATCACTTCAGCCCTCGGAACAGTCGGTTGTACATATTCACCATACCTGTTATAATAACCGCTATAATTTTCGTCATAATAGCCGTTGTAGCTTTCCACATAACTTTCGTTATCATTGTATATCGTTATATTTACGTTCCGTATAGAATCGCTGTTTGGGTTCGGAATCGGTGTAGAACCGTCTTTCTTATAGTAGATTTTAACGCCGTAATCGTCAACATAATAGTCAAGGTCTTTTGTGTCGTAATCGAATACAGCAGTTGCCATTATACCTTTTATCGTATGCGGAAAATCATAGTAAGTCATTCCGTAGTTTGTACTGTACCAGTTAGCACTGCCGTAATAATAATAATTATATCTGTAATTACTGAAATGTGCGTTTCCGTTTATCTGAGTAGTTGAATAGGTGTCTGATTCATAGATGTCGTTGTAACTTCTGTTATCCGTTGAAATGGAGTTATTTCCCCATGATACGTAATAATCAAAATTATCACTTTTGCTTATCGTAATTTTACCTTTGCTGTCCATAAGTCCCAGTTCTTTGAGTGCCTTTTCAGTTGATTCCCTGAAGTGCTTTGCACCTACAAAGTTTCCGTTTTCGTCAAGATTTCTGAGGTACATATTACCGACAGCCCACAATTCAGCAAACAATTCGTCAGCCTCTTCATTTGTCTCTGTACTCTTTAAGTCATTATACTGATTATATACTTTCTGTATTTCAAAAAACTTGTTCAGACCCATTCCGGCACATACAGCAAATATTACGCACGCACTTATAAACGCAATAGCCCTTGTTGACTTCTGCAAAAGAAAATCAGTAACTTTCATAGATTACCTCCCGTTTTTTTCTATTTTGTACCCGATTCCCCATACTACTTTCAGGTAACGTGGGTCACTGGGATTTATTTCAATTTTTTCACGGATATGACGTATGTGAACCATTACAGTATTTTCCACGGAATAGGATTCCTCATTCCATACACGTGAATATATTTCCTCTGCTGAAAATACACGTCCTGCATTTTCCATAAGCATTTCCGTAATCTTGTACTCCGTCGCAGTAAGTCTTACTGGTTCGCCGTCAACATAAATCTGTTTGGCTGTCTTGTCAAGAATAAGACCGCCTATTTCTATGTTGTCTGAACTCTTTCTGGTATCAGCAGAACCGAGACTCAGATAACGACGGAGATTTGATTTTACCCTTGCTACCAATTCCATAGGATTGTAAGGTTTTGTGATGTAGTCGTCGGCACCCATTGACAACCCTAAAATCTTGTCACTGTCCTCAGACTTTGCGGAAAGCACTATTATAGGAATGTTCTTTGTTGTACGGATTTTCATCATTGCTGAAAGTCCGTCAAGTTTCGGCATCATAACGTCTATCAGAATAAGCTGTATATTGTTCATCATAAGACAGTCGATAGCCTCAAGACCGTTATAAGCCTTGAAAATTCTGTAACCTTCTTTCTGGAGCAGGGTAGCGATAGCGTTAACTATGTAATGGTCGTCATCTACGACTAAGATTGAAGCGTTTTCAAAAGTATCCATAATGGGACTTCCTTTCTGTTGTTTATTCCGAATATCATTATAAACCCCTCCTTTTTTTATGTCAAGCCCATTATAACACTAAAACCTTATGCTGTCCCAACTAAAATCTTATGAATTTCTTAATTTTTCTGAAAATCAAGGTTTGTTGAAAGTCCACATAATTATTGCGGATTATTTGTGACTTCCTACAAACTTCCGGAAAATTTCGTCTTTTTTGTACGCTGAAATCACTTACATATAAAAGTGAAAATATACCGTTCATTACAAAAAAACTACCGTTCGTGCATTTTTTCACACAAACGGATTTTTATATGATATACTATAGTCAAAAAATAAGGAGGCACTTTTATATGAAAAAAATTTTAATATTTATGTCTGCAATGCTTATGATTTCCGGAGTATCCTGTACTGAAAAATCTGTAACAAGTACTCCGGAAACTGAGACTTCCGCTGACGAACCGAAAAGCATTGAAATCACACAGCTTATGTACAAGCAGGAACACTTGTCGTTTCCGGAAGATATGTCCGAAAGAATGGGACTGTACTATCACGACGGTGTGAAATTCGTCTATAAATCAAAGACCGACGGAATAAAAGTGATGTCCTATGACGAAAACCTGAAAGAATCCGGAACGATTACACTTATAAGCGGAGAGGATTTGCCACGTGAGGCTTGTTTCTGTACAAAGGCAGACGGCAAAATAATTATGTTATGTACGTACGTTGATTATGACGGCGACGAATACAAAGACCCTGACGACTTCCGTAAAAACGCTGTTGTATTGCCGGAAATACGCACATATTCTCCGGACGGCGAACTTCTTGAAACTCACGAAGTAGACGGTTTCCATAGATATGAGGATTTCAATTTTATAGACGGTTTCTATGAATACGGCGAAAATTACGTCATATCATTCAACGGCGGTTACGCACTTGTTTCAGCGGACGGTGAAATCCTCGATATGCCGGACGAAACGAAACATCTTGTTTTTGGGACAGATACTGACGGTAAAACATACGTGTGCGGAAGTCAGAAATATTCCGTTACCGACGGAAAACGAATTTCGCTTGACGAAAACAACTCTACAGAGTACGGCAAATATATCAACCGTACAGGAGCAGTATTCGGGGGAGCAGGTGACTTTAAACTGTTTATGGTCTTGAATGAGGGTATTTTCGGAATAGCCCCGAATGACGAACTCGTGCAGATTATGGATTTCACGGATTCAAAAGTTTCGCCGTCAGGAATATACTTTGCGTGTTATGCAGGTGACGGAAAATTTGTCATCTGCGGTGATGACCAGACTCTCGCCGACGGTATGTTTCTTGATACGCTGACAGTACGTCCTGACGATTACGTTGAAAACAAAACGGATTTGACGTTAGGCTGTATCGACTGGAGTAATAATGCCCCCGAAATTGCAATGATGTACAGCAAGCAGAGTGATAATTACAACGTTGAAGTCAAAAAGTACAAAGATATTGACAATCTCAGGCTTGACGTACTCAGCGGTGATGCTCCCGACCTTTTCGCATATCAGGAAACAGCTTTTATGTACCGTTACGCAAATTTAGGAGCGTTCTCAAATCTCTATGATTATATGGACAAAAATGACGGTATAAAGCGTGACGATATTCTTGAAAACGTGTTGCAGGCTTACGAATATAAAGGAGGTCTGTATGGTATACCGGTTGCGTTCAATATTCAAGGCGTATACCTTGCAAACAGTGACGTTATCAGCAGAGATTACACCTACTGGAATTATGACGAGTTTCTGAATTTTGCGGAAAATATGCCTGAGGGTATGTATTTAGGTTCAAAAAATTCACATTTCGCATATCGTGACCACCTTTTTGGTGAGATTGTTATTCAAAGTTGCGGTGACTGGATTGACTATGATAATTACACTTGCGACTTCAACAATGAGAAGTTTATACATCTGCTGAACTTCTGTAATAACGTTGAAATAAATGAGCCTTATAACTGGGAAAATTCAGACTGGGGTACTGAACAGCAAGATATAGAATACATGGAAAGTGAAACAAGCATACTCCGCAAAACTGCACTCCTTTATACACATATGAATTGTAGTGATTTCAGTGATTTTGTTCTTTTTCCTGTACAGACGGGACTTTATCTCAATGATAATTATACATTCCTGATTTCGCCGTCAGATGACAGAAATTGCGGAATTTCAACTACTAATGATATGTGTTTTTCGATTATCAATAATACCGACTGTCCCGAGGGTGCGTGGGATTTTATGAATTACGTTTTAAGTCCGTACTTTCAGAATAACTATTTACAGACAAGCCATAGTTTTTCAAGCAACAAGGAAAGCTATGAGTACAAGATGAAAAAGACATTTGAAGAATACAAAAAGGAAGTCGTAACACCACTTGACCCTATGTCAACAAGGTGGGGCGGTACTGACCAGACAGAAGGCGTTGACTGGATAAACAAGCCTATTACAGACAAAGATATTGACTATATAAACGATTTTATATCGCATTGCAACAAACTCAGAAACAGCGATTCTGATGCTATGGAAATTATCAAGGAAGAATGTAATAAGTTTATGAACGGTGAAATGACTGCTGAAGAATGTGCAGAAAGAATACAGAACAGAGTTTCGCTTTATCTCAGCGAACAGAGCTGACACAATAAAAAAAGATTTCACCCGAAAGAGCAATACTAAATATAAATTTATTTGTCGGGCTTGACGAAAACTTCAACAATACGGTTGACTATGTGCGGAAAAATCCATTGTGCCGTCCACATTGAGACGTACCACGCAGGAAAATGCAGAATAACATTCATTATTATTGATTTTGTACACACTGCAACGATAAACGAAAAAACTTCAAACAGCAGAAATCCGCATATCAGGTTGAATATCATACATAGTCTGCCGTATAAGTCGTTGCCTTTGTCGCTGTCATATCCGGAATCTCTTTTTCTTAGGAAAAGTGCATAAACAAAAGTAACAAGCATTATTGTCCAGAATATAACCGTACTTATAATCATAGTAGTAATAATATAATGTTTCATTTTTCCTCCCCGAAAGTTTTTGATATTTATAAAAAAAGCCATAACATTTCCTGTTGTGAGACAGGAATATGTTACGGCTTTAAAAAATATTGCTGTAGTCTGAAAGCCTGTAGAATTACTTCATAGCCTCTTCAACTGCAACTGCACAAGCAACTGTAGCACCAACCATAGGGTTATTACCCATACCGATAAGACCCATCATTTCAACGTGAGCAGGAACGGAAGAAGAACCTGCAAACTGTGCATCTGAGTGCATACGACCCATAGTATCAGTCATACCGTATGAAGCAGGACCTGCTGCCATATTGTCAGGGTGAAGTGTACGTCCTGTACCACCGCCGGAAGCAACTGAGAAGTACTTCTTGCCTGCGTCTGTACGTTCTTTCTTATAAGTACCGGCAACAGGGTGCTGGAAACGTGTCGGGTTAGTGGAGTTACCAGTAATAGAAACGTCAACGTTTTCTTTCCACATGATAGCAACGCCCTCTGTTACATCGTTAGCACCGTAGCAATTTACTTTTGCACGGAGACCGTCAGAATAAGCCTTGCGGAAAACTTCCTTTACTTCGCCGGTGTGGTAATCCATTTCAGTTTCAACATATGTAAAGCCGTTGATTCTTGCAATAATCTGAGCAGCATCTTTGCCGAGACCGTTGAGGATAACACGGAGAGGTTTCTGACGTACCTTGTTAGCTTTTTCAGCGATACCGATAGCACCCTCAGCAGCAGCGAAAGATTCGTGACCTGCGAGGAATGCGAAACATTCTGTATCTTCTTCGAGGAGCATTTTGCCGAGGTTACCGTGACCGAGACCTACTTTTCTCTGGTCTGCAACAGAACCGGGAATACAGAAAGCCTGAAGACCCTCACCGATTGCAGCAGCAGCTTCAGAAGCCTTTGTGCAACCTTTCTTGATAGCAATAGCACAACCTACTGTGTAAGCCCACTTAGCATTTTCAAAACAGATAGGCTGAATACCTTCAACGAGCTTGTAGATGTCAAGACCTTTTTCCTTGCAGATGTCAGCACATTCTTCAATAGAGTTGATACCGTACTGTCCGAGAACAGCGAGAATCTGCTTTTCACGTCTCTCATATGATTCAAATAAAGCCATTTCAAAAATCCTCCTTATTCTTTTCTCGGGTCAACAATCTTTACAGCGTCAGCAACTCTGCCGTACTGACCCTTAGCCTTTTCAAAAGCTGTGTTAGCGTCATCGCCAGCCTTGATGAAGTCCATCATCTTGCCGAAGTTAACGAACTGGTAGCCGATAATTTCGTCGTCTTCATTGAGAGCGATACCTGTAACATAACCGTCTGTCATTTCGAGGTAACGAGGACCTTTAGCAAGAGTACCATACATTGTACCAACCTGTGAACGGAGACCTTTACCGAGGTCTTCGAGACCAGCACCGACAACGAGACCACCTTCGGAGAAAGCACTCTGAGAACGTCCGTAAACAATCTGGAGGAAGAGTTCTCTCATAGCGGTGTTGATAGCATCACAGACGAGGTCTGTGTTAAGAGCCTCAAGGATAGTTCTGCCGGGGAGGATTTCAGCAGCCATAGCAGCGGAGTGTGTCATACCTGAACAGCCGATAGTCTCAACAAGAGCTTCCTGAATAACGCCCTCTTTAACATTGAGGGTGAGTTTGCAAGTACCCTGCTGAGGAGCGCACCAGCCAATACCGTGTGTGAAGCCGGAAATATCCTTGATTTCCTTAGCCTTTACCCACTTAGCTTCTTCCGGAATCGGAGCAGCACCATGAGCAACGCCCTGTTTTACAGGACACATTGTTTCTACTTCATGAGAATAAATCATATAATTACTCCTTTCATATTCAGGACTTTGATAAAAAATCCTGTCGTATAAAAACATTATAGCACACTTTTCAGTATAAGTCAAGTTATAATTTATGAAACATACAGGTTAAATTATTAATTTTTTATACATTAAGTAAAAATAAAAGAAAAAAGGGAGCAGGCTATTAAAACAATACAATTTCTACAGCCTGCTCCGTCAGGATTTTTTAACTTTTGTTTATATTAATGAAAGCTGATTAGTATCTCCCAATTCCTTAGCCTTTTTTCCGGAAGACGGTATATTCTCAGTACGATATTTTTCAAGTCCGATATTATCACTGACTTTTTCAACAGAAGCAAGTACAGCATTTTTCTTCAGTGATATTACTTGCACTCCCTGTGAATCCCTTGTTGTCTTGACAGAAATAATTTCCGTATTTAATAAAAGCGTATTTCCCTCTGAACTCCTTAACAATATATCGCAATCTTTCTGAATAAACAAGGCTTTAACAAGCGGTGATTTGTCGGAATATGCTTTTGTAAGTTTCTTACGGTTGGTTTTTGTTTCGTAGGATTTTAACGGTACTTTTGCAATCTTGCCGTTTTCAAAAAAGAATAATATATAACCACTGTAATCTGTAGTCGTTATAAGAATTTTAAGATTCTCGCCTTCATCGAATGAAAGTTTAGCCGGTACATAGTCACCCATAAGGCTTGCCTTTGTATCGTCAAAAGCACTTGCCTTTGATTTATAAGCCTGCTCCCCGTCCGTAATGAAAATAAGTTCCGTTTTATTTGTTGCCTCGAAACTCTGACTTATATAATCCCCCTCTTTGAGTTTGTGTTCACCGCTCATTCTGAGAGACTGCGGAGTTATTTTCTTGAAATATCCGCTTGCCGTAACAAATATATTTACTGGATAGTCAGGTGTGTCGTCAACAACCTCTGTATCCTGTTCTGTATACTCGTAAATCAATGTTTTTCTTGGCTGTGCATAGTTCTTTATAACGTCCTTTAACTCTTTTATAATTATTTTTCTGATTTTGTTTCTGTCATTCAGAATATCTTCCATTTCTGCTATATCTTTTCTGAGACTGTCAACTTCCTCAATACGTCTGAGAATATACTGCTTGTTTATATTACGGAGCTTTATCTCTGCAACGTATTCTGCCTGCTCCCTGTCTATATTGAACGTATTTTCAAGATTCGGTACAACGTCATTCTCATTCTGTGTCTCACGGATAATCTTTATAGCTGTATCAAGGTCAAGAAGAATTTCAGAAAGTGCTTCCAGCAAATGCAACTTTGACTTCTTATTCTGCAAATCGTGATATGTTCTTCTGTGTATACATTCTTCACGGAAAGCAGTCCATTCTGTAAGAATCTCTCGTACTCCCATTACTTTCGGTGTACCTGCTATCAGTATATTGAAGTTACAAGCATAGTTATCCTGCAAAGGTGTGAGCCTATAGAGTTTCTGCATAAGTTTTTCAGGGTCTGTACCACGTTTCAGGTCAATAGCTATCTTCAGACCGTCTATATCCGTCTCGTCCCTTATATACGAAATCTCTCGTATCTTTCCCGACTTGACAAGCTCAACTATCTTATCTATGATTGCTTCTATCGTCGTTGTGTAAGGAATCTGCGTTATCTCTATACAGTTTGAAGATTTATCATACCTGTACTGTGAACGTATTTTTATACTTCCTCTGCCCGTCTCGTAAATCTTCCTGAGTTCGTTTTCGTCGTAAAGCATAAGCCCACCACTCGGAAAATCCGGTGCTTTAAGTGTTGTAATAATATCGTGGTCGGGATTTTTCATAAGTGCTATTGTCGTCTCACACACTTCCGCAAGATTGAAAGGACATACATTACTTGCCATTGATACCGCTATACCTGTATTGGAATTCACAAGAACAGTAGGAAACGTCGCCGGAAGTAAAGTCGGTTCTTGCATAGTGTTGTCGTAATTCGGTACAAAGTCAACTGTTTCCTTGTCTATGTCACGGAAAAGCTCATTACATATCTTTTCCAGTTTCACTTCCGTGTAACGTGGTGCGGCAAAGTGCATTTTACTTGAATATGCCTTACCGAAATTTCCCTTTGAATCTATATAAGGGTGCAGTAAAGATTCGTTACCTCTCGTCATTCTTACAAGAGTTTCATATATAGCCTGGTCGCCGTGCGGATTGAGTTTCATAGTTTCGCCGACCACATTTGCGGACTTTGAACGCTCCTTATCAGGATTGAGAAGTCCCCTTTTATACATCATATAAAGAAGTTTACGGTGTGATGGTTTGAAACCATCAATTTCAGGTAATGCCCTCGATATAATAACGCTCATCGCATACGGCATATAGTTCTTTTTAAGGGTGTCAGTAATCTTTTCTTCTACCACACTTCCCGACCCCTCTATATATGCCTCGTGTCTGAAAACCTTTTTTTCAGGTATCTGTTTTTTTCTTGCCATTTTAAAAATCTCCTTTTATATTTTTAACCTGCTCCTGTAGTGTAGTCAGGTATATTTTATTGTGCAATATTTATAGTGTGTATACCGCTCCGAAACAACCTCATTTGTGCATTTTCAACAAAATATACTTTTTTATAGCTGTTTCCGCCTGCTCCGGAAACGTCTCTGAACGTTTTTTATGGTTTTTTCGGTGTTTTTTGGTGACAATTCGTTGAAATCCGTGATTTTTGTGCATAATTCATAGTGTACCTACCGCCCAGAAACAAACTCACTTGTATACTATACACAAAAATTTCCGTATTGCAGAGGTATTAAATTTTATTTTTTACCTTATATTCCGAATACTGTACCGCTATTCTGTTTTCCGGCTGAATGTCAAACATATACAATACAGATAAGAATATATATTCAAGCGGTTTCATTACGATATAGACTATATCCGCTTTTGTACGTGTAGTTATGTGCCTTGATATCGGATAACCGTATTTGTTATAGAAATTTCTTATTATGCGGTGAGACTTCGGCAGACGTTCTTGTATGAGGTCTTCAAAGGCGTTTGCTATAAGCAACTGTCTGTTGACTACTATTTTCTTGTTCAGACGTATTCCGTAACGTATCGGCTTGACTATTTTTTCGTGACCGCCGGAAGCAACCGTACATAAATAATGTCCGTCATACTCTATAGGCGGTGGCGGTATCTGTGTGGAAAAAGTCCAGTCGGCAGTCATCGTGAACGCTTTTATAAAACCGTCAGCACCCTGTCCGAGAAGTATATACAGTATCTCACATATCACGATTACCGGAAGTATCAACATAAAGCTGAATTTAGTCATACCTGATACTGTTGACATTATTTTATGTAACTTCTCCCCTGCTTTCGTCCTGAATACCGTCTCACGTTCATTTGCAAGCCTTACCTGCTCTGTTATGTGATAGTGTATACGTCTTGCGGAAATTATTATCAGATTGAAATAGTAAAGATAAAACATCATAAAAGCAGGTTCAAAGTTCTTTATCATCTGAACGTACATTATCCCGATAAGCAACAACATTATTGAAGTAAACGCTATACACAATGCGGACTGCAATGGTGGTGTTTTTTCGGGTTTGCGTACACACAGTAATATCATACTTATAAAGCCTATAACCATTACCCACTTTATTATAGCACCGTATTCATTGTGTAGAACAGCGTGGTACTCTCCGATGTATACAGCTTCTGTATAGTCCATTCCGGTCATACCTCCGCCCATTACACTATCGCCAATCATACCCAAAAGCAACAGATGATAAAATCCACCTATAAGGATTGTTGAAAGGTCGGTATCTATTGACGTATATCTGTTTTTTATCAGGTTTATAATATTGAAGTCCGTGAGCATTAACGGTAACCACACAAACGGTACACCAAAAATAAAGGCAAGAACAAATCCGTATAATGAATGGTCATACGTTGCAAATATAAATAAAGTCAACAGAAAGTTTACTACTACCATAGCCAAACCAATATTTTTGCGTTCAGTCTTTTTTTCCTCTGTAAGTTCAGACTGTATCAACAGATTGACGGTTATATTAAACGACTTCTTTATACAAAGTACAACTACAGCTATATAAAAAGTAATAAAAAAAACTATATGCATTAAAAATCACCTCTTTTCTTGTTGAGATTGTACAAGTGGTTAAGTTTCCGTCCGGTAGGCACACTATGAATTATGCACAAAAATATATAAGCCTGCTCCGGTTATGGATTTATTCAGATTTGGAGCAGGCACGAAAAATTCAGCTTATGTCAGCGAGTTCAAGATAGTCAGCACCATATTCCGAAATATACTGTTTTCTTCCCTGTAAGTCGTCACCTAAAAGCATTTCAAAGACCTCAGCAGATTCGGTTATATCGTCAGCAGTTACCTTGATTAAACGTCTTGTATCTGGATTCATAGTAGTCAGTGACATCATATCAGGCTCATTTTCACCCAGTCCCTTTGAACGCTGTATAGTATACTTCTTATTGCCTATCATTTTCAGAATATGTTGTTTTTCCTGTTCGGTGTATGCAAAGTACGTTTTATCCTTTGTGTTTATCTCAAACAACGGCGATTCAGCTATATACACGTAACCTTTTTCAATAAGCGTGGGAGTAAGCCTGTAAAGCATAGTAAGAATAAGTGTTCTAATTTGGAAGCCGTCAACATCAGCGTCGGTGCATATTACAATCTTACTCCAGCGGAAATTGGCTATATTGAACGTCGAGAGGTCTTTGTTAGCTTTTGTGTTTACCTCTACTCCGCAACCGAGTACTTTTATAAGGTCTGTAATTATTTCGCTCTTGAATATCTTAGTATACTCCGCTTTGAGACAGTTAAGAATTTTACCCCTTACAGGAATTATTGCCTGAAACTCCGCATCACGTGCAAGTTTTACAGAACCTAACGCCGAATCACCCTCAACTATATATATTTCACGTCGTGTAACGTCCTTTGTTCTACAGTCAACAAACTTATCAACCATATTTGACAAATCAATACTTCCCGTAAGTTTTTTCTTTACGTTAAGACGGACTTTTTCAGCATTTTCCCTGCTCCTCTTGTTTATCAGAACCTGCTCAGAAATTTTCTGTGCTTCGTCGGGATTCTCAATGAAGTATATTTCAAGCTGATGTTTAAGAAATTCAGTCATCGCCTCACGGATAAACTTGTTTGTAATAGCTTTTTTAGTCTGATTCTCGTATGAAGTCTGAGTTGAGAATGATGAAGAGACAAGTATCAGACATTCCTCAACGTCCACATAAGTTATTTTACTTTCGTTCTTCTGATAACCGTTATTCTGCTTTATGAAACTGTCAATCTGATATACAAAAGCACGTTTGACAGCATCTTCCGGAGAACCGCCGTGTTCAAGGAAACTTGAGTTGTGATAATATTCAGTCAGTTTTATCTTGTTTGAAAAAGTTACTGCAACGTCAAGTTTCACCTTGTATTCAGATTTGTCGTCACGGTCACGACCTTTTTTTTCTGCCGACCAGTGCTGAACAGATGTCAACGCTTTGTCCCCTGCTATTTCGTTAACATAGTCAGTTATACCGTTGTGATATATAAACTCTGTTTCAGTAAAGTCACCTGTTTCATTTTCGGAACGGAAAACAAAAAGTATATCAGGATTCACTACAGCCTGCCTTTTGAGAATATCGCAGAAATACTGGTCTGATACTGATATATCGGTGAAAACTTCCAAATCAGGTCGCCAGCGTGTTTTTGTACCTGTCAGTTTTCTGTTGCAAGGCTCTTTGTGAAGTCCGCCGACGTTGTTTCCCTTTTCAAAGTGCAGATTGTATTTGAAGCCGTCACGTATTACCTCAACGTCCATAAACTCAGAAGAAAACTGAGTAGCACAAAGTCCGAGACCGTTAAGTCCCAGTGAATACTCATAGGATTCTGCCGTGTCGTCGTATTTGCCACCGGCGTAGAGTTCACAGTAGACGAGTTCCCAGTTGTAACGCTGTTCGTTGTTGTTGAAATCCACAGGACAGCCACGTCCGAAATCCTCAACTTCTATATCGTGGTTTCTGTAATGTGTAACTATTATCTTGTTGCCGTAACCCTCACGGGCTTCATCTATTGAGTTTGATATAACCTCGAATACTGAGTGTTCACAGCCGTCAAGACCATCCGAACCGAATATTACAGCAGGACGTTTTCTTACCTTGTCAGCACCTTTAAGCATGGTAATGCTGTCGTTTCCGTAATCTTTTTTGTTAGCCATAACTATACCTTTCCTCTCTTTTCTAAAAAGTTTCCTTAATATCATAACACATTTTATAATGTTTTGCAAGAAAAAAATTTTCATAAAAAGAACTATTGTTCAAGCCATTGTGCATATATATTTCGGGAGGTGATATAAATGTTTATAGAAATTATTAAAAACCTTTTTTTCTTTGCACTGCATGTAGAGGGAAATAATGCTTTCCCGAAACCGCTTTCAAAAAAAGAGGAGGAAGAATGTTTCAAGAAAATGGCTGAGGGCGACAAATCCGCACGTAACAAGCTGATAGAACACAATTTACGACTTGTTGCACATATAGTAAAGAAATACGCTAATACAGTCTCTGAGCAGGACGAATTAATTTCCGTAGGTACAATCGGGCTGATAAAAGCGGTATCAACTTTCGACTATACAAACGGTGCGAAATTTGCTACTTATGCAAGCAGATGTATAGAAAATGAAATACTTATGAGTTTCCGTTCAGCAAAGAAAACAGCCGGTGATGTGTATATAAACGAGCCTGTGGAATTTGATAAGGACGGAAACGCTCTGACTTTGATAGACCTGATTGACGACGGTGTGAATATTCATGAACAGGTTGATTTGTTGATACGTTCAAGACAGTTATATGCTTTTCTTGACAAGTGTCTTGACAAACGTGAGCTTGAAATTATAGTGTACCGTTACGGACTGTACGGAAAAAGTCCGCACACACAGAGTGAAACTTCCAAAAAACTTAATATCTCACGTTCATATGTATCAAGGCTTGAAAAGAAAGCTATTGAAAAACTTAAGAAGATGTACGATACAACGCCGTTCTGAACGCAAAAAAACAGACCTGCTTATGATTGTCAGGTCTGTTTGTATTTTATCTTATGTTTTCATAATATGTCATCGTCCTGTTCCGTATCTGTATATACATTATTTTTCTTTTCTTTCTGTTTTTTGTAACGAATGTCAGTTCCTGTAAATTCAAAACGTATATACATAGTAAAAAGACGTGATGACACTCTTTCTTCATATCGGTCAGTAATTTCATATTTGTCAAGATTGGTACTTATTATAGTAGGCTTTGAATGATTGAGACGTGTATTTATTATATTATATATTGTTGAAGTATAAAAAGGGGTTGTGTATTCAGTACCCAAATCGTCAAGAATCAATAAATCTGACTGCATAACAAGGTCAGTCATATCAGAAACATAATCACGGCTGAAATGTTCCTTTTCGATTTCGTGCAGAATATTTATAGCAGAATCATAGACAACGCTGTATCCCTTTTCAAGTACTTTATTTGCAACGGCAAGGGAAAGATGAGTTTTTCCTAAACCGGTTTTTCCTGTCAGAATAAGACTTTTAGATTTTGGTGTGAAATTTTCTGCATATCTTTGCATTGCTTCTAAAATTGTTTTCATTGTAAAATAAGAATCACCCTCATAATATGACAAATCAAAAGTATCAAATCCGGAAAGTTCAAGATTTGAATGTTTGTTCATTTCGTCTGCCTCAAGTTTTCCGCAAAGTTTTATAAGACAATCACAAATCACGGACTTCTCACCATATCCGGTATCATTGCATTTCGTGCAGTTATAATGAATTTCAAGATAGTCAGCAGGATAACCGTTATTAACAAGAAGACGCCTTGAATTTGCCTGTGCATAAATATTACTGCGTTTAAGTTTTTCAATTCTTTGCGGTATATCTGTTCCACCCGATGTATATATCTTTATAAGTTCTTTTCCCGCACTTGCAATTTGAGCATTGAATGCCTGTATTTCAGGAATCCTTTTGTTTATTTCACTTATCCTGTGTTCATTTTCTATAACAGCATTCTGTCGCCTTTTCTGTAAAATTATCTGTGCTTTTTCAAATATTTCAGATTTCATTTTTTATTACCTCAAAATCATTTATAAATATATCATACATATCCTCATTGAAATCACTGTCTCTTCTGTTATTTTTCCTGCCATACTTCTTATTATACTTTTTGCTGTGGTCTTTTTTATATGATTCATTTGCTTTCTGTGCATCATGTAATGTAGTAATTCCTGCCACGTGCCATTTCTGAATAATGCCGTTCATATATCCGAAAATATTTCTTTTCTGACCGTCAAGTGTCAGCTCATATGCATATTTTACCATTTCAACAGTAATATTCATATTTTTCCAGCTTTCTATGAGTTTCATCTGATTTTCTGAAAGCCTGTCCATATCGATTGCACGCATTACCTGATATTTATATTCATTGAATTGTACAAGTCTCTGTACTTCTTTTTCCGCCTGTTCTTTAGTAACTATATTATCTCTTGTCCATATCTCAGCCATTTTGTATATGTAATTAGGATAAACATTGTTGATAGATTTGCAGTATCCTACTAAAGTCATTATCACTTCCTTTGACATTCCTAAATCTTCATGCATATTTATAATATTTGAAGAATGTACGTGATTCATATTACCTAACACGGCCTGAACAGCATTTAAAAGCTCAGCTATGTCAGATGATTCCATTTTAAGTTTGAGTATTTCAGAGCCGGTCCAGTGACGTGTTGTATGTCTGGGAAGTGTTGTTTTTTTCTGTTCGGGTGAATTTTTCGGAACAGCTTCAGTCAGATTAGGTTTCACAGCGGATTGTGATGCAACTGGTTGCCGGACATCTGTTGATTCTGTAGACAAAAAATCGAGCTGTATATTTTCTTCTGCCTGATTTGATTTATCTGATGTCAGCAGGTTAGCCTGTTTCCAGAAATTAACAGATTCCTGAGTTTCGTGTAAACTCACCCCTGTATTTTCCGATATTTCTTCCAGTGAATATTCTTTACCGGTATTTCTGAGGATATACAGCAGTACTTTCAGCTTTTCGCCGGAAACTATTTTCAGCAGATTATCGGCAACTACACAAGGCACACCGAATGTCATTCCCAAAGCACTGTCATTAACTTTAAATGTCAAAAAAACTCCTCCCTCCGTATTAAATTTTACTGTATATATTATATCATATTTTTTTCAGATTGTCACCGTGCATAATGCACAATTTTTATTCCGAATATTTTTCAATAATTTGTCTTGCGGTGGAATATTTTTTCTTCCAATATATAAGTTTTTCGGCAGGAACGGCGTTTTTGTCTGTAATACGGCTTATATCTGAATTATGTTCTATGTCGGCAAGTTTCACTTTTCTTGCGACCGGATTTGAAACTATCTTTTCTATGTAATCAAAATAGTCCGTGTTCTTGTTATGGGTGAGAAGTCTCAGAGCCGTTATTACTTCTTCCGGAAATTCCTGTTCAAGCTGTTCAAAAGTCACTTCCGTATCTTCAATAACATCATGGAGCAGAGCAACACACGTTGTTATTTCGTCCGTCATCTGTTCAGCAACGTGATAAGGGTGAAATATATACGGTACGCCGTTCACGTCATACTGTCCGTGGTGGGCTTCATAAGCAATCCGCATAGCCTTGTTAGTCATTTCTGTATAAATCATATTTTCCCTCCGAAAAAACGGGACTATGCATATAACAGCACAGTCCCCGATTATCATTTCAGTATATGTCAGCTTCTGGGTTCAAGTGATGAGAGGTCAAGTTTGAAAGGTGCATATCTCTTGAATGAGGAGTTATTTTTTTCAGGAATCATATTTTCAGCAAGACTTTCCATATAGTCGGTAAAATCGTCATTATATCTGAGTAACTGGAGATTGTATATATAGTCTTCAGACCAGTAATCATCTTCTGTCATACGTTCCCTGAGGTCTCCTCTGATTACAACATAAAGAGTATCTTCGTCATATTCGTAAAGTGTAGCCTTATTCATTTCAAGTTTCTCAAATACAAACTGCTTGTATTCCCTGTCAGCTTTTTCCGCATCAGATTCCTCAGCGGTAGTGGTAGCAGTGGAATCGTCTTCTGTCTCGTCAGCGGTTGTCGTGGTGTATCTCTGTACAAGACGTTCATTTTCATAAGGGTCTGTAGTAGTTGTAGTCTGTGTATCATCTGCATCTGTAGTAGTTGTAGTAGTGGTGGTGGTAGTAGTTTCTTCATCTTCTGAAGCAGTAGTCTGAGTGGAGATATACTCCTCATAATCCTCTTTCATTTCGTTCATCTTGTACATTTTTTCCATATTGTCTTTTTCAGCGTTGACTTTTCTGACATAATCTTCCGCTTTTCTGCGTAAAGCCCTTTTAGCGTCATCACTGAGAGACTCGCCCTCTTCGTCAGTCAGGTCAATTGTAATGCACTTTACTCTTGCAAAGTTTTCGTCAAAATAGTCTTTGAGTTCTTCTTCCGTACAGCCCTTTGAGCCGTCAAAGCCGTAATAATAGTCAAAGATAGCTTTCTGCATATACTCATAACCGCCGAAATAGTTGCTACCGCTACCGATAGCTTTTATAATGGTCTTGATAGATTCTTTTCCCACACCGTTCTTTGAGTAGATATCTGTTCCCTCAGGGTCAAGCTGTTGGTCTGCCATATCATCAATATCAGTCAGTTCTTCGCTTGTCAGCTCTCCGCCGATTTTATTAAACTCACTTTCAATAGCGGCAATATTCATACAATATTCCGTAGCCTTATCCTGAATCCAGTCCTCAGCTTCAAGATTATCAATGTGGGAAGATTTTACTTCCTTTACAGTAGGCTGAGTACCGTTCTGTTCAGCGATAATTTCTGCTGCGTCCTGATATGCACGGATAGTGTAGAAAATAAAAAGTCCGGAACTCACGTCATAACCGTCAGCAGTCATAGCCATTTCAGTACCTTTTCCGATTGTAGGAGTACAGCCGACAGCTGTTGCCACAAGTGCAAAGGAAGTCGCCGCTGCTAAAAGTCTGTTGAATTTCATCATTTAAACATTCCTCCATTAAAATTTTACAAATACTAATCTATTATACAACTTTTTTCTGAAAATGTCCATACCCTTTGAAAAATTTTTTCATTCCGAGATGTTATTTTTATTTTTCATAAATTTATTTCCTTCTCTACCTTGACTTATAGCTCCGGAAATGGTAGAATAATAATATATGTATTTATCACAAGCGGAGGTTTCATTATGAAAGTAACCCTTATATCACACACTCCCGAACCTGAAAAACTCGTAGCAACTGCCGGTAAGCTCTGTTATTCAAGCAGTGATATAGAGTCTCTGAGGGACGGTCTTACAGATGACAAGATAAAAGATTATATTAAAATGCTTGTTTCCATAGGTCACGAAAGCGTTATGGAACACGTTTCATTTACATTCGGTATCGAGGGAATTTCCCGTGCCTGCTCCCACCAGCTTGTACGCCACAGAATAGCTTCATACTCGCAGAAAAGTCAGCGTTATGTGAACGAAAACGGTTTCGAGTTTATAACGCCACCTGCTGTAAGTGCAGTCCCTGAGGCTGAGGAAGAATATATGAAAATAATTTCCGGTATTACTGAAAGTTATAATAAAATCGCCGGACTTCTTACCGAATATCATAAAAATAACCTTATTGCCGACGGAATGGACGAAAAAACGGCTCTTTCAAAAGCACGTAAGTTGGCGAATGAGGACGCAAGATTTATACTTCCCAATGCCTGCGAAACTAAGATAGTTGTTACAATGAATGTACGCTCTCTGTTTAACTTTTTCCGCCATAGGTGCTGTAACAGGGCGCAATGGGAAATCCGTGACGTTGCTGACGAAATGCTCCGTCTTTGTCTTGAAACTGCTCCTAATATCTTCTGTAATGCCGGAGCCTCGTGTGTTGCTGACGGAAAATGTCCTGAGGGAAAGATGTCGTGCGGAAAAATGGCAGAGGTAAGAAAAAAGTTTGCCGTTTTACGAGGTGGAAACGATAATGCTTGAATTTCGTGATATTGATATTTCTGACAAGGAACATATAAACAACTGTCTGCAACTTTCGGACTTCATGGGGTGTGAGTATACTTTCGCAAATAATATGGCTTGGAAACGTCTGGCGGATTCTAAAATAGCGTTTTATAAGGATTTCTATATAGTGTGTTCTCAGACGGTAAACAATACCCCTTATTTTGTCTTTCCGTCCGGTAAAGGCGACTATACGGAAGTTTTCGGCGAATTAAGAAAGTATACTGATTCAATGGGAGTACCTTTGCAGATTACCGGCGTAACGGAAAAATATCTCCCTATGTTCAATGAAATTTTTCCCGAAAAGTTTTCCGTTGAGTACGACCGTGACAGCTCAGATTATATATACCTTGCTTCCGACCTTTCAGAACTTAAAGGAAAAAAATATCACTCGAAAAGAAATCACCTGTCGCATTTCAGAACGCTTGACTATAATTTTTCGCTGATACAGGAAAAGGATTTTGATGACTGTATTTCTTTCTGTACGGAAGACTATAATAATAAATATCACGACCATTCTTCCGTTGCCGAACAGTATGCTATAAACACTTATTTCAGTTATTTCAATGAAATGGGACTTTCAGGCGGTATCATACGTATTGACGGAAAAGTTGTGGCGGTTACTGTCGGTGAACGTCTCAATTCGGATACTTTCTGCGTGCATATCGAAAAGGCTGACAAGTCTTTTTCCGGAATATATACAGCTATAAACAATTTATTTGTTTCGAGTGCTGTAAAGGATTTCAGATACGTCAACCGTGAGGAAGATTTGGGAATTGAGGGTCTGCGAAAAGCGAAACTCTCATACCACCCTGTTTTCCTGTTAAACAAATATGTTATTAATTTTAAATGAAAGGACTTTTTATTATGATTTATGTATTTCTTGCAAACGGTTTTGAGGAAACCGAGGCTCTTGCACCTGTTGACCTGCTCAGACGTGCAGGAAAAAACGTTGTTACAGTAGGTGTCGGCGATAAAGTTATAACAGGCTCACACGGTATTCCTGTTATTGCTGATACTACTGTCGGGGAAATAACCCTTGACGATTCCCTTGAAATGATTGTACTCCCCGGAGGTATGCCAGGTACTCTCAACCTTGAAAAGTCTGAACACGTTCAGAACGCTGTTGACTATTGTGTAAGCAACAATAAGTTTATCGGTGCAATATGTGCAGGACCGTCGATTCTCGGTCATAAAGGTCTCCTGAACGGTAAAAAGGCGGTATGCTATACAGGGTTTGAAACACAACTGACAGGTGCAATAATCGGTGACTGTGCTGTTGAAACTGACGGTATCTTCATTACGGCAAGAGGTGCAGGCGTTGCTGTTGAATTTGGTCTGAAACTCGTTGAAAAAGCAGTTTCAGCAGAGGAAAGCAAGAAACAACGTTCCGCTATTCTCTGCGACTGATTATGGAAGATAAAAAATTACTGAGGAAAAATTTTTCAGAGATAAGAAAGAATATTCCGGACAGGATTCAGAAAGATACTCTTATCCGGAAAAAATTCTCTGAAACTGCTGAAAACTATGATACTATCCTGCTGTATGCTTCTTTCGGCTCTGAAATTGATACTCTTTCCGTTGCTGAGGAACTTTTCGGAAAGTATGTTGTAGCTTTTCCGGTATCGCATAAAGACGGCATTATGACATTTCATATTGTGGAATCCCTTGCCGACCTGCACAAAGGTATGTACGGTATATATGAGCCTGACGTTTCTATGAAACAACCGGAAATTACTGACCGTACCTTGTGCGTACTCCCCGGACTTGCTTTTATGACAGACGGTGCAAGACTTGGTTACGGTGGCGGATATTACGACAAGTTTTTGCAGAAATATCCGCAGATACATAAAGTAGCCCTCTCCTATGAGGAACTTATTACTGAAAATCTGCCTGTAATGTCTCATGACATAAGGGCTGATTATATTTTAACACCAGAAAGGATGATATTCTGCCATGCAGAAAAAAAACAACAAAGACATTTTGGAAAATGACATTGACGGAAGTATTCCTGAAGAACAGGACGGTGAAGTTGCTCCGCTGATTGAAGATTATGAAGAATATTCTCAGCCGGAATATGACTACACCGAACAGGAAGAATATTCTGAACCTGCTCCCGTCCGTGAAGTTCCAAGAAAAAGAAAGAAGAAGAAAAAAAGAAAGCGTAGCCGTTTACCAGGGGTTATCATTCTCACAACGTTTATATTTGCACTTTCCGTGTGCCTGTCGCTTGTGATTATTGCTTTCGGACGTGATATGCTTGGTATCGGAAAAAGTGACAGCACTCACCTGATTGTTATTCCTGAGGGTGCGACTACCGTTGACATTTCCGAAATACTGAAAGACGAAAATATTATAAAGTCGCCTAAGTGTTTCCAGCTTTTCAGTCGTCTGAGGAAGTCAGATGCAAGCTATATTGCCGGTGAACATTTTGTGCGTCCTAATATGGCTTACGAGACTATCATAAACGAACTTACAACAATTGACGAGGTAAAACAACAGGATACAGTTGAGGTTACGTTCCCTGAGGGCTGTACTATATATGACGCTGCAAATATTCTTGAGGAAAACGGTGTATGTTCCGCTAATGACTTCATTTTCAATTTCAATGCAGGCGGTTTGGGATTTGAATTTGAAAATAAACTCCCTAATGATACTTCACTCAAATTCTACCGTATGGAAGGTTATCTGTTCCCCGATACGTATTTCTTCTATGAAAATATGGAACCTGAGCAGGTTTGTCAGAAAATCTATCTTAACTTTGATAATAAGATGACACCTGAAAGATACGCAAAAATGGAAAGTCTCGGTCTCTCACTCGACGAGCTTGTAACATTTGCCTCAGTAGTACAGAAAGAAGCAGCAAATACTGATACAATGCTTTATGTTGCCTCTGTTTTCTGGAACAGATTAAGAAACTCTGCTGATTTCCCGTTATTACAGTCCGACCCGACTTCCAATTACTCGGAATTTGTACAGAGAAGAATGGACGTGTATGATAAGACTATTGTTGATTCTTATGATACATATGTAAGTCCGGGCTTACCTCCGGGAGCTATATGTAATCCAGGTATCGAGGCTATCGACGCTGTTCTCGAAAATGTAGAGAGTAATTATTTCTACTTTATCGCAAATATCTATACGGGACAGACTTACTTCTCTGAAACACTTGACGAACACGAAACCTATCAGGAAATGGTTGAAAATCAGGTAGACGAATATATTGCTTCTTCAATAGCAGCCGAAAAGGAGGCTGAAAAAAATGAGGAAACTTGAGGTACTCGCTCCGGCAGGTGATGAGGAACGTTTCAACGCCTGTATAAACTATGGTGCAGACGCTGTATACCTCGGAAGAAAACAATTCGGTATGAGGTCTTCTCCGCTTAATTTCGATTTTGAACAGCTTGAAAAGGCTGTAAAGTCGGCACACGCAAAGGGAATAAAAGTTTATCTGACCTGTAATACTCTTCCCCGAAACAACGAAATTCCGCAGTTTGAGCAGTTTGTGCGTGAAGCGGTTGAGGCAAAGGTTGACGCTCTTATCGTTGCTGACATCGGACTTCTTGCCCTCATAAAGAAGTACGCTCCCGATATGGAGATACACATTTCCACTCAGACAGGTGTTGTGAATTACGTCACTGCACGTGAACTGCATAATATGGGAGCAAAGAGAATTGTTCTCGCAAGGGAACTGTCTCTCGAAGAAATTTCTAAGATACGTGCAAAAACAAGTCCGGATATGGAAATAGAGGCTTTCGTACACGGAGCTATGTGCGTATCTTTTTCAGGAAGATGTCTGCTGTCTCAGTACCTTGTCAACCGTGACGCTAATCGTGGAGAATGTGCACAACCGTGCAGGTGGGGTTATCATCTTGTTGAGGAAAAAAGACCGAATGAATTTTTTCCGGTATTTGAGGACGAAAAAGGGACTTACATTCTCAACGCAAAAGATATGTGTATGATTGAACATATTGACAAACTTGCACGGGCAGGAGTTGACAGTCTGAAAATTGAGGGACGTGCAAAGTCTGCATACTATGTGACAGTAGTCACCAACGCTTACAGAATGGCAGTTGACGAATACTACAGAAATCCCGATAACTTTGTACTTCCCGAATGGATTCGTGATGAGGTTTACAAGGTGAGCCATAGAAAATATTGCAACGGATTTTTCTTTGGTACTCCCGAAAACTCTCAGTACTATGAAAACAGCGGTTACATACGAAATTATGACGTTGTGGCAGTCGTGGAAAAATGTGAAAACGGTACTGTTTACTGTACACAAAGAAACAGATTTTTTGCAGGTGATACCGTTGAACTGCTTGCACCGTCCGCAAAACCTGTTGTACTTACGCTTGATACTCTCTATGACGAAAATGAAGAACAGATTCAGACAGCCAATCACGCTATGATGAAATTTTCATTCAGGTCTGATTTGATTTTCCCGACCGGTACTGTCATCAGAAAAGCAACAGAATAAAAAAGAAAATCCCTCGGCTGAGAATGTCGGGGGATTTCATTGTTGCTGAATATTTTTGTGTATGATAAAATTTATCATACACGCTGAGTTTTTGGCTATATATAGCATAATTTCAGGTATTGCAGTGAAAAAGCGTGTATGATATGAACCATTTTTATAAAACCTTTATAGTTTTTTAAATTCTACACGAAAGGGTTATAAATAGCCATTTATCATACACAAACTACACTTATCATACACTCTAATAACAAGTGAAATTCCGTGATGATAGCAGTTTTATGAATTTTTGTCAACCTCGTGGAATTTCTTGAGATTACCGATTTTTTCGTTTCTTTCGTCAAGAACCTTTTCAACGTCCGACCATTCAAGACCCTGATTTGCACAGAGTACCATAACGTGATACAGTAAATCGTTGATTTCGTTCATAAGTTCGTTGTTGTCGCCGTTCTTTGCCGCAATGACGGTTTCAGTAGCTTCCTCGCCGACTTTTTTGCAGATTTTATCAACACCCTTGTCGAAAAGATAGCAGGTGTACGAATTTTCAGCGGAAGTACCATTTTCGTACTGTTTTTTTCTTTCCTTGATTACTTCAAAAATTTCTTCATAAACAGTCATTTTCAATTCTCCTTATCGTTATATATTTCGTTGAAGAAACAACTATAGTTTCCGGTATGGCACGCAACTCCGGTCTGTTCTACGTTTACAAGAAGTGTGTCATTGTCGCAATCTCCGTAAATTGATACTACTTTCTGTAAGTGTCCGGAAGTCGCTCCCTTGTTCCAGTATTCCTGTCTCGACCTGCTCCAGAACCACGTGTACCCTGTTTCAAGAGTCTTTTTCAAACTCTCCTTGTTCATATACGCAAGCATAAGTACGGTTTTAGTGTTTACCTCATAGCAGATTGCCGGAATGAGTTCGCCCTTGACGAAAAACTTGTCAAGGTCATTCAAGTCAATTTTTATCATTTTATCACCACCCTTTTATAAAATCGCTTACAAACCGCCATAGTCCACTCCATATAAAAGTGTCAATAAAAAACGATATGACAGTTATTAACAAGGTTTTCAGAATATATCGGAATTTTCTTTCCTCTTTTATAAGAGATACTATGTCAAGACAGAATACCGCAACACATATAATCAGCGAAAGACTTCCTGCAATAAGGCTGAACGGGTGTGCGTAAGGGTGTTCAGAGATTTTATAATCGAAATCTAAAAATATATTTGTACAGCATAGAAATCCGAGACTGCCGAAAATTCCGTAAATAAACGGATATATTTTCCTGATTTTATTCATCATATAAATAACCCTCTTAATATATCTATCTGACAATAATTCCCTTGTTTCTGCAATACGTCTTTACTTCTTGTACGGTGAGTTCTCTGAAGTGGAACAGCGACGCTGCCAAAGAAGCAGTAGCACCAGTCTTTTCAAAGACTTCCGCAAAGTCATTTATTTTTCCTGCACCACCGCTTGCGATTACAGGAATACTACAGTTGTCGCATACAGCTTTCAGCATATCAATATCGAAACCCTCTTTAGTACCGTCAGCGTCAATGGAGTTGAGACAGATTTCCCCTGCTCCGAGTTTTTCAATCTGATGTACCCAGTCAATAAGGTCGATACCCATATCAACACGTCCGCCGTTTATGTAGACCGTCCACTTGTTTTCTGCGATTTTTTTTGCATCAATCCCAACGCATATACACTGACTACCGAATATGTCAGCACCGTTGTGTATAAGCTGAGGATTTTTTACAGCCTGAGAATTTACGGAAACTTTGTCAGCACCTGCACGGAGAGTTTCACGTATGTCGTCGACAGTCTTTATTCCTCCGCCGACAGTAAGCGGTACAAACACTTTTTTAGCAGTTTCCCTCACAACGTCAAGGAAAACTCCTCTGCCCTCGAAAGAAGCTGTTATATCATAGAATACAATCTCGTCAGCACCCTGTCTGTTGTACTCCTCCGCACATTCAACAGGGTCGCCAACGTCACGTACTCCCTCAAAATTCACTCCCTTTACTACCTTACCGTTTCGCACGTCAAGACAAGGGATTATTCTTTTTGCAAGCATTTTTTTACCTCCTTTTAGTTATATTAATTTTCAAAAGCATAAAATAATGTTCTGAAATAATTATATATATTCTGATTTTTCGGCAAACCTGAAACACTACCGTCACCGGTTTCAATAACTTTCCACGTACCGTCAGACAATTCCGCATAATCAATTGTATAATAACGGCTTTGAAGATTACTGTATTTTTCAAGTAATTCTGTAGGCGGTTGATTAGTATTCTGTTCCTGACCTGAATTTCCGCTGACAGTTGCGATTTTATTGTTGATATAAAATACTCTGTATTCATTGGTTTTGCCGTTGTAACGTTTCAAATCAAGAAATTCCTTTATACAGATACCACCAGTCAACAAATTTCCACGGTATTTATAAAAGACTTCCATATATTCGTTGAACTGCTCCTGAGTTACAGAACAGTCAAAAAATTTTGGAAACTGACTTCCTTTCAAAGACTTAACAAAATCTTTTACCATAAATTTTCCGAAAGCCTTTTTTACTGATTCAACGTCAATCTGTTCGTGCAGAGGGAAAATCTTCATTCTGGCTGTATCGTTCCCGAATACATTATATATATTCGGAAAAATATGCATTAAAGTATATTCTTCGGGAGTGGTAATCAATCTTATATTATGATTATATAATTTTTCATAAAATGCGGTATACTGTTCGGGTTTCATCATCCACCCACGCATAACAGCGTTACAAGGAGAATCAGGAACACGATTCAGAACAAGTTTGTTTTCATTGAACCACTTATCATAACCGAAAATTATTATATTAAAAAGTCCTGTTTCCTTTACTGCTTCGTATTCTTTTTTTAAATCTTCGTCAACTTCTTTCGTCGAAAAATAGCTTGACGGAAATAATATCGTATCTATCATATAATTATTATACTCCGTTAGTCAGATTATCGTCTACCCATTGTCTTAAAATATAGAATATGTATTCAGGATTTTCGCTGTATAAATTATAAATAAAAAATTCATAGCCGATTCCGGAATAATGACAATCCTCATCTTCAGTGCAGAAAACCGGCTTTTTTTCCATAACTGCAACAGATGTATAGTCAATGATTCCCATACATATCCATACCGCCAAAATAATTTTAAGAATTTTTTTCAGCATATTCAATAGCTTCTTTCAGATTCAGCGTGCCTTTGTAGATAGACTTTCCGCATATAGTACCGTAAAGTCCCATTTCCTTGCAAGCCTTTATGTCGTCCATTGTGTGAACTCCACCGCTTGCGATTATGTTACAATCTGCTGTACCGTCCGCAAGTGCCTGTAACTGTTCTTTGTTCACTCCCGAAAGCGTACCGTCCTTTGAGATGTCAGTGAATATGAAGTACTTAACGCCTGACTTTATCATCTGATTTGCGAGGTCGATATAATTAACGTCGGAAGTTTCAAGCCAGCCCTCAGTTGCAACCATACCGTTCATAGCGTCAATACCTACTACAATCTTCTCACTTCCGAACTTCTCAACGGCATTGCGGACAAGTTCGGGATTTTTGAGTGCAACAGAACCGAGTATTACTCTTGAAATTCCCATATTCAAGTATTCCTGAATAGTTTCAAGACTTCTGATTCCTCCGCCGAGTTCAACTTTCAGATTTGTCTTTTCTGCAACGTCCGTATAAATTTTTGTGTTGACAGGTCTTCCCTCTTTTGCACCGTCGAGGTCAACCATATGAATCCATTCAGCTCCTGCATTTTCAAAACTCTTTGCTGTTTCGAGATAGTCGGAAGCTACTTTTTCAACTGTAGAAAAGTCACCTTTGAAAAGTCTCACACAGTTGCCGTCTTTGATGTCGATTGCAGGTAAAATAATCATATCAGCCCTCCGAAATTCTTCAATATTTTCAAACCTGTTTCACCGCTTTTTTCGGGGTGAAACTGAGCTCCGTATACATATTTTCCGTCGTGGACAAGTGCGGGTACACGTCCGCCGTACTCACAATATGCGGAAATATCATTGTCAGCACATACAGCCTTGTAAGAATGTACGAAATATACATATTCGTTATCGCCGAGACCGTCAAGCAATTTGCAGTTATTCAGGATTTCCAGTTTATTCCAGCCCATATGTGGAATTATTAACCCTGTATCTTCCATTTTTTCCACAGAGCCTTTTATAAGTCCGAGACCGTCACATTCCTCAAATTCGTAACCTTTTTCAAATATCAACTGCATTCCGAGACATATTCCTAAAAAAGGCTTTATTTTTGCCTGTTCCTTTATTGTGCCGATAAGTCCGGAGTTTTCAAGCATTTTCATAGCTGACGGAAATGCTCCAACCCCTGGGAGTATTACAGCATCTGCATTTTTTATGGAATCGCTGTCAGATACGAGACGGCTTTCAAGTCCGAGGTAATCGAGAGCGTTTTTCACACTGAAAATATTTCCTGCTCCGTAGTCAACTATTGCAATCATTTATAATACCCCCTTTGTTGAAAGTACAGCACCGTCGGCATTTCTTGCAACGGCTGTCTTCAATGCGTGTGCAACTGCTTTATATATAGCTTCTGCTTTGTGGTGGTCGTTGCTACCGTAAAGCAGATTTATATGAAGCGTCATTCCCGAGTTGAACGCAAACGCACGGAAAAATTCTTCCGTCATACAAAGGTCGTACTCTCCGCAACTCTGATTTGTAAAGTTGCAATTGAACACTAAAAACGGTCTGTTGCTGAGGTCGAGACTTGCCATTGCAAGCGATTCGTCCATAGGAATATATGCCGTGCCATAACGTACTATCCCCGACTTGTTACCGAGTGCCTGACCGAGTGCCTGACCGAGTGCTATTCCTGTATCTTCTATTGTATGGTGACAGTCAACGTGCAAATCACCTTTTACTTTAACAGTCATACTGATTCCGCTGTGTACAGAAAGTGCAGTCAGCATATGGTCGAAAAAACCTATTCCTGTCGATATATCTGCAACGCCTTTATTGTCAAGCGATACAGATATATTTATGTCAGTTTCTTTTGTTGTACGTGTTACACTGCCTTTTCTAATAAAATCATTCATATGAGAATTTCCTCCAGTGCTTTGAACAGAGAGTTCATTTCTTCTTCCGTACCTACAGTAATACGCATATAGTTGTTTATACGTGGCTTATTCCAGTAACGCACGAATATTTTGCGTTTCCTGAGTTCTTCAAAGATATATCCTGCATTTTTTTCCTTGTGACTTGCGAAAATAAAGTTACTCATAGAATCGGGAAAAACAAAACCCATTTCCGAAAGTTTTTTCTTTGAATACTCACGAGTAGCAATAATTTTATTTACAGTTTCATTGAAATACTTTTCGTCACGTACAGCCTCAGCTCCGCAAATCTGTGTTATACTGTTCATAGTGTAGGAGTTTACGGAAAACTTAACGTCATTCATATATTTTATAAGTTTTTCGCTACCCATTGCAAAACCTATTCTCATTCCTGCCATTGAACGTGATTTTGAAAAAGTCTGTATAACAAGCAGATTTTCGTATTTACCGATAAGCGACTGACAGCTTTTTCCGCCGAAATCTATATATGCTTCGTCAATCATTACAACTGAATCAGGATTTGCTTTCACAATATCTTCAATCATTTCCGTACTTTCAAGAACACCTGTAGGAGCGTTTGGGTTAGGGAATATGATACCGCCGTTTTCCTGTTTGTAGTCGTCAGGATTTATAGTGAAGTCTTCACTGAGCGGACAGGTTTTATAAGGTATTCTGTAAACATCTGCCCACACGTCATAGAAAGAATATGTTACATCAGGAAACAATATCGGTTTTTCGGAATTGAAGAAAGTCATAAATGCCATTGAAATAACGTCGTCTGAGCCTACTCCGACAAATATCTGTGAGGGTTTCAGACCGTGCCTTTCCGCAAGTGCATTTACAAGCACTTCCGAATCAGGATTAGGATATAAACGCATTGCCGAAACGTCATAACTGTCGAGAAGTTCACGTACAGCAGGAGCAGGTGGATAAGGATTTTCATTTGTATTGAGTTTTATTATATCTTTGTCTTTTGGCTGTTCGCCGGGGGTGTATGGTACTACCTTGCGGACATTATTTTCCCATTTGTTTATCATTACAACCACTGCCTTTCTTTATTCAAAAGCCTGCTCCCGTAAGAACAGGCTTTCAGGAAAATCATTCAAAACGTACTTTTATAGCGTTGGCGTGGGCGGTGAGACCTTCCTTTTCTGCTATCAGCACAATATCGTCTTTAGCTTCTTCGAGTGCCTCACGTGTATAGTAGATGTAACTTGAGCGTTTTGTAAAACTTGCAACTCCGAGCGGTGAAAAGAATCTTGCTGTACCGCTTGTCGGAAGTACGTGGTTAGGACCTGCAAAGTAATCGCCGAGCGGTTCACTTGCATACTGTCCGAGGAATACAGAACCTGCATTATCAAGACTGCCGAGAAGTTCCATAGGATTTTCCATAAGGACTTCAAGGTGTTCCGGAGCGATTGCGTTTGCAATTTCAACGGCTTTTTCACGACTGTCAGTAATGATTATCGCACCATAGTCTTCAAGCGACTTTTCAATTATTTCTTTTCTTGAAAGATACTCTTTCTGACGGTTGATTTCTGCAACAGTCTCATCGGCAAGTTTTTCACTTGTCGTAACCATTATCGCAGAAGCCAGTTTATCGTGTTCAGCTTGTGACATCAGGTCAGCACCCACAAATTTCGGATTAGCCGTTTCGTCAGCAAGTACAAGTATTTCGCTTGGTCCTGCAATCATATCAATGTCAACAACTCCATAAAGAAGTTTCTTTGCGGTTGCAACGAATATATTTCCAGGACCTACTATCTTATCACATTTCGGGATTGTCTCCGTACCGTAAGCAAGTCCAGCAATTGCCTGTGAACCGCCTGCAAGGAAAATTCTGTCTACTCCGCATATCGCAGCAGCAACAAGTATATCCTTATTCGGTGTGCCGTCTTTGAGTGGAGGAGTTACCATTATAAGCTCCTTTACTCCTGCAATCTTTGCCGGAATAGCGTTCATCAGTACGCTTGACGGATAAGCGGCAGTACCTCCGGGGACGTAAAGCCCTACTCTTTCAAGACCTCTGATACGCTGTCCGAGAATAACGCCGTTTGCCTTTGGATTTATGAAACCCTGTTCAACCTGTCTGTTGTGGAAATCAGCAATATTTTCCTGAGCGTCAAGAAGTGCGTTTACAAAATCGGGGTCTGCATCTGTCATAGCATCGTTTATGACTTCCCTCGGTACTTCATAGTATTGCGGAAGATTTCCGTCAAATTTCAGTGTATAATTCTTTATAGCTGTATCGCCGTTGTTTTTAACGTCCTCTATTATTGCGGAAACAGTTTCAGTAACTTTCCTGTCTGTTTCGCCAGCACGTCTGCCGAGTTCTTTCAGAAATTCAACCTCAGCAACGCCGTCTGCATAAATTTTCCTCATTATAAATTCTCCTCTATAAGCGTGATTAACCTGTCAATTTCGTTCTTTCTGAGTTTAAGGCTTACTGTATTTGCGATAAGTCTTGCGGAAATAGGTGCAACGTCCTCAATGACTTCAAGTCCGTTTTCTTTGAGAGTAGTACCTGTCTCAACAATATCAACTATTCCGTCGGCGAGTTCAAGAAGCGGAGCGAGTTCAACAGACCCCTCTATTTTTATTATTTCGGTATCCATTCCCTTTTTTTCAAAGAAATTTCTTGAAACGTTAGGGTACTTTGTAGCGATAGTCTTTACGCCGTAACCACTGTAGAAATCGTAATCTTTTTTTGTTGCGAGTGCGAATTTACAGCGACCGAATCCGAGGTCGACGAGTTCAAAGAATTTGCCGTTCATTTCCATAATAGTATCTTTTCCGACAACTCCCATATCACAAACACCGTGTTCAACGTATGTTATAACGTCGTTTGCCTTTGCGAGAACAACTTCCATATTAGCATCGGGAACAGGCAGAATCAGTTTTCTGCCCTTTTCGTGAATCGCTGTACAGTCAAAACCGAGTTTTTCAAAAAGACCGACTGTATCTTTTTCAAGTCTGCCCTTTGTGAGCGCTATTCTTATTGGTTTGTTCATTATTCAGCCTCCTCACTGTTTACAACAATAACTTTCGGAATTTTCTTTTCCTTTGCGTAATTTCTTACCGTTTCTATATCATCAAAGAGTGCGGTTTCAACAATCATTCCCTGCTCCCTGAGAGATTGTGCAGTCTTTATTGCGGAAACTTCAAAACCTTTTTCAGCATAAACAATAGCGTCAACCCTATGCATTGACGGAATAATGCCGTTTTTTTCTATGAGTTTTGCGACAGCGTTCACATTTACCGCAAATCCTACCGCAGGAATATCATAACCAAATTCAGAAATAAGTTTGTCGTAACGTCCGCCGGATAAAACTTCCTCTCCGTGACCCTGAAGATAACCTTTGATAATAAGTCCGGTGTAATAGTCCGTTTTGTTTACAAGTCCGAGGTCAACTGTAATTACTCCGTCTTCTCCGCAAAGTTCAGAAACGTCGTTGTAAACTTCCTTTAATTCGTCGAGAAGTTGTTTGATATTTTCGTCAGGCATAATTTCCTCAGCCTTTTCAAATACTTCCTCACCGCCGAAAAGTGCAGGGAGTTTTTTCAGTGCATATGTAACGTTGTTGCTACCGAGGGAATCGAGCAGGTCATTGAGTGCCGGAAAATTCTTTGTCTCTATCAGACGACGTATTTCTTCCTTTACCTTTTCGTTGACTTCAAGTCTTTCAACAAGTTCCTTGAAAATTCCTATATTACCGATTTCAAGTGAAAACTCCATTCCGAAAGATTTCAGTGCAGTCACGGCAGTTGAAATAACTTCAAGGTCTGCCATTTTGATTTGCGAACCGATAAGTTCTATACCGGTCTGTACGATTTCGTCGCTTCTTCCTTTGAGGGCTGGTTCTGTACGGTAAACTGTCTGATTGTAGAAAAGTTTCAGCGGAAGCATAGCATCTCTGAGACGTGTTGCTACAACTCTTGCAATAGGCATTGTGCTGTCCGGTCTCATAACAAGAAGTCTGCCCTTGCTGTCGGTAAGTTTGTATAAATTTTCTTGTGGAAAGTATCTTGAATTGAGGTTGAAAACGTCGTAAAATTCAAGACCGGGAGTAAGCATTTCGCTGTAACCGCAACTTCTGAAAAGTTCGACAAGGGTATTTTCAACATCACGGATTACGATACATTCTCCGAAAAGATAGTCTTTAGTACCTTCCGGAGTAATAAGGTCATAGTTTTTCATTAAATTCCTCCAATCACTTTAGTGTGCTAACATGATAATATGATAGCACACTAATAAAATAAAGTCAAGTCAAAAGAATGATAATTGTGAAGATTCGGGCAAATCACCAAAAGCTCCGGTACTTTTCAGCATATCTATTGTTGTTTTTGACGCACCGCTCATCTGCTGAAATTCTTCAACCGAAATGAAACCGCCTTTCTGTACTGCCTCATATATACCATATGAAGCGGTTGCTCCTACACCTGCCATAGCTGAAAAAGGTATCCTGAGTTTTCCGTCCTCAATGAGATAGTCAACAGCGTGGGACTTAAAAAGGTCTATCGGCAGAAATTCATATCCTCTTGAGAGCATTTCATTTGTAATCAGCAGAATATCGTATAAATCGCTTTCTTTGTTTGTACGGTTGTTGCCGATTTCCTTTAATTCGTTTATACGACAGCGGACTGCTTCTTTTCCCTGAATTGCAAGGTCTGCGTCAAAGTCCTCACCTCTTACTGAGAAGTACGTTGAATAATATTCAAGCGGTCTGTAAAGTTTAAACCAGCCCAGTTTTATTGCTGCGATAACGTATGCGGCTGCGTGGGCTTTCGGGAACATATATTTTATCTTTAAACAGCTTTCTATATACCAGTCCGGCACATTGTGGTCTTTCATCATCTGAATAATTTGCGGAGTAAAGTTTTTCTGTGCTTTTCCCTTACGTGTCCATTCCATAATCTGAAAAGCATCTTTCGGCGGTAGACCTTTGTATAAAAGATAAGTCATAATGCTGTCACGGGTTCCGATAACGTCAGAAATCGTACATATTTCCTTGTCAATCAGGTCTTTTGCATTTCCGAGCCATACGTCAGTACCGTGTGAAAGTCCAGAAATCTGTAAAAAGTCACTGAATTTTGTAGGCTTTGCATCTATCAGCATTTGTATGGTGAAGTTAGTACCCATTTCGGGAATACCGAGACTTCCTGTTTTACAATATATCTCCTCAGGAGTTACTTTCAGAACACTACAGTCAGTACACATCTTTATAACGTCAGGGTCGGTAGTCGGTACGTCTTTGATTTTTATTCCTGTAAGGTCCTCAAGGTGCTTGTACAAAGTAGGTACAACGTGACCGAGTTCGTCGAGTTTCAGAATAGTTTCGTGCAGTGAATTGAAGTCAAAGTGGGTTGTGATAACTTCCGAATCAGCGGAATCAGCAGGGTGCTGAACCGGCGTAAAGTCATAGACTTCATAGTCAGACGGCACTACAACCATTCCACCGGGGTGTTGTCCGGTAGTTCTTTTTATTCCTGTACATTTTATCGCAAGACGTTTCATTTCTGCATTGTTGAGAATTATCTGGTTGTCCTCGCAGTATTTTTTTACATATCCGTAAGCGGTTTTATCTGCAACTGCTGAAATAGTTCCTGCTTTGAATACGTTAGATTTTCCGAAAAGCTGTTCCGTGTACCTATGGGCATTGGACTGATATTCACTTGAAAAATTGAGGTCTATATCGGGGGCTTTGTCGCCGTCGAATCCTAAAAACGTCTCAAACGGTATATCGTGACCCTCACGTATCATATCAGTGTGGCAATGCGGACATTTTTTCGGTGGCAAGTCAAATCCCGAACCGTACTGACCGTCCGTCAGAAATTCGCTGTGCTTACATTCCGGACAAACATAATGTGGCGGAAGCGGATTTACTTCTGAAATCCCTGCCATAGATGCCACAAACGAAGAACCTACAGAACCTCTTGAGCCGACTAAATAGCCGTTTTCGACAGAGTTCCATACAAGTTTCTGGGCAATTATGTAAAGTACAGAAAATCCGTGTTTTATAATCGAGGAAAGTTCCCTGTCAAGTCGTTTTTCAACGAGTTCCGGCAGAGGATTTCCGTATATTTCGTAAGCCTTTTCGTGTGTAATCTTTTTCAGTTCTTCTTCCGCACCGTCAATTGTAGGTGTGAAAGTACCTTTCGGAATAGGTCTTACAACTTCAATCATATCAGCTATCATATTTGTGTTTGTGATTACTACTTCTTTTGCCTTTTCCTCGCCTAAAAATTCAAATTCGGCAAGCATTTCTTCAGTGGTACGGAAATACAACGGAGCTTGATTTTCTGTATCCTTGAAACCCATACCGGAAAGAATTATTTTTCTGTAAATAGCGTCTTTCGGGTCTATGAAATGCACGTCACAGGTTGCACATACCGGAATATTCAGCTTTTCACCCAGTGCGACTATACGCTTTGTGTAATTCTGAAGTTCCTCTGTATTTTTTGCGATACCGTTACGTATCATAAATTCATTGTTACAGGTAGGCTGTATTTCAAGATAGTCATAGAATTTCGCAATTTGTTCTATTTCCTCTTCTGACCTTTTATTCAGTATTGCCTGAAAAAGTTCACCTGCTTCACACGCACTGCCGAATATAAGACCCTCACGATGTTCAAGAAGTACGGATTTCGGAATAAGTGGCTTTTTATAGAAGTAATCAAGGTTACTGTATGAGACAAGTTTGTAAAGATTTTTCAGACCTGCCTGATTTCTTACAAGTATAATCTGATGATATGATTTAAGTTTCTTGATGTCAACTTCTCCGGTTTTTGAGTTAAGGTCATTCAGTGTTTCAACGCCCTTTTTGTTTACCAGTCTGCTGACAAGTTCAATATATATCTTTGCAAGTATAAAAGCATCGTCCGAGGCTCTGTGGTGTTCAAATTTTCCGAGTTTCAGTTTTTTTGCGACGTAATCCAGTTTATGACGTGATATTTCCGGAAGCATTACCTGACATAATATAAGGGTATCAATCCAGTTATACTTGAAATCTATTCCGTTACGTTTACAGGTCTGATTAATGAAAGTAGTATCGAAATTTGCATTATGTGCGACAAGTACCGGATTATCTCCGCAAAATTCCATAAACTGCTGAATTGCCCCTTTTTCTTTCGGTGCGTCCTTAACGTCGTCGTCGGTTATTCCTGTAAGTTCTGTAATATTTTCGGGAATGTGCTTTTCCGGATTGACCTTTGTATTGAAAGTATCAACTATCTGTAGATTCTTGAGTTTTACAGCACCTATTTCCGTCAGTCTGTCAGAAGAAAAACTAAGCCCTGTGGTTTCAACGTCAAAAATAATTATTTCGTCGTTTATACTTCTGCTGTCGGGATTTTTCAGAATATTCTGTTTGTAAATATCGTTTACAACATAAGCCTCACAACCATATATTACCTTGAAATTATCCGGCATATTATACATACATTCCGGAAATGCCTGTACTGCACCGTGGTCAGTGATAGCCATAGCCTGATGTCCCCATTCTGAAGCTCTTCTGATAAGTGTTACAGGGTCAGTTACAGCGTCCATTGCCGACATATTTGTGTGACAATGTAATTCCACACGTTTCTGAGGATAGTTGTCAGTTCTCGGAATCCTTTTCACCTTGTTTAACGACTCCGGAGATATGACCACATCGTGAATGAATTTATCATCATCAATTTTTCCTTTTACAAGAATAGTATCGCCGTTTTTCACTTTATTCAGTTTCATATTTTTTATATCTTCGGTTTTTTCAAAAATTTTTACTGTCATTGAACCGCTGTAATCAGTTATCTCGAAAGTCGCCACTGTATTCTCGTTGCGGACTTCCTTGACCTCTGATGCAAAAACATCTCCGACAATAACAGCCGTCTCTCCTTTTTTCTTCAATGCTTCAATTATCTGAACAGGCTTTTTGCGGATAGTTTTTCCGAAAACTATTTCAGCAGATTCCTCGTCAAATTCAATATCAACCGCATCAATGTCCACAGGTTTTTCAGGAATGACTATCTCCGGCTTTGCTGTTGACGACGTTGAAAGTTGCTGACTATAATCCGGCATTTCTGAGGAAAACTTTTCAATCATATTGTTGTAATCTTCTGACGAAACTTTTTCCGCACCGTCAAGATTTACTTTTATTTCAACTCCAAACTGATTATATATCAGTTTCGACAGATTCTGACAGAAATGATATTTTTCAAGTATTTCCCGACCGCCGTGTACAAGTTCTATTGACATATTATTTCCGTCCATATTGATATGTGCATTATCCATAAAACCGTTTATAACGGATATGTCACGCCTGAGAAGTTTAATCATTTCGTCATAGCATTTCATTCCGAAAAGTTCTGACGGATAACTGCACGCAAGACGTATTCTATGGACTTTCAAAATATCTTCCGTTTTTTTCTCAAATGCAAAAATATCTTCACTGGGGACTATTTTGTCAAAACGTGCAAAAAAAGTCATCTTGTCCATTTTTTCGGAATAAGAAATTCGGAAAAATTCACCGCTTTTTGTACTTTCCGGAATATCCGTATAATCCTTTAAAAATTCAGCTAAATTTACTTTCATCATTACAGCCTGTCAATCTCCGCAAGAAGTTCACAGACAATATCCTCCTCTCTGATTTTTCGCTGAGAACCGTCTTTTCTGAAAATCACCGCACAACCGTTTCCGCCTGCAATTCCCACATCTGCCTCACGTGCTTCCCCCGGACCATTTACTATACAGCCCATTACGGCAACAGTTATATTCTTTTCCATATTGCGTACAGCGTTTTCAATCTGATTAGCTACTTTGAAAAGGTCTATTCTTGTACGTCCGCAAGTGGGACACGAAACAAGTTTCACACCGCCACGTCTGCCGATTGACTTCAGAATATCCTGACCTGCATATACTTCTTTTACAGGGTCGGCGGTAAGCGATACACGGATAGTTTCACCGATACCGTCGCAAAGCAGTGAACCTATTCCCACTGATGATTTTATAATTCCCATACGTTCAGTACCTGCTTCCGTAACTCCGAGATGTAAAGGATAGTTGCATTTTTCTGATGCAAGTCTGTATGATTCAATCATTCTGTTCACGTCTGAGGACTTTATCGAAATGACAATATCGTCAAAATCAAACTGTTCAAGAAGTTTTGCGTGATTCAATGCACTTTCAACAAGTGCTTCCGGAGTAGGCGAGCCGTATTTCGCAAGCAGTTCCTTTTCAAGTGAACCGGAGTTCACACCAATTCTTATCGGAATATTCCTTTCACGGCATATGTCAACAACTTTCTTTATGCGGTCATTGCTTCCTATATTCCCCGGATTTATGCGGATTTTGTCAGCTCCTGCCTTTGCGGATTCGATTGCAAGTTTGTAATCAAAATGTATGTCGGCTACCAACGGTATTTTTACAGCCGACTTTATAGCCGGAATAAGTTTCACCGCTTCCATATCGGGAACAGCAGTCCTGATAATCTCACAACCTGCTTTTTCAAGTTCAACAGCCTGTCTTACATTTCCCCCAATGTCGTCTGAACGTACATTCAGCATTGATTGTATGTATATGTGTTTTCCGTCAAGAACGCAGTTCCCGACTTTTACAGGTTTTACATTCCTCATTAAAAAAACTCCTTTATTCAGATTAAGGCAGGAAAAATTAAATATTCTCCCTGCCTTATGATTTTTTATACACCGCCTGTAATCAGACGTACTATATCATTATATGTTGCCATAATCATTATACCGAAAAGCAGTACCATTCCGGCAAGATGCACATAACCCTCGTGTTCCGGCTTTACCGGTTTTCTTCTTACAAGTTCTATGAAACAGAATATAAGTCTTCCGCCGTCAAGTCCGGGAATGGGCAGAAGATTGAATATTCCGATATTTATAGTAATCAGAGCCGTCATATATACAAGCTGGAATATTGTATCTGTTATATCTTCGCTTTCCTGAGTAGTTTCATTGATAGCGGTTACAACGCCGACAGGTCCTGAAACGTCCTCTTTCTTTGCCTGACCGGAAACAAGCTGTTTCAGTGACATTCCGACAATGTGACCCATTGACATAAACATTTCCCCTGAACCTTTCAGAATGGTAAGCGGATTCTTGTCTTTCTGAACAAGTCCGAAATCCACTGTACTACCGGTCGGACTATGGAAATTAACGTCGTCAAAATCTATTTTTTCGCCGTTACGTATAACGGTTACGTCGTGGACGTTTGTAGGAGAAGAAGAAAGAATATAGTTGAGGTCAAGCATACTGTAAATTCTTGTGTTGTCGATTTCATAGAAAATGTCATCGTGTCTTAATCCTGCATCGTAACTTCCCGACTGTCTTTCAAGTGTACCGTCCTCAAGTTCAACGGCACTGAATCCTGAAATCTGAGTAGTCGGCACGGAAGTAAGCATTGACATCATAATCACTATTGATATAAATCCTAACACAAAGTTCATACCTGCACCAGCAACAAGTATTATCATACGTTTCCAGAGTTTCGCACTTCTGAAACTATGCGGATTGTCGGAATCAGTATCCTCGCCCTCCATAGCACAGTAACCACCTACCGGCAGAAGTCTCAGCGAATACATAGTCTCACCGAATCTTTTCTGTATTATCTTAGGACCCATACCGATTGAAAATTCAAGTACCTGTACTTTGCTGAGTTTTGCACAGATAAAATGTCCGAACTCGTGTACCATAACGATAAGTCCGAAAATGATTATTGCAATAATTATGCCCATTTGTAATATCAGTCTCCTTTCAGAAAAATTATTTGTCTATAATATTACGGACGTAATCTCTTGCGGAAATATCAGCTTTCACCACATCTTCATAGCATTCTGTCGGAGCAGGCTGGAATTTTTCCATGACAGATGATACTATTTCGCCGATTTCTATAAATTCTATTTCGTCATTCAGAAAAGCCCTTACAGCTTCTTCGTTTGCGGAGTTTACAAGGCACGGATATGCACCGCCTGCTTTTATCGCCTTTATCGCCGTCGACAGACACTTGAAAGTCTTGTAATCAGGTTTTTCAAATGTGAGACTTCCGTAATCAGTAAGCGAAAGCCTTTTTGTAGGACATTCCAGTCTGTCAGGGTACAACAAAGCGTACTGAATCGGGATTTTCATATCAGGCACTCCGAGCTGTGCAATAACTGAATAGTCGTTGTATTCCACGGCAGAATGTACAACGCTCTGACGATGTACAACTATTTCAATCTGTTCAGGCGTGAGGTCGAAAAGCCACTTTGCCTCGATAAACTCAAGACCTTTATTCATAAGCGTTGCGGAATCTATAGTAATCTTGTTTCCCATACTCCAGTTAGGATGTTTGAGAGCGTCTGCCTTTGTGACTTTTTTCAGGTCGTCGTAAGTCTTTCTGAAAAAAGGTCCTCCGGAAGCAGTAAGAATGATTTTACTTAACTGTTCTCTTTTGTTTCCTTGCAGACACTGGAATATTGCTGAATGTTCGCTGTCCACAGGATATATCTTAACGCCTTTGGCTTTTGCCGACGACATCACTATTTCACCACCTGCAACAAGCGTTTCCTTATTTGCCAGTGCAACGTCTTTTCCGGCGTTTATTGCCGTGAGAGTGGGAAGAAGTCCCACCATTCCGACAACAGAATTTAATACAATGTCATTCTGTGCAAGAGAAGCTATTTCGCAAAGACCGTCCATTCCGCAGAGAACATTAACGCTCATATCGGAAAGACGTTGTTTCAGTTCGGAATACTTTTCGGGATTGCAGGTACATACATATTCCGGACGGAATTTTCTTGTCTGTTTTTCGAGCAGGTCTATATTGTTGTTGGCGGAAAGTCCGTATACCCTGAAACCGTGCTTTTCGCAGACTTCCAACGACTGAGTACCTATTGAACCCGTTGACCCTAAAACAGAAACTGTTTTATTCAATTGTGTCATCTCCTTTATTATATGAAAAATTTTTCGTAATTATAAGATTAAAGTGAAAAGAGACTTTCCGCTTGTATGAAAAAACGTTCAGTCTCCTTTCGTAGTTCTTATATTGAAGAAATAACTGCCATAAATGCGTAAAAAGTAGGAAGTACAAATAAAACGCTGTCGAATCTGTCCATCAGACCGCCGTGACCGGGCATAATTTTTCCGTAATCCTTGAAACCAATCTGTCTTTTTACCATTGAGGCGGATAAGTCGCCTACTGTTCCGATAACAGCACACACTGCACCCAGAATAAACGCTATCAAAGCGGTTTTCACGTAAAATCCTCCTGAACTTACACAAAAAGCAACAGCGTAAACGATACCAGTTGTAAGGATACCGCCTATAAAGCCCTCTACTGTTTTTTTCGGACTTATTTCTGGACAGAGTTTATGTTTACCGAGTGCAACACCTGAAAAATACGCTCCTGTATCTGCAATCCACGCACCGCAAAGTGCCATTATGAGCAGGAAAAGACCGTCATTACTATTACCGTTATAGTTGTGAATGAGTATCATTGTTGACATTGCGTGTGGTACAAGTACCATAACGGCAAGTGTAAAGAATACCTGTTCATAACGGATTTCCTTGTGTTTTTTCAGCCACGTCACGAATATCACAAACGCACACAACAACGTCACGACAAACTGCATAAGGTGAATGATTTCATTATTAAATGAATCTTTCGGTGGCATATCTGTCGGTGGCATAATATACATTAAAGGACGTTTAAGGGAAGCATTTAAAAACGGCGTAATTATACCGCATACTTCCGTTGCTATCAATATTGGAATACACCTGTTCATTTTGACAGCCCTGAGAAGTTCATAAAGCATTACGGCTATTATACACGCAACAGCTATCGGAAGTACGATTGTATTATGGAAGTACAATACAACGGCAAGAATCAGAACACCGACAGCTCCCGAAATAATTCTTGTAAGCATTACACACCCCCGAAACGTCTGTTTCTGTTATTGTACTCAATCAACGCCTTGTCAAGTTCTTTCGGGGTGAAGTCAGGCCATAGAACGTCAGTGAAATAAAATTCCGCATACGCACACTGCCATATAAGGTAGTTAGAGAGACGGAGTTCACCACTCGGACGGATAAGCAAATCAACGTCAGGTAATCCTGCTGTATACAGGTTATCAGCTATTGACTGTTCCGTTATATCTTCGGGCTTTATTTTTCCTGCAACCGCCTGTTGTGCAAGCAGTCGTGAAGCGTGTGCTATTTCGTCACGTCCGCCGTAATTTACCGCCATCATCAGATTCATTTCAGTATAATGTGCGGTATCCTGTTCAAGTTTAATCATTTTTTCCTGCAAATCTTCGTCAAATGCAGACTTGTCACCTAAAAAAATCATACGGGTGTTTTCACTGAGGAAGTTTCTTACGTCAACGATATAGTCACGGAAAAGCTCCATTATAGTGTTTATCTCGTCTTCGGGACGTTGCCAGTTTTCCGTTGAAAAAGCATAGAATGAAATATTTTTCAGACCTATATCCTTACAGTAGCGGACTATCTTCTTGAAATTCTTCGCACCCTCACGGTGACCGAATGAACGTGGCAGACCTCTTTTTTTCGCCCACCTGCCGTTGCCGTCCATTATAAAACCTACGTGTTGCGGAAGAACAGCCGGTAAAGACTGTTCTTCCTTTTCTTTTTTACCGAATAACGCCATAATTCACCAATCAGACAGTCATGATTTCTTTTTCTTTTGCGGAAACAGCCTTGTCAACTTCCGTACAGAATTTATCCGTTAAGTCCTGTACTTTCTTTTCACAGTCTTTGAGGTCGTCCTCAGTGATTTCAGAATTTTTCTTCATAGCCTTGAATTTGTCCATAGTATCACGTCTGATAGAGCGGATTGTGACTTTACATTCTTCACCGTACTTCTTTATATCCTTACAGAGTTCCTTACGTCTGTCTCCTGTAAGTTGTGGAAATACAAGTCTGATAACAGAACCGTCGTTAGTAGGATTGATACCAAGGTCGGAAGCAAGGATAGCTTTTTCAATAGGTTTGAGAGTAGACCTGTCCCAAGGCTGAATAACAAGGATTCTTGCCTCAGCAACGGAAATAGCTGCCATTTGGTTAATGGGAGTAGGTGCGCCGTAGTAGTCAACGACAACCTTGTCGAGTACAGCGGGATTTGCACGACCTGCACGGATTGAAGCAAATTCGTTGCCGAGAGCATTCAGGCTCTTGTTCATTTTTTCTTTTGCGAGATTAATCTGTTCTTTCATTGTATTGATTCCTTTCGATTAAAATTATTCACCATAAACTATTGTTCCGATATTTTCGCCCATAATAGCATCATAGATATTGTCGGGACGTGAGAGATCGAAAACAAGCATATTCATTTTATTGTCACGGCACATTGTAGCGGCTGTACTGTCCATAACGGCAAGCTGTTCATTGAGTACCTGACTGAATGTAAGAGTTTCATATTTTTTTGCATCGGAATATTTGTGTGGGTCTTTGTCGTAAACGCCGTCAACAAGGGTTGCCTTTAGGAAGATTTCAGCTTCAATTTCAGCGGCACGGAGAGAAGCAGCGGTATCAGTCGAGAAGAACGGATTACCAGTGCCACAACCGAAAATAACTACCCTGCCCTTGTTGAGATGATTGACTGCCTTGTTTCTGATGTAAGGCTCTGCAACCTGTTGCATAGTGATAGCCGTCTGAACTCTCACGACACAACCGAGAGATTCGAGGACATCAGCAATAGCGAGAGCATTCATAGCAGTAGCAATCATACCGATATGGTCGGCACGAGTTCTGTCCATAGCACCGCTTGAACGTCCACGCCAGAAGTTACCGCCACCGACAACAACGCCGACCTGTACGCCCTCATCAACGCATTTCTTTATACTTTTGCAGATGTCAGTGATTACGTCAAAGTTCAGACCGGTTTTGTTATCACCTGCAAGAGCCTCACCACTTAATTTTAATAAAATTCTTTTGTACTTCGGATTCATATTGCACCTCACCAATCAAAAATTATGGTTTTATTTATTCTATCATAATTTTCAGATTTTGTCAATACAATCTGAGAAATTTAAAATTTCTGTAAAATTTTAAAAAGTGAATACTCCACACAAAGTTTGCAAATTTTAACAAAACAGAAACATTTCGCAAACAAAACGCAAACATATCAGTATTAGAATATATACAACAGATGTGGAAAACGTCTGAAATAAAAATTAAACGGAGGTATTGACTAATGAAAAAAGAAAACTTTGTAACACTGGTAATGTCAACAATCGGAGGACTTATTTTTGCACTGGGAATGTGTATGGGTCTTCTTCCTGAATGGAACGCTTTCAATCAGGGTATCGTATGCGGAGCAGTCGGAGCAGTCATTCTGATAGCAATGGTAATCGTCCGCAGAAAGATGACAGGTGCATCACCAATCCAGTTAAACGGCAGAACAATTGGCATTGCAGTCTATAGTGTGTTATCAACGCTGGTACTCGGTGTCGGTATGTGTATGGCTATGGTCTGGGAAGGTCTTATGATTTGGGGCATAGTTGTCGGCATTGTCGGTATCGGTCTTTTACTCGGACTTATTCCGATGATTAAAGGCATAAAATAATAAAATGGAGGTAATCAAAAATGGCAAAATCAAAACTGATTCAGGCAAACAAGAAAATCGAGGAAAAAGTTGTCGGAGCTTACAAAGCTGTTGAGAACGGTGTTGTAGGTACATACAAAAAGATTGAGGACAAGTTCGTTGACAGTTTCCTGACAAAAGACGGCGAAACAGTCGAGGAAGCAAAAAGCAGAATTTCCGCAGAACAGCAGGCACGCAAGGAATCTGCAAAAGCCGAAGCTGATAAACGCAGAGAAGAACAGAATACAAAGATTCAGGCAAGCATTGAAAAAAGCAGAAATGCAGGAAAACATTAAAAGAATACGGTGAAGTCATATGATTTCACTGTATTTGTAAACTTTTTGTAAATTTTTTATAAACTGTACTGATTTTAACAAAACTTTAACATCACTCTGATATTATAAAAAAATATCATAGGAGGTTGTTGTTTATGTTTAAAATTCTTCTTTTGGAAGATGACAAAAATCTGAATAAAACGGTCTGCATATATCTGAATAAAAACGGTTATGAAACAACAGGCTGTCTCAATGCAAATGATGCGTACAATACGATGTACGGCAATATGTTTGACCTAATCATATCTGATATTATGATGCCGGATATTGACGGTTTTGAATTTGCGGAAACAGTACGTTCACTGAATCAGGAAATACCGATACTTTTCATGACCGCACGGGACGATTTCAATTCCAAACAACGAGGTTACAGAATCGGCATTGATGATTATATGGTCAAACCTGTTGACCTTGATGAACTTCTGCTGAAAATCGGAGCATTACTCCGCAGGGCAAAAATCAACAATTCAAAAAAACTGACTATAGGAAAATTTACTCTTGATGCTGAAGAACGTACCGCAGTACTTGACGGTGAGGAAATACCGCTAACAGCAAGGGAATTTAATCTGCTGTATAAACTTCTTTCATATCCGAAAAAAACGTTTACACGTTCACAGTTAATGGACGAATTCTGGGACATTGACAGCAATTCAGGTTCACGTACGGTTGACGTTTACATGAGGAAGTTAAGGGAAAAATTTTCTGAATGTAAGGATTTTGAAATAGTGACGGTTCACGGACTGGGATATAAGGCGGTACTAAAATGAAAAGCGGAAAATACAGTAAAATCTTGTGGGGACTATTTCGTTTCTTTTCGTTTTTTATGCTGATTGCGTTTGTTGTTACCTGCTCCTTTATGGTGTTTCTGAATTCTATGGAATTTGACCTCGAAATTCTGAAAAATAAAGCAATATTGACGTTTGCAAATGTTATTTTACTGACAATGATTTTATGGATTATTGATTCAGTACGCCGGAAACTTACAGTAGAACGTCACGTCTGGAATATCATACAGGGACTTGATAAAATTACTAAAGGCGATTTTAACGTAAAAATTGACATACCAAAGGAAACCGGCAATGAATTTGGCATTATTATAAGACAGATAAATCAGATGACTACAGAACTTGCCGGAGTTGAAACCTTGCGGACAGACTTTATAACAAACGTTTCGCATGAACTGAAAACTCCGCTTGCGGTCATTCAGAACTACAGTACAATGTTACAGAGTCCGGATTTGACAGATGAAGAACGTACGGAATATGCAAGGGCGATTACAAATTCTTCGAGAAGTCTTGCTAATCTCATAACGAATATCCTGAAACTCAACAAACTGGAGAATCAGCAGATATATCCCGAAAGCAAGCCGTATAATCTCAGTGAACAGTTATGTGAATGTCTGCTGAACTTTGAAGAAGTATGGGAAGAAAAAAGTCTTGACATTGAAGCTGATATAGACGAGGATATTATTATCAATGCAGACGGTGAATTACTTAGTCTTGTATGGAATAATCTGCTTTCCAATGCGATGAAGTTTACGGAGCAGGGTTGTATTTCGGTAAGTCTGAAACAAAATAATTCTTTTATTATCGTGACCGTCAGTGATACAGGTTGCGGAATGTCAGCAGAAACAGGACGGCATATTTTTGAAAAATTCTATCAGGGCGATACGTCACACGCCGTAAAAGGCAACGGTCTCGGACTTGCACTTGTAAAGCGGATTATAGATATTGTCAGCGGTGAAATTTCCGTACAAAGTGAAATCGGCAAAGGAAGTACGTTTACTGTCAGATTCAGGAGAAATACAAATGAAGAAATGTAAGGAAACAATTCTGAAACTGCTTTTTCCACCTGTAAAAATAATCGTACTGAGCAGTATAATCGGATTTCCTATGATGATTTTTTCATTACTGTTTCTTTCCGATATTAACCCTATTTCTTATATATCTTATATTTTGTCAGCATATGCACTGACAGTTTTATGTACAAATTTTCCGAAAGCAAAGAGACGTTGCAAAGAACTCATATACGGCGACGAGGTGAAAATTATTGTTTTTTTCCGTAACTTCATGAACAAATATAAATATACTTCCATGTATCTCAACGACAAAGAGTTTCGGGCAAAATTTTCGTTATATACAGGACTTGTAATCAATCTATTCTATACGGTTTTCAAATGCGGTACGGGAATTATGTTTCGTTCAGCGTGGCTGTGGGCGATAGGAATTTATTATCTTATGATTGCATCAATTCGATTTATGCTGTTGAGGAATATCCGCATCACCGATAAAAGCAGACATTCTGTCAGACGTAAGATACAGGAGTGGAGAAGTTATCGTAAATGCGGAATTATGATGTTTCTTCTCAACCTTGCGATGAGCGGAATGACAATTCAGATGATATGGCAGAACCGCAGTTATGAATACAAGGGATATATTATCTACATCTCGGCTATGTATATGTTTTATTGCTTTATATCGTCAATATCGAATGTCATTTCATTTGCGAAACGTGATAATGCGATTTTATCCGCCACAAAAAATCTTAATCTTGCAGGTGCAGTAATGTCAATGTTCGCACTACAGACCGCCATGTTTTCGGCTTTCGGAGGCGGTGAAAAATTACAGCGTCAGATGAACACTATAACAGGCTCGGCGGTCTGTATAATTGTAATGTGTATGGCAGTTTTCATGATAGTAAGGGCAGATAAAAAGTTGAAATTGCTTGAAAGGAGCGTCAGAAATGGAGAACAATGAAAAATTTGAATATACTTATTCCGCACAGAAACAGGAAGAAATTGAAAGTATACGCAGAAAATATCTTCCGCAGGAGGAAGATAAAATGGAAAAGCTCCGCAGACTTGATAAGAGTGTGGAGCAGAAAGCAACTATAATTTCAATTATTGTCGGAATTGTCGGTACACTGATAATGGGATTCGGAATGTGTATGTGTATTGAATGGTCAGAATATATTTCCGGTATAATTATAGGAATTACTGGAATAGTAGTTATTGTAACTGCTTACCCGATATATCAGTATGTATTGAAAAAACAAAGAAAGAAAATTACTCCGGAAATTCTCAGGCTGACTGACGAGATTTCCAATATCCGTAGCTGATATGAAAAAGAAAACAACTATATTCCGTCTTATGACCGTGCAGTTTCAGAACTGTACGGTTGTTTTTATGTCGGAAAAACAGACCGTTCACGTTTGGTGGGGAATGGACTTTCCTTTCATACGGTAGTATTTTTCTTTAATTTATTTATATACAACAAAAAAGACTGATTTCTCAGTCTCTTTTGTTTAATATATATTTTAATGTTTAATGTATATTTTAATTATTCGTTTTCTTTACGACGGAAGATTCCGGAGAATTTAACAGAAACGAAACCAGTCATTGTCATCATGAATGCTGTGAAAGCAACGAGGATATTTGTAAGAGAATTGTTTCCTGTCTGAGGAAGATTAACTTCAACGTTGTTTGTATCTGCACCTATACCGTTTTCAGGATTGATTTCATAAACATCAAGAACGTTACCGGAAGCATCTTTCAGAGTAATCTCATAGTAATTATCGGATTTGCCAGTGATTTCTGCGGAAACTGCCTTTACAGCATCTTTTTTGCTATCGAAATTTTTGTAATTGTAGTCATTTACTGCCCAGTTGCAGATTTCTTCATCAGAAGCAATGTGATTGTTTGCTATTGTAGTTGTTGTTGTAAGTACTTCTCTTTCTTTCATTGTAGTAGTTGTTGTTGTAACTTCTTCAGTAGATGTTGTTGTAGCTTCTTCTGTAGTAGCTGTTGTTATAGCTTTTTCTGTAGCAGAAGTTGTTGTTGTAGCTTTTTCTGTAACAGATGTTGTTGTAGCTTCTTCTGTAGCAGATGTTGTTGTAGCTTCCTCTGTAGCAG
>JAIDUG010000014.1 GCA_029060305.1 Ruminococcus sp.
CGTCCTGTAATGCCGTCGCTTGTAATCTGCGGAAGAGTTGTAATGTCAGGCAGTATGATGCCTCTGACTACTGAACTCGATGAAATATTTGTCATATCTTCAAATGCAGGGGCAAAAAAAATACTTCTGCCCGAAGATTGTCGTGAAAAATACGAAAAATTATCGGTGGAATTAAAACATGAATTACAGGCATTATTCTATGCAACACCTCTTGAAGCGACAAAAATAGCACTTGGAGTTGATTAATTTAGTTTTCATAGAAGTTACACATAATCAAACAACGAGGGTGTTTTGATAATGATAAATTGGCAATAATGCTGTGACTACATATAATTCTGTCAAATGAGTATAAATAATAAAAACGGCTCTGATATTATCGCAGAACCGTTTTGTTATTTTGAGAGAATTTATAAAAACTTATATTTTATAGTGTATCAATGCTTCAAAAGCATATATAAAACTTGATTTTCAAAAACAGATATGATAAGATATAATTATACATATCAAAAGAAAGGAGCTGTATTTATGGAATTACGTGTATTACGTTATTTTCTTACTGTTGCAAATGAAGAAAGCGTTACAAGAGCCTCAGAAGTTCTTCATATCACACAACCCACACTCAGCCGTCAGCTTTCACAACTGGAAGAAGAGATTGGTGTTAGATTGTTTGAAAGAGGTTCACGAAAAATCACTCTCACCAATGAGGGAATCCTGCTCCGGAGACGTGCAGAAGAAATTTTACAGCTGGTAAGCAAAACTGAAAAGGAAATGACGGAGCAGGAAAAAATTGTTGACGGTGAGATTTCTGTCGGTTGTGGTGAACTTGCTTCCGTACAGGTTGTTGCAGAAATTATAAAATCATTTCATGAAAAATATCCGCTTGTCCGTTACGATATACATACCGCCAATGCCGACCATATCCGTGAACGTCTTGACAAAGGACTGACTGACATAGGACTTCTGCTTGAACCGGTTGATATTGATAAATATGAATTTATACGCATGAATGTAAAGGAAAACTGGGTTGTAATGATGCGTCCGGACGACCCTCTCGCAGAAAAAGAATCTGTAACACCGGAAGATTTATCAGGGCTTCCTGTCTGTATTGTAAAACGTTCACTTATTAAAAATGAACTTGCAAGCTGGTTCGGGGATTATTTCAAAAGACTTAATATTCAGTTTACAAGCAATATGAGTACAAATGCTTCTGTTATGGTACGAAACGGTCTGACATATGCTCTTGTACTGGAAGGGTCTTTACCATACTGGAATATGGAGCAGGTCTGCTATCGTCCTTTGTCACCGAAACTTACCGCAACAAGTGTCCTTGCATGGAAACGTCATCAGCCACAAAGTCTTGCCACTGAAAAATTTATAGAACATATCAGAAACTATCTGTCAGATAATCAATACAAACCGAGTTGTGAAAGCCATTCGGAAATGGTATCATAACAGTCCGGAATATCTGAACGATATACGCTGACAGATTGCATTATTTCACACTCTTCCGGCAATATAGCTGTAATAATTGTATCAGCAAGACCGCCTGTTCCGTGTGTACAGAACGGAATTATTGTCTTTCCGGAAAAATCGTATTCTTCCAGAAAAGAAAATACAGCTATAAGAGAGGTCTTCAAATGACTTCATGAATCGGCGGAAAATCAGGGTCAGACGGGGAAATTGTTTCTCCTGCAAGTTCTCTTTCAAAAATATTCATTTTATTATACGATATGTTTTCTGTAATTCTATTATATACTGATTTTTGCTATATGTCTAATACTTGTTTTTCATAAGATTCTATGCTTTAAAGGCATAAATGAAAGAAATCTTCAAATCACAATCAAAACCTGCCATTTCTGATGTGGCAATTATTTTCTGAGCAAAAAAGTCCCCTGTTTCCAAAAATGAACAGGGGATTTTTATTATTATTTCACTTCCAAGGATATTGGAATATTAAGTTTACTGATTGCATCTGCTACCAGTCCCGCAACTGCATTTGCACCGGTTTCGGTAAAGTGTGTCATATCCGTTGAACCCTCTACCGCACCAATCAGATGATATTTGTACGCCGTATCATAACCCACAGAATTATAATGATTTACCATTAATGTATTCAAGTCGATACACGGAATATTATATTTTTTCGCTAAATCTTTGCAGGCGTTACAGTAATTTGTATAACTGTTTGCAAATTTTCCGTCAGAATAAGCCTTTAAACCTATTACGGTCGTTACAAGAACCGGTGTTGCATCTTTTTCAAGTGTTCCTTCGATGTACTTTGTAATATACCATTCATAAGAACCAACCGTTGGATTATCAACATTGCCACAGGTAGGAGCATATCTTTCTGCATTTGAAGATGCTGAATCATTTATCGCAAACTGTACAAGCAGATAGTCACCTGCCTGAATTTCATCAAGAATCGTTTGTAATCTGCCGTTATCGTAGAAACTCTTTGAACTTCTTCCGGCAATTGCATGATTTGAAACGTTCACATTGTCCGTAAAGTAACTGCCGAGATAATAACCCCAGCCCTGTTGAGGTGCGTAACTCTCACGATAGGACTGTACCGTTGAATCACCTGCAATATATACAGTAGTTTTTCTGTCATTCGGATTTTTGTCCGGTACTAAATCAGGTTTACGATATGTTTCTGCAATCGGCTCGTCTGTCCATTCAGTACGGAGATAGTCGATATTAGGTCCACCGTCATTTGTTGCAGAAGTAAGACGTATAATATTTTTTCCCGACTTCAAAGGCAATACAATAGCTCTTTCGTTCCATTCTGTCCACGAACCTGTAGAAAGAAAATCCTGTAACCAGTATTCAGTATTATCATTGACTTCAATCTTCATCTGACGGTTATTAGTACTGCCGTTTGCGATATTGAAAGTACAAAGGAAATTTCCGTCTGTATGGGCGTTCACTGTAAATTCCACAAAGCTGAAATTATTATTGTCTAAATTGAGATACTCTTCAGAAGTAAAGCCGGAATTTACATTTTCTTTAATTCCCTTGCTGTATGACTGGTCAACCGCATAATATATATTTTTGCTCTCTGTGATACTGGTTATGCCACCTTCATTAAGAAGAAACTTCTGCATTATAACGGCATCTGCAACGTTTATATCTGTATCGCCGTTCAAATCAGATACTCTTCGTTCAGCATGGGATATTTTATTATTCAGAATAGTTTTTCGCATGAGTACCAAATCAAATACGTCGACTGTGCCGTCGTTATTCAGGTCACCTGAAATCACTTCTTCGGCAGATGTTACGACGTTATCAATAAACCAAGTCTGACAGGCGTGACCATTGCGTTCCCATTCCTGAACGTTTTCACCGTTCACATCAGAAGCGTTTTTCACTTCCACGGCACTCTTGTCGCCTGAGGCTTTTGTTGTAATGATATAACTGCCGTTTTCCTGACGTATGAATTTATAAAGCTGTGCGTCTGATTTTGTATTCTCCCATATACCAATATTTGTACCGTTATTTGCCTTTCCGTTGGCAACATCTAAAAGTTTGCTTTCGTCAGCCATATTGTATATGTAGTAATATCCGTCTGTTGCCGGAACAGCTTTCCAAATCGCATATTTACTGTCGATAATTGGATTTGCAAGCTGTACAACATTTGTACCATTTGACGGAACGTCTGCCAGTGAAAGATATTGTCCGGAATTACCGTTTCTGAGCATAAATGTATCCGGAAGTCCGTCAAGAGTATCTCCCTGCTCCGTGAATATCAGTTCTGAAACAAATTCAGCAAGTTTAACTGAACCTTTTTTACTCTGGTGTAAATCGTCATCTGTAGCATAGTAATCTTTCATTACGTCCGCACCGACAGAGAGTCCAAAATCCTGCCATTCCGTGAATAAATCAACAACTTCTACATTTTCGGCAGTACCTATTGAATCCATCTGACTTCCGAACCATCTGCCATTCAAAAGGGGCTTTCTTGTCAAATCGCTCAATCTTCCCTGCTGTTTCACAAGGATTATTTTCATACCCTTTTTCTTTGCACGCTGTACCATATCGGTTACTACTTCTGTATATTCGGTTGCATTGGAATAATTTGTATCATTAATACCTATGGAAATAATATAATAGTCACCGACAGTGCCATATGTTTCTATTGCTTCAAACTGTCCAGCATCTACGAAACCTTTCGCATACTGACCGCTTGCTGCCATATTTCTGACCTGATAATTTTTTACCGGAGTATTTTTCAGATAGTCACCGAGATACTGTCCCCAGCCGTGTTGTGACGTATCGGGCGTATTATAGTAATTTGCAACTGTAGAATCTCCGCAAAGCCATATTGTAGGATTTGTTTTTCCTGTATCGTTGAGCTGTACGATTTCCACCGAACTTATTGAAAACGGAGTATTTTCACGACCTGCAACCGCCTGTAAATTCAGTTGACCGTCCGTGACAGGTATCTGAAAAGTTTCGACGGCATTGTTTCCTGTGAGATTGATTAACTGTAACATACCCTCCGCACGAATACTTGTTCTGCTTGTATCACCTGTGGTGACCGTTATCTGATACAGACCTTTCGGGAGGTCAACGTTGAAAGTATTTCCGACGTCTCCGGAAGTAAACTGTACAGCATCACTTAACGCACCTTTTCCGGAAGAGTTTACATTCTTTACTCCGGAAGTATTCGCAAAACCATATCCGACAGACTTGTTATAACTATCTGTGGCAGTCACTCCTGTATAACCCGATTCCGTACCGTTTCCACCTAAATCGAATTTCCATTCAGACTGAACCGCAGAAACTGTCATATTTTTTTCAGAAAGTATACCTGTCGATACAGTCGGCAATGCCATTGTACACGCAAGCAAAGTCCCTATAAATTTTTTTACGGATTTCATATATTTCCCCCTTTACTTACTATTAACCCATATATCCTGCTCTTCCGGTCGAATGTATTCCACGGAATCAATATAGTAGTCCGTATGAGGTGGCTGATTATATCCGTTATTCTGTGAAGCAACCTGTACCCTGTACTGAGGATTCTGCATAAGACAATAGAGATTGTATTCATTGGTATAAGTTGTCGTGAACACTCTTATTGTGTCAGAACCTACACGGAAAAGCATTTCTTCACGCCAGTCGCCCATAAGGTCGCAGGTCAGACAGGCATTCGCCTTTGAAGCATTATTATATCCTGCATCATCACCGGTAAATACACGACCTTTTCCGTACTGGTCAAGCATTGAACGGTCGAGGACTGCTCTTTCAAGAGTATCAGTCCAGTAAACTGCTGAATTCTGTCCCCATTTGGTAATCTCAGACCATTCAAGTACCTGCTGATGTTCACCAGTAGCAGAATAAACTATACCGTTATGTGAACCCGCCATTTCAGCTCCGCCGTTTCCGGCAATGAGATTATCTGCGAGACATCTTCCTGTATCTGAATCGGCATCTTCTTTAAACAGAATCTTTCCTGTTTTACCGTCACGGAGCGATACACCATAACCTGACGATGCTTCTTCATGACACTGGAATATTTCAAGCCCCTGATTTGTCGGGTCAAAATCACCGATATGAATAGCATCGCCATGACCTAATCCGCTTGTATAGAGGAGTTTGCCGTTATCGTCAATGACTGCTGAACCTACTACAACTTCCTGTTTACCGTCACCGTCAACGTCTGCACCCATAATATGATGATTGCCGTCACCGTAACCCTTTACACTTTCGTCATGTCCGGTATCGAATGCCCAGTATTCTTGAAGTTTGCCGTCCGATACTGAGTATGCGGTAACTGCCGAGCGTGTATAATATCCACGTCCGAAACAGGCATAGGCATTCACACCGTCAAGATATGCAACGCAGGCAGTAAATCTGTCAACACGGTTGCCGTAATTATCTCCCCAGTCACTGACATTACCACGTGCTGGTTTATAGTCGATAGTATCAATAGCCTTTCCGGTTGCACCGTCAAAGAGAGTGAGATATTCAGGACCGGACAGGATTCTTCCTGCTTCTGAACGGTAATCCGCTGAACCGTCTCCTATGACATTTCCCATACCGTCAACAGTTGCGTCAGCGGTCTTGCATATGAGTTCAGCTTTTCCGTCGCCGTCGAAATCGTAAACTGTGTATGGATTATAGTGTGCACCTGCACGTATATTACGTCCTAAATCAATTCTCCATAATTGTGTGCCGTCAAGTTTATAACAATCTATATATACATTTCCGGTATATCCGTTTTTTGAGTTATCCTGTGAATTTGAGGGGTCCCACTTAACGAATAATTCGTATTCTCCGTCACCGTCAACATCACCTACAGAACAGTCATTAGGAGTATATGAGCAGGTTGTACCGTCGGGCATAGTCATATCTTCGGGCTGTCTGAGTTTTATGTCAAAATATGCACCACTTTGTCCGCTGTTGGTGTTGGTGAAATTCTTTGATACCTGTGCAAATTCGGTACATTCGCCGTTTACGTACACATCAATAGTATACCAGTCGGTAGCCGTTCCGCCGGTATCGAAATAGTTGGAAGCCTGTTCCATAGTAAATTCACCGAGTTTTGTTTCGCCGTTTTTCCAAAGGTGGAAAATAGTCTCTTCGTTATCCGTGGCAAGTATTCTCCAGCTTATCAGATTACCATTTTTAGCGTGTGCAGAAACAACACCACGATTGAGATTCTCCATATGTTTACCGGAAACTGCCTTTTCATGAGGTGCAGTTTTTTCAGTTGACGATATTTCTATATAATCTATATTAGGACCGCCGTTGAGTGTCGTAGCGTATGCCTTGATAGTATTCGTGCCTTTTCTGAGAGATACAGTAACGTTCTGGTCATTCCAAGAAGTCCATGCACCTGTACCCTCAAAGTCAACATACTGACCGTATTCCCTGTCGCCGTTCACGATAAGTTTTACAGGGCGGTTTACATCTGTACCGTTTGCATAGCGGAAATCTATATTATAGTTACCGTCCGCCGGAGCTTCAATAGTCCATTCAACGAAACTTCCGATTTCATTGTCGAAATTAACATAAGATTCGCCTTCAAATCCGGTGTTTGTTGTTTCCGTAAATGCGTTTTGGTATACAGCATCTGAGGCATAATATCTGCTTGTTTCGGGTTGTACTATCGGTGGTACGTATGGTTCTGCAAATTCAACGTCCTTGCCTAAAATATAGTCCGAAAGAATCTGTAAATCTTCCTTGTCAATTTTTCCGTTACCGTTCACATCTCCGGCAGACGTATACGCCGTTTCAGGACTGTTTGAAAGCTGTCTGAGTAACACAAGGTCAAAGCTGTCAATTCTGCCGTCTGAATTAATGTCACCCATAATTATGCCTGCTCCGGCAACATCGTCGATACGCTGAACCATAGGAACAGCATTTACCGCAAGAGCAGTACACATAATACCTGTAACAATACGCATATATTTTGATTTCAGTTTCATTTAATCACACTCCGTATTCTTTTGAATGATAAATAAATTATACCAAAATTCTGAATGATTGTCAAGATAAATTATTGATTTTTTCAAAATTTGCAGAAGTTTTAGGATTATGAAAAAAGATTCAGGATAGACCTGTTACATACTCTTATATAATTTCAGAGAAGAAAGAAAAGTGGTTGAAATACTATGAACTGAATACAACAAAATAGAGCAGGTGATACCAAATGCAATACCTGCTCCGTTTAAATAAAAATTTATATATAGTTATTTAATAATTTTAAAGTCAAGTTATATCTGTCTGCATTTGTATTACAACCGATAACGACAGAAATATACACCTTGTTATTTCTTACGAATGCTCCTATAAGACAATTTCCGGCATTTCCTGTTGTACCTGTTTTCAATCCGATAGAATCTGGACAATAATATTGACTATTTGGATTAATCATATTATTAGAATTAGTCCATGTTACATTTTCGCCCGAATCAAATACAACATACTTCTGATAAGTGCATGTAATTTCACGGATTTCCGGTACAGACATTGCATATTCAGCAAGTACCAGCAAATCTGAGACAGTAGTATATTGATTAGTATCGTCCCAACCTTCAGGATTCACAAAATTGCTGTTTTGCATACCGATATTTTTTGCAAAGTCATTCATAAGTCCGCTGAAATATTGTACCGCTTCCGAATCAGTCATATATATATCAGGATAAACAGCTCTTGCAGTTGAAACAGCAACGGTATAAGCAGCGTCATTTCCTGAAGCCATAAGCATACCTGTCAGCAAGTCATATAATTTCAGGCGGTGTCCCTGTTGAATCAGACAAAGGCTTGAATATGGTTTTACAAGATTTTGTTCTGAGCCTACAGTAACAACAGTATCGGGACTGAGATAATGAAGTGCTACAGACGCTGTGAGTAGTTTTGTGAGGCTTGCAGGTGCTACAAAATCATCAATTCTGTCTTTATAGATAAATTTATTGTCGTCAATGCAGTACAATGCCGAAGATTTACAGGACGGCGATGTTATTGGTTCAGGATATGTATATGTAGGTTCAAGCCATTTTTCAATGTCAGTTTCCGTACCGTTTGTTGAAAGATATGCATAAAAAGCAAGTATCAGTGACGAATCACAAGCATCTGTAAGTCCGTCTTTATTTATATCAGCAGAAACTTTTTGTGAATCTGAAAATGTTGATATTCCACCGGTTGAAAGAGTGGCATATTCCACAAGAATCAATGTTGCATCAACGGCATCTATAAGTCCGTCACCGTTTATATCACCTTTGGAAATACTTTCTTTTGCATAAGAATCAGCAGGCATAATTATATATATTAAGAATATAGATAAAGCAGTTATTATAGATATTAATTTTTTTAATCTCATGATTTTAACCTTTCTATGTTACTATATATTCATAAGAATCGTAAAAGTTTTTTGTTATCTTTTATTTTAAAAATTTTGCAGGATAGAAGATAAATGTTTCATTGTTTTTACATTTAAATTCTTTAAGATGTTTTTGTGTGGCAAAAGTATAAAAACAGAAATTTTCTTCCTGAATACCGTTTACTCTGTCTGAATATATTTCAAGTCCATTATCATTAAAACTATATCTGAACTCTTTAATTTTCGTATTACGGTAAGCAGATTTAATTTCATTTATCCTGTATTCCGTTTCTGTAACCTTAGCTTCACTTTCAGAAGTTAAAAAATATTCAACGTGTTCTGTTCCGTCACTACCAACATATGTATAGCTGTTTTCTGAATATTCTGTTACTTCTGAAATATGCAGTTTCAAATCAGCAATTGTATCGCCCTTGTACTCCCAGTTAAGCAATTCATTTTCGTCAATACAAGAGGAAAAATCAACCATTACAGCATAAACTGTATCACCTGAATTATTCTGCATTAACTCAAATAATTTTTCTGAAATTTTTGTGTTTCCTGCTGAGATATGTTCTGAATTCAAATAACCTTTTGTATCGGTTTCGCACCATATCACATCAGAATTTTCAAGCCATTCTTCCAAAGAAATTCCCGAAAAATCAATTTTATCATAACCGTCAATTGTATTATCAGAAGAAGTTGTTACTATATCTGTTGAAAGAATTATATCCGGAGTTTCGCTTATTTCAATTGTTGAAGTTTCCGTCTGAATGTATGTATCGTGAACAGTAGCAGGCATATCAGTTGAAGAAATTATATCCGGAATTTCATTTTTTTCAATTGTTGAAAATTCCGTCTGCACATAAGTATTGTAAATAGTAGCTGAAATGTCTGTTGTAATTGTTTTTTCCGATGATTCAACAGTGGTTTCATTTGTTGTATTTTCCGTAAGAGTAAAGTTGTCATAATTTTTTTCAGAATTATTTTCAGTTACTATATTTAAAATTTCCGTTTTATCTTCAGTTTTTATAGTACCTGAAATATATATCTGAGTTGTATCGGATTTTTCTATAAATTCAGGAATTTTATTAAAACTGTTCTCCATTACGTCAGAATCAAGAAACACGGCAACAAAAATAATTAAACAACCACATAATGAAGAAACAGTACTGATTTTCCTCACTTTTGCACGTCTAAACTCAGTTGATATTTCAGTAAAGTTTTCAGAATCCGAAAGATATTTTTCATCAATACCTAATAAAGCATTATATAAATCTTTTTTCTTCATAACTAACCCTCTTTGAAATATTTTTTTAATTTTTTCCGTGTTCGCATAAGAATTGTTCTGACGTTGCTTTCTTTGATTTTATATTCTTCTGCAATAACAGATATATCTTCAAAAAAATAATAACGTCTGATAAAAATGCTTCTGTTTCTTATATTAAGTGTGGCAAGAAATGAATTAAGCACTGTTGTAAGTTCTGTCGAATTTTTATTATATTTATCAGGAATAAAATCAGATAATTCTTTTAATAATTTGTTATTATAATTAAATATATCTTCTGTTTTAACATTAAATATTTCCGCTATTTTCCGAATCATTTTATAATCCGGATTTCTTTTTCCAGTTTCCCATTTTGACACAAGTTCTCTTGTTATGTATAATTTTTCAGCCAATTGCTCTTGTGTTAAATTTGCTTCTGTTCTCAGCTTGGCAATTTTTTGACCGGTCAGCATTGTAATCACCTCTGCTTTAGTTTAATTCTATCAGGGAATATCGGAAAAGTAAAGGGACAATTTGTGACACTCAGTCTTCTGGCTTCATAAGCCTTAACACAATGCTGACATTGCTGAAAAAAACTCCCCTGTCCTTTCACGGACGGGGAGTTTCTTTTATCTTTTAAATCGTAAATCCTGATACATAAGTCCGCATTTATTGCAGTACCATACAAGTTTTCCTGTAGTTGCAAATGGAATATTCAGATTAATCTGCCATTCCGGATATTGTCTGAAAATCATTACAGTGCTGTCATTGAGATACGCCACAAATGATATGAAATGTTCTTTTGACATCGGGTGGTCAGTAGTAATATGCCATTCGCCATCATGATACTTTGCAGAAAGTTTTTCTTTATCTGCTTTTTTCATCTCAAGATTTGTAAGTTTTTTTCCACAGCAGATAACACCTGTATCAGCAGTTGAAGTCACGATATTTCCACACTCCGGACATACATAAAATTTCAGTTTTTTCATATTTCCACATTCACCTCCGTTTTTGTTTGGATTTCCGTCAAGAAGTGTTTGTATATCAGTTCCGAAAAAATCGGCGATTTCCGCAAGTATTGAAATATCAGGCAAACCGTTTCCGGTTTCCCATTTTGAAACAGCCTTGTCACTTACGTTCAGCACTTCCGCAAGCTGTTTTTGTGTAAGATTTTTTGTCTGCCTTAATTTTCTTATAAGCAGACCTGTATTTTCCGGACACATAAAATTAAGCACTCCCCTTTTATCGGATTTTATGGATATATTATATAACAGAGTTTCAGAAAAGTCAATCCACGTTTAGTAGATATAAAAAAATCGGGTACACTGAAAGTACCCGAAAGTTATTTTTAACAGGGGAAATAATCTTTGTGCAGATATATCCCCCGTTAAAGTCCGCTTATATGATTTTTTCGGAAATATCGGAAATATAAATAAAAAAGCTCCTTTGTAAGAAGCTGATAATCAAACTTTGACCGGAAATAATTACTGTAATGATTTGTGCATCATTCTACCGAAAGATTCCGGCAAGTATTTGGTTTTTACTGATAAATGTTTGTCTGTGAAACTGTTTTTATCTGTAATCTCAGCTTGTCTGTAACGAGTGCAATAAATTCAGAATTGGTTGGTCTGCCGTGATAGCATTTTATAGAGTAACCGAAAAACGAGTTTAATGTTTCAATATTTCCTCTTTCCCAAGCTATTTCTATTGCATGGCGTATAGCACGTTCTACTCTTGACGAGGTAGTGCCATACTGTCTGGCAACGGACGGATAAAGCTGTTTGGTGACGCAGTTCATCAGGGAAATATCGTTTACTGCATTGAGAATAGCGGTTCTGAGGTACTGATAACCTTTGACGTGAGCAGGCACTCCGAGTTTGCAGATGATGTCCGTGACTATTACTTCAATGTCAGAACAGTCAGCAGAAACAGCTTTTCTTGAAACGGACTTTATTATTGAACAGAGGGTTTCTGCTTCAAAAGGTCTTGTGAGATAATAGGAAGCACCGTTTTCAATGACCTGACGTTCAATGAAACTGTTTTTTACATCGGATATGATTACGAATGCCGGTGGCTGAGTGAGAACATTTCCGGACTGTTTCATTATACTGATAACATCGAGTTCCGGAACGGAAAGGTTCATAACTGCAACATCGGGAATGTCCTTGACGATAGAGTTGAAAATAACTTTTCCGTCATTTTTGCGTGTGTAGGCGTATACGCCCATTTCACGAAGCCTTGAGGCAAGTCTGATACCGTTTTCGGCAGTATTGTCGCCAATAAGGACTCTGATTTTATGATTTTCCATAAATAATACTCCTTTTCTGTAATTTCCTACAAAAATATTGTACAACTCACGGGAAATAACTTCAAGACTTTTTGAAAACAAAATTTATCGAATCCTGAGATAAAGTATTTTAATTGGTTAAAATAAAAAAATATATCGGAAACTATTGACATTTTTAAAGTTTTGGTGTATACTATAAAAGTACTTTACGGAAGTACTAATGCGAGTGTGCTGGAATAGGCAGACAGGCACGTTTGAGGGGCGTGTGTTGCAAGACGTATGGGTTCAAGTCCCATTACTCGCACCAAAAGCGGATTTTAATTACCGCATATAATATTATAGGTGGACAGGTGGCTGAGCTGGTCTAAGGCGCACGACTGGAACTCGTGTATACGTTAATAGCGTATCGAGGGTTCGAATCCCTCCCTGTCCGCTATATACAGCCGTTTGTGGAGTTTTCCACAGACGGCTTTTTTATGCCCTGAAGCCCCTTGTTCATCAACTTGTTCATCACCTTACAGAATGAGAAAGGAAAGACAGAATGTGACTGAAAAATTTTACTGCCTTTCCGTTAGTTCTCTTTAGTTGTTCATCAGAAATGTTCATCACTTTTTATCTGATGTAATAGCGGTGCTGATTCTTTCTGCCAGCTCCTTCTTTGCACTGATACTGTCAGCATATACTTCTGCTGTAACTGCTGTTGAGAAATGTCCGAGAGCCTGTGATATAACCTTGATTGGAATGTTCAGGTCAACACACAAAGTAGCATATCTGTGTCTCAGGTCATGAAAACGCATATCCGGCAGTTCACAGGCTTTCAGTACTCTTTTAAAAGCGTGATATAACGTCTGTGGTGATAAAATAGTTCCGTCTTCGCTACAGCATAGTAAATCATTATTTTCGTACATATCACCGAGATGTTTCTTTTGTCCGTCACACCAGATTTTTTCAGCCTGATTAGACGTTCTGTTTCCTCTGACATTTCAAGAACACGGTTGCTTTTTTCCGTTTTCAGCGACTTCAGACCATAGTAAGATGTTTCTTTTTCTTTCTGTTCGTCATAAGTTCTGATGATTGTGACCTGTCTGTTAATAGTCATAGTATGTTTTTCAAAATCTATGTCCGATAATTTCAGTCCCAGTACTTCTCCACGCCTTAAACCATGCAGACAGGCAAGTTTGATTTCAACTTCATAACGGTCGTTTTTCAGGTATTCAAAAAGCTTCTGAATCTGTTCCAGTGATAATAAAGTTGCCTTGTAAGGTTTTGATTTCGGAAGCCTTACCTTTGTGCAGGGATTTTCAGCTATCAGTTTGTCGTCAACTGCCATGTTCAGAGCTACTTTCAGGACATTATGTACATATCTGACGGTCTTTGCAGAAAGATTTTTTTCTTCCATTAGGTCGTAATAAAATGACTGAATAGCTGACGGCTTTAGATTAGCAAGCTTTACAGTTCCGATAGCAGGAATAATATGGTGGTGGATATTGATGTAATAGCCGTTGACAGAGTTTGGTTCAAGGGTTCTTTTGTGCTGTGAAAACCACTGCTCCAGAAATTCAGCGACAGTCATTCTTGAAACAGGTATTGTCATACCAAGTTTTACTTTAGCTCTACAGATTTCCAGTTCCTTTGTTGCTTCTTCTTCTGTTTTCTCCACGTTGTTTTTGCCTGTGTCATTGATACGATAGCAGAACTCTATTCTGTCTCCGTACATCATACTTTCGTCTATATTCTCCAGACAGTACTTTATGATTTTTCTTGCCATTGCAGTCTGATTGATTTTTTGTGCTTTTAAAAAGCTTTCCTGTCTTTCCAGCAAGTTAGATATGTCTATCAATGCTTTTACATACCCTTTTCTGTATTCCATAAAATCCAAACTGTCCTGTTCCTTTCTGTTTTATGATTTCCACTATTATATTATAGCACATATTTCAGGATTTATCAATAGTCTTTTAATATTTTTTATTATTTTATTGATATAAAAAATCTGTCAATCCGCAGACTGACAGACTTAGTATTTGATAATTTCGTATTTTATCTGTTAGTATTTAATTGTACCTCAAAAACCATATGCGGAAAAACCACATGTGGAAAATCCAAACGTGGACGAAGTATCGCAGATAAGCCATTCTGGAAATCATATAATTTACAGGTCATCATATTCAGTCTTCTTATTTCTGCATTCCGGAGCAGGTGTTTTTTCTTCCGGAAATTCCTGCTCCATGTCCTGATTTTTCTGAATCTGTTCTGCTTCGTATGTAATCGGTACATGGAAATCCAGTTCATTTGCAGAAATGATTGTGATATAATTTCCATAGCTCTGTATACCTGCATTATCCATAATAATATAGTATCTGTCATCATCTGGATTTCTTTCTGCATTTTCATTTGCCGGAGCTGATTCAGGCGGTGCTGTATCAATGTCCTGTGGCTTGCTGAGAACCGTTGTAAGCGTTTTCTGTATCTTGCCTGCAATATTCTGCATGAACATTCCAAGACGTTCTGTAAGGCTTCTGATAGCATTTCTGAATGAATCAGGAGCAGAAACTGCCAATATATTATCAGGTAGTGTATCTCGAAACATATTAGTTTCAAATTTCATGATATTTGATGAAAGCTCCGGAGCAGGCATATTGGAAAATTTATTGCTGATGTTCCTGTATTCTTCAGAAATAAGAGAATCAGGTTTATTTTTATATTGTTCTGCAAGAATTTCAAGAGCAATTTCTGCTTTGAAAATATTGTCAACAATATCAGAAAAGTATTTCCATGCCCTTGTATATCTATCGTATGCTTCTTCAGAATCATAAACATGATTGCGTAATTCTGCAATTTTTTCTAAATCCTGTGATAAATATTTTCTGACTGAAATTTCAAATGAATTTATGAAATTACAAAGAGACTTTTCATTAAATTTTGTTTTTGAATTGCTAAATGAATCATGGGATATGAGCATTGACAGTTCTTTTGAAAACAAATTTTTTCCGATATTAATACTTTTATTTAAATATGATAATATAAACGGACTATGTTCATTTTCTTTACAGAAAATTGCAAGAATTTTTTGATGTAAACTTGTCAGCCGTTCTATACCACCATTTAATAATGATACAGGACAATTAATACCATTGAAATTTTGAATTGCCAGAGAACACTGAGACCTGTTGACTACTAAATCAAAATTTTGATTTCCCTGATAATTTCCTATATATTCTGCTTTCTTTGCTATTTGTACAAGTTTGGATAAATTATTCAGTTTGTTTTGAGTTTGATTAAATATACGTTGTGTTTCAGATGGAGTACGTCCTTGTGCGAATGATACATTTGTTGCAATAGATGCAGGATTATCTAGACCATAATAAAATTCTTTGGCATGAGTAGGAAGTTTTCTTCCCGTTTGTAAAAAACACGTTTTTACACCTTTGTAATCAAGTCCGGTAAGATGAAGATAATTTTCTTCTTTAAATGGAACATTTTCTGAACAGACAGTATTTCTGTCAATATAAACATACAAAAAAGTTTTTCCTTTCAGATTACTGTCATAATCTTTTTTCAAATCTGCCACTCTCTGCAATGCTTCATTTATCGTATACATACTGAACTTATCCTCTCATAAAAAAAGCCGTCAGAACAAATCTGGCGGCTTTTATAATTACTGATTTTTATAGTCGCCCACCTCGACCAACTTTAATTAAGGGCTGATAAACAGCATGATGATGTGGGTTTCGGATATGACACTTTTCTGTCAGAAAAATGTCCCCTAAAGTGTCAGCACACTAATGAAAGCTAACGGATAACTTACATCATTCTTATTATATCATATTTCAATAATTTTGTCAAGCAATTTTTGAAATTCCTATACTGCCGTAAGAACACCCATCTGATTTTTTCAATAATCTTTCATATTATTTTGCTCCATAAACTCAGTTATAAAAAAAAGAAGCCCTCTGTAAAAAGAACTTCTCTGAACATTTTCTTTCGGAAAAACCTATTCCAAGTTGTGGTAAATGTACAACCCTTGTCAAGCTCTGTCAGACACTGTTTCTTGGCACATCATCTGACTTCATCACTTCACAGAACTGCTACGACTGTCAAGTTTCGTCAGCCCTGACCGGAAACTCCTGCTTCCTGACAATATTTCTGTTGCTTTTATTATTATATCACTTTTTCAATGATTTGTCAATAGTTTTCTGAAAATAAATTCTATAATATCAGGAACAGCAAGTCAGTCCGCCAATCCAGAAACTGACAGACTGACTTAGTATCTGATTGTTTAATATTTGATATATTAGTATTTGATTGTGTCACAGAATCCATATCTGGACAGTCCACATATGGAAAATCCACACGTGGATAAAGTAACGCAGACAAGCCATTCTGATTATCACTGATATTTTTTAAACCAAAATTCAAAGATTCAAATTTTATCATAAAAAATAATAGAAATTATTGAAATAATATTGACAAATCAAACTTTATATGATAT
>JAIDUG010000015.1 GCA_029060305.1 Ruminococcus sp.
TCCACCTTGAATTTTTCATCATACTGTCTTCCTGTTCCCATTTTTGACACTCTCCTTTATTTTTATTTTACTTTGATTGTTTAGGTTGTGTCAAGTTTTATTTTAACATATCAAAGATATTATCAAAAAATTGCCTGACATTCTTGGGAATCCAAACTGGAAACAGTATACAGGTGGATGGTCCTATAAAATCAGAGGTTTAAAATAAGTGTTCAGTTATCTGTCCTCAAGAATGTAGCCAGTAAAAATAGACCTCCTATGGTATAATAGAAACTATAGAAGGTTTTGTTATTATTAATGAAATTGTTTTGTAAAGACTATGATTTTAACATTCCGTCTGATATTTCCATAATTCTGCTACACTGTTTCGATATTTCAGGGTCATGAGTAATGATTATAACTGTTTTTCCGTTCTGATGCAGGTTATGAAAAAGATTCATAATTTCAGCAGAAGTTTTTGTATCTAAAGCTCCTGTAGGTTCATCGGCAAGAATGATTGACGGATTATTTATAATTGCTCTTGCAATTGCGATACGCTGTTTCTGTCCGCCTGAAAGTTTATTTACAGGTTTATTTGACATCTTATCCATACCAACAGATTTTAAAGCATTCATTGCACGTTCTTTGGCGTTAAAGTGTTTTCCTCTGGAAAAATCAATCGGCAACAGTACATTTTCCAGACAGGAAAAATCGTCAATCAAGGCAAAATCCTGCATTACAAGTCCTATTTTCTTGTTGCGTATTTCGGCGAGTTTGCTTTCACTTAATTTTTTTATCAAAATATCGTCAATGTAATATTCACCTGATTCATAGCTGTCAATACAGGCAAGAATATGAAGAAGTGTTGATTTGCCTGCTCCCGATTTTCCTGTAATAGCAATAAGTTCACCGTCATCAACTGAAAAACTTATATTTTTCAATGCTTCAAATTCATTTGACTTACCTTTGTTATATATTTTTCTTATATTTACAAGTTTAATCATAAAATTCACCCATTTGATTTCAATATCTGATTAGGAGTATTTTTTCCTATAATGCTGACCGGAAGAATCACCGAAAGAATCATATAAAACATTATAATTACCATACAGCTTATAAACTGCCATATTCCGAAGTCAATGACGGTTTCTTCCATAACACCTGTTAATTTTACCGTAAACATAGCTACAATACTTATAATAAATGAAAGTACTACACTTATCAGAGACGAATAAAAATTAATCATTGCACACTGTTTCCATTTGAGACCGCATATATAATATACAGCATAGTTTTTAAGCTGATTTTTTGCCGACAATGCACTGATACTTACTGCACTTACAAGTGTAAGAACAAAAATACAAATCATAATCGGAAAAAGTGTGTATATCTGTGAAAAAATATAATCCATACTGTTTTCTTTCATTTCGTCCAGAGGAGTTATATTTAAAGTCATCATTTTTTTCATAGTACTGTTATTTGCTTCTATAATTTCGTCAGAAATATCTTCCGGATACGTCACAAAAACCGTACCGCTTAACTGCATTGTAACATTTTTGTCCAGTAATCCACGCTGACTGAGTATAAAAAGCGGTTTTTCTTCAATTTCGTAATTATAATTAATGAACGTATTACGGCAGTCATACTTTTTACTTTCTGAAACTGAAAATCCTATTATTTTAGTATTTTTCTTCAAAATGCCTATTACTTCCGCATTAATGTCATTTCCGAAACTATCAAGTGTTATTTTATCGCCGACTTTAAAACCGTATGAATTTTCGGAAACAACTACCTGAACAGTATCACTTTGGTCTTTGTTTAAATCAAACCACTTGCCTGATTCAAGTTCCGGAGTAAACATATTAATAAATTCGTCGTCATAACTGATAAATTTTGAATTATCTCCGTTATATGTAAGCCAGTCATTATAAGATGCAGTAATATTTTCTGCATTATCAAGAAGTCCATAAAGTTCTTCTGTACTTCTCAATGTCTGCTGGGTATCGGGATTTATTGCATTCTCAATACAATAAAAATATCCTTTACTGTTAAGATATTCTTTAATCGGACTGTAAAACTGAAAACGTGATATAACAGTTGAAACCATACTTATTGTAATAAGAAAAACTACTGTCATCTGAATAACTATAAGAAGATTTATGAAAATATTATGTCTGAGATTTTTCAGACCAAGCCTTAAAAGCATTTTATATACCTCCCCATGATTCTTTTATTGTTTTTCTTAAAAAACTGAAATAAATCATTATTCCAAGAACTATAAGAGAGGAAAGTACATATATTGCAAAAATTATCAGATAAAGTTTCATACTGTATGCGGATTCTATATATTCAAAATGTACAGCAAGAGCAGGCAGAATAAATTTGTCGTAACATAGTGATGTCAGTGCAAAGACAGGAATTGTTATAATCATACATTCGGAAAGAAACATTCCTAAGGCTTTAAATTTGGTACAACCGCATATCCTGAAAACTGATAACGATTTTGTACGTTTTGAAAGTATATATTTATAAAGCACAGCAAAATTGATTGCGGAAAGAAGTGCAATAAGAACCGAAATAATTATAATAGTATTATAAAGATAATAATTTTCAGATTCAGGTATATCCAGCTCCGGAATAACCGCAAGTTCGCCGAAAGCATCTGAAATTTTTTCTTTTATCTCATCATACTGACTTCTTGTCAATGGTTTAACGAAATTAAACAGTAAGTCATTGATTGGTGTATCACTGTTGAGACTTTCAAAGGGGACTATCAGGGAATGCATTCTCTGAGTACCTATTACTTTGTATTCCTTGCCCTGAAAAGATAATGTGCCGTTATCTTTCAATGTTCCTGTCGAATCTTCTACAAAAGCAAGGGCTACATTTTCGCCGTTTTTTTCCTGTTCTTCCGAAAAATATTCTCCTGACATAAGAGTACCATTCTTCTGCATATTTTTTTTGAAAAGTTCACAAGGTGCAATATTTCCGTCCTTGATACAGAAACGTACAATCATATTTCCATAATCGTCAACATTTATTTCGTCACTGTATGGCATAACAAAGTACATATCTATTGAATCGTTCAAGGAATCAGAAAAAGACATCAGCGTATTTTTCAATACACCTTTTGAAGCATAGTCACCATTCAAATCATTATTGAACGTTATCTCAAAAGAATACAGGTCGCTTTCTTCTTCCTCTTTTATGACGTGATAATTCTGATAAAGTCCGTAAGAAAAATTGATTATAAATGACGATGCAATTATACATATCAGAATCAATATAAATATTATCTTTTCGGTTCTGATGAACGATTTGATATTTTTTATGATGTATTTCATAAAAATATTTTCCTTTCGTTTTATTATTTTTCATTAGAATCAAGCCAGTCAACCGCCTTTCTGACCAAAAGTAAAAGTGCGTCGGCAACTATAAATAAGAGTTCATTTGTTGCAATTTTCCATTTGAAGATACAGCACAGAATAAAAAATACAATATCTGCAGGGAGCAGGAAGTATATTATTTTTTTATGCTTTTTCGGAGCGGACATTTTAAATATAACGATTACTGAAATTATGCCTGCTATCTGCCAGTAAAAATCAAGATACAAAAACGGTGAAAATTTTGTAACAGCAACTGAAATTCCATAAATAACCGTTGAAATAAAAAAATAATGTTTGTTTGTACGTGTACGGTACTCACCCGAAAAAATCTGCAACGGTAAGGAAAATCCAACGTATGCCCAGAAGTTTATCATAGTGCCTGAAAGCAGACTGATAAGCAGGAACATAATCAGAAGTCCACAATGAAACAGGATAACTTCTATACCATTTATGTATGAATCACGTTTTTCAATCTTTATGATTTTATGTACTATCAGCAAAAATGTAATATCTTCTGCAAGATTCCGCAACAATAACATCACCGTCCTTTCATACTTTTCACCGTGACTATATTATAACACTTAAAAATCAGCTTGTGTGGATTTTGTAATGAAATGTCATTATTTTGTAATGAACGGTATATTTTTAAATATAATTACAATAAATCCGACCTGACATACAATATCAAGTCGGATTTTTTATCAAAGTGGTATCATTATTTTGACTTCAAATTTTTCACTTTCTGTATCAATATTTAATTCACCATTATAATGTTTTACAATATGTCTCACCGAATTAAGTCCTATTCCGTGCAGATGTTTTTCAGGCTTTGACGTTTTTAACGATACATTCTGATTAGTGCATTTATTGGAAACTATAATCCAGAAATATTCTTCAAGTTTCTTTATCCTTACTTCAATAAACGGATTATTTTCAGTGAATGATGCTTCTGTAGCATTATCGAGTAAATTTCCGAGAATGACTGCGAAATGTTCAGAAGAAACGGGACACTCTTCCGGTATATTTGCATTGATTATAAAAGTAATGTTATGACTTTCTGCTGATTTTTGTTTTATATAAAGCATTGCGTCAACAGTATCATTACCGGTTTTATAGTAAAAAAGTCTTTTTCCTAAAAAATCATTCTGTTGTGAAAGACATTTTTTTATACCGTCTATATCGTTATTGTCTGCAAGTGTCTGTAAATAAATTATGCTATGCTTATAATCGTGCAGACTGTTCTGTATCAGTTCAAAAGTTTCTTTGGTCTCGTTTGTTGACTGTTCCAACATTATATTCTTCAATTCAATCAACTTGAGTTTATGAAGATTTTCATAATAATCTGCTAATTTGAAAGTACCGAAAAATATAAGTATAGAAAATAAAAACATAATAATAAAAAATACTATTGACATTATTATTTTACCTTTATTGCTGTTCATTTCTATGAACGTCATTGAAATCGTAATAATAAGCAATACAGGGGTGATAATCAGCAATAACACCAGATATTTATTTTTTAAAATTTTCTTGTTTCTGTATATTTTATTGATAACAATAACAAAAAATAATAAAAATGTTTTGGAAGTCGTTATCGCTAATACTCTGTAAAGTGACATCTCCTGAAATATTTCTGATGATTCAATATGTGTTGTATATGAAATAACGTACACTACAATATTATCTATAGTACTTAATATTGTACAGAATACAGGACATAATATAAATATTTTTATTTTATTTTTCGGATATACAATCATAGACATTAAAACAATAAGACATAAATTAAATAAAACGGTCATATAGGAATAAAGTTCTATCTGATTCAGAAATATTATTAAAACAGCAACTACAACTGAAGCAATAAACTTCTTTAAAGGACGTTTGGAATCTGTATTTTTTTCAATAAAAGTTCCACAAAATATCAGATTTAACGCTACTTCACAGAATGTTGCTAAAAACTCTATGCTCCATAAAAAAGTATTCATATTTTATCGCCCCATAACTTCATAATCTGCTGTCTGACCTCTTTTGATTTACGTCTGCTGATTATAAGGGCTTCTGTATTTTTTAAAACAGCAATATCATTCTTTACAGATTTTATAAAATCAGCATTTACCGCACAACATCTATGTATCATAATGAATTTATTGCTTTTAATATTTTCAAAGACTTCCGTGATACTTTTACCTGCCACTACATTTACACCATTACTTAAATGAATTATAGTTTTTCTTTTATCAGCTTCAAAATACATAATTTCAGAAATCATGACTTTCATTTCACCGTCCTCAGTATTAAAGATTATTTGTTTATCCCTGTTTGATTCAATAACCCTTACTGCTGAACGTATCGCCAAAGGCATTTCAGTATTAAGATGCATTTTTCTTATATATCTGAATGGCTGAAACTCTATCGCCTTGAAAACAAACTCCTCATGGTTGGAAAGAAAAATAATTATCAGGTCTTTGTTTTCAGCTCTGAGTTTTTCCGCAAGCTCCAGTCCAGACACTTCCGGCATATCAATGTCAAGTATCAGAATGTCAGTAGATTCTTTTTTTATCAGGAGCTTTTTTTCTACATCTGTAGCTTTTAAATAGTAATCGAATTCTGTTTTTATATGTAATTCCTGAACAGTCTGTTTTATCACGTTTTTTGCAGTCAGAATATCTGATTCATCGTCATCACATATTACTATATTCATTTCATTCACCTCTATAAAATGTAAACTTCGAAATATTATTATATCATATTTTTATGGATATATCAATATATTATAGAATTTTTTATTCATTAATCTGTCGAAAATAATTCCTGCTCCTGATTTTATTGTAATCATATTTAAAAATATACCGTTCATTACAAAAAAATGTCATTTCATTACAAAATCTACACAAATGGATTTTTATGTGATATAATAAATAAAAAACACGAAAGGACTATGTTTATGAAACTTTTTAAAAAAATATCGGCACTTGTGTCAGCGGTCATTTTGGCTTACAATGTAACAGGTAACATCTCATATGCATACGACACTGGTGTGGAATCAATTGAAGACCCTGCACTTGAACAGTATGCCAGAGAATTGGGAATGAAAACAGACAGATTTATTTTCTATAATATAGGTTATACTGCTTTAGGAGATACAAATCTTAATGCAGATGATATATATTATAAGAATTATCTTCAGCATTGCAGTAATATTGAATTAGCTGACAAACCTCTTGAAAACTTCTTCAGTTGTGTCGGTGCTGGATACTGTATGGGAATATCATTGGCTTCAACTCTTGCACATAACAAAGTTTTTACCCCCTCTGATTTACAGGCAGGCAGGGAAAATCTCATTGACATTGAACTTGATGACGAAATGACAGGAAATATTATCTCATATCAGATGAGACAACGGAATACAGATTTTCAGCTTTATATGCATTGGAATCTTGCTCACTATACTAAAGAAGAAAAAGTAGATATATTGCTTGAAAAGGCTCAGAAAGCTACCGAACAGGGTAAATATTTTCTTATAGTTCTTTATTCTGACAGGTTAGCTCACGCCGTTACAGGAATAGGAATGATGGACGGAGAATGGGAGTTTAATGGGGAAAAATATGATAAATGTATTCTTACATATGACAGTAACGCCTTACACTCAGATGAAGAAACAAATAAATTGATTTCACATGAGTATACTCCTGACTGTTCTATTTTTATCAATTCTGAAACCAAAAAGGCATATATTAATTTTTATTATGCGGTATCAATGGATAAAAATCTTTCTTTTTTCGCTCTTGATGATGAGGATTTTATGAATTTTGGCGGAGCAATAAAGCCGTCTGATTCTTATGAAACCGATGTATCAGATATAAGCCGTATTGACATAGTAAGTAAAAATGCCTATAGTTTAGATGTTACAAGAGATAACGGCGAAAAATATGACGGAATAGCAAGTTGTGACAGGGTTTTCAGCAACGGTAAAGTTTATTTTTGTGACGGCAAGGATTTTGAGGTTCAGAATACCGAAAATGCAGAAAACTTTATTGTAAATTTTACTGACATAAATCACGCCGTCAAATCTAAATTTAACGGTGCTGTGAATAATATCTTCAAAAATGAAACAGATTTCGGATTTGATACTTCTGCAACTACTGAATACGATGTAACACTTGTACTAGAAGAAGAAAGTTACGACTTCACACCTCACTATAAATTTGATTTTTCAGGAGTTACAGACAGCGATTTCAAGGCTATCCAGACGGACAGAGGCATAGTCCTCAGCAGTATAGACAGAGTTAAGTGCAAGATTAAAACAAGTGACGTAAACCGTGACGAAAACGGACTCGTTATAAGTGCGGAAGAAAGCGTTCAGGAAGATGCTCTTTCAGCAGTCGGAGATGTACTTCTAACCTTTGACGAAAGTGGCAGTTTAAAGTATTATATCGGAGAGAATTATAATACAGAAGTACAAAAAGGTGACGTAAATTGTGACGGATTTATTAATGCTGTCGATGCCACACTCGTACTTGAATCTTATTCTGCAAATTCTACTGGTAACCTGTCATATATCGGAAAAACGCTCGGTGACTATAACGGCGACGGAATGGTTGACGCTGTCGACGCTACTGGCATCCTTATGAAATATGCTGAACTTTCTACAACGTAACAAGTGAAATAAAAATAAGACTTCTGAATAAAAAAATCCACTTATAAATCATAAGTGGATTTTTTTGTTATGTATTCATTTATTATCATTCACTTTTTTTCGCTGACAGTTTGACGGTTGACAGTTTCCGGAAACTCTGATATAATTATTTATGAAATACCAGTGAATCTGAGAATGTTATCAAAATATTCACTTTCCGGAGGGTCATTGTCATGTCCGCTACAATATATATTAACATCATCTGTTGTGATGTGTAAAGTCCAGTCAAAACTCGGCAACCATTCCATAGGTTCATTGTAGTGACGCATATTCCAATGTGAAATATGTTTCACCATATTACAAATACAGTCAGTTTTATCAGTAATATCTTTCCGACTTATCTTACCATTGTTATAACAATTAATATATAAATGGTTATCAGTCCTTTCAAGTATTGCATATTGGCAGAAACCCTTTTCCGTCCAGATTTTAAGAGTATATTTAAGCCCATATATCATAGTTATCACCACCTTATAAACAGATAATTTTTCAACCGACGTTTATTATTTTGCGGTTTTGTTTACGGGCATACTGTACAGTCTGATACGCACCACCACTTTTATGTTGAATACAGCTTACAATAAGGTCGGAACGGTCAACCATATTTCTGTTGCGAATCCGGAATGCTGATTTGAAGTATGCTGACGAGGATTCCTCACATATTTCAACCTCATTGTAAAAGAGCAGGTAATTATCTTTGTTGTCACGATAACCGGCTTTCATGTACGGAAGGACAAGTACAGTATAACTGTTATGGTGTTTATAGGTCACACGGCTTATCACGGACGATACAAGCCAGTCAAATTCTCCGTCATTCCCGAAAAGAAACTTTACATAATCTTTTGACTCAACTATTCTGCTGATGACGTCAACCAGTCTTCTTTCTACTTTAGAAATATTCTCAACTGTCCTGTGTCCGAAAAAACTAACTGTATAAATATTCATAACATACCCCTTATATTATTGTAACATACAATAACAGATTAGTCAATATATAATTAAAAAAGTTTAAATATGAAAGGAGAATAACAATGATTCCGGAAAAAAACTACAATTCAAAAATACTTTATTTCGTCAATGGCGTAACAAACGAAAACTTTATGAATACTTATAAAAATAATGGGAGGTCTGCAAAATGAATATAGCAAAAAGAGGTTTTGTTTCGACGGATTCAAAGGATTTCAGCATGGAAAGTCTTGAAAAACTCCGCATAGCAGGGGAGGAGATACATTTTCTGTTAAACAGGGACTACCCTATAAGAAGTGCTATAAATTTTGTGGGAAACCGTTACCAGCTTTCCGAAAGACAGCGGACTGCACTTTTCAGAATAATATCATCGGAAAAAAGCATACAGTCAAGGAAAAACAAGGAACTTTCCGCAGACGACCTTTCCGGACAGACCGTATATATAGACGGTTTCAATATAATAATCACTCTTGAAACAATTTTTTCGGGTTCAATGCTTTTTCTTTGTATGGACGGCACAATCCGTGACCTTGCCGGACTCAGAGGAACATATCGTATGATTGACAAGACTGATGTTGCATTAAAAGCTATCGGAAATGCTCTTGAAAATCTCAGGATTAAAAAAGCTGTATTCTATCTTGATAAACCCGTCTCCAACTCCGGAAGACTAAGACAGAAGATTCTCTGTATGCTTTCAGACAGACATTTTGAAACTGAGGCTTTCACGGAAAATGCAGTTGACCCGATTCTTGAAAAGAAAAGCCACGTTATTACAGCAGATGCGATAATCCTTGACAAGTGTGAAAGCTGGTACAATCTTACAAGCTACATTCTTAACCGAACATACGACAAACTTATTGACATATTCGAAGGAAAGATGCCGTCTGAAAGTATATATACAATCAAAAAATAATGGTATACCGCATAATTACAATTTTATGAATGCTTATCAGGGATTCTATGAAATGGGATTTGAGACAATAATGTTTCATGACAATGATATTCTGAAGAAAAGCAACAGGGAAGATATTATTGTGGGATATGTGGGAACAATTCGGAAAAGACTTGCTGATTTCGGTATTACCGCACCCGAAATGGATTATCCTGAAGAACTTCAGAAATATCTTGGCAGAAAGATATGGTCTGCAAAAATGAACGATATAAATAACAATCCTGATAAATGGGGAGTATTTATCAAACCTGTTGAGGATAAACAGTTTACCGGAATAGTCGTGCGGTCGACAAAAGATTTGATAGGTTGCGGAATACAAGGAGTTAATCAGGATATTTACTGTTCGGAAGTTGTAAATTTCGTTGCTGAATGGAGATGTTTTGTAAGATATGGAAAGATTCTTGATGTTCGTCTGTATAAGGGAGACTGGCGTAAACATTACGATTACAGGGTTATAGAAAATGCCGTCAGTGATTTCAGGTCTGCACCTGCCGGATATGCTGTTGATTTCGGACTAACTGATGACGAAAGAACTTTACTTATTGAAGTCAACGATGGTTACTCTCTTGGCTGTTACGGACTGCTATATATTAACTATGCAAAACTTCTTTCTGCACGCTGGGCAGAGCTGACGGGTACAACAGACGAATGTGCTTTTGATATATTTTAAGAAACGAGGTAAAAACAATGCCGGACAGATTACAGAAAACAAGCAAATTTCTTTCGCTCATACTCAGACACAAACCTGAAGTCATAGGAATAACCCTTGATAAAAACGGCTGGGCAGATGTTTCCGGACTGATAGCAGGGGTAAACAGAAACGGTAAATATTTTCTTGATATGGAAACACTTGAGGAAATAGTCCGCACTGACGAAAAAAAGCGTTACAGTTTCAGTATGGACAGGAAAAAAATCCGTGCCAATCAGGGACATTCGGTCAGAGTTGACGTTGAACTGAAAGCAAGTACTCCGCCGGATACCTTGTGGCACGGAACAGGTGAAAAATATGTTGATTCCATAAACAAAGAGGGTCTGAAACCAAAAGGCAGACTATATGTACATTTGTCGGCTGACTTTGAGACAGCAAAAAGGGTAGGGAGCAGGCACGGAAAACCTTGCGTATACAGAATAGATTCCGCTGAAATGTACAGACAGGGATATATATTCTATATTTCGGAAAACGGCGTGTGGCTTACTGATACAGTACCTGTAAACTTTATTGAACCGTTTACAACAGGAATCCGATAAGCAGTACAAAAGCAACGTTAAGCCACGTGAAAACAACACTCTGCTGACTTCCGCTTTTTATTTTTGCAAGACGTATATGACTTGCACCGAATAACAAAGGTATTCCGGCAGGTGTGAACATATCAAGATAGAGATGTGAAATACACCCTAAAAACAATCCGACAAGTGACGGGCAAATCATATATGACAATATAAGTCCGGTAATATATACAACAGGGTCGTGCAGTATGCCCCTATGCATAGGACCTGTTTTTCCGGCAAGTTCCCCGAATTTTCCTACCACTGAACTGACAGGTACAGTAAGTTTTCCGATATGGCTTGTGGGATTATCTATATCCGGAAAGATACCGCCTATCAGTCCGCCAAGTACGAAAAGGGTAGCTGTTTCGGGAGAATCGGTAAGCCGTGGGAGTATTGTTTCAAGTTTATCAGTATTCATCGCAAAAGCTGTTCCGAGTGAAGCACCGAATATAAAATGACAGTTTCCATTCATAAAAAAATCTCCTTTGTAAAAAAAAGAGGGACAGTTTTGTTTGTCCCGTTTCAGTTTAAATAATTATACATTATTTGTCAGATTTTGTCAAGTGTGCCTGCTCCGTTTTTTGTTTTGTTGCAGTAAATAAGAAATACCGGTTTCTTCTGTACGAAACCGGCATTATATTAAAGTCAGGTATTTCTGATAATTTGTCTTCTGAGTTCTGCAAGGTCAAAAACGTCAATTCTGTCGTCCTTGTTTACGTCTGCACCGTAACTTATATCTGAATCTTTCAGCAGATAGTTTTGAAGTGAAACCAAATCGGCTATATTCATTTTACCGTCACCGTTAGCATCACCAGAAACGACATCGTCAAGCGGAATAAATTCTGCATTATGTGCAATTGCGTAATTATGTGCCTCTGTACCGTAGTATCCCATTATTGTAGTATTAAACATCTCTGCCATACTTTTATTTTCAATAAGAGGGATTACAGGGTCACCACCTATTGATACAGAATGATAAAGATTTCCGCTTGCACGTCGGTACGCACCCAATATTTCTATATGTTCCGGAATAGTAATATAGCTTTCAGGTATTACGTCCCAAGTGATTACTTTTACATTTTCGGGAATCTCTATATTTTTGTCAAGTAAATAATTATATCCTATCTCTGTTACATCTTTTCCGAAATTAAGCGACTTATATTTAAAAAAGTGTGATGTAACATTTTTGGGTACAACTCTTGTATTTACAGTTATGTTTTTCGCTAAACAATGATAAAAAGAAAAACTTGAAAATTTGAGGTCGGGACAATCTATATTTAAATCACCCAATGCAGTACATTCGCAGAATCCTGAACCCCCTATAGATTTAAGACCTTTCGGGAAATTGACATTGCGGAGGTCTTCACACTGATAAAACGCAAAAGGTTCAATATAGGTTATAGTTTCCGGAAGATGTACGCTTGTTATTTCGCACTGGTCAAATGCAAACATTTTTATTCCTGTAACTTCCATACCGTCTATAATTTCGGGAATGTCAACAGAAGAAACGGTTTTGTCGTCAAGACTATAGAAAGCCAGTGTATTGTCCGGATAAATCTGATAAGTACAGCCCTCATATTCCATAGTAGGCAGAGGGTCAAGATTTTTTTCAATTTCATACACTTCATAAGAATCGCCGTCGTATACCTTATATATAAAAGGGTCTTTGTCGAAAGTATAATAAGAGTTCAAATTACTAATCTCAATAGATGCTGTTTTGTCGTCGTCAACCCAATATTCAATATAAAAATTGTCGTCATCTAAATGTAATATATCGGGTACAGTATCAAAAATCGCCATATCCTTTATAAAGCCGTGTTCGTCAAGGAAAATCTCATAACCGTCCTTCTCTAAATCCGTATATGGAGTAGTCAGCAAGTAATGCTCACATCTATCCACTATATTATAATAATTGCCTATCTTTTCAGGGTCTATGCGTTCACCAACATCATTAAGCTAAGGAAAAGATATGAACAAAATGTAAATTTTGCAGAAAAGCACTTGACAGTTTGATAGCACTGTTATA
>JAIDUG010000016.1 GCA_029060305.1 Ruminococcus sp.
TATAGTGATGAGGTCACACCCGTTCCCATTCCGAACACGGAAGTTAAGCTCATTGACGTTGATGATACTTGGTTGGCGACGACCTGGGAAAGTAGAACGATGCCGGCACTTAGCAAATCAAAAGTTTTTGGTTTGCTTTATAAGGGCCATTAGCTCAGTTGGTTAGAGCATCCGGCTCATAACCGGACGGTCTGGGGTTCGAGTCCCTAATGGCCCACTTAATATTATTAAAAAGTCCGATATGTCGGGCTTTTTTTGTGTGGAGGAATAAATTTTGGCGGAAGATTCAATTGTAAGAGAGTTCAACAAAAGCATATGGAAAAACTTTTTAAAAGGTCTGAAGACGTATCAGATGATTCAGAATGGCGACAGAATAGCGGTTTGCATTTCAGGTGGCAAAGATTCAATGTTAATGGCGAAATGTATGGAACGCTGGCAACGTTACGGTGACCTTGATTTTGAGGTTACATTTATAGTTATGAATCCAGGTTATAGCGAAAAAAATTCCCTTAGAATAGCTGAAAATGCTGAAAAACTTAATATTCCGGTAAAGGTATTTGAGACAAAAATCTTTGAATCGGTTGCCAAAGAAAAAAATAATCCGTGTTTTCTGTGTTCAAGATTGAGACGTGGTTATCTCTACAGAAAAGCTCAGGAGTTGGGCTGTAATAAAATAGCTTTAGGACATCATTTTGATGACGTTATCGAGACAATTATTATGGGAATGTTATACGGTTCGCAGATGCAAACCATGATGCCGAAAATTCACAGCGAAAATTACAAGGGTATGGAAGTTATACGTCCGCTGTACCTTGTGCGTGAGGAAAGTATAATTCAGTGGGCTGAGTTCAATAGTCTGCATTTTATAGACTGCTCATGCCGTCTGACAGAGGGTCATAATAATTCATCTTCCAAACGTCAGGAAATAAAGAATCTTCTTAAACAACTCCGTGCTGTCAATCCCGAAGTTGACATGAATATATTCAGAAGTGCAGAAAACGTCAATTTGCAGACCCTTATTTCATACCATATCGGTGACGAATATCATCATTTTCTTGACAGTTACCATGAAGGCAGAAGTATTCGTGGGACTAAATAAAATTTTTCTTTACATTTTTGCAACTTAGTGATATAATATATTAGAAAATTATTGATGAAAGGAGTGCTAAAATGAAAAAATTTGTCGATATTCTGTTGAGGGCAATTGCAACCGGTTTTGCAATCGGCATAGGTGGTGTTGTTTATCTGTCTTGCGATAACAAGTACATAGGAGCGTTTTTGTTCGGAACAGGTCTTTTTGTTATACTGAGTTTCGGTTTCAATCTTTTTACCGGAAAAGTAGGTTATGCGGTCGAAAATAAACCGGCGTACCTGATAGACCTGCTGGTCATATGGCTCGGAAACTTAATCGGTACGGCAATTACTTCCGGACTTGTCCTTTGTACAAGAATTGCGGATAACATAAGCGAAAAAGTTCAGGCTATCTGCAACACAAAACTTAACGATACTTTGATGAGTAACTTCATTCTTGCGTTTTTCTGCGGAATGCTGATGTTTATTGCTGCTGACGGTTACAAAAATATAACCAATAATGCCGGTAAAATGTTTGCTATATTTCTTCCGGTTATAGTGTTTATTCTCAGCGGATTTGAACATTGTGTTGCGAATATGTTTTACTTTACGCTTGCACAGGTCTGGTCGCTCAAAACGTTTGGTTATCTTATTGTTATGACTTTAGGAAATTCCGTCGGCGGAATTTTCATTCCGTTGTTAAGAAAAGGTTTTGTGAAAAGATAAAAGAAAACTTCCGATACATAAAGTACCGGAAGTTTTTTTATTTAATAATAAGTTGTCTCATCAGAACAACGTCAAAAGAATCCGTTAATCCGTCGCCGTTAAAGTCACAAGAAAATTCAGTATCTTTACCCATTACGGCATTAGCACAGTATACAAGGTCTGCAATATTTAACTTACCGTCGTGATTGAGGTCGCCGGTGAGATTAGGGTTAACAGCAGTTGTTGTCGTGACGGTGGCAGGAATTGTATAGTCGCTTTCTGAAATTTCGGGGTATACTATATGTGTAAAATCGTGGTCTCCGTCAGGGAAGTGTTTCACATTGAAGCTGTCTGAACCTTTCAGGAAGTATTCGTGTTTGAGTTCAAGACCGTTTTTTCCGTCCAAATCGTCCCAAGTAACATCGACAGCATACCATTGACCGTCCTCCATTTGAACGTAATCCCACATATGAGCGACACGCTCTTCAGAGTTGAAATTTCCGAAAACAAGCACACAAGGTATATCGAGACGGTCACAAATCAGTTTGAAAGATTTTGAATAGCCTTCGCAAACAACCCCCGGCTGAACTATTGCACCAACTGCTGAACTGTAGAAATCTGCCTCCATATCATAATATGTAAAATTGCATATATAGTCGTGAATACTTTTCAACTGCTCATATCTTGTATCGCCCTCGACCGGAAATTCCTCAATAGCTTTTTCCAGCTTGACTTTGTATTCGTTCACACCGTCAAGAGAGCCATAAGTTTCATGGTATGTCGGAACGAAAACAAGTGAATTTATTGTGATGTTGTATTTTCCTGTAAACCAGTCACGACGGGTTTTGGAATCGCCTATGCCTATTGAAAGTTTTGCCTCGTCAAGCCAGAATATTTCCGGAAAATCAAGAAGTACAGTATCAATGCCGTTTTTGCAGTTGCTGAAAATCGTACTGCTGAATATTTCCGATTCTTCTTCAGTGTAACCGTTTGTATTCGGCAGATGACTTAAAGACATTGTAATCGGTTCGGGAAGAACTGCGGTTATCGTGTCGGTTGTGGGAGTGGTAAGAACGGACATCGCATCATATACAGCACCGTTATTAGCGTCAAGCTGGTTGCGGAAATTATATGAAAATTCGCTGTCGTTTGAGAGAATCGCTGGAGTGTCCGCAAAATTCAGGCTTATATCACCGAATGAGAACTCTATTTCAGAAAAGTCCGCTGTAACGTTTCCTGAATTTTCTGCATAAGTTGAAATCAAAGCGTTTCCGGATAAACTGCTTGTGACTGTCAATGCACATATTGCTGACCAAAATAATTTTTTCATTATAAAAAACCTCCGAATCCAGTAAAAAATTTCCGTTTCCTTTTAAATCTGTATCTTTAATATATTATACATTAAATTGATAGGTTTGTCAATAAAATTATTACATTTTTACTTACCGGCAATCCTGTGCCGAAATACACAAAAAAAAGAGTTTTTTTTATGAAATATTTGTTATATTGTCACTTGAAAAAAATCATTTAGTGTGATATACTTATATTTGGACATTTTTACATTCTGTAAAGGAGCGTTTCTAACAATGAATTTATTTCAGATGAACAAGAATGAGCTTGAGGCTTTCAAAAACGAAACAGAAGCTCAGTACAACGATTTTAAGGCTTTGGGACTTAGTCTCAATATGTCAAGAGGTAATCCCTGCAAGGAACAGCTTGAACTCAGTTTAGGTATGCTGAACGTTTTTGACGACGGAAATTTCAAGAGCGAAAACGGCGTTGATGTCCGCAACTACGGTATGCTCGACGGTATTCCTGAAGCAAAGAAATTTTTTGCTGATATGATTGGCGTTTCAGATGACGAGATTATTATTTTCGGTAACTCCAGTCTTAATGCTATGTTCTGGACTGTACAGACCGCTTACAATAAAGGCGTTCTCGGTGCAACTCCATGGTCAAAACTCGACAAGGTTAAATTCCTCTGTCCTGTTCCCGGATATGACAGACATTTCAAGGTTACTGAATTTTTCGGCGTTGAGATGATTAACATTCCGATGACTGCTACAGGTCCTGATATGGATATGATTGAAAAACTGGTTGCAGAAGATGATTCCATAAAAGGTATATGGTGTGTACCGCAGTATTCAAACCCCGACGGTATTTCCTACAGCGACGAAACTGTAAAGCGTTTTGCAAACCTTAAACCCGCTGCAAAGGATTTTCGTATTTTCTGGGATAACGCTTACTGTATTCACCACCTTACCGAAAATCCGACTGTTATTCTCAATATCCTTGACGAAGCAAAGAAAGTCAGCAACGAAGATATTGTATATATTTTCGGTTCTACTTCTAAAATCACATTCCCTGGTGCTGGCGTTGCGGTAATGGGAGGAAGTAAAAAGAATATTGACGAACTTAAAAAATATCTCGGTATCAGCATTATCAGTTACGACAAGATGAATCAGTTCCGCCACGTTAAGTTTTTCGGAAACTTTGAGGGTATGTGCAAACATATGGATAAACACAGGGAAATTATTGCTCCTAAATTTGACCACGTTTGTGAGGCTCTTGAAAAAGAAATCACTCCTCTTGGTATCGGTTCTTGGACTGTTCCCGAAGGCGGTTACTTCATTTCGTTCAATTCTGTTGACGGCTGTGCAAAAAGAATCGTTCAGCTCTGTGCAGAAGCAGGCGTAACTCTTACCGGAGCAGGTGCAACTTTCCCATACGGTAAAGACCCTGACGACAAAAACATAAGACTTGCACCTACTTATCCATCTATGGACGAACTCAAAAAGGCTATGGAACTTTTCATTATCTGTGTTAAACTTGCAAGTGCTGAAAAGCTTCTTGCTGAATAATCTTTAAAAATAAAGTCCGGTAATGTGGAATGTACCGGACTTTTTTGTAACAGAAAATATATTCCGTGAATACTATATTATGAGGTGATTTTATGGCAACAAAGGGCATAGACGTTTCTGAATGGCAGGGGATTATAAACTGGCCCCAGGTGAAAACAGATTTCTGTATAATACGTGCCGGTTATGGAAGACTTGCTTCTCAGAAAGACAAATTCTTTGACGAAAATTATAACGGCTGTAAAAACAATTTTATTCCGTGTGGTGCTTACTGGTACTCTTACGCACTTACTCCGGAAGAGGCTGTACAGGAGGCAAATGCCTGTATATCGGTTATTGCAGGAAAGAAGTTTGAATATCCGATATATTTTGACATTGAACAACCAAATCAGATTGCACTCGGAAGAAATGCTGTCAGTGCGATTATAAAAGCCTTTATGAATACCCTCGAAAACGCTGGTTACTGGGCAGGGTTGTATATGAGTGCTTACTATCTTGAAAATTGCACGACCGATGATATAAAAGTGAGATATGCGGTGTGGGTTGCCGACTACGTGGAAAATGCTCCGAATTATGACGGTGTGTACGGTATGTGGCAGAAGTCTGAAACAGGCGTTGTTGCAGGAATAAACGGCAATGTTGATATTGACGAATGTTATGTTGACTACCCGATAAGTATGAAAAATGCCGGTCTTAATGGTTTTCAGAAACCGCCGATTAAAAGAACGATTGACATTACTGCAAATATCGATGATATTGAATATTCAGGAGAACTTACTGAAACTTAATCAATTACCCCGTGTCTCAGATGCGGGGAATTTTTTTCGGAAACAATTTTCACCAAACTTTCATCTGATTTTCACCCAGTTTTTTTTTTTTTTGCGATAATATAAAAATAATAAATTTTTAAGATTGCGGAGGTTTTAAAGTTATGGGAGATTTCGATAAAAAAAAGGCTTTCAGTATTGGTGGTAAACTTGCAGGGGCATGTGCAATAATTGCATTACTTGCTAATGTATCAGAAATTGTACAGCTTTTCAAAACTGATAAACCGGCAACAGAAACATCAACTGCCGTTGTGGAAATGGTAGAACTCGAACCTGTGAAAAAGCCGGAAACTGAACCGTCTGAACCTGTACATTTGAACAGTATTAAAGTATCTGAACATAGTAAGAATTTTTCCGATAATAATGTAAGTTCTAAGGATATTTTCGGCAATACATATTATAATTCCTCTACAATAGGAAAATCAGGTTTAATGAAAAGCGAAGATTATGCAATATATTATTTAGGAGGAAAATATAAGACCTTAAGTGGTATAATTGCAGTAGATGAAGATAATTCTAAAAATGCTGTAGGCGAATTATCAATATTATGTGATGATGCTGAGGTTTATACAACTAAACAAGTTGAGCGAAATACCGCCTCTATTGAATTTTCAATAGATATTAAGGGTTGCCAATGGCTTAACATTTGCCACGATAAATCAAAAATGAAATTTATACTTGCTGACTGGAAATTAGAAGAATAGATATATTAAAAATTCACCAGATTTTCACTGAATTGTCACAAATTTTCTTTTATTGTGGTATATAATAAATGTAAATTTTTTCTGAAAGCGGAGGTTTTAAAGCTATGGGAGAATTTGATAAAAAGCGAGGTTTCGGGTTTGGATTTGGTGTTGTAGTGGGCGTTGTTGTCGGTGCTACTTCTTTTCTTGCAAACGTCTCTGAGATTGTACAGCTTTTTCAAAAAGAGGACAAGCCTGAAAAAAATCAATATCCTGTTGCTGTTGTGGAAGAAGTAGAAAAAGACGTTGAAGATACCACTATTAAACAAGCGTACATTAATGATTACGATTATGCGGAAGCGGAAGTGCTTGAGGGAACTGCTGAAACTTTTGTATTTTCCGTTGAGGAAGAAGACAATAACGTTGAAGAAACTATGATTAAGCAGACGTATGTTATAAAAAACGGCGACGATTATACAGAAGCAGTTAAGAGAATTAAAGAACAGGAAGATTTATCATACAATGATGCTGAACAAACTTTAATAGAACAGGCATATATTAATGATTACAACTATGCAGAATTAATCCCACACGACAATACAGTTGTTTTTATAGAATCCGACGATAAATGTATTACAGAAACAGTTATTGAACAGAAATAATTATTTATACCGTCCCTGAAAAAACGGGGCGGATTTTTTTGTCATAATCTGCAAAATTCATGAATAGACTTAATCAGTACATTTATGGAGGCGATTGAATGGACAAAAATGCTATTGAAGAATACAAGCGTGAAATGATGAAGCTTTACGGAAAAAGCACATCATCTGACGAATTAAAAGAAACTTACGGTACACGTACAGCAGAAGTAAAACCGGCTGTTGAAGAAACAAGCAGAATTTCCGTTCCCAAAACTATAACACAACCGGAGCAGGTTATGGAAACTCAGACTTATGAAGAACAGCACCCTGTTTCAGAGGAGATAGAGGACGTTGATGAAAATGCTCCCGACGATACTGCGTATTCGACTAATGAACGTTATCCCGAGCCTGATTTATCGGAGCTTGAATTAGGGTCTGAACAGTTTGAGAATCCATCATCTCCTGAATATTCTTCTTCGGAAAGTATGGGCGATTCAACCGGTTACATACTCGTGAACACAAGAACCGGTGAAAGTTCTTCGCCCGTTGTTGGAGCTTCCGTGCTTGTGACCGCTATCGTTGACGGAAAACGTGAAATAATAGCTTCGGGACTTACAAACGAAAGCGGTATAAGTCCGAAATTTTCCGTACCTGCTCCCGACCTTGTACACTCACAGTCTCCCGATTCACTGAAACGTCCGTACAGTCTTTATGATATAAGCATTACCGCAAACGGTTTCTTTAATGCAAGAAGTGTTGACGTGCCTGTTTTTTCAGGGATAACTTCTGTACAGAATTTCGGAATGATACCCGTTCCGCTTATGATGAAGTCCAGCGACGAAACAGTTACCTATATAAATCAGGAGCCGAATTTCCCATCCGGAAACTGACAACGAAAGGACTTTTGATATGCTTACAGGACCTCCTTTTATTCCCGAAACTATTACCGTTCATTTAGGTACTCCGGATTCAAATGCTCCTAACGTGACACTTGACTTTGCCTCTTATGTAAAAAACGTTGCGTCAAGTGAGATTTTCCCGACGTGGCCTGAAAATTCTCTTCGTGCAAATATCTACGCAATAACTACTTTCGCACTCAACCGCATTTACACGGAATGGTACAGGTCAAGGGGCTATAACTTTGATATAACTGCTACTACTCAGTACGACCAGAAATTCATTAACGGTCGTGAATATTTTGAAAATATCAGTTACCTTGTTGACGAACTTTTCAACGATTACGTCAGGCGACAAGGTACTATTGAACCGCTGTTCACTGCATTCTGCAACGGAACTACAACAACGTGCGACGGACTTTCTCAATGGGGTACAGTTACGCTTGCAAACAGAGGAATGACACCTTTTGAAATACTACAGTACTACTACGGCAACGACATAGAAATTGTAAAAAACGCTCCTGTAAAAACAAATATGCCGTCATATCCCGGTATGGAACTTGCTTTAGGTTCAGCAAGAAATGACGTAAAGTCTTTGCAGATATATCTCAACAGAATTTCAAGAAACTACCCTGCAATTCCTAAAATACCTTCGGCAGACGGAATTTTTGATACTGCGACCGAATCCGCTGTAAAGAAATTTCAGGAAGTCTTCGGTCTCGCAGTAACAGGAGTTGTGAATCAGGCGACATGGGACAAAATAACTTATATCTACACAAGCGTAAAACATATTGCGGAACTTGATTCAGAGGGCGTGAGACTTGAGGAAATAGCACCCGATTATGAAAATCTGCGATTCGGTATGCAGAATGTTGCCGTAAGTGTACTGCAATATTATCTTGCTGTAATCGGTGCTTACTATGAGGCTGTTACTCCGGTTGAGATTACAGGATATTTCGGAGAAATGACTGAAAATTCCGTCAAGTCGTTTCAGAGGGTTTTCGGACTTCCTCAGACCGGAGAAATAGACCGTGCGACAAGAAACGATATTTATCGTGCATATCAGGGTATACTTGAATCCGTTCCACCTGATTATACGGAAGTTGCATTATACCCGAATACCGTTCTGAAAGAGGGGATAACAAGCGATTCCGTGCGGATAATTCAGGAATATCTCACACTCATTCACGATACCTACCCTAATATTCCTGCCGTCAACAATACCGGATATTTCGGACCGCTTACAAAACAGTCTGTCATAGAGTTTCAAAAACAATTCGGTATAAACCCTACCGGAATAGTCGGTGCTGTTACGTGGGACAGAATAGCGGAAGTATATTCGGATTTGAAGTACGGTTTCGACAAACGACCTTATCAGAACCCTGGTTACACAATAGGGTAGGAAAGGAGATTTTTTTATGGCATACAATGATGCTCAGAAAAGGCAACACATAGTAGAGTTGCAGACTTATCTTTATGCAATTTCATTTATTAACAGCAAAGTCCCACAGATAGCACCTAACGGAATCTACAACAGAGAGACAACTATTGCTGTCAGGGCTTTCCAGACTGAATACGGTCTGCCGGTTACAGGAAGTACCGACCCTGCTACGTGGAACAAGATTGTAAGTGTATACCGTTCATATTTACGTGTAGACCCTATGCCTTATTCTGTTTTTCCTTCTGAAAATTACGTGGCACGTTCAGGCGAAAACGGTCAGCTTGTTTATATATTGCAGGCAATGCTTTCTGATATAGGCAGTAATTATGACAATGCCCCTCAGTGTACTGTGTGCGGACACTACAATAAAGAGACTGCCGAAATGGTAAGATTTTTTCAGAAAAAAGTCGGACTGCCTCAGAGTGGCAATATTGACAGTTCAACGTGGAATATGCTTGTAACCTGTTGCGAACATATAAACAATACTTTGCTGAGAGGCAAAAAATAATGCTTGCATTTTTTTCCGGAATGATATATAATTAAAGTATATTATTTATCAGAGGAAGTGTTCAATAAAATGATTAAGAAAATTGTATCTGCTGTTTCTGCTGTGTTACTGACGGCAACGGCTGTCAGCTACTCTGCTGATGACCTCAGAAATTTAGGTGATGCACTGTTAGGAAAAGGCAAAATTACTTCTGAAATGGACTTGACAGGTGATAAAGTTGTTGACGGTTTTGACCTTGTTGAAATGAGAAAGAATTTTATTTCAACAGGGGAGTTTAAAGAAATGACTTTAAGTGCAACGGAAGAGAACGTAAAGTACACCGGAAGAAACTATTACGACGGCAAAACAGCATGGCTTGTACAGAGTGGTTCAGCGATAGAATTTACCGTCAATGCAAAGTATGCTGAAATCACGATAGCAGGGGACTACTCTATAAACAATGCAGAGAAGTACCGCTCAAGATACGCTGTTATAGTTGATGACGAAATAATTGTTGATGATGTTATGAGTGAAAAATCAAAGACTATCAAGTTATTTGACGATTCCAAATCACGTACTTCTGAAATTAAAGTAATACATCTTTCTGAAGCAAATAACGGTACTATAGGAGTTTCGGAAATAAAGATAAATTCCGATTCTCCAGTACCTGTAGTACCTGCAAAGGAAAAAGAACTTTCAATAGAGTTTATAGGAGACTCAATAACATGTGCTTACGGTGTTGAGGGGCAATCCGCTTATGAACAGTACACAACTAAAACCGAAAACTTTATGAAGTCTTATGCATACCTTACAGCAAAGAAACTCAATGCAGATTACAGTGCGGTATCTTATAGTGGTCACGGAATTGTTTCAGGTTATTCCAACGAGGGAGAACGCAATGCAGACCAGATTGTGCCTCCTTATTACAAAATCTGCGGAAATCTGAAAGACTATGCGAAACCTTGGGACTTTACCAAAAAAGCTAATGACGTTGTTGTAATGAATCTTGGTACTAATGACTATTCATATGTAAGCAAGGACTTTGAAGAAAGAAGTCAGGAATTTATAGATGGCTATGAAGAATTTCTCGAAACAATAAGAGAATGCAATCCCGACGCTTATATTGTATGTACATACGGAATAATGGGCGGTCAGGAAATGTATCCGCTGATTGAGCAGGCAGTAAAGAATTTCAGCGAAAAGAACAAGGACAACAAAATAACTGTTTACGAATCACCTATACAGAATCAGGCAGACGGTATCGGTTCAGACTGGCATCCCTCGGAAATAACTCAGCAGAAAAACGCATATATCTTGGCTGACAAAATCTGTAACGCATTGGGTATGGAGTCCGACCAGCTTGGACTTGATGTTGCGTCTGATGCTGAATACAGTATTTCTACTTCTGAAGATGCAAGTGTTTCTCCATATTTTTCAGATTATGACAAGTCATACTGGCTTAACGTTGTGAACGGCGGAAAGTCTGACGATTCGATAGAAGCACATGTTTCCGGAATAGGTCTTAAAAAAGGTGGAAAATACAGACTTACTTTTGAAATATCAACTACTGACGGTGAAGAAATTCCGATATTGATAAGAAGTGCAGATAAGTCAAAGACTTATTTCAGTGATACATTCACGGGAGCAGGTCAGAAAACACCTTACGAATCTGAGTTGACAGTGGAAGAAACAGACGACAGTGCGGAATTTGTATTACAGATAGGCGGTAAGGATTCTTATAACGTTACTCTCTACAACCTCAGACTTGAAAGAATAGGCTGAAAAAATTTTTTCAGGAAATTTCTTAAAAACCCTTGACAAATCATAATAGTCTGTGTTATAATATTGGAGTAGCAAATTTACAGACGATTTTTTAATGACTTTTGGCGGAAAATTTTCATTGAATCTGAATTTTTTCTGCCAGAACGTCTGATTGTTTTTGTACTTTGTTTCAATAAATATTCGTTATTATGCCGGAGTGGTGGAATGGCAGACACAGTGGACTCAAAATCCACCGGTAGCGATATCGTACGGGTTCAAGTCCCGTCTCCGGCACCATAAAAACAACGTAAAATCGGGCTTTTTAGAAGTTCGGTTTTATTTTTTTGCCCGATTCTTTTACCGTTGTTAAATCTGTTTATTTTTTCAAGTTGCTTTCGTCATCATTACTGAATACCTTGGCAATGGTTTCAGCAGATGCGATTTTTGAACTGTATTCAAGGTGACTGTAAAAATCAGCTGTGAT
>JAIDUG010000017.1 GCA_029060305.1 Ruminococcus sp.
GAAACTAAATCTTTAATGCTTACTCATAACAAAATATACAATGTTATTTTTACTGAAAAGAACTGGTTTCGTATTATAGACGACAGCGGTGAAGATTATCTGTACCCACCGGAACTTTTTGAACAGATATAAGGAGTATATACTATGTTTAATGAACTTGATAAATTTATCTCTTATGACACTACAACGGATTACTGGTATGATGAAGGTTTCTGTTATGCACAGAAAATTCTTGAGGATTTTTCGGACGACGACTGGAAAGAACTATATGATATAATTTTATCTAAAGATTTGGAGTATCAGAAAAAAATTGTATATTGTTTCGACGGTACGGACGAATTTCACGAACTTAAAATTATTGAAAAACTACTTTCAGTTAATGATGACGAACTTTTCATTATGTGTGTTGACAGTATAAGAAGTTTCAGTACCGACACACTCAAAAATAAGCGGTTGATTGATAAGATTAAAGCAAAATCTGATTTTCAGGACAGACTATCGGGAATAGTCATTGAAGAATTTTTCAAGGAGGTATAAAAAATTTATGGATATTACAGACTATATTATTAATTCAAAACACTATTTCGGAAATGAATTTAATGAAATATTAAATTATATCAGAATTAACTATAATATGAATTATCTTAACTATGAATCCGGTGAGGACTGGGCGACAATTAGTGACGGACAAGGTAAATTATTTATGGTTCACGCAAAAATAAAAATCATTTTCACGAATATTACGGATTTTTCGGAAACATTTAATGATTTCAATGTTTTATACTTCAATGAATATTCTGAAAAACTATGGAGCATTGACATAAATAATTTACCACCGGAATTTTGCTGGCATACAAAAGCTATTGACCGTAATTCTTTCAGTACACAGGACTTATACTATGCAACCATTTAACAGAGGTGAAATTTATGCAAGATAAAAAAATAATTATGGTAGACTCAAATTCAGTCAATAATTATGGTCAATACAAGTTATGGAATCATAATGCTGAATTTTTCGAACTTAAAGACGGAATGGATATTATCGCATATGACGGCGAAGATGTATGGGAGGCAAAAGTTTGTTATAATCCGTTGGCGGACCATTATGAAAAATGGGGTATTGAGTTAGGTAAAACTATACAGGTTCTTACCAATGAAGAAGTAAAATGGATGTGGGCGGGTTATTGTAATGGAAAAAGTACAGGAATGTTTTTCAAGGAAGTTGAGGTTGCTGAAAAATTAATAGATTTCGGAATGGAAATCAAGGATATTAAGAAAATAGTAAGTCTGAATGAAAAACATTTATATGACATTAAATACAGAAAATTAATTAAAAAGTTTGAAGAAAAAGTTATTTCAGACGGTTGGACGTTTATGCCACAATACATAGATATAGATTTGTCAGAATATCCTATGCTCAGTAAGTGTAATGATGAAGTATTTTGTATGTTTTTGAATTACTTTAAAAGAATGGAATCTGCGGACGGTTCGGCGTGGTTTGTTTGTGTATCGGACTATGAAAATATCGACAACACGGACGGCTTTGTATGGAACGAATTTGAAAAAATATCTCTTGCAAGTGCGGAATCCGACGACGAAAAAGAAAAAATTAAAAAATGGTGGGAACGTCATTTACCCGTTGCAATGTCCGTAAAGGGTGATTATACATTCCTTGCTATAGACCTTGAAAATAATCATATAGTACAGGGGTATGAATCGGATTTTGAAGATACAGAAATCGTCGCCGGAAACTTTGAAGAACTTATAAAAATGATTATTTCCGGCGAATTTATATGGAAATAAATTATTGACATTCAGGAAAAAAGAGTGTATAATTTCAGTAGAGGTGATATTATGACGGAATATCTTACAGACTATATGAATACTGTCACTGAACGTCTCGACAACTGTACGGAACAGAAAGAACTTTCCGCCATACTCTCAGAACATATGGACAAAATAGCGTTTATGCAACACGAAAGAATAGTACATTTTCTTGTGACAATGCTTTTTGCTGTAGTGCTGGCGATATTCATAGTGGGAATGTTGCTTACTGACAATATTATGCTGTTGGTACTCGTAACCATAATTATTGTACTTTTGGCTTTTTACATAAAGCACTATTATTTCCTTGAAAACACTGTTCAGAAGATGTATAAAGTATATGACAGAATTTTAAAAATGCAGGAGGATTTAAAGTAATGACTAAAAAAGAAATTGCAGAACTTGCAATAGCTGAACTCGAAAAACTCTATCCTGATATAGAGTGTTCTTTGAGATATTCCAAACCGTATGAGCTTATGTTTGCGACGAGACTTGCGGCACAGTGTACCGATGCAAGAGTAAACGTGGTAACAAAAACTCTTTTCAAGAAATATCCCGACCTTGAGAGTTTCGCAAATGCAGATATTGAAGAACTTGAACAGGACGTTAAACCGTGTGGATTCTACCATATGAAAGCAAAAAGCCTTAAAGAAATGTCACGACAGTTGCTTGACAACTTTGGCGGTGAAGTCCCCGACAATATGGAAGATTTGCTGACACTTTCCGGAATAGGTCGAAAAACAGCTAATCTCGTATTAGGTGACGTTTTCGGCAAACCGGCAATTGTAACCGATACTCATTGTATACGCATAACAGGACGTTTAGGACTTACTGAAAACAAAGAACCGGTAAAAGTTGAAAAAGACCTTGCTGAATTTCTTCCGCCGGAAGTCTCAAATCGTTTCTGTCATCAGACAGTGCAATTCGGGCGTGATGTCTGCCGTGCAAGAAAACCTAAATGTTCAGAATGTACGCTGAATTATTTCTGTCGTTATTATTCTGAAAACAAATAAAAATAAGTCCGTATTTCTGAGAATACGGACTTTTATTTTTTTCAAATTATAATTTAACGGGAACTTCTTCAATCTGACCGAGGATATATTTTCTGAGGCAGTCAGCGTCTGAGTAGTCAACAACGCCGTCCTGAAGAATGTCTGCACTTTCAAGCTGTGCTGAATCAAGAGTAATCTGATTTGTGAGGTATCTGCAAAGAAGAACATAATCGAATGAATCAATAACGCCGTCGTTGTCGATATCGCCTGTTATCTGAGCGTTTTCTTCTGACTGAACTGCAACTTCGTCTGTTGCTGGAATGTACTGTCCGTCAAGATTTCCGTCGGGTACTTCAAATGTATCAACTTCGATGAGAATTTGTTGCCAGTACCATTTGCAAGTGCTGTCGGGGTCATAAGCAACACCGACACCCATATGTGTGAATTCAGGATTCATAATTGTTGCCCACTGTGTAGGGGAGCTTTTCCAGTAGTTGAAAGTTTCTTCAGGAGTAGCAATGCCTGTTGCGGTTGTTTCAGCTACGTCAGACCAAGGAGCTATATCATAATTTATTAATGTTACGAAATGATTTCCGCCGATTTTTGTCTGTGCCGGATTAGCTACGCATTTTTCTGCTCTTTCCTCTGCAACTTCGTTGAGATAAGGAACTGCGTATACTGGTTCTAAACCAGCTTCTTCTCTTGCTTCGTTTACGAGAGAGATAACTCTGTCAGCCATTGCAGTGTAATCGGATTCGTTTTCAGATGCTGTTGTGTTTACTGAAAATGTATTTGCACTTATTGCGATTATAACTGTTGCGAAAGTTGTAGCGATTCTTTTAAATATATTAGTTTTTTTCATAACGATTCCTCCCTGAAGATTCTCTCTTTTTCTTTAATTATATTCTATCACTTTTAGTGGTTTTTTTGTACTCTGAAAATCAGTGATTTTACTGTAATTTTCCGTTTTTTGAAATTTGTTTTTCGGGATTTTTTCGTTTCCCTTACTGTGATTATATTCTATCATTTTCCTGTGATTTTTTAAACTCTTAAAAAAAGATATTTTCCATAAAAAATCCGACAAAAAAACTCCGGCAGAATGTATCCGCCGGAATAGTATCAATTTATAAATATCAGTGAAAACTCTGCACCTTTGTCGGGTTCACCGTAAGCCTTTATTTCGCCGTTATGTCGTCTCATTATACGGTTTACAAGTGCAAGTCCCACGCCACTTCCTTCAAATTCTTCCTCTGAATGAAGTCTCTGGAATACCTGAAAAAGTTTGTTAGCATAAGCCATATCAAATCCTGAACCGTTGTCCTTTATTTTGATAATCCTGTTGTTTTGTGTTACATGACCGGAAACTTCAATGACAGCTTTTTCCTTTTTGGAAGTGTATTTTATAGCGTTTGCGATAAGGTTTTTCACAACTGCCTGAAGCAGTACGGGGTCGCCCTTTACTTCCGGAAGTTCACCGCATATAAACTCAATATTACGCTCTGGTGAAAGTTCGTGGAGTTCACGGAATGTCGTTTCAATAATTTCCTTTATGTTCACCATAGTCATACGTGGAGTAATATTGCACATCTTTGAGAAGTCAAATAATCTTTCAATCATTGTTTTAGTCTGTGTGGACTTTGAAATAATCATATCCATTATATTTGCAACATCATCATTCTGTAAGTCGCTGAGTTCCTGACGGAGCATTTCAATAAGCATATTGATTATATTGAAAGGTGCTTTGAGATCGTGCGAAACAGCTGAACAGAATAGATTCAGTTCGTTGTTTGCGTTGGCGAGTTCACGCTGTTGTGTTGAAATTTGCAGGTGAGTTTTTACACGTGCAAGATACTCTTCTTTTATGAAAGGTTTTTTCACATAGTCGCAACCACCCAATGCAAATCCCTGCTGGATAGTTTCGGGACTTGTTTCTGCTGTAAGGAAAATAACCGGTATATTTTTTGTACGGTTATTTTCTTTTAACATTTTACAAAGCGTAAGTCCGTCAATGTCGTCCATCTGAATATCAAGCAGAATAAGGTCGGGGATTTTTTTTTCAAGAAATTTAAAAGTCGCTTTTCCGCTTGTCGCTGCAAAAACCCTGTAACCCTCTGCTCTGAGGATAGTTCCGGAGTACGCTATATGGTCGGGCATATCGTCAATAACAAGTATTTCCGCATAATTAATAGTCATTTTTCTGTCTCCTTAACGTCCGTCAAGCCTTGCCTTGAAACGTGACGGTGTTTCGCCGGTTATTTCCTTGAAAATCTTTGTAAAATAATCCACAGAGGAATAACCTAAAATGTCGCTTATTTCATAAGCCTTGTAATTTCCTGTACGCAAAAGTTTTATAGCATAAGCTACTTTTATACGTGAATATACTTCGTTGAAAGTCATATTGAAGTGTTTTTTGAAGATTTTGCCGAAATAGTCCTTGCTGTAACCATGTTCTTCCGCAACGTCGTCAATAGTAAATACTTCTCCGAAATGTTTGGAAAAATAAAGTGCGTTCTGATGTACGAAAGGGCTTGAATCAGGGTCAATTTCAAGCTGACGGAAAACTTCTTCTACAGATTCGTCAATTTTTTCGTTTTCAGCATTTTCCTCAATGTGAGCTTTCAGGCGGTTGAGTACCTCAGCAAGTTTCTTTTCATTTACGGGTTTGAGAAGATAGTCAAAAGCTCCTAAAATAAGCCCCTGCCTTGCGTATTCAAATTCGTCATATGAACTTGCAAAAATAACAGGAATCTTGTTGTCGCTTGCGGAGAGTTTGCGGAGCATTTCAATTCCATCAACGAAAGGCATTCTGATGTCTGTGAAAATCAGGTCAAAAGAGCTTTTTTTGAGAATTTCCAGAGCGTCTTTGCCGTTGCTTGCCTGTTTTGCGATTGTGAAACCGCATTCCGTCCATGTTTTCATTTTTGAGTAAATAAACCTTAATGTTGAGTCGTCCTCGACTAAAAGTACGTTATACATAAATTGCCTCCATATGTTCAGAAATCCACAGAAAATCATAATTCAGTACAGCTTTTTCAAGATTTTCAAAATCGTGATTTTCCATGTTGTCAGAAAAAATCTGTCTGTTTTCAGTGAAGATGTCAACTGCCGATATGTCAAATTCCGTACAGAGTTCAAAAAATTCCGACCATATTTCAGGGAAACCTGTTCTTACAGGGACAGCACGGGTTGTATTAGATGTCAGACAGGACTTTAATTCAATAATGGTTTTGTCCCATATTTCCTCGAATAAATCGAAACTGTCGGGGTAATCTCTTTTCAGTTCACTGCTTACACGGCAGGCGATACCATATAGTTTCTTACAGAAAAGGTTGCCGGAAATACCTATTATATTGTGCAGTATTTCACGTGCGGGGAGATATTTTCCTGAAAATATGTAATTTCCTAAAAGTTCGCAGTCTTTTTCGTGAGCAGAAAGAAACTGTTTTATAAGTCGCTGTACAGCATCAGCATCATTGAAAACCTTATACAGTGCATCATAGTCAAAATATTTGTCGGATTCGACATTACCGCCAGAAACGTTCTTTATATTGATATAGTTCTGAAGAAGTTCCTGAAGTTCGTCGGGCTGTATGGGTTTGGACAAGTAACCATTGATTCCGTTTTCGGAAAATTTCCCTTCAACTTCGGAAATATCGTCAGCAGTAAGGGCAATAACAGGTACAGATTTATTGAATTGTCTGATAAGGCGTGAGGCTTCGTAGCCGTCCATTTCCGGCATATGAATATCCATTAATACCATAAAGAAATCATTTTCCTTAGTCATTCTGACGGCTTCCGCACCGCTGAAAGCTGTCTGTACGTTTATGCCGTGACTTTCAATCATCATTTTCTGAATTTCGGCATTTATTTCGTTGTCATCAACAAGCAGAATTTCTATTTTACATCAACTCCCTTTCTTATTATACTATTAATTATACTTGTTTAAACGATTTTGTCAAGGGATTTATTTTCAAAAAATACTTGAAAAATATGTACGGATATATTATAATATATAATATGCAAAAAATTATCCCTTTTACTTTTTGCGTTGACGGATAAACGTTTTGTCAATTTCTCCATATTATTTGTTTTGAATAAATAATGGAAGTAGAATAAACAGTACAGAAATGGAGGGTAATCTAAATGAAAGATAAAGAAAAATTTGCATTTTACTGTTATTTGGTTGCATCTGTTAGCTTTTTTATCAGTGCTACTATCAATTTTTTTAGTAAGGAAACAAAATATTTGACTGTTACACATATTTGCTTGGGAACATCATTCTTATGCCTGGCATCAACTCATAAAAAGGATAAGGATAAAAATTAATTTCGATTCGTTAGGCGGATATCTTCGATATATCCATTTTAGATATTTTGACAAATTACCTATCAACACAAAAAATAAAAGGAATAAAAAATTTTAAAACAGAGGCGTATTCTATGAAGAAAAAAATATTCAGTCTTTTATTTATTCTGTTTGGTTTTCTGATTATAATGTTTTCAGCAGGTGGGACGTTCAGATATATGAATAAACGAATAAATGAAGTAAATCAGGAAACAGTACAGGACGTAAGTTTTACATATCTTTCTGCACTTACTTCCGAAACTGTCAATCATTCGAGGACTTATTTCAGCGGTAGATTTTCAAGCCTTGACCAGATGCTTGATGCTGTACTTGAAATGCACCTTGATTCAGAGAGTACAAAGAACTATATAAGAAATGAACTTGCTTCCGATGCAACTTACGTTGAATTGTTTACGGAAGACGGTGAAAGGGAAGTCCTGATAGGTGACGGAAGTTATTTGCCGATTGACCAGAACAGTTTCGAGAATACTCTGAAAATTGAGCAGGACAAGGTTATGCTTGCGGAAAATGATGCCGGTGAAAGAATGATTGAAATGATAAAAGTCCGTGATTTTTCTTTCGGCGATAAAAAATACTGTGCTATACTTTGCGGAATACACCCCGATACTCTTAACACTTTGCTGAATCTGTTTTACGGTAAAGAAATGGTATATTCTTTTGTCGTAAGAAAACAGGATGGTGCTTTTGTAGTACGTAATGAGGAATCCAACAGAAACAACTATTTTGACCGTATAAGCGAGATGTATGAAGAATATAACGATATGACCGCGGACGATTATATCAGAGAAATGAGTACCGCAATGGCAAACAGCGAAAACTACAGCAACGCTTTTATGATAGACGGCGATTTGCGTATGTTCTATGCACGACCTTTTTCTTATTCTGACTGGTATCTGATTACTTTTATGAGTTATAGGGAAATGAATAACATTGTTGACGAAAACAACAGCGAAATAACTCACATATTCAATATGTGCTTTATCGTACTGTTTGTAGTTTTCCTTGTGGTATTTATGAGTTATGCTGTATATTCATACTTACAGCTTCAGAAACAGAGCGAACTCAAAAACGAGGCTGTTTCCGCAAATATGGCAAAGAGCGAATTTCTTTCCAATATGAGCCACGATATACGTACACCTATGAACGTAATTATAGGAATGACTGATATTGCACGTAATAACATTGACGACAAGGAAAAAGTAGATGAATGTCTTGCAAAAATAACACGTTCAAGCCGTCACCTGCTGTCGCTTATAAATGACGTTCTTGATATGTCGAAAATCGAAAGCGGTAAGATGACACTTTCGATAGTGCAGATATCTTTCCGTGAAAATATTGATAATATCGTCACGATAATACAACCGCAGATTAACAGCAAAAGACAGCATTTTGACGTATACATAAAAAATATAATCTGCGAAAATGTTTACTGCGACAGTCTGCGACTTAATCAGGTACTTCTGAATCTTCTTTCAAATGCTATGAAGTACACTCAGTGCGAGGGCGAAATATCCCTCACTCTTTCACAGGAAGATTCACCGAAAGGAAAAGATTATGTAAGAAATCATATTTATGTAAAGGACAACGGCATAGGTATGACGGAAGAATTTTTAAAGGTTATTTTCGACAGCTTTGTGCGTGAGGATAAGGGACGTGTTACCAAAGAAGAGGGAACAGGTCTCGGAATGTCGATAACAAAACATATAGTTGACATAATGGAGGGCAAAATTGAAGTAAAAAGCAAAATAAATGAGGGTAGCGAATTTCACGTTATACTTGACCTTAAAAGAGGTGATACCGACATTGAACACATGAACCTTGAGGGTCTCAGAGTGCTTGTTGTCGACGACGACGAGGAATTATGTATGAGTGTAATGCAGTCGCTGAAAGAAATCGGTACAGAATCGGATTACGTCACAAGTGGCAGACGTGCAATTGATATGGTAAAAAATTCCGATAAAAAATATGATGTTATTCTTGTTGACTGGCGTATGCCTGAAATGAACGGTTTTGAGACTGCAAAGAAAATCCGTGAATGTTATGAAAATTCCATTCCGATAATACTTATATCTGCTTACGACTGGAGCGAAATTGAAGAAGAAGCAAGGGCTGTCGGAATAAACGGATTTATTTCAAAACCTCTTTTTAAATCAACGCTTTTCTTTGGAATAAAGCAGAATCTGGAAAATAATCCTGTTGAAGAACCTGAAAATAATTCCATTGAGTTTAATGGTGGAAGAATACTTCTTGCGGAAGATAATGAACTCAACAGCGAGATTGCTACTGATATTCTCAATGAAGCAGGATTTGAGGTCGACTGGGCTGAAAACGGCAGACTTTGTGTTGAAAAATTCAAGTATTCGGAAGTCGGAAGTTATTGTGCAATACTTATGGATATACGTATGCCGGTTATGGACGGTTATGAGGCTACAAGAAATATACGTGCTTTGAACAGAAAAGATTCTGACATTCCGATTATTGCAATGACTGCTGATGCGTTTGCGGAGGACGTTGCAAAGGCTAAAGAAGCCGGAATGAACGGTCACGTTGCAAAACCGATTGACGTTAATGCACTTTTCTATATGCTGAAAAAAGAACTCGAAAAATAAAAAAATCCGGTACTGGAATATATATCCTGTACCGGAAATTTTTTTATTGTTCAGCTTTGAAAGTATTGATTGTGTTTACCGTTGTTTTGTAGTCTTCTCCGACCTGTTCAGCAAGTGCGTTAATGAGTGATTTGTCGGGAGTCTCACTTCTCAGAGCCTCAGTTAAAAGGTGGCTGGATTCGTAAAGTCTTGTAAACGACAGATTCTGACAGAGACCTTTTATTGTGTGTGCTGCCATAAAAGCGGATTTGTAGTCGTCTGTTTCAAGAGCCGTAATCAACTGGCTATAGCTTTTGTCGTCAAGAAATCTGAATATAAATTTTATAACCATAGTTTCACGAGGAAGTCTTTTCATTACATCGTTATAGTCTCCGATTATGCTGTAACATTCTTTTAAAGTCACTTTTCATTCTCCTTTTGTTTCAGAAATTTTTATTAAACCGGATACTTTGCCTATAACTCCGGTATATTTTGGCGTATTGTTTTCCCACATTGTATGGGCGATTATTTTTCCGGACATTCTGCCGTCAACGGTATCAAGAATAATATTACTCTCAACGTCAGGATTGTTTATGTCAGCTTTGTCAAGTATGTTTCTGAAATCCTGCAAGTCTGAATTGCACATAATACATTTATCTTTACCGCCGATATTTAATACGGTTCTGTTACTGCCGATAAGATTTGCACCCCATTCAGAAACGATTACAACAGAAGTACGGCAGTCATAATCAAACTGCAATTCCTGAGCGTGTTTTGCAAAGAATCGTGATTTTTCACGTTCCCTGTCAATCTGCTTTATCGGACTGATTAAATCATTTGTTTCGTCACATTGTATAAGTTCGTCAACAATGTTCTGAAGCTGTATTTCCTGCATATGTTCGTTTGAATGTATCTGAAGTTTGTTGATAATATCGTTGTGACATTCTGCAAGACATTCCATAAGCAACGGACTAAACTTTCCGCACTCACCGTTGATAATCATCTGAAAAGCCTGTTCGTGTGAAAACGCTTTTTTGTAACAGCGTTCACTTGTGAGGGCATCATAAACGTCCGCTACTGCAACTATCTGTGCAGAAACGGGTATTTCGTCACCTTTCAGACCGTCGGGATAACCTCTGCCGTCGAAACGTTCATGATGCCAGCGACATATTTCACGTGCGACTTTAACAAGCGGGTCGTCATTATAAATGGGTATATCTTCAAGAAGTGAAGCACCTATAGTTGTATGAGTTTTCATTATCTCAAATTCTTCCGGAGTAAATCTTCCCGGTTTGTTGAGAATGGCACTCGGGATACTTATTTTTCCTATATCGTGCAGTGCGGAGGCTATTGTTATAAGCGATATATCTTTCTGAGTAAGATTATACTTGTTTGTTTTTTCAATGAGTTTCTTAAGTAAGAGGTTTGTTATTGAAAAGATGTTCAGTACGTGCATACCGCTTTCGCCGTTACGGAACTCAACTATATGACTGAGAATATGAACCATCATATTGTTGTTTTTTTCCTTTTCGTAAACCTGTTCCGCAATTATGCTGATAAGTTTCTTGTGTTTTGCGTGAAGTGCGAGGGTGTTCGTCACACGACGACGGACTACTGCAACATTGAATGGTCTGCTGATATAATCAGTAACTCCCATTTCGTAAGCACGTTCAATGCATGAATCGTCATTTTCAGCGGAAATCATTATAACCGGAATATCGTTTATGAGATAGTTTTCGTTCATCATTGCAAGAACTTCAAAACCGTCAACTTCCGGCATTATTATGTCAAGTAACATAAGGTCTATAGCCGTGCCGTAATCACGGAGTATCTGTATAGCCTGAAAGCCGTCTGATGCTTCCATTATATCAAACTCATTTTCAAGCATATCAATCAGAAATTCCCTGTTCATTTTGTTGTCGTCAACGATTAAAATTTTCTGTCGGTTTTTTCTGTGCATAATATATCACTCCTTTTTGCATACCAGAATATTTTGTTTTATACTATTGTAACACACATCAGATTTTTTTTCAATATTTTTTTATGGATTTTTCAAATAAAAATGTAAATAGTTTCAGTGTCAAGTTTCATCATAGTGACGGCGTTTATTCCGGCAGTACTTATTTTACGGCGGGGAAATGCAGGAAATTCCATATCGCACGTCATTTTATTTGCATAGAAATTTATAATCCCTACCGACCGGATTTTGTAGTTGTATCGTAAGTCCTTTATAACATTCGCCCACCTGTCAGCGTCAACAAGGTAATTTTCATTTGTTTCGGTTATAGTGCGGTAGTATGTATCAAAGCCCCATACTTTTATACATTCTTCCATGTCCGTGTAAAGACTGAGGTACTGTTCATATCGACCAATTCCAGTATTAGTGATTGTTGCATATAAGTCATAAAAACGCTCATTCTTTTTCAGTGACTTGCTGAGTGTTGGATTTTCCACCGGTACAAGCTGAAAACCATATTTACAGCGTATATCGTCAAGAATATTTTCCGTAACTCCGGCTGAAATAATTACTCCTATGCGGTTACTCATTTTGTTTACCTCCTTAGATTTCATAGACCTTTTGCAAGCTTAATCTTGTTTTTTCTTTAAAATGTGTTAAAATATAAATTCATTTTATCATATCATTACATAAAAGTCAATACTGCACAAAAAAACATAGTTATACTATTGACAATCAGTATATATTGTAGGTATAATGAAATTGCTATATTGCTGAAAAATGAAAAGGAGTAAAAAAAATGAAAATAATTCACCTGTCCGATTTACATATAGGACTGAAATGGTATAACCGCAATATGATTGACGACCAGATATACATCTTGAATCAGATTTCAGGAATTATTGCGGAAAACAACCCCGATGCAGTAGTCATTGCCGGTGACGTTTATGACAGGGCTGTCCCGTCGGCTGAGGCTGTGAAAGTCTTTGACGACTTTATTTCCAGACTGTCGGCAAGAGTTCCTGATACCGAAATTATGGTAATCAGCGGTAATCACGACAGTCCGCAACGTATGAACATTTTCAGAAATATTCTTTCAGGACACAGAATACGAATGATTGGAAATCCTCCGAAAGCTCCGGAAGACCATATTGAAAAAGTAACTCTATGTGATGATTACGGAAATGTAAATTTCTATCTGTTGCCTTTTATAAAGCCCTCTATGGTACGTCTGATAATAAACGACGAAGAAAACGGCGTTTCATATAACAAAGCTCTGCACGCAATTATTGAACGTGAGGAAATCAACACTGCCGAAAGAAATGTTATAGTAAGTCATCAGTTTTATATGCCGTGCGGAACTTCTCCGAAAAGTGCTGAACGTATGGATTCGGAAATAAGAACTGTCGGCGATATTGATGTTGTATATTCGGACGTTCTTGAAAAATTCGACTATTCGGCACTTGGTCATATACATAAACCCTCTCAGGTAGGAAGCGAATTTATTCGTTATTGCGGAACTCCTATGGCGTGTTCGTTAAGTGAGGCAGGTCAGCAGAAAGGCGTTATAATGGTGGAACTTTTTGAAAAAGGTAACATTAAAACTTCTGTTATTCCGCTGAAACCTCTACACGAAGTCCGCATTATAAAAGGTACACTGGAAGAAATTTTAAGTCAGGGTTGTGACGATTACGTAAGTGTGATTATTACAGAAAAAACGGAAAAGAGGGATATTTCCGCACTGATAAGTGAAGCGTTTCCGAATTGTCTTGAAATACGACGTAATATCTGCAATACTTCCGAATATTTAAGAAGATACAAGGCTGACAGTGAAATGAATGTTTTTGAGTTGTGTAATTACTTCTTACAGGACGTAAACGAAAATGAAAAGAAAATTTTGCGTGATGTTATAAACGTTTTACAGGAGGAAACAAATTATGAGACCCGTTAAATTAACTATGCAGTGTTTCGGCTCTTATGCTGACAGGACTGTTATAGATTTTACAAAACCCGAACAGAATCTTTTTCTGATTACAGGTGATACAGGTTCAGGAAAATCCACGATTTTTGATGCTATTGTGTTTGCACTGTATGGTAAAACAAGCTCCGATACTAACAAGAAAGACGGCAAGGAATTGCAAAGTCATTTTTCCGACGGCACGAAAAAGACTTTTGTGGAACTTGTTTTCACAGAAAAGAACGGTTCTGAAATCATACAGTATACAGTACACCGTGAACCTAATCAGACAAATATTTCCACAAGGGGCAATAAGTCCAAATCAAACTCAACAGTAACTCTCATATTTCCGGACGGCACAGCACTTTCACAGAAAGAGGCAAACAAAAAGTTAATTGAAATCGTAACACTTACAAAAAATCAGTTTATGCAGGTTTCTATGTTAGCACAGGGAGAATTTATGGAGTTTCTCAGGTCAAACTCCAATGAAAAGAAAGTTATTTTCCGTAAACTTTTCAATACAGAAATTTTTGAAAAAATCGTCAAAGAACTCAAAGAACGCAGGAGCATTGCAAGTGAACAGAAAAAATCTATTTGTAATACTTGTCAGGTTGAATTTAAACATGTTATTATTCCGGACGATTATGAAAATGCTGTTTTTCTGACAAATCTTATAAATGAACTTGCCGAAAATGAAATGTCAGCCCATAGTCTTAATGTTTTTGTGGAAAATCTGAAAGTCCTCTGCGACGATATGGAGAACAGAAAAATTTCTGCGGAAAAAGAGTACAAAGAAGCATTGAAGAACAGCGAGGAAAAACGTGATTCCCTGAAAATTGCACGTATTCTTCTGAAAAGTTTCGAGGAAATGGAAAGGGCTGAAAAGGAACTTTCCGAGTGCGAAAAGGCAGAACCCGATATTAAAAATAAAAGTGAACTGAAAAAGAAAATCAATTCGGCTTATGAAATACAGATTTTTTATAACAGATATAAGGATATTGTAATGTCAGCACGTGAAGTAAATAAAAAACTTATACAGCAGAATACTATGATTCCGGAACTTGAAAAGAAATACAATTTACTTGTTGACGAGGAAGCACACGCACTTGAAATGAAAAATTCGGCAGTTGCTGATTATTTGCAGATTACAGAACGTGTGAAGAATAATCTTGAAATCTTCAGAAAAATTGACATTTTGGAAAAAGATATAACTGCAAAAAATTTTACTTTTTCGTCGGGAAAAAAACGTGCGGACATTATAACAGGAAATATTGCGGAAATGGAAAGAAATATAGCCGAATGTCAGAAAATTGCAGAAGAATTTTCAACCGCTGAAAAACTTATGACAGAATGGCAGGTGAAATATGACGAAACTGAACGCATTTCTAATGATTATAAGGCAGTTATAGCAATACATAATGAAATAGATTTGCAGAAGAAAAAAATTGAAAAATATAAAGAGGAATATATTTATGCAAGGGAAAAATATATCTCACATATGAACGAATACAATTCAAAACGTACTGCCTTTTTAGATTCACAGGCAGGATTTATAGCAAGGGAAAAACTTCGTGACGGTCAGCCCTGTCCGGTATGTGGTTCTCTTGACCATCCGAAACCTTGTGTTATTCCGGATATTTATAGCGGTCTTACCCGTGAGGTTATCGACAGACTTACGGCTGAGATTTCTGAACTTGATAATATTCAGAATAAGAAGTCAGCACAGGTCAGGTCTGCAAATGATACTCTCCGTGAACGTGAAGAAAGTTTCAGTATTGCTATGAAGAATCTTTATGAACGTATGGCGAAAATTATTCCGGACGTTTCTGAAAATCCGGATATTAAACAGGTTTGGGAAATATTGTCAGATTGGAAATCATATATATCAGCAGAGGGAAAAATTCTGTCGGATAATGTCGGAAAATATCAGAAAGCTGTCGGAATGATTGAAAAGTATTCTGCTGAAAAAAACAGTCTTATTCCTGAATTTGAAAAAATAAACAGCAGTCTTTCGGAATTGCAGTCGGATATTATGGGAAGTATGCGTATAAAGGAAGAAATGACAAAATCCCTTTATTATGCAGATGAGATTTCAGCAAAAAAAGCTCTGTCTGTTGCCGAAAATCTGAAAAACGAAAAAACGGCTGTTCATAACAGTATAAGCAGTAGACTTGATTCAGCAGGAAAAATTCTTGAGCAGGCAAGAACTCTTGAGAAAAAGTATAATGAAGAAATTCCTGAACTTAAAAAGACCTTTTTACTTCGCAAATCCGAATATAAAGATATTGTTGAGAAGTATTCACTCAGAGAATGGCATGATATTACGGAAAAATTCACTAAGGATTATACAGATATTTTGCAGTCGGAAATTGAATCGCACAATAAGAGGAAACTTTTTGCACAGACTACATACAGTATTGCAGAAAAATCTGTCGGAAATAATGTCCGTCCGGATATTGAATTACTGGAAAAATCCTGTATTTCTGCAACGGCTGTCCTTGAAAAAGCACAGAAAAATTTTGAAGTGTGCAGGGACATATGTAAAGCTGACAGTGATGTGTATGAATTTCTGCTTTCGCAGGCAAAGGATTACGATGATATTAGTGAACACTATGCAAATCTAAAACATTTATGTGACAGACTTTTAGGAACGGCAAGCGGTGAACATATTGGTATAGAAACTTTTGTACAGCGATACTATTTACAGAAAATTCTTGACGGTGCAAACGTTCATTTTCAGCGTATGTCAGGCGGTCAGTTTGAACTTCGTCTCATGGACGAAAAACAGGCTTCTTCTTCCGGAAGAACTGAAAACGGTCTCGAACTTACAGTATATTCGACAGTTAATGAAAGTGAAAGAAAAGTAAATACACTGTCAGGCGGTGAAACTTTTATGGCTGCACTTTCACTTGCTTTGGGAATGTCCGAACAGATACGGGAAAACGCCGTTTCAGTAACTCCCGATATAATGTTTATAGACGAAGGCTTCGGGTCTCTTGACGACCATTCACGCAATCAGTCTATCAAAGTCCTGAAAGAAATGTCTGTGGAAAACCGTTTTATAGGCATTATTTCACACGTCACCGAAATGAAACAGGAGATTGACAATCAGCTTGTAATAACCAAGGATAAAAAGGGAAGTCATGCACACTGGATAATTAACTGACTTTCAAGTTGAAAACCGTGTTTTTTAACAAAAAATGTATTATATATTTGGGCAGTTATACAAAATTTTCTGCAAAATTATAAAAAATTATGGCATACTCTTGATTTTTTTCACAAATCATTTTATAATTAAGTTATAATTTTATTGGAGGGAAAAAATATGTATTCCAAATTTTTAAAGAAAGCCAGTTCGGCATTCATGGCTGCCGCTATGGTTCTGAACGCTTCGGTTGTTCTTAACACAGGTACAGCTTTTGCAGCTGATACAAAGTACGAATTTGAAACAGCTAAGATTTCTGGCGATGTTACAGTTGAAAAAGATGCAAACGCAAGCAGTGGTGCTTATCTCAAAATGGAAGATTCCGGTTCAATCAGCGTTGACTTTGAAGTTGAAAAAGCCGGTGTTTATAATATCATTATCTACTGCGGAGGTATCGGCGGTGACAAACAGCAGAATCTCAGTGTAAACGGTGTTACACAAGGAGCTTTCGGCGTTCCTGAAAGTGAGGGTTTCGAGGCTGTTAAGGTTTCTTCCGTAAAGCTGAACGCAGGAAAAAACACTCTTCTTATTGAAAAGTCATGGGGCTGGTCTAATTTTGACTATATGGTGATTGAAGATGCTTCTTCTACTCCTATCGTAGCAACTCAGACAACACCCGTTGACCCCAACGCAACATCTGAAACAAAGAGCCTTATGGCATATTTTGCAGATGTTTACGGTAGTCATATTATTTCAGGTCAGCAGGAAATATATCAGTACGGTCCTCACGGTCTTGAGCAGGAGTTTGAATATCTTGAAAAACTTACAGGTCATATGCCTGCTATCAGAGGTTTTGACTACGGTAATTTCTGCTGTCCCGCATTCGGAAGTGACGACGGTTCTACAAAGCGTATTATCGACTGGGTAAAGAATAAAAACGGTATTGCTACTGCTTCATTCCACCTTAATGTACCGACTGATATGTCAAGCTATACAAGCGGTTCTAAAATAGACTTTTCACAGACTACATACAGCGAAAAAACAGACTTTTCACCTTCAAAGGCTATAATTGAGGGTACTAAAGAAAACCTCTACTATATGGAAGCACTCACAACTCTTGCAGGAGAGTTCAAAAAACTTGAAGCTGAGGGTATTCCTGTACTCTGGAGACCTCTCCACGAAGCTGAAGGCGGTGGCGGTGAAGATAACTCATGGTTCTGGTGGGGCAGAGAGGGTTCAAAGGCTTATAAAGACCTTTGGGTTTTCACATACAAGACCCTTACAGAAGATTTCGGTTGCCACAATCTCATATGGGAATGGAACAGCTATAACTTCACGACTTCTGCTGACTGGTATCCCGGTGACGAATATGTTGATATAATAGGTTACGATAAATATAACTGTACACAGTATCTTGAAGAAAATAACTGGCAACCGTCACTTAAACACGATGACAGTGCAATTGCTTCTACTTTCTATGGTATTATGGAAAAGTACAACAATGCAAAAATGGTTGCAATGGCTGAAAATGACTGTTTTTCAACTGTTGAAAACCTCACTACTGAGAGAGCAGGCTGGCTTTACTTCCTTACATGGTACGACGGCGGAAGCGATAATATAAACTTCCTTACAAACCCGATTTTCAATACCGAACAGGATACTATTGATATGTATCAGAGCGATTATTGTATTACTCTCGACGAACTTCCGGCAGACCTCTATTCAAAGGGCGCTGTTACAAAACCTCAGCAGTCAACAACAACAACTTCCGGAAACAGTTCTACAAGCTCTACAACTACCACAACTGCAACAGGTACAAATGATTTTAAATTTGAAGTCAAATCATATGATATTGAACTTCCTAATGGATACAAGGATTCAGTGGTAATTGAAATCGAGGGTGCACCTAATGCATCTATTGGCGGTGCTTTGGGTTACAGCAACGGTCCGACTCCTGATGACTGGGTAAATATCGAATGGAAAGGCAATACAGATGCTAACGGCAAACTTACTGTTAAAGTTGAGGCTTCACAGATTCCTATGTCAGTAACAAGTGCTGAACTCCAAATTTGGTGGTCAAATGTATGGAATTCTGCAACAGACACTTCTACTGATAAAGATTGTGAAATGGTGAAGTATGAAGTGAATGTCCCCGGACTGGGCGATATTGATGACTATATAAATTACGGTGATGCTAATACAGACGGCAATATAAATATTTCTGACGCTGTTTTAATAATGCAGTCGATTTCCAACCCGAGCGAATATAAACTCTCTGAACAGGGTAAGAAAAATGCTGATATTGTTGACGGTGACGGCATAACAAATACTGACGCTCTTGCTATTCAGATGGCTGAAGCAAAATTGATTTCTTTAAAGGATTTCCCGACTACTTCCGACAAGATAACAAGCATTTCAGGAAAATAATTTTATCTGATTTATTAAAATAAAAGCTCCCTCTGTCTTTTTCAGACAGGGGGAGAGTTTTTTTCTGACAAGAATATCAGTTAAGTCCGTTTCTGATTTCGTCTAACAGCTCATTGAATTTTTTTCATGTTTTGCCAGTTCTTCATTGTAATATTTATTGTCAGAAAGATATATTTCATAATTTTTATTTTTAGAAACCGTACCAATAGCTTGCAATAAGTGAAAAAATGTGATATAATAGAAAATACTATGATAATTGAAAATAA
>JAIDUG010000018.1 GCA_029060305.1 Ruminococcus sp.
AAACAAATTGAAGCAGAACCAATGACAAGAGGAGCTTATGCAAAGTTGAGTGGTAGAAACTCAATTCTTATTGAAAAGGGTGAGTCCTCTACAGATGATGGCTACCTCGTTAAGTATTCAGACGAATATATTTCATGGTTGCCTAAAAAGCAGTTTGAAGAAGCATACAGCAAGGTTGGTGATAACCCTCTGTATGATACAGCTCTTTTAATGAAAAGCAACGATTTCAAGGAACGTTTTCAGGCGGAATATATTCAGTTGAAAATCAGATATGCAGGCTTGAAAGCAATGCTGACAAAATATAAATCCGGAGCATTACCTTTTCAGCCGAAATGTTCATATGAACTTCTTTTTACCCAGCTTGTACATATGGAAAACTATATGAAAGTGTTGGAAGAACGTGCTAACATCGAAGATATTGAGTTAATGGAGGGATTCAACAGTGATTGAAAGAATGAGGAAAGAAGTCCTTAAATGGATTAGTCAGCATATCGACAAAACAGACAAAATTAATGTAACTCTTGACGATGTCTATGTTGTCTGGTCTGTAAAGGTACTTCAAAACTGGAAAGCGTTAATCAGCACAACTTTACCAGACGGTATGTATTATGAGCTCACATACAATGGTGATAAAGACGAGCTTTATCTTGATGCTTACAAAAAATTTGATAATATAAAAATTCTTATCAACGAGGATAAAAAATTATGACAAACACATACAAATCAACCGACAATACACAGCTTACGGAACATTTCAATGTATCTGAGTTCCGCTGTAAGTGTGGTGGAACACATGATACCATTCTCAATCCTGAACTTCCTGAAAAACTTGAAAAGTTATTCAAAGCCCTGAACTGTTCCGCAATAGTCATAAACTCAGGTTACCGCTGTTCATCACACGACAAAACAGTAGGCGGTTCAGGAATCGGACATCACGTTGACGGAAACGCTTCTGATATTGTGTGTTACGACCAGTCAGGAAAAATCATATCATCAAAGAAAGTAAGCTGTGTTGCTCAGGATGTTGGATTCGGCGGTATCGCAAATATTGATTCTTCTTACACGGCAACTCACGTTGACGTCAGAACTTCAAACTTCTGGAAAGGCAATGAAATTGTAACAACTGCATACTCTGTTACAGATGATTTCTACAACTACTACGGTTTGAGTAAAGCAGATGTTTATCCGGCAACAACAAACACAAAAAAGAATGTTGAAGTTTCTGTGACGATTGACGGCAAAAACTATTCAGGTACTCTTTCAGAAAAATAATAACAGGAAAATTTCTGTACATAATAAAAAAGCGAGTAGTCAAAAACTGCTCGCTTATTAATATTAACCGACTATTTTTAATATTACCTTGAGATTGTCAGGACTGATTCCCAGTCTTTCAGAAATCATTCTGATTATTTCCGACTGTATTTCATTCAGGTCTTTGTTTTCCGTGATGACTGGTGCAGTAACGGTTTCAGACGGATTTGCAGTTGTGGTTGTCGTTGTGACTTCAGTGGTGACAGGTTCTGACGTTGTTTCAGTATTATTATTATTATTAGTTGTTGTTGTTTCGACAGGAACGCTTTCAGAAGTAATCACATCTCCGGAAAGGTCGTCGGAAGATGCAAAAAACTGTGTCCAGTAATATGTACCGTTTCTGTAGGTTACACCGATTCCGATATAGTCGAAATTTTCACTCAGAATATTTGCACGATGTCCGGAAGAGTTCATCCAAGCATTCATCACATCTTCCGGCGACTTCTGTCCATATGCGATATTCTCACCTATGTAACGATAGCTTATTCCCATATCTGTGACAGCAGTGAAACAGCTTGTACCGTCCGGACGGGTATGGGAAAAATTAGTCTGAATCTCGTTGGCACGGATTATAGCCGATTCGCTGAGTTCGTCCGAATATTTCAGGGGATTCAGTCCGTTTGCGGAACGTTCACGGTTTACTGCCACGGCTACCTGATAAGCATATTCCTGAAGCTGTTCGCTGTCGTAACCTGTTGCATAAGCAGTCTGAGTAACGTTTTTTCCGCTGAAAGATATGGGCGATATTACCGCCGAAAGCATTACCGCACATACTGCACACATTGATATTAATTTCCTTTTCATATTTACCTCCGGAATTATTATTCTATACCTGAATAATAACACGCCTGAGATATAAAGTCAATGCAAAAATATTACCAGTGAAAAAGATACAATAATTAAAGCGGAAAACTTAGGTTGTCCGCCTGTTTGATTTATGTATAAATTTATTTTTTATTGTTTTTTAAATATTCATTTAAAATCTTTTCAAATTCATTTGGTGTATATGCAAAAGCGTCACGACATAAATAACCACGGAATTTATTTTTTATTTTTTTATCAAATCCACATAATCCTTCATTTTGCTTTCCAGCAAGTTTTTTCCAATGGTCTCTCATTTTAGTTTTGGCAGTGTTTTTGTTTTCATTATAGACAAGATAATAAATACTATGGTCTTTTAAATATTTTAATGGATTTTCTTTTATATAAAAAATTCCTTTATCTGTACTTTCAAGAATATAAGATAAAAATATATTTATACTATCATATATTTTTTCTTTCAATTCATTTCCCATATCCTCATTAAGATTTCCATTCTCATCTAAAAGTTTACCATTTTTAAATTCAATCCACACTATGTCACCATACTTTTTATCTTTTTCTTTCATTACAATAAAAGCATCATTTGATTTTAATTTTTTATTATGATTTTCCTTAACTGTGTCAAAATTTATTACTATTATATCTTTTCTGTTAATCATTGATTCACTATTTGCATTGTCTGTGGACACATCTGATATATCAGAAATAATACTTTTATGATTTTCCTTTTGAAAAACTTTTATAGCCCATTCGGGAAGTAACGGATAGTTTTTTTCTTCCATATTAAATTTCTTCCTCTTCTAAACGTTTTAATGGATAATACATTTTCTCATATATTAAATTCAGTTTACCCGTTACTTCTTCTATGGAACTGTATTCATTTGGTTTATTTTCTGCTAAATAATAATTTAATATATCTTCTCTATTATATTTTTTACTATATACATCAACAGCTTCCAAAAAATACGGACTATGTGTGGTTATTAAAACTGTTAAATCAAACTCTTTCTGTAAAAGAACTATAATTTCAGCGTAAACTAATTGCCACTCCGGATGAAGATGAATTTCCGGCTCGTCGAGAATAAGTACATCTTTGGACTTCAGCTTACCACTTTCAAGTAATCTTTCAATTAATGCAAAAGATTTTAATCCAGTTGACAAATTTCTAAATTCAATGTTACTTTTGCCATCATTATAAAAATACAGACCATTTTTTCTGATAGTTCTACCAGTATATGCACGGTGAAGTAACTTCCTGATTTCATCTAATTTATCTTTATTTGCTACAGCATCAAAAATATCTCTCATTTTATCAATTGACTGTTCCATCTGTGCAGAGTTAATAGTATCAATAATATTTCGGTCTAATTCACTTAAAACGGATTTTAACCATCGTGAATTAACATTTAAATAATCTGCAATAAATGGATTATTAATATAGTATGCACAATGGAGAATTGGAACTTCTTGATTTAATTTGCATTTTGATATTAAAAAGTTAATTGTATTAGTACCATTTTTAAATATAGTTTTAATAAAGCTTTGCTGTTTGGAATTTACATTTTCATTTCTAATCTGCCCATTAAATACATCTATAAAGTATCTGAAAATATATTCGCTTAATAAATCTTCATTTGGCATATTTAGTATTGAATAAATATCTTCCGATAATGTTTTTTTATTTTTTAGATTACGATATTGTTCGAAAAAATTATTTATATCATCAAGCGATGGATTGACATATGAAGATAAAAATTGTTCAATTTGTCCCTCAAAATCAAAAATATATCTTGTGCTTAATGTATACTTTATAAAACAGGTTTTAATTGCTCTTAATCTTTGTTCTCTGATTTTGCTTTCAAAATCGGACATTGAATTAAAATAAGCAAAAAGTACTTTGCCGATAGTACTTTTACCAGTGTTATTCTCACCACATATAACCGTGATACCGTCAAGCTTTATGTCTACTGATTCAATTTTACCAATGTTTTTTATACTTAACTTCATCTCAAAATTCTCCATTCTATATTTCCTCTAATTATACTATTGTATTACATTTTTTTTATTATGTCAATAGGACATATAAAAATAATATGAGAAAATCAAACAAATATTCATATGATGTTAAAAAATCCGAAACTTTTTATTATGTACAACAAGTATATTTAATAAAACTTCAGTATCCGGTAAATATAAAGAATCCTAATCCGAAACTTGCACAGTTTATAATAACTCAGTTAGGTGGTCTTAATTTCATAAAGATATAACATTATCATTACTGAAACAATATCAGAATCAGTCACAACGACAACCACCACATTACATAAAAAAAGCGAGCAGTTTTTGACTACTCGCTTTTTTGTTTTTATATCATTATTTTTCAGAAAGAGTACCTGAATATGATTTGCCGTCAACCGTAACGGAAACTTCTGCTGTTTTTTTCGCACTTACTGGATAAAC
>JAIDUG010000019.1 GCA_029060305.1 Ruminococcus sp.
AGTCAATTTTTTATGGATTTCTTATAAATTTCTTAAAAAATAATAGACTACAGTCAATTAAGTAGACATTTTGATGTGAATAGTCGATCAGTCAATCTTAGATTTTTGGAGTTTCAAAGCTCGAAAAGTGCCGAAAATTCGTCGCGCAGCGTCCTGTTTGAAAGAGTGTTTCACAACCATGTTTATTTCTCCCTGTTTTTTTTGATTGATTGACTTGTTTAGGGCTTTTTTTTTTGACGAAATACAGGCGTAAAAAATTTCAGATGACAACATTTCATTGCACAGATGACAACATTTCATTGCACAGATGACAACATTTCATTGCACAGATGACAACATTTCATTGCACAGATGACAACATTTCATTGCACGGATAGCAACATAAAATTTTAACAGTTGTATAAATAACAACTTTTTTTAAAATTAGGTGTTGACATTCTGATTCTTTTATGATATAATGCAAGTGGAGGTGCTATTTTTTGATTAAAAACGAATATATTATTGAAAAAAGCAATTTACTTAACGAAATTAGAGGCAATAACATGAGTTTGCAGGAAATGAGATTCTTTAGTATCTATCTTGCCAGAATTAATGCACGCAAAGTTTCTACACGCCGTGTCAGCTTTCCTTTATCCGATTTTCAGAAGATAATGGGATTCGGTCGTCTGAATATCAAGCAACTTAAGGCAAGCACTAACAGCCTTTTGTGCAAAGTTGTAAACGTTCCTAATGCAGACGGTGGATATACAGGGTTTACGATTTTCAAGCGTGTCCGTGTATTCAAAGATGATTCGGAAAAATGGTGTATTGAGATTGATGCATCTGACGACGCATTACCGTTACTCTTTAATCTGAAAAATAATTATTTTACTTATGAATTATGGAACGTTTTACGCTTGAAATCTGCCAATCAACTGAGAATATACGAACTTCTGAAACAGCATGAATTTCAGGGAAAATTTGAAATATCCGTCAAGGAACTGCGTGAATATCTTTATATTTCACCTGACCAGTACTCAAAAATGGAACGTTTTAAAGCTCGTGTTCTTGACAGCTGTCAGAAAGCATTAGAAGAAAATACTAATATACGCTATACATATGAATGTGGAAAAATCGGTAATCATGGCAAATGGTTGACTATTATATTCCATATTTACAAGAACACGAAATACAAAGACCCTATGGAGTTGCAAGAATTTATAGACAGTCAGCCTCTGCCACAGCCCCAGTCACCGCCTCAGCCCACTGTTCCGACTACCGAGAACGTCCCTGACGAGAAGCCACAACCGACTGAACGTCGTTCAGCGTTACAGCCTTATTTGTCAGGAAAGTTTGAAAAGGATATTTCACCTGAAGAAAGAAAGATTCTTTGCGAAATGCTTTCTTATAAAGTCCCTGCCGAATCAGAACGTACACCACAACTTCTTGAAAAACGTCTGAAACTCTTATATAATCATATGCTTATAAGTTCAAAAGAGCCGATACACAATGCGGTTTCGTACTTAAAAGGCGTAATAATAAATATTTCCCCTGAAAAACTTCCCTCTGTATCCGTCAGAAATAAAAAGGAAAGCGATTTCAACGAAGATATGTACGATATATTTGTAAATGACTTTGAAATGATAAAAAGAGAAATACCATAAAAAAAGACACCCCATACGGAGTGTCTTTTTTTTGTGTATTTATATATTTAATTCAGATTATCTATAGCATACTGTGCTTCTTCTGGAGTAAATTGTTCACCATATTCAGAAATAAGCTGTTCATATATGCTGTCTATGGACATTGCCATTATTTCCTGATAACTTTTAGCTTTTTCGAGTGCATTTCTGTTATAGTCCGTTACCAAATTATCAACAGCATACTGTGCTTCGCTTTCTGTAAACTGTTCACCGTATTCTAATATAAGTTGGTTATAGATTCCGATTTTGGACATATACTGTCCGTCGCTGTAATTCTTTGCCTTTTCAAGTGCATTTGCGTTATAATCAGCGTTCAGATTTTCAATGGCATAAGTTGCTGCTTCTGCTGAAAAATTTTCGCCATACTCTGAAGTAAGCTGATTGTAAATTCCTGCTTTTGACATATGCATAGTATCATTGTATGATTGTGCTTTTTTAAGAGCTTTTTTATAATCTGTTGGAACATCAAGTACATCATCTTTAATTACTTCTTTTTCTGTCGGAGGCTCTGTTACAGGTTCAGTGGCTTTGGTGACTTCTTGTGTTGTAGATTTAGTAGTTTGTTCTTTTGTTGTATTTACACTAATACTTTTAAAACTGATTGAATCAATAATTTCATTTTGTGTATCAATCATATTTGTAAACATAAACATATACAGATTATCACCATAAACAAATGCATAAGCAGTAAGCGGAAGAGTTGTTCCGGAATAAACCGCATTTTGTTTTACTGCAAAAACTTTGTTTATAGTGATAATTTCTAAATCGCCGGTCTTATCAAAATAATTACTCAATGCTGATTCAATGAAAACTTCAAACACTGATTTTTTTGTTTCATCGTCTATAGAATCCCAATCAAATTGTGATGCTCCTGGCTGTTTAGCAATATTAATCATTTCTAAATCATCATATGTATATGTTACAGTTTCCGCACTTTCATCAGAAGAATTTGCTTCTTTTTCATATCCGTCAGGAATTTTAAATGAAATATCTCCAATGCGGGCTTTAACATTTCTATTTGCTATTATATTAAACTTGGTAGTTGTTTCTGTGATTGGTTCTGTTTCCTTTTTCGTCGTCGTGTATGTAACCTTTTTTTCTTTTGTAGTTTTCAGGACGGTTGTTTTAACAGTAGTCTTTTCTGCTGTCTGTTCTGTAGTCTCCTGAGTGGTTGTTTCTGAAATACTGCTTTCAGACATTTCCAAGCTGTCATCAGAGATGTTACTATCTCCACACGAAACAAAAGCCGTAAGCGTAAGTAACGCACATATGACGGATAAATATTTTTTCATTTTCTGTCTCCTTTTATTTATTTTTTTCACTTAATTCTGCTATTAAACTCATTACTTTTGCCTTGTCGCAGAAACTCAGGTTATTAAAAACTGTCAGTAATTCCAAAGCCGTTCCGTCAATTTCGGGACGTTTTTTTTCGTCTTTCGTGTTGATATTTACGTTGTTGCTGTCGGTGAGGCTGTTATTATTGCCGTTTATATCTCCCGACTTAATGAGGGTGTTGTTTGGTTTTTCTGTTCTTCCTAAGATGTAGTCTACAGCAACATTAAAATGGTCTGCTAACTTTAGTAAAGTTTCGCCGTTTGGAATAGTTCCATTTTTCCATTTTGTACAAGTGGCATTTGATACACCAATTATTTTTGCTACTGCATTAGGTTTGGTATTATTTTCTTCACAAAGTTTATAGAATATATTCCAAAACATATAGAAGCCCCCTTTTTAGAAACATTAAATAAAAATCTAATTTTAGTAAGAAAATATTTGGCGTTTATTATAAATTTTACTAAATTTAGAAAATTCTATTGACATTCTAACTTTAGTGTGATATAATGTAAACCGTGATAGAAAAAACATAGAAAGGTGTGAATATTATGTCAACTCCAAAAGTTTTAAAGGAAAAACAGGAAAAACCAGTCTCTATCAAGTTAACCTGTGACAATTCAGCTTTTTTGCAGTCTCTTGACGAAATCGGAAAAAAGATTGACGAAATTCAAGAAAAGTTAAATCAACTTAAGAAGTGAACTTATTCGGATTCAAGATTTATAATCTGATTGCAGTAAGGACACGTAATGCTTGAACCGACATCTGAAATTTTGAATGTTATTTCCGCTTCACAATTAGGACAATCAATTTCAATTTCAGATTCGGTGATAGCGTTCAATAAATCCTCTGTAAAATCGTCGATATTATTCACTGTTCCGCCTCCTCTTAATTTTTTCGCATCTTCTCTATCACGGTATACTTTATATTATTATACCATAGATTTGCGAAAAAGTCAATATTTTTTCATAGAAAGGAGTGAAAAAATGCCGAATAAATTTAAGGTTATAAGAAAACAGCACGGATATACTCAGGAAGAAGTTGCAGAAGCAACAAAAATCTCACCGAAATTCATTTCAGCGATTGAGAACGGCAGAAGAAATCCGTCGTGGGCGTATGCTATACAGCTTGCAGATTTTTACAATGTATCGCTTGACGATTTCAGAGAGACAAAAAATAAAATTTCAGAAAAGGAGAGTTAAAGATGAAAGAATTAATCCGCAAAGATGAGTTCGGCGTATTCGTCGACAACAAGGACGTTGCAAGAGTAGACAGCCTTTTCGTTGCAAAGTTCTTTGGAAAAAATCACAACAAAGTTGTAAGAGACATTGAGAATCTTGACTGTTCAGAGGAATTTAATATCGCCAACTTTGGCGTTATTACATACACAGACAGCAGAGGCAGAAAGCAGAAAGCCTATGCAATGACCCGTGACGGCTTTGTATTTCTTGCTATGGGTTACAGAGGAAAGAAAGCAGCATACTTCAAGGAACTCTACATAAAGAGATTCAACGAAATGGAAAGCTTTATCAGCACGCTTGTTACCGCAAGAAAAGATTTCCCACTTCTCACGGAGAACATCAAGCTCCTGCACGATAACCCAAAGCCGTACCATTTCAGCAACGAGTGCGATATGATTAACAAGCTCGTGACAGGAATGAACACTAAAAAATTCCGTGAAATTCACGGTATCAGAAAAGGCGAAAGTATACGTCCGCATCTCACCGCCGAACAGTTGGAACTTATGGAAAAACTTCAGAAGTGTGATGTAGGCTTGCTTGTTGCATTTCCCGACTATGAACAGCGTAAACGTCACCTTGAATGGTATATATCTCAGATTCAGAAAAAATCATCTGTAAACAGTATATCTATGGGAAATACAATAGTCCAAAGCTGAAAGGTCAGAATCTGACTTGAAAGGGGGTGATTAGTTGCTTTTTATAGTTGTTGCGGAAATAACCGTTGTCTGTACGCTTACGTTCTGTGGAGTAATTGCAGTTCTGACGGCACTGATGACGGTGTGCGAATGGATTTCTTACGAAATCAAAGAGGAAATCCACATAGTAGATATGCAGGAAAAAGAAGAATGAAAGGAATGAAAAGTCGAATGGCTGAAGAAAAAAACACATTGAGTACCACAACGTCGGAAAATGTAAGTGATGTAACACTCACAAGCAATAGCGTTGTTGCAAATCTTCGTGAAGCGTATGTAATCGCAAAGACACTTTGTCAGGCTGAAATTATACCTGATGCTTACAAAAACAAACCGGCTGACTGTATGATAGCCGTAGATATGGCAAACCGAATGGGAGTATCACCGCTTATGGTAATGCAGTCTCTTTATGTGGTAAAGGGCAAGCCGTCGTGGAGCGGACAGGCTTGTATGAGTTTTATACAGGCAAATCCTAATTTTACCGATGTGAGACCGGTTTACGTTGAAAACCAAAATACAGGTGGCAAAGGTTGCTATATATCGGCAAAAAGAACGTCTGACGGTTCAGTAGTCAATGGCGTAACCGTTACTATGGCTATGGCAAAGGCTGAGGGTTGGACTAAAAATCCGAAATGGCAGAATATGCCTGACTTAATGCTTGCATATCGTGCGTCGGCATTCTTTGCAAGGGTATACTGTCCGTCCGTACTTATGGGAGTATCGGTCGAGGGCGAAATTGAAGATATTACGACAAAATCTGAAAAAGGAGCGAAGAAGATTTTATGATAGACAACAAAAACTACTACAGTCCGGAAAATGCTGTTAAGTATATGAGCGTAAGCCAGTACAAAATCTTTGCCGATTGTGAGGCAAAGGCTATGGCAGAAATTGCCGGAGAGTTCAGAACAGAAACTACTAATGCTATGCTTATCGGTTCATACGTTGACGCTTGGTTTGAGGGAACACTTGACACTTTCAGAGAGGTACACCCTGAAATCTTCCTGAAAAACGGTGGTTTAAAAGCCGATTTTATACAGGCGGAAACCTTAATCAAAAGGATTTCTTCTGATGATGAGTTTATGAAGTATATGAGCGGAGAGAAGCAGAAAATCTTCACCGGTACTATTGCCGGAATCCAGTTCAAAGGCAAGATTGACAGCTATCATGCCGGAAAATGTATCGTTGACCTTAAAGTTATGCGTGACTTTGAATCGGTATGGAAAAACGGCAGAAAGTCGCATTTTATCGAGGCTTGGGGCTATGACATTCAGGGTGCTGTATATCAGGAGCTTGTTTTTCAGACAACTGGTAAGAAACTTCCGTTTGTGATATGTGCGATTACTAAAGAAAAAGTGCCGGATATAGCCATTCTGAACGTTCCGCAACACCGCCTTGATTATTGTCTTGAAATTGTAAAGAAGTACGCTCCGCATTTTGACGAGATAAAAAAAGGACTGGTTACTGCTGAAAGATGTGGAAAATGCGATTTCTGTAAGGCAACAAAAAAACTTGACGGAGCTGTTGATTACTGTTATTCGGAAACGCCATCAGAAACAGAAACGCACGAGAACGTCCCTGTAAACGTTTCTGAAATCGGCAATGTATTTATACCACCTGACATTACAGAAGTCGTTACAGAGCCGACAGAGTGCCAAATCAAGCAAGAAAAAAAGCACAATAAGAAAAAAACAAAAAAAATCATAATCAAACTTAAAGTTTAAGGGGAAAAAGAATGAACAAGGTTATTTTAATGGGTCGTCTCACGGCAGACCCCGAAATCCGACAGTCTCAGAACGGCACTTCAATGTGCAGATTCACGGTGGCTGTAAACCGCAAATTCGTCGACAAGTCCACAGGCAAGCGTGAGGCCGATTTCGTAAGCTGTACGGCGTGGAATAAGACCGCTGAATTTGTAAGCCGTTACTTCTCAAAAGGTCAGATGATTGCCATTGACGGTACTCTCAGAACAGGCAGTTATCAGGACAGAAATTATGCCGATGTTACGCACTACACAACCGAAGTTTTCGTTGAAAATGTTGAGTTTACCAGTTCAAAGACCGAAAACAATACTTCTCCGGAACAGTCGAAATATTCGGAGTATGAGGACATTTCAGGCTCAGCACCGTTCTGAATTGTAAATTTTCTGTAAATTTTCAGGCATATTCAACGGTTTTGCGTTTAGTGAAGCCGTTGTCTACGCCTTTTATGAAAGGAAGTGATAGAATGGCAGGACCAAAATATTTTATGGTTTACTTCGACTGCAAACAGCATATTGATATGCTTTCAGACCAACAGGCAGGAATGCTTTTCAAGGCATTGTTTGAATTTGCAGTTTCTGGCGAAATTCCTGAATTTTCAGACGGTATGGTTAAAATGGCATTCAGTTTTTTGTCTGCACAAATCGGACGTGATTTGTTATCCTATAATGAAAAGTGCGAAAGAAACCGAATTAACGCCCTCAAACGTTGGGAAAAGAATACAAACGAATGCGACCGCATACAACCGAATGCGACTTTATGCCAAACTTGCCAAGAAAAAGAAGAAGAAAAAGAAAAAGAAGAAAAAAAAGAAAAGGAAGAAGAAAAGGACAAAGAAAAAACTTCTTTGTCGGACAAGTCCGACCACACACCCAAATCTTCCAAATCAAAAAAGCGTAAATTCGGGGAATACGGACACGTAAGACTTACTGATGAAGAATATCAGCGATTATGCGATGATTACGGACAGGAAACAGTCGATACCTACATTGCAAAATGTGACGAATATTGCGAAATCAAGCCGAAAACTTACGGCAATTACAATCTTGCAATACGTAACTGGCTTAACCGTGACAATATCAGAAAAAGGGGTGATAATTCTGAATCCAGTCCAGTTTATAGAAGCACTGACCCAAACGATGAACCGTTCTGACTTTCCGGCAATCGTTATTCCAAAGACCCTTGAGGAACATCTGAAATGGCAGTGCGACAACTACAACAAATCTGTCGGCGATATGAACTTACAGGACGATTACGACTGTTTTGAATGTCTCAACAGGGGAAATTTCGAGGTTATAGACTACAAAAATCTCACCACTTTCAAAAAAGATTGCAGGTGTATGAAAATCAGAAGAAATATTCTCAGGTTCAGACAGTCGGGATTTGGGGATTCTGCGAGGAATTTCACCTTTGAGAAGTACACCACAAATGAAGAATGGCAGAAAGTCGCAAAACAAAAGGCTATGCAGTATGTCAGGAATTATAGCGGAAAATGGCTGTTTTTTCACGGACAGTCGGGTTGCGGAAAAACTCATCTCTGCACGGCGATATGTATGGAACTTATCAAGAAAGAGCATGACGTGGAGTACGTTTCTTGGCGTAAACTGGTGCATTTCTTTGAGGGAAACCGTTTCAACGAAGAAAATTACAGCGGAAAAATCCGTGAACTTCAGGAAGTGGAAATTCTTTACATTGATGATTTTCTGAAAACAGCTTGCAAAGACAACAACGGCAAAATCAGACCGTCCGAAAATGAACTGAATATGGCTTATGAAATCGTTGATTCAAGGGTAAATTCGGGAAAATGTATGATTATATCGTCCGAACTCTCAATCAGTGACATTGCAAGTCTCGAAATCGCTACAGGTGGGCGAATTTCTGAGAAGTCAACGGGTAATCAAATTCTTGTGAAGTATGGCGAAAACAGAAACTACAGGTTTCACGGAAAGGAGTGATATTATGCGAAAAATTGAAGATGATTGTGTGGGTTGCGATATTTACTGTTGCGACTGCGGTCTGCAACACGCTGAACACCTCTACTGCGACCAGTGCGGATATGAGGACAGCTTGTACAGATTCAACGACGAGGAAATCTGCATTGATTGCATAGAAAAAGCAATGTCAGGCGAGGAAATGAAGTACGGAATATGCGGAAACTGCGGTGAAAAAACCGATATTTACAGCGAATACGGTCTCTGTCAGGAATGTTTCTTGGAAAGTCTTGAGGAAGTCGAGGTGGACGACTGATGAACGGTTTCACAATTCACGCAAAACTGCCCTCTCTCAACGAGGTCATCAGCAAGGACAGGTCAAATAAATTTGCCGGAGCGGTCTACAAAAAGGAAACTGAAAAAATTATTTCGAGGTACATAACAAAGGCTCTCGGAACAGGCGAATTGAAGCCTGTTTCCGACCCTTGTACCGTCCGTATTGACTGGTTTGAAAAAACTAAACGCCGTGACGTTGACAACATTCAGAGCAGTCAGAAATTCATTCTCGACGCTCTCGTGAACAACGGCGTTCTGACCGACGACAGCAGACGTTATGTCACGCAGATATACCGCAAAGTCCACGACAGCGACGAAAATAAGGTTTCTGTCACAATTGAAAAGTTAGAAAATAAAAATCATTTTGTTAAATGAAAAAAATTTCTGAAAACTATTGACAAGTTTGTTGCTACATGATATACTAAGATTGTAGCAACAAGGAATGTGAGGTGAATAAAGTGTCTGCTATAAAAAAAGGTACTAAACTTACTGATAATCCTAAAGATTTCATGTTACGTGTTCGTATGGATAAAGCTACTGTTGAAAAACTTGATACAGTATGCAAAGAGCAGAAAAAAAGTCGTTCAGAAGTCGTTAGAAATGGTATAGAAGAACAGTACCAAAAAACAACAAAATAACGATAACGCTCACACCCTGAGAAAGTTAAGCGTTATCGTTATGAAGTCAATCCCAAAAGGATTTGATAAATCCATTATATCATACCTTTCGGGAAATGTCAATAGAAAGGAATGAAAAATTTATGACTGACTTTATGGAAATACTCTATGAAAAGTGGCTGGACGGTTACGAAACCGGCAAAAAGACAAACAAGGCTTACGATGTATTTTGTGTAGGCAAAGACTGGGACGAAGAGAACACGAAGTTTAATATACTCGATGAGGCATTTGCTGAAGAAAGCAGGGAATCTTTTAAAGCAGGCTTTAACACCGCCGTTCAGCTTCTTATGGGAGGTGGACAGGTATGAATGAAATCACAATCAGCAACAACAACGGCAAACTTACTGTATCAAGTTTACAGATAGCAAAGGACTTTGGAAAACATCACAAACACTTGCTTGAAACTATTGAAAGTATCAAAGCCGAAAATTCGGCTGTGACTAAAATGTTCATAGAATCGACCTATAAGGCAGGTACAGGAAAAACATACAAGTGCTATGAAATCACCCGTGACGGCTTTTCACTTCTTGTTATGGGATTCACAGGTAAACAGGCTCTTGAATGGAAACTCAAATACATTGAAGCGTTTAATCTCATGGAATCGCACATCAAGACAAACAAATCGTTGCAGACAGCAGATGACAAGTCAAAGACCGCAGAAGCAAAACTCATGAACGCACGTGTAAGAATGGCGAATATGTACCTGAAACTTGCAAAAGTTGATACACTTTCACCGGATTACAAAAACATTCTCGTTGCAAAGTCAGCGGAAGTCCTTACAGGTCAGGCATTACTGCCGTTACCGAAATCCGAAAAAACCTACTCTGCCGGAGACATTGCTAAAATGTTCGGTGTATCTGCTCAGAAAATCGGTCGCATCGCAAAAGCAAACAACATGAAAACCAACGAATATGGTTGTTGGTACAAAGATAAATCACCATATTCTTTAAAAGAAGTCGACGTATTCAGATACAACGACAAAGCCGTTGAAAAGTTCAAAACAATTTTCAAATAACTTAATAAAGATTAAGCACTTCTTCGGGAGTGCTTTTTCTATATTATAATTGAAAAATATATTAGATTATGGTATAATTGATTTGTAATATTTACGGAAGACAGGTGAAAGAATGGTGAAAATTGTTATTAATGAAAAAAATCTGCTTGCATATATGAAGAAAAACGGTATAAAAAACTATAAGCAATTGTGTGAAGAATGTGGTCTCAGCTATTCAGCGTTCACATCTGCCAAAAGCAGAAGATATACTCTGCCAGTCGAAATGTACTGGCTTCTGGCGGACAGACTAAACTGTCATATTGAGGAGTTACAGATACCGCTTTACAAATAACAAGCCGGTGGGTGATGAAAGTTGCCCACTTTTTTGTTATGTACTGAAATCTTTTGCATATCAGCAAAACAAATTGCTTGAAATTTCGGGAAAAATGTGCTATAATGAATGTGGATTCAGAATTATAATTCCTTTCTTTTTTTACCTCACGGCAGACGGACTTCAAATCTTTCTGCCGTTCGTTTTATACCGGAAATCAATCTTGGTGCGATGCGTTCCTGATTGAAAAGATTAGGCACTAATGAAAGAACGCAAAGTTCTAAGTTGGGAGA
>JAIDUG010000002.1 GCA_029060305.1 Ruminococcus sp.
ATCACAGCTGATTTTTACAGTCACCTTGAATACAGTTCAAAAATCGCATCTGCTGAAACCATTGCCAAGGTATTCAGCGATGATGACGAAAGCAACTTGAAAAAATAAACAAATTTAACAACGATACAAATCGGGCAAAAAATAAAACCGAACTTCTGAAAAAGCCCGATTTTACGTTGTTTTTATAGTGCCGCTGACCGGACTTGAACCGGTACGGATGTTACTCCGAGGGATTTTAAGTCCCTTGTGTCTGCCTATTCCACCACAGCGGCAAATTTCCTATTCAAAATTACTATACCAGTATAACACAAAAAAAACAGTTTGTCAAGAGGTTTTTAAAAATTTTTTTGATATTTTTGTGAAACTATTCTGAAAATCCGCTGAAATATTCATTTTGCTTGACAATGCCACCGGAAACATATATAATTGAATTATAAAAAATTACGGAGGTTATGTTATAATGAGAAAAAAATCTTTAATAAAGGCTGTTTCCGGAGCTTGCATTGTTGCCGGTATGCTTTCATGTTCCGTGACTGCTTATGCTACTACTGTTGAGGACGTTGCAAGGGTTGCAAGGGAATACGGATATTCGGAAGACCTTATCCAGCAGGGATTTAATCAGTATTACGCTGAACCGGAAAGATATACTTCTGAGGATTTTGATTACGCTATAGAACAGATTATTGAAGCGTCTTTAGATGTTTTTACAACTTCTCCACAGATTCCTAAGCCGGTCACTTCTACGACAACTACTGTTGCGGTTACAAACAATACGGGCAGTACAAATGCAACTGTTCCGGCAGAAAACGTCAATACTTCCGATAACAACGGCAATGATAACGGCATCGGTAATATTGACAATAATTACGTGGATAATAACAACGTTAACACTGATAATATTGCGGATATTGCTTATAATGACAATTTCAACGGTATTATTCTTCAGATGCCCGACGGGTCAGAATTTACAAGAGTTTCCACTACTGATTTTATAAGATTCTCATATGAACAGAAAATGGATTATATCCGCAGTTTCACACCTGAACAGCAACAGGTTATTTATGATAATCTTACTCCTGAAGAACGCAGAAGTTTATTGAAACAGCTTCCTGTCGAACAGAAAGCGGAATATGTTGATTCTATGGCAAGTTTCGGTGAAACTTTCGGTCTCAATATAAATGTGGAAGAAATCAGTGCAGATAACATTTCACTGTCGATGAGAAACAACGACGGCGAACTTGTCGGAATAGCTAATGCCGGTGTACTTATTGAAGATACAGGATACGACCGCAGGGGAATATGTGCATTATCTGCCGGAATGATTGCCGTTGCCGGAATACTTCTCGCAGTAGTTTCAAGATATTTCAGAACCGGAGACGAAAAATGAAAGATAATTCAAGAAAAGTACTTCATATAATCACGCCGTTTATCGTATGCTTTTTATGTATGGGAATATTTATCGTTGCAATGATAAAACCTTATGACAAAATCAAAGTCTATCTCAATCTTGCATTTATGGACGATTTGAAAGTAAATCCCGACAGTGGCACTAACGGTCTTGTGATACGTGAAAACGAAATAAAGGAAGATTTTTCCGGTGAAACTGATGAAACCGGTGAAATTATACGTCCTAAATTCGGCGAACTTTATGCTATGATAAAAAGTGATTCCTTTGAACTTGATGTACCTGTCTACTGGGGAAGCGACAGTCAGCTTTTTGAAAGAGGAGCTTGTCAGTCAACAGGTTCTGCACTTCTCGGAGAAGACGGAAACACGGTTATAAGTGCGCACGAAGATACATTCTTTTCCGAACTCAGCAAACTTGAAATCGGTGACGTTATTACTCTCAATACCAATTACGGACAGTTTACGTATACCGTAAAGGAACTTATAGAATTTAAGAAAAACAATAACAAATATGTCGTACCATCAGAGGAAACAAAACTGACTCTTTATACCTGTAAAAAGGATATTTTAGGTTCGCCTGACGGTCGTGTAGGTGTTATATGTGAACCGACAGAAAAGAAATTCTATACAGGGGAGGGGCAGTAATGAAAAAACTCAGCACTTACCTTGTATCGCTTGTAATAGCTGTGGTACTTGTATTTATGATGATAGCTACTGCACTTATAGTTGTAGTACGGACAAATGTTACAGCAGAAAAAAGTATTCATTTGTCGGAAGATATGAATATATATTCTTCAATAAAAGGGGAGCTGGAAAAATATTTTTCGGGACAGTATAACACAACAGGTATTCCGGCAGATATATATATGAATGCCTTTGACGAAAACTATATACGTACAGTTACGGATTCATACACAAACGCACTTTTCACTTCTCTGCAATCGGGCAGAAAAACGTCTACAGAAATTCCGCAGAATGAAAATTTTGAAACAAATATAAAGAATTTTTTCAGTGAGTATGCGGATTCCAACGGCTATGAAAAAGATGAAGTATACGACAAAAAAGTTTCTGCCACAATAGACAACGCATACAAGGTCATTGAAAACTATTGTGACATATATAAATATTCAACGTTACAGGAACACGGTGTTGTTTCCAAAGTTTCAAGGATATATAACAGTCTCGGAAAACTTATGACAGTATGTATCGGAGTATCAGTATTTCTTGTTGTAATTCTGATTCTTGTCAATATAAAAGGCATTTCGGGTGTGCTTTACTGGACTGGAGTGTCGGCACTGATTGCCGGATTATTTGGTACTGTACCCTGTGCGTATCTTTTGGGAACGAATTATTTCGATTCTTTCGTTATAAAACAGGCTCAGGTTTTCAGAACGTTTACAGGTGCAATGTACGGACTTACGGGTGTTTTTATGAGGGCAAGTATTGGTTTACTTGTAATCGGAATCTTATTCATAGTCAGTTATGCTGTTATCAACCGCAGAAGCAAAAAGTCAGAATAATTTATAAGCGGACTGTTCTTATCCGGAATAGTCCGTTTTTCTGCAATATTCGGTTGTTTTGTTGAGGACAGAAAAATTTTGAAAAAATTTCAAAAAAACACTTGACAAATCATGAAACATATGATATAATTATATATGTTGATTGAGATAATCAGTCTGACGTCTGGGTGTGGCGCAGTTGGTAGCGCGCTACCTTGGGGTGGTAGAGGCCGTGGGTTCAAGTCCCGTCACTCAGACCATA
>JAIDUG010000020.1 GCA_029060305.1 Ruminococcus sp.
GTTCGTCACTTGAATATATAAGAAGATGTTTTGAAAAACTCATAATATGGTTGCCGTCAATGGCAAATATTTCAGAAGACCGTGCAGATGAAGTAATATCAGTCCTAAAAACTATGTATGGTATCGCCGGAAACATTCTTCCGGACGAAATGGAAGTATTTGAACAGACTCTCACGGCAATGGCACTTTCACAGGACAAGGAAGCCTCAGTTTACGGGGCTGTCTCCGGACTGCTTTACGCTATTGATTCGGAAAAACGTTCAGATGCCGAAAAGGCTATGAGAGGTTATTTAATGGGTACTCTTGAAATAAAAAAACAAGGTGCGGAATTTCTTAAAGGTCTTTTCAATACGGCAAGGGACATAATACTTTCTGACGATTCTTTCCTGAAAATGACGGACAATCTTATAACGGATATGGAATATGATGATTTCATGGAAATTCTTCCGTCAATGCGACTTGCATTCAGTTATTTTACTCCGTCGGAAACTCAGGATACTGCAAAATCGGTAGCAATGCTTCATAACGTAAACAGAATGGATATTCTCAACAGCAAGGCTATTGACGAAAATATGTTTGTTTTCGGCAATCAGCTTGATGAGGATATATGCAGATTTCTTGATATAGAGGTGTAGTTAAATGGGTAAACTTATTGTTATAGAGGGGCTTGACGGTAGCGGAAAACATACTCAGGCTTTACTTCTCAGGGATTATCTTGAAAGTACCGGAAAATCCGTGAAACTGGTATCTTTTCCCGATTATGAAAGTCCTTCGTCCTCACTTGTAAAAATGTATCTCTCAGGGGATTTCGGAACAGATGCCGATTCCGTCAATCCTTACGCTTCCTCGACTTTCTATGCTGTGGACAGATTTGCAAGTTTCAGGACAAAGTGGAAAGACTTCTATGAAAACGGCGGTATCGTGATTGCAGACCGTTACACTACTTCTAATGCTGTTCACCAGTGTGCAAAGCTCCCTAAAGATCAGTGGGACGGATTTCTGAAATGGCTTTTTGAATTTGAGTATGAATATATGGGTATTCCTCGGCCGGATATTGTTATATATCTCCGTGCCGATACCGCTGTAAGTCAAAAACTCATTTCCGGACGTTACAACAGCGATGAATCAAAAAAAGATATTCATGAGCGTGATGTTGATTATCTGAAGCGTTCTCAGATTTCTGCTGATTACTGTGCGGAAAAATTAGGCTGGAATATTATAGAATGTATAGAAAACGGTTTTATGCGGTCTGTGGAAAGTATATCAGAGGAAGTTAAAAAAATTTACTGACAGTATTGAATGATATATAAAAAAGTAGCTATTGCAATATATATTCTGCATAATCAATGCGTGTTAATTGTCACAAATGACAAAATTTAACAGGATTAAAAAAAACGCTTGATTTTTATAGAATTATATGTTAGAATAAATTTAAAGACATTGTAGAATTATTTTTTCATACTCCGGCTTTTTATGGTCGGAGTTTGGTATCATACAGTAAAATATGGAATCTCACAATATTTGTTGACATTATTCATTTATTGTGGTATAATGTTGTTACTGTTATGAAAGGCTTTATGTGAAAATAATATCCTGATGTGCCTTATGTGATTTGACTGAACAAAAAGTATTTATTTTACAGAGGGGGAGTAAAATGCAGGCTACTTTTTTGAACAACAACGAAATAACTAAAAAGGAACTCAATGATACTGCTATGAAAACATTAGAAAGCAAAAAGATTAAAGATGGTATCAAAGAATATCCAATACTTAACTTTACGGAAGAAGACCTCAAAAAACTCAGAATGTGTGTGACTGAAACCCTTAAATATTCTGACGTTGTACCGGCTGGCGGTAAGGTTTATAAAATATCAAAAAGAGTGTTTGATATTATGGTTGCTTCTGTCGCAACTGTATTGACCGTGATTCCGGTCGGTTGTTTCGCACTGGCAATTTTTCTTCACGACGGTGGAAATCCGTTCTTTGTACAGATTCGTCTGACAAAGGGTGGCAAACCGTTCAAAATGTACAAGCTTCGCTCAATGTGCATTGATGCCGAGGAAAAGTTTGCAGAAGTTCAGAAAGCAAACAAGTGTGACGGGCTGGCTTTCAAGAGTGATGAAGATCCGAGGATTACTCCGATTGGTCGTTTTATCAGAAAAACTTCCATTGACGAACTTCCTCAGCTTATCAATGTCTTAAAGGGTGATATGTCGATTATAGGACCTCGTCCGCCACTTCCAAGAGAGGTTGTATTGTATACCCCGAAACAGATGGACAGATTACTTGTGAAAAGCGGGCTTGCCTGTATCTGTCAGACAGAAGGCAGAAGCGATATGTCTTTTGACGAATGGATGCATACTGACATTGAGTACATAAAAAACAGAAATATGGCTCTTGACATCAAAATTCTTATTAAAATGGTAATTGCCGTACTTAAGCGTAAGGGTGCAGAATAAAAAAATTTCCGGATAGTCTGACTATCCGGATTTTTTTACAGGTTATTAATCATTGAACAGATTTCATTCATATGTTTTAAAGTATCTCTGTATCCCAGTTCAATATCATGTGCCACTTTGGTGGCATTCAGATTGAGAGTACCGTCCAGCAGGTCGCCGAGATGTTCAGAGGGGATTATGTTTACAATGTTGGCATCACGCATTCTGTACTGATTGGTGATGTTTGCATCATATCTCAGGTGAACTACTATGAGAGAACGACAACCGTTGTTATAAAGACAGGAAACGGGCGTATTGTCTCCGATTACCGGTATTCCGCCGTCGGCGTATTTTTTTCCGTTTATTTCAATTTCATCATATACAAATGGCAGGGCCGAAGAAGCAAGCACTATCTGTTTTTTGAGATAATGATTATAGGAATTCAGGAAAAAATACTCCAGTTTCTGCGTGGTCGAACAGGTGCAGGCAATGAATATTTTTCTGTATATTCTGTTGAAATCAACGTATCTGTCGATAAGCTGTGCTATTTTCTTCTGGTCAAATGGCGTACATACTTTCAAGAAGTCAGTGATAATATTCTGATTTTTAAATAAATTGAATAAACCATTGTTTGAAAAAAGATTTATTAAATTGAACGTGTTTTCCTGTTTTACATTTTGTGTTTTGTTATAGGTGTAATCTTGATTTGGATAACTATATTTATTGCTGTTGAAAGGATTTTTATTGTTATAGAAGTAATCAGGGTCTGTAAAATCGGCAAAAGGGTCATTTAAAAAATCATCAAGTGTAAATGGGGCTTCCTGAAAATCAAATATAGAATCATCGAAAATATTGTTGTTTTTCATTGTATCCATACTTAACTGAGGTGGCTTGTTTCCGGAAGAAATCGCCGGAATGAATTTAGTTAAATTATTGATATTGGGATTAAGCATATCGGTTATTTTAAGATTTCGCCATATCTGCTCCGAATATTCCGCACCGCAACTTTCCAGTAATACAGCATTCAAAGCTCCGACAGAAGTTCCGGCGATAGAATCTATATAATAATCGGCACGGATTTCTGAAAGTGCCTTGTATACGCCTATTTCGTAAGCACCCTTTGCACCGCCACCACTGAGTACAAGTCCTATTTTTCCCGACATACTTTTGAATCTCCTTTTAATTTAATGATTTTATAAGACTTTCAAAACGTTCCATAGCTTCAACAGTACGCTGTCTGTCGCCGAAAGCTGTAAGCCTGAACCAGCCCTCGCCGTTCTTTCCGAATCCTGCCCCCGGAGTGCCGACAACAGCTATTTTTTCAAGCATAAGGTCAAAAAATTCCCAACTGCCCATATTGTTCGGACACTTAAACCATATATAAGGTGAATTGATACCGCCGGTAAACTTGATACCGGATTTTGTCATTGTTTCTGAAATTATATGTGCATTTTCCTGATAGTAGGCGATATTTTCGTGAATCTGTTTCAGACCCTCTTCAGTGAAGACAGCTTCCGCACCACGCTGTACCGGATAAGAAACGCCGTTGAATTTGCTACCCTGTCGGCGACCCCATATCTGTGAAAGAGATACCTCAGTACCGTCAGAAGCGGTTACTTTGAGTGCGTCGGGAATTACTGTATAACCACATCTCATTCCTGTGAATCCTGCCGTCTTTGAGAGTGAACACATCTCGATAGCGACTTCCTTTGCACCGTCAATGCAGAAAATACTTCTCGGCACATCAGGGTCTGTAATGAAAGCCTCGTAAGCGGAATCGTAAATGATTACAGCATTGTTTTTCTTTGCGTAGTCAATCCATACCGCAAGCTGTTCTTTTGTGTAGACTGAACCCGTCGGGTTATTCGGGGAACAGAGATATATAATATCTGCATGGACATCATAGTCAGGCATAGCTGAAAATCCGTTTTCCTCGTTTGAATCGGCGTAGATTACCGTGCGACCGCTCATCAGGTTGGAATCAACATATACAGGATAGGCAGGGTCGGTTACAAGAATAACATTGTCGTCACCGAAAATGTCAACTATATTTCCGCAGTCACTTTTCGCACCGTCGTTAATTCTTATTTCGTCGGGTGAAACTTCTGCACCGAAACTCTTGTAATAGTCGGAAACGGCTTTTTTCAGGAAGTCATAACCTGCACCGCTGTCCTCATATCCTTTGAAAGTCTCTTTTACTCCCATTTCGTCGCAAGCCTTTTTCATAGCGTCAACGACTACAGGTGCTATCGGAAGTGTTACGTCGCCTATTCCCATTCTGATAATATCAGCATCAGGATTTGCCTGTTTAAAGGCGTTTACTTTTTTTGCAATGTTTATGAACAAATAGTTTTTTTCAAGTCTGAGAAAATTCTCATTCAGTTTCGGCATACGACATTCTCCTTTTTTGAATTGATAAAATCATCTGATATAATTCCCTCGCAGATATACTCTGCTTCACCTGTCATCATTACAGTACCGTCGGAATGGTAAGTTATACGCAGGTCACCGCCTCTGAGATGTACAAGCACTTCCTCGTCATATGGACATATTCCGTTAAGGACTGCTGATACAACGGTTGCACAAGTACCCGTACCGCAGGCGAAAGTCTCACCGCTACCACGTTCCCAAACACGCATTTTTAAAGTGTGGCTGTCGATTACTTCACAGAATTCAGTGTTTACTCGATTCGGGAAGATTTCGTGATTTTCAAAGTCCGCACCGATTTTTTCGAGGTCGAGACCGTCTGTTCCGTCCATGAAAATAACAGCGTGAGGGTTTCCCATAGAAACGCAAGTCATATTGTAGACTTTTCCTGCAACCTCAACAGGCTGATTTATGAATCTGTCGAGACCGCTCTTTACCGGAATTTCCGACGGCGTGAGGATAGCTTTTCCCATGTCAACCTGAACCATATTCACTTTGTTATCCCTGAGGAAGAGTTTAAGATACTTGATACCGGAATTTGTCTCAAGCGTAATTTCTGTCTTTTCAGTCAGACCCATATCGTAGACGTATTTTCCGATACAACGTGTAGCATTACCGCACATCATTGCTTCTGAACCGTCAGCATTGAAAATCCTCATACGGAAGTCAGCTTTTTCAGACGGCATAATAAGGACGAGACCGTCAGAACCTATTCCCTTGTGTCTGTCGCTTACTATCACGGAAACTTTTTCAGGGTCGGAGACTGTCTCTTCAAAACAGTTCACATAGATATAGTCGTTGCCTATACCGTGCATTTTAGAAAATTTCATAATATATACTCCTATCGTGACTCATCAGGAGTTTTCGGGAAAACTATGCTAACTTTTTTCCCATATATATTATATAACAGTCTGACGGAAAAATCAAGAGTTTTTTTAATATATTCTCAGCAGAATTAAGGTGACAAGTTAAAACAAACCTGTCACCTTTAGTTTTTGGCTATATATAAGCCTGTTTTTTGAGGATTGCCGAAATTATACGTCCGATAATTGTAAAGTAATTCAAATCACTGACAGACCATTTCTTGAAACGTCCAACATAGCAGAATGAAATCATACCTTTTACAATATTGTTTTCAGTCATAAGATATTGAACAGCTCCGCCTATATTCTGTTTTGCAAGACTTATAAAAGCATTGTCGTCACGTCCCTCAAGTTCGTTCACATTATCTATCGCAAATATTCCGTCACCTGAAAAGCGTTCAGTATAGCGGTTTCTGAAAAGATAGTAGGCGTTGCGTGCGTTTGAGTTACCGCAACTCAGAATCAGGCTCATATTATTACCCGAAAAAACGCATATATCGTCAATACCGAACTGAATACGAATCTGTTCGAGAAGTACGGAAATATCGGGAATACGTCCGAATACAAGGCTTTCAGAAAGCTGTCCGATAAATTCGAGTTTATGTGAAATTTCTTTCTTGTCACTCAGAAAAGCTATTTTGTTTTTTATATCCTTTTCGACAGTGCCGTGTTTTTCAACGTCATATATTACATAACGGTTCTGACCTTTCTGCTGTGCAATATAAAGTGCCTTGTCTGCCTGCATGAAAAGCTCGTCGTAATTCGTACTGTCATTCGGGTAGGTGGAAACTCCCATTGAACAGGTTATATGAAGATTTTCTGAACGTCCCGAAAAAGCCCATTCGGTTTTTGTCCTTATCGCACGGAGTACACCTCTCAAATCCGTTTCATCGTAAGTGTCTTCAAGCACTATCAGAAATCCTGCACCGCTTATACGTCCGGCAATGCCCCTCGCACCGATTTCCGTCTTTATTATTCCACCGACAGTGAATATAACCTCATCACCGAAAAGATGTCCGTAACTGTTTACCGTTTCGCTGAAATTGTCTATATCAAGAAGTACAAGGTTCACACGGCACGAGGGCTTGTCAGCAAGTAATTCCATAGCGTATGATGTTACAGCACGTTTATTCAGCACTCCGGAAAGAGAATCCCTGTTCGCTTCAATCGCAAGGTTTACGTCCTTTGCTTTCTGCCGTGAGCTTACTACCGATATTATGCCGGAAACTTTTTTAGTATCGGGGTCGTCATAACGTGTTATCCCACGGAAAAGGCACATCTCACGGTTTTTTCCGGCTGTCAGTATTGAAGACTCAAACTCATAGTCAAATCTGTACACGCCGTTTTTTATGTCATTGCACAGTTTATTGAAAGTTTCTGTATACCTCGAAAGTATATACCCCGACTGTATCGCCTCAGACTGCCATTCTTCAAGATTTCTGTCGGTGATGACGATTTCACGGTAACAATCAAACATATATATTCTTATTTTTCCGGTCTGAAAACTATACTCAAAAGCCAAATCGCTTATAAGACTGAGAATATAGCGGTACTCTGAAATCATTCTTTCACGGGAGTATGCAAGGTTTTCAAGTGAGAATATGTCGCTGAATACTATACTGAAAAGTTTTTCGGAACTTCCGGAAATCATTCTGACGGAAGCAAGTGTCCACCTCAGTGAATTATTCACGCCTTTCATACGTATTACTGTCTTTGCAGGTATTCCGCCCGAAGCCGTTTTCATACATTCCTCAATACGCTGAAAATCGTTTTCGTCAATAGTACGCTTTATTGAGTAAACAACGTCATTTCCGAAATACCGGAAAAAAGTTTCGTCAGCCCTCTGAGTATGGAAACTTCCGTCTATAATGACATTGCCGAGACTATACATTTTTTCATTTATTAATCCTGAATCCATATATTATTCCTCATTGTTTTCACCTGTTCTTTCCGCAACGATTGTCTGCATACGTTCACGGCGTTCAAGGATTTCAAAGATAAGTTTATAGATAGTGGCACACACGGGCACTCCCAGTAACATACCGGCAACGTTGAAAAGTCCCCCACCGATTGTTACAGAAGCGATTACCCATATTCCCGGAAGTCCTACTGATGTGCCTACTACTTTCGGATAGATGAGATTGTTTTCAAGCTGTTGCAGGATAACAAGGAATATGATAAAGATGAGTGCCTGCATAGGATTGACGGTGAAAATCATGAACGCACTTATTACAGCACCCATTAAAGCTCCCACTATAGGAATCAATGCGGTAACTCCTACAATAGTACCTGCCATTCCGGCATAGGGAAGTCGCAGAATAGTCATTCCGATAAAACACAGCGAACCTATGATTATAGCTTCAATAAACTGTCCCACAAAGAAATTACGGAAAGTATCGTTTGCAACGTCGCAGATATGGTTGATATGCTTGTTGACTTTGTTTCCGAGATATGCTTTCTGAAAACGTACTATATCATTGTGGAGTTTATCTTTTCTGAGAAGAAGATAAAGTGCAAATATAACAGCTATTACAATATTTGTAACGACTGATACTGTAGAACCGATTATTGAAAGTAAGGAATCGAATACATCATAAGCACCACTGCTTATTTTTTCGGTTATACTCATAATATCCGGTTCAAAGCTACTTATGAAGTCCTGAATTTCGGGGTATTCCTTGAGGGTGGTTTCCGCAAATTTCTTTGCTTCCGAAAAAAAAGGCGGTATTTCGTCGTATATGAGTTTTACCGCTTTAACGAGTTCAGGGTAGACAATATTCCCGATGAGGACGATTATAAGTATTGCACTTGCAAAAGAAAGTCCTGCGCATACGGGTCTTCGTGAACACTTTACAAACCGTGAATTTCTTTTCGGAAAATAGTGTCTTTCATAGAAAGTCATGATAATATTGAAGATGTAAGCTATTACACAACCTATCAGCAGAGGTACTACAGCAGTAAAAGCTGTTCTGACAAGTCCCGAAACGACAGAAAAGTTTCTTACTGCAATACATACTGCCAGTGCAAGCAGTGCTATAAACCCATAACGTTTCATTTCTTTTTTCTTCATTTAAAAGCCTCCTGAAATTATTTATTACTTTAAATTATAATATATATGAGGGTGAATGTCGAGTGCATAAATGTTAATTTTTGGTGAATAAATAAATTTTATGATTCTTGACCGTCTGCCGACAATATGATATAATATTCCATAATCAAACATTAAGGAGAGTTTTTTATGATAATAACTGTTACGCTGAACCCTGCAATTGACTGTACAATGGGAGTTACCGGCTACCGTGAAAATGCCGTCAATCGTGCAGACTATCAGAATCTTACGGCAGGCGGTAAGGGGATAAATATTTCCGTCATTCTGAACCGTCTGGGAGTTGCGACAAAAGCCCTCGGTTTCTGCGGAGGTGAAACCGGAAAACTTCTTTGCAGTCTGCTTGATTCAATGGAATGTCCGCACGATATGACGTACCTTGCAAATCAGCTTACACGTATAAACGTGAAACTTCACTGTGGCGATTCCGAAACAGAAATAAACGGAAAAGGAGCTGAAATTTCTGCGGACGTTCTTGAGGAGTTTATTCAGAAACTTGAGAATACTGTCAGTGAGGGGGATATTATTGTACTTGCCGGAAGTATACCGCCGTCAGTACCGTCCGACATTTACGCACGTATAATGAAACGTTTTTCCGGCAGGGATATACGTATATGTGCAGATTCCTCAGGGAAACCTCTGCTTGAAATTCTTCCGTTCAGACCGTTCCTTGTAAAGCCGAATAACTTTGAACTCGGTGATGTTCTCGGCAGGGAAATAAATACTCCCGACGAGGCACTTTCAGGAGCTTACGAACTTCAGGAACTCGGTGCAAGTACTGTACTTGTTTCGCTTGCTGAAAAAGGTGCGGTACTTCTTACCGGAAACTGTGATGAGTACAGGATTCAAGCACCATCAGGCACGGTGAAAAATTCAGTGGGAGCAGGCGATTCAATGCTTGCTGGATTTCTTGCCGGACTGGAAAAAACAGGCGATTACAGATACGCCCTTGCACTTGGTACAGCTTCTGGAAGTGCTACCGCTTTTTCAGGCGGACTTGCTGAAAAATCTGAAATTTATGAACTTTTTACAAAAATAAATCGCTGTACATAATCTGCTTTTTAACCAAATTTTCACAGATTTTTTTGTACAACATTTATACAATTGTATGAAAAATATACAAACTATGAATTTCACACACCCGAATGTCCCTATTCTGCGATGTTCCGGACAAATAGTTAATTATAAATTTTATCAGACAGCTTTTTATTTCTGTTAACCACGGTTAACAGAATTATTGACATTTCGCTACAGTTGTGTTAATATAATTTCAGACAAATTTTTTCTTAAAAAGGAGTTACATAATATAATGAAATGGAATTTTGAAAAAGAATGGGAAGGCTTTACTGCTGGCAAATGGTGCGAACGCATTGACGTGCGTGACTTCATTCAGAAAAACTACACACCTTATGACGGAGATTCTTCCTTCCTTGCTGAACCTACAGAAGCTACAAATACTCTTTGGAATCAGGTTCTTGACCTTATGAAACAGGAAAGAGAAGCTGGCGGTGTTCTTGATATGGACACTAAGGTTGTTTCCTCACTTGTTTCACACGGTGCAGGCTACCTCAACAAAGACCTTGAACAGATTGTAGGTCTTCAGACTGATAAGCCTTTCAAGAGAGCTTTAATGCCTTACGGTGGTCTCAATATGGCTGCAAAGGCTTGCTCAGACAACGGATATGAAGTTGACGACGAAATCAAACACATTTTTACAGAATACAGAAAAACTCACAATCAGGGCGTTTTTGACGTTTACACTCCCGAAATGAGAGCCGCAAGAAGTAACAAGATTCTTACAGGACTTCCTGACGCTTACGGAAGAGGTCGTATTATCGGCGACTACAGAAGAGTTGCTCTTTACGGTGTTGACAAACTCATTGAGGACAAAAAGGCTCAGAAAGATTTCTATACACGTCCAATGACTGAGGAAAAAATCAGAGCTCGTGAAGAAATGGCTGACCAGCTCCGTGCGCTCGATAACCTCAAGAAATTAGCTGAAATTTACGGTTGTGACATCTCAAAACCGGCTACTACTGCTAAGGAAGCTGTTCAGGCTTTATATTTCGGTTACCTCGGTGCTGTTAAAGACCAGAACGGTGCTGCTATGTCTATCGGACGTACTTCAACTTTCCTTGACATCTATTTTGAAAGAGATATCAAGAAAGGTATCCTCACAGAATCTGAGGCTCAGGAAATTATCGACCACTTTATCATGAAACTCCGTCTTGTACGTTTTGCAAGAACTCCCGAATACAACGCTCTCTTCTCAGGCGACCCACAGTGGGTTACAGAGTCAATCGGCGGTATCGGCGTTGACGGCAGACATATGGTTACAAAGAATAGTTTCCGTTATCTTCATACTCTCGAAAACCTCGGCACTTCTCCTGAACCAAACCTCACTGTTCTTTGGTCAACAAGACTTCCTAAGGGATTCAAGGAATATGCTGCTGCAATTTCTATCAAAACTTCTTCTATCCAGTACGAAAACGACGACCTTATGCGTGTAACTCATGGTGACGACTACGCTATTGCTTGCTGTGTATCTTCAATGAGAGTAGGCAAGGAAATGCAGTTCTTCGGAGCAAGAGCTAACCTCGCTAAGTGTCTCCTTTACGCTATAAACGGCGGTGTTGACGAAAAGACAGGCGTTCAGGTAGGTCCTGAATATCGTCCTTTTGAAGGCGAATACCTCGATTACAAGACAGTAATGAAGAAGTACGACGATATGATGACATGGCTTGCTGGTCTCTACGTTGATACCCTCAACTGCATTCACTATATGCACGACAAGTACTGCTATGAAAGTCTCCAGATGGCTCTCCACGACAGAGAAGTTAAACGTTACTTCGCAACTGGTGTTGCCGGACTTTCAGTTGTTGCCGATTCACTTTCTGCTATCAAGCACGCTAAAGTTAAGGTTATCCGCAAGGACATCGAAGTTAAGAACAGAAAGGGCGAAGTTGTCAGCGTTTCAAAGAATGTTGCTGTTGATTACGAGATTGAGGGCGATTTCCCGAAATATGGTAACAATGACGACAGAGTTGACTCTATCGCTGTTGAAATTCTCGAAAAGTTTATGAACAAAGTTCGTCAGCAACACTGCTACAGAAACGGCGTTCCTACAACTTCAATCCTTACAATTACTTCAAACGTTGTTTACGGTAAGAACACTGGTTCAACTCCTGACGGTCGTAAGCTCGGTGTACCGCTTGCTCCTGGTGCTAACCCAATGCACGGCAGAGATACTCACGGTGCAGCTGCTTCACTCTCATCTGTTGCTAAACTTCCGTTTACTGATGCTCAGGACGGTATTTCAAATACATTCTCAATTATTCCTAATGCTCTCGGCAAGGATATGGAAGTTTTCGCAGGCGACCTCAGTGTTGATTTAGGCGAAGATTTCAAGGGTGAATAATCAATGGTAAATCCTGAAATGCTCAGTCCGACCGATAGTCCCGAAGAACTTGCCGAACTTATCGACAAACTTATGGCTCAGGGCAATGGTCACGTAAATATTGATATTATCGACGGCGGAAACGGTCTCAGGGTTGACACTGTCAACAGCAGAGACTGCGGTAAAAAAGGTGCTTGTATGCAACCTACTGAACTCGAAACCGACGATGAAGATTAAGTTATCTGACGGGAAACGGTTTAAACGCTGTTTCCCGACTGTATAAAAATTTTTTAAGGAGGAATATAAAATGGAAAACAATACTGCACAGGTTAACAACCTTGTGGAACTCCTCGACGGTTATGTTGAAAAAGGCGGTCACCACCTCAACGTAAACGTATTTACAAGAGAAACACTTCTTGACGCTCAGGCTCATCCCGAAAAGTATCCTCAGCTTACAATCAGAGTTTCCGGTTATGCCGTAAACTTTATCAAGCTCACTAAGGAACAGCAGGACGACGTTATTTCAAGAACTTTCCACGCTTCTATCTAATTACAATCCAAACGGTTCGGAATACTCCGAGCCGTTTCTTTTTGCAAAAAAATCCGGATTGCTCCGGATTCTTTTTTTATAACATTTTTGCTCTGAGTTCTTCGGGCGAAAGTTTTGAGAGATAAGCCGGAGCAATGTCGAAAGCTGTCTTGCAACCTGTTGCTCCCTCTGCTCTGAGACGACTTAAAGCTCTTGCGTAACAAATCAACACGCTTGCGGTAAACTCCGGATTTGATTCAAGTTTCAGGGAATACTCAATCATCTGATGAGTATTTTCGCCGGTAACTCCGCTTCTCATTACAAAACCACCGTGAGGCATTTTGTTGTGTACAGCATCAAATTCTTCTTCGGAAATAAAATTAACAGTTGTGTCGTATTCGTCGAAATAATTCTTCATTCCCTTGATAGTTTCCTCAATTTTTGCAAGGTCTGCACCGTCTTCTGCTACAACCCAACATTCTCTCGTATGTTTCTGACGTGTGGAAAGTTCGGGCATACTTTCGGAGCGTACAGCGTTCATAGCATCTTCGACAGGCACGGTATACTGAATACCTCTTTTTACTCCGTCAACACGTCTGATAGCGTCGGAATGTCCCTGACTTACGCCTTTTCCCCAGAAAGTGTATGTTTTACCGTCGGGGAGAATGGATTCAGCGTAAAGTCTGTTGAGTGAGAAGAGACCAGGGTCCCAGCCGAGCGAAATCATTGCAAGGTGATTGTTTTCCTTTGCCACACGGTCTACATTTGCGAAATGTTCGGGGATTCTTGCGTGTGTATCGAAACTGTCTATAATGTTGAAAAGTTTAGCGAGTTCCGGAGTCTGTTCAGGCAAGTCAGTAGCACTTCCTCCGCAGATAATCATTACATCAACGTCATTCTGATATTTTTCAGCTTCGTTCAGACTGTAGACGTTACAACCTGTAACTGTTTTCACGGTTGACGGTTCACGGCGTGTGAAAACTCCAACAAGTTCCATGTCGTCATTCTGACGTACAGCAAGTTCCACGCCTTTTCCGAGATTTCCGTAACCTGCTATACCTATTCTTATTTTGTTCATAGGTTTTGACCTCCTGTAAAAAATTTACACTGATATTATACCACAAAAAAAGCGGTTTGTAAAGAAAATGCGGACAATTTAATGTCCGCAAAAAAATTTTTTTATTAATTTTCTGACTGGTGTAAAGTACGGTTTATTTCGTCAATAAGTCGGTTGATTTCGGAAATAGAGTTGTTGATTATATTTGAACTTTTATTAGTGGCATTTACGTTGTCGTCGAGTACGCTGAACGCTTTTATAGTAGTCTGAAGAATAGTAACCATCTGCTGAACAGTTTCAGTGTCCATACTGTCGTTAGCGTTACAGAATGCTACAACGTTATTCAGAAGACTGTTTACCTGACCGGCTTTCTGACTTGTCTTTGAAGTCGATTCGCCGATAGTGTTCATATTGTCGATAATCTGCTTTATATCGTGTTTAAGTCTGTCGGAGAGTTCGAGACATTCGTTTGTTATCTCCGCAAGTTTTTCATGCTGTTCTGCCAGTTCGCTATGACGTGCGAGGAGTACCGACTTTGCGTGTACAATGCAGTTTTCGGGAGTATTCAGCCCTTTGCATATAGCAATAGCCATTTCACGACATGAACGGTATCCGCAGGCGTGACAGTCATAATTGCGGTCGGCTTCTGTATGTTTGCCCATTGATTCAAATACAGCGTCAAGTTGTTTGCTTGTTGGAATAGGCGAGGGATTCATAGGTTTGTAGTTTCGCATAAAGTCCGCAATATCAAGCATATCGTCAAAACGTTTAAAGAGTTTATCTTCGCCGTATCTGAAAATTCCCGTCGTCTTGCGACGTTTTTTTGCTTCCTTTTCCACTTCACGCATTGTAGCCATAACGTCGAATACTGTCTGGGACGTTCCTGAGGCAGGACCTACATTACAACCAAACTCACAAGAAAGAACGTCAAAAACTTCGGGGTGTTTGGATTCTGACATATTTGCGTACATATCAAGCTCTGGATAAACTTTATGTACACCCTCGGAAGTAGTTATATTTATATCAGGATTGTGCAACCATAAGTTATCACGCAGTCCGCCCGGACGTGGATAAACTGCTCCGACCTGACCTTGTTGGTCGTCAAATGGGTACTGATAGTCGTGTACTGCATTTGTAGGAATGGAGATGTTATTTTTTTCAAAATATTCATTGAGTTTCTGAAAAGTGATATTATAGTCAACCAGTCCGGTTTCAATAAATTCAGTTTTTTTAGCGATACACGGCGACAGTACAGCGATAGGTTCTGACTTTTTCATATACTTCTTTATATATGTGACGGCACAGGCAATAGGGCTATGAATAGGGGAGAGATTGCGGAGAAGTCGGGGCTGATAGATTTCTATGTACTTGACGATAGCGGCACACGGTTGAGTAATTATGTTTCCGACTTTTTTATTTTCGATTGCACGGAGATGAGCCCATGTGCATATATCTGCACCGAGTGAAACGTCATATATTATACAGTCTTTTTTTCTGAACCAGTCGAGAATACCTTTCCACCTGTCCGGAAATACAGATTTTATCGCAGGAGCTACAAGAATAATCATTTTCTTGTTTGCGAGGTCTGAAATACATTTTTCAGTATCGTCAATAAAATCTCTTGCTCCGTGGTTACAGGTTCTTACGCATTCACCGCAAGTAATACATCTTTCGGGGTTTACAGTAGTAACAAAACGTCCGTCGTCAAGTACTTTAGTGATATTTGCTTCGGGAGCAGGACAGTTACGTACACAAGCATTACAGCCCACACATTTTTCGGGTTTGACAATAATTATTTCGTTCATATAAAACTCCTTTTTATCAGTCTTCAAGTGCGTTAGCCTGTGCCATTAGTGTTGCAATATCTATACCACCGGACTTTTGTTTTTTTGGTGCAGAGTTGACAAATTCCTCAGCCTGTGCGGAAATTTCAGCAAGGCTTGGTTTTTTGCTGTTCATAAATTCCTCAGCCTGCTTGTCAAGTGACTTTAAGTTTATTCCTGATTTTTTTGTAAACGGATTATTGCGTACAAGTCCCGACAAATTGAAATCGTCATCATCGTCAAGTATATCCACTTCTTCGAGTTCGTTGAAATCGGGAACGTCTTCACTGTCATCATATTCGTACTCATCGAAATTATTTTTCTGATGTATATCTTCATATGAATAGTCCGTCTGTTTATTGACTGTTTTTTCCTGCTGTACTATAGTTTCCTGATTTTCAATAACCGGCGTGTTACCTTTTATGAGAGTATTCTGAGTTTCAGAAATTATATCTTCTGTTTTCTGAATCATTTTACTGCCGTAATCCTGTAATTCTTCAAAGACCTGTTTCAGCATTGAAATTCTGTCGGAAAGTTCGCTGACATCTTCAATTATAGCGGACTTCATACCATTTGCAGACTGTTCACGCTGAATACTGTCAACTTCAGCAGTCATTTCTTCCGCATATTCTTCAGCCTCTTCAACTATTTCCGAGGCTGTCTTATTAGCTTCTTCAACTATGCTTTCCGCAAGTTTTTTTGAATTGTTTTCAAGTTCCTGAGCTTTCTTTTTTGCGTCTTCGATTATTTCGGAAGCCGATTTTTTAGCTGATGCAAATACTGCTCCGAAAACAGAAGCGTCATCTTTTTCTGACATTGACGAAAGTTTTATATCAGCATCGGCAAGATTATTTTCAAGTTCTGCCATTGAGTATCTGAGGTTTATAATTTCCTGTTCTTTTTCTTTGTTTTCAGCAGTCAGGGAATCAATCTGTAAGGACAGTGCTTTATTATCCGACTGTATTTCCGCAAGTTTTTCACGTTCTTCCGCAAGTGCAGTATTAAAAATCTGTTCCTGTTCAGTACCTTTTCTGTATTGTCTGAGTGAAAAATTTGCTGTTCTGAGTTCGCTTTCAAGTTGTGAAATACGTTTGTAAAGTGACTTGATATAGCGGTCTGTATCGGCTTTATCGTAACCGCCGAAAGTGACCGTTTTCAAAAATCTGGTTTCATTCATAGAAAAAATCCTCCTATGTTCTTTTCGCACGGAAAAGAATTAAAAAAACGTAGGTTGAAAAAATTAATAACCCGTATATATATAAATATATTTTACACTATTTTTTGAAAAATGTCAACAGATATTTTGAAGCAGAAACTGCAACAACAGCTTGAAATTTTCCGCAAAATATGATACAATAAAAATCAATAAAATATTTACGGAAAAAGGTGATAATATGTCAGTACAGGAAAGTATTCTGAATAAACTTTCTGAAATCGAGAAGTCAGAAAATATAGTTATACTCCATACCATTGAATCGGGAAGTCGTGCGTGGGGATTTGCTTCACTGGACAGCGATTATGATGTAAGGTTTATATACGTCCGCCGTAAAAATGACTATCTGCGACTTGAAAAGATACGTGATGTTATTGAATGGGAAATCAATGAAATTTACGATATAAACGGGTGGGATATTTCAAAAACTCTATGTCTGCTTCACAATTCAAATCCGACGGTATTTGAATGGCTTCATTCGCCGATTGTGTACCGTTCACACGATATTATGAAAGAAATCATTCCGCAACTCGACAGTTATTTTTCGTGCAAGTCGGGAATATACCACTATATCAATACAGCTGTTTCAACGTACAGCAAACATCTTAGGGAAGAAAATATAAAACTCAAAAAATATTTCTATGTAATACGCCCTGTTCTCGCTTGTAAGTGGATTCTCGAAAACAAAACTCCTCCGCCAGTGCTTTTCAGTACGCTTGTTGACAGCGTGGCAGACGACTATATAAAACCAATTATTGAAGAACTCGTCCGCATAAAGACGGAAACTTCCGAAACCGGCAAGTCGGAACATATTCCGGAACTTGACGAATATATTAAAGACAGTATTGAGGAAATAAAGAGATATTCCGAAAGCGTTCCCGATAACAAAATTTCCGACTGGAAACAGCTTGACGAAATATTTCTGAAATGTATAGAATGTCACGAAAAAATATAAAAATAACTCCCTGTCATAAGGCAGGGAGTTGGTTATGTTAATTAATCAAATGGTGTTACTGTCAAAACTCCGACAGCAAATGAACTTCTGTACGGAAGATGTGAAACAACTCTGAAACTCCAGTTATTTTCATTGTCATTCATACTGTCAGCGTTAATAATATATAATGCTGTTTTGTCCAGACTATATACCTGAAAACTGTCGGACTGGTCACTGATTAAACCGGATAAAAATTCCCCATTTTCATAGTTAGTATATACTTTTCCGTCGGGAGAAACAAGTTCTATTGAAAAGTTGCCGGTTTCGTCGGTTATGATAGCAAATTTATTATGAATGTCAATGCTGTCAAGTACATAATCTTTTGACGTTCCGTTTGCATCTACAACTCCTACTACTGTAATTACTTCACTTTTTTCTTTATTCAGCAACTGTACTTTCATGATTTCGGGAAGATTAAGTGCCTCTATATCGTGTACCATTTTCAGTGCGTTTTCTGTAGAACATTCTTCAAGACCGATTTCTATAATCTGTCTGTATGGTTGTTTTTCGGTTGAAATGAAATGTGTATTATCATTCTGAGAGAAAGTTTTAATGTTTTCTATGCCCTTGAAATCGTCAACAGTCCACACACGTTCAGGAACACTGTACTGGTGTTTGATAACAATTCTGATTTTAGAATCGTCAAAATTGCCGTCATCTGTAACCGGACATGGTGTAAATTCGTCTATAACAACAGGATTTTTTACCGGATATTCTTCTGACTGATTTTCCGATTTATTTTCTTCTTGGATACTGTTTACATATTCTTCCCATTCTTCCGGAGTCATTGGTAATGCCCCTGTTCCGTACTTACGCACTTGTACTTCCATTACTTCCGGCAGATTAAGAGCCTCTATTTCGTGTACCATTTTCAGCACGTTTTCTACTGAACGTTCTTCAAGTCCGATTTCTATAATCTGCCTGTAAGGCGGTACTAAAGATGAAGTAGGATTGTAGTTGTCACTCTGACAGAATGATTTTATATTTTCAATTCCTTTGAAGTCGTCAACAGTCCACACACGGTCGGAAACGCTGTACTGATGCTTAATAACAACTCTGATTCCACCTCTATCAAAAAAATCCTTATCAGTTGCTGTACACGGCGTAAACTCGTCAATTACTTCAGGATTGCTTACAGGATAACCTCTGCCGTCTTTGTAAATGCTGTTGTAACTCTGTAATTCGCTTTTCATTATGCAGAGGTCGAAAACGTCAAGCACGCCGTCTCCTGTAAAGTCCACAGCCTGCCAGTTGTTGAGAACGACATCACTTCCTGCAATCCACTTCTGAAATATAAGAACATCAGCAATAGTGAATTTACCGTCAGAATTAACGTCGCCTGTCGGATATGTTTCTGTATCTGCAAATACATTCATTCCTGCCATTCCTGCCACCGCACAGACAGTCGCCGTCAGCGTAACGGCAATTTTTTTCAATATTTTTTTCATGTTAAAATCTCCTTATTATTTCATAAGATATACTGATTTTAACATAGTTTCTGATGTTTGTCAAGTATTCTGGAATAAATATTTACATATATTGCCACGTTCTTATAAATTCGTGCGGATTTATTTTAATCTAATCAGTTTACAGTTTTCAATGCCTGTACTCCAGAAATCTGCAACGGGAATATTCTTTATCTGACATATAATAGAGTTATTCATTGCTCCGTGACCGACTATCAGAATGTCCTTGTTTTCTTTCAACTGAGGGTCAATAACTTCCCTGATAAACTCGCCAGTCCTTGAATAGAGTTCTTCAAAACTCTCTCCGTTTTCAACAGGTACAACATATTTTTCGGGACAGTGAAAAAGTTCATAAATACCGCTGTCCTTTAAATTAAAATAATTTTCTTTACCCTCGTATACTCCGAAACACATTTCAACAAGTCTGTCGTCAGTGATAACAGGAATATTTCTGTCTTTCAGTAAAATTTCAGCAGTTTCTTTTGCACGGACAAGCGGTGAACAGTAACATATATCAAAATGTACGTTTGTATATTCAATTCCTGCATTTTCCGCCATTTTTCTTCCGTCGTCATTCAAAGGAATATCTGTTCTTCCCTGTAACTTATATTTTGCATTCCAGTCAGTTTTACCATGTCGCATTATGTACAGCACGCTTACACCTCACAGACTATCAGTTAAATAAACCGAGTTCATATTTCTTGTTGAGTATACGCATAACGCTTTCGTCAATTCTTTCTTCCGAAATTTCGCCGTTTTCCACAGCCTCGCATACTGCATCTACAGCCGACGGCAAATCGTCAGGCATGAGAACAATATCAACTCCGGCTTTTATCGACATAACAGAGGCTTCTCCGGAAGAATATACATTTGTGATAGTGTTCATAGCGTGGGAATCGGTAACAGCTATTCCATTGAATCCGAGTTCATTTCTGAGGTATTCCGTAACGGCAGTATATGAAAGGTCTGACGGCAGATTATCGCCGAATCCTGTAACAATCTGATGACCTACCATTACAAAATCAACTCCTGCGTTTATACCTGTTCTGAACGGTACAAACTCATTTTCACGTAACTGTTCAACGGTTCTGTCAATTACTACAAAAGAATCTTCGTGAGTATTACCGTCTTCCGCACCTAATCCAGGGAAATGCTTAAAAGTAGCGGAAACTCCTGCGTCCTGAAGTCCCTTTGCAACGCTTGTTGCCATATTTGCAACAATACTCGGGTCACTGCTGAAAATACGGTTGCCGAGTTCGTTATTTGAGTTTATATTTACGTCTGCAACTGGTGCAAAGTCAAGATTGAATCCGAGTGAACGTAAATCAGAACCGATTGTATAACCTATATTATAGCCCTGTCCGGCATCATTGCTTTCACCGTAATACTGCATATTAGAAAATGCTGTTGTACCGAGTTTCTGTGAAGCACGTGCAACTGTTCCGCCCTCTTCGTCAATTGCTGTAAAAAGTCCCACAACGTTTGAATCCTTTGCGTATTCCTGAATGTCTTCCAACATACTCTGTGTCTGAGAGACAGAAACAAGGTTATCTGCAAAACATATTATTCCGCCTACAGGATAATTCTCAATATTTTCCTTTGTTGTTTCGTCAACGTAAGTAGTGGGGGAGATGTCCGTAATATATTCAGGCTTTACAATGAACATCTGACATACTTTTTCTTTCAGTGTCATCTGTTCAATGTAGTCCTGCGGATTGTCGGGCTTTTTAGTAGTTGTTGTGGTTGTAGTAGTTGTCGTCGTGGTAGTTGTAGTAGTTGTTGTGGTGGTTGTAGTCTTAAGAATACTTGTAGTAGTTGCGGTAGTAGTAATATTCTTTGTAGTACGTGATGTTGTATTAGTGGTTGTAGTATTTTTATTGTTTGTAGTTGTAATATTGGTATTCGTATTAGTTGTATTATCAGAAGTATTTGAAGATTTTGTGGAATCAGTTGTAGATGTCATTGCAGTAGTTGTAGTTGTGGATTTTGTTCTTGTAGTCATTCCCTCTGTATTTATGTTAGGATTTGCAAGTACAACGTGAGTAGTACCACGCTGTATACCTGAATCACGGTTTACTGCTCCGGTAGTTCCTCCTGCAATATGGGCTGTTACTTTGTGTGTAGTTGTTGCCGGTCTTATATCAGTTGTAACAACACCTCTTGTTGCGGAAACAATATAACCTCTTTTTGAAGAAATGGTTGTCTGAACGTTTTCTTCTGAAATATCTGTTTCCGGAGACTTATTTTCTGAAAAGTCCGTTTCCAGAATATCTGTTTCAGTATCAGTAACTTCCACGTGACCGCTTATAACCGGAACGTCCGGCATATTCTGTACCACCTGTCCGCAACCTGTCAGCATAATACTTGCACTCATAACGACTAATATTTTTTTTCTGAAATTTTTCATGTTATCTCCTCTGGAAAGATTTTCCTTTAAAAAATTTTATCTGTTGTCTACGTTTTCGGGATAAAGGTCGTGATGTGAAAGTCTTTCCCATGCCAGCTTTTCCCATTTTGTTTCAGGTCTGCCGTAATTGCAGTAAGGGTCTATAGATATTCCGCCACGTGGAAGGAATTTTCCCCACACTTCTATGTATTTCGGATTCATAAGTTTAATGAGGTCTTTCATTATTATGTTTACGCAATCTTCGTGGAAATCGCCGTGGTTGCGGAAACTGAAAAGGTAAAGTTTCAGCGACTTGCTTTCAACCATCTTCTTATCGGGAATATATGAAATATATATCGTCGCAAAGTCCGGCTGTCCTGTAATCGGACAGAGGCTTGTAAACTCCGGACAGTTGAATTTAACGAAATAGTCATTTTCGGGGTGTTTGTTGTCGAAAGTCTCGAGTACTTCCGGTGCGTAATCGGTAGCATATCTTGTATTTTTGCTTCCGAGATTCTGCAATCCCTCATCTTCACGTGCTGGTGATTTTTTTACTTCCGGCGATACATTTCTTTCTTCCGGAATAATTCTTTTTTCGTCTTCAAAGAAGTCGGCAGTACCTGCTTTTATTTCGCCGATTACCTCCTCAAACATTTTTTTCATTTCGTCACGGAAATTCATATCCATAATAATATCCTCCTGTTTAATAATTTTTTATGTTATTTTTTTAACCGGATGTCTTATAACCGTTTTGAGTTTGTTTATATCACATTTGCGTGGGTCGCTGAGATATATTTCGTGGTGTAATCTTGTATCTGTAATATCAGGTTTATAACCGTTTATTTCAGCGTACTTATGCATAATATTTACCGTATCGGGTTCATTGTCGTAAGAGCCTATGTGCATACATTGTACACAAATTCCCTCGCAATACGTCATAAACTCAACTTTTGAAAAATCTTGTTTTTTCTTTCGGGTAGTTTCCTCGACCGCCCATTCAAAGTCATTTTTCGTTACAAAGTCCGGCAGTCTTATAACAGAAATAAAATTCAAGTCATCTTTTCTGCTATAATCCATATAACTGTTTTTTTCCTGCCACCAAAGACCCTCAAGCGGTGGAACAACGTACTCAAAAAAACCGTTTATTTTATAGTTTGTTTTGTAACTCATTCTGATAGTATACGCTACTCCGTACAGAAGTTCTATTGATTTTTTATATTCTCCGTTTTCGTCATTCGGATTGCCGTGACCTCTTACAGCTATATAATTCATATCCGGAATTTCAATAATGTCAGGTGTTTTTTTAGGAATATAAAATTCTTTGTATTCTTTTTTGTAGTCAAATGCCATATTTATAACCTCGTATCTTTATAAACTTTAAATTCAGTAATTTATTTCATAAGAGGGTCTGCAACGCCGTTAGCCTCAAACGCTTTTATTCTGTCACGACAAGTACCGCATACTCCGCAAGGTCTGTCACCGCCTTCGTAACAACTCCACGTCATTTCATAGGGTACTCCTAATTCAAGACCCTTTTTCACAACGTCCGCTTTTGTAAGGTTTACGAAAGGTGCGATAATTTCAAGCTGTTCACCGCTTCCGAGGTATATAGCACGATTCATAGCGTCATTGAAGTCCGACGAACAGTCAGGATAAGCGTTGCCAGCTGAATCGTCGCTGTGTGCACCGTAATAAATCACTGAGCAGTCGTTTGAGAGTGCGATACTTGATGCTGATGCAAGAAAAAGTCCGTTTCTGAATGGTACGTATGTAGAGACGGGTTTTCCGTTAGTTTTTTCAAGCTGTTCCGCATAGGTCTCCTTTGGTATGTTGTCGGCAGAACCTGTCAGCAAAGAACAGTCGGAATCAGCAAATATCAACGCAAGGTCAAGAGTTTTGAGAGTTACGCCGTAATAATCCGCTATTTTTTGGGAACATTCAATTTCTTTGTTGTGTTTCTGTCCATAGTATATCGACAATGCTATAACATTTTCTGCTCCGTATTTGTCAACAGCCATAGCAAGACAGGTTGTACTGTCCACACCACCGCTGAAAAGTACAAGTGCTTTCATTAAAAAATCCTCCTTTTTAGTAGCCCCATGTTACATAATCAATAATCATAATCGAATTGTCTTTTATTGAAATAAATGTGTGTTCTCCAACATAGCAACCGTACAATTCATCGTATATTTTGATATTTTCCGCTCCTGTTATGTACGGTATCAATGAATTTACTTTGTCTTCACGAACAGAATTATAAAAAGCGTGCCACCATATTTCATTGATTAAATAGTCTTCTGTAACCGTTTTCATACGTAAATCTTTATGATAAATATAGTCCGTATAAAAAACTTCATTTTTTGCAATATATTCAATTATTTCAGCAGACGAATATTTTTTAAATTCTTCTGCATATGCAATATACGTCAGAACGGTCTGCACATATGCCTGCTCAAAGTTGTTTTTTACATAGCCCTCCGGAAAATCGCATACAGTGACGAACATTCCGATATGGTAATTGTTAAACCATTCATAATATTTTGAAGAAAATTCAGCCCATTCAAGATTTACCGCAATATTTTTATAGTGTTCATAATTGTTTACTATCTTTTTCAGAATATCAATATACATAAAATATATACTCCTATTAGTACCATACTCCGCATTCAAGAAGCATAATCGAATTATCTTTTATTGAAATAAATGTATGGTCTCTGAAATCGCAACCGCCTATTTCAATATTTTCAGCTCCGGTCAGGTATGATATAACCGAATTTACTTCATTTTCCGGAATGGAATATTTATCAGCATGAAGTTTTATTTCATTGATAAGATAATCTTTTGTAATTGGTTTCATACGATATTCTTTATAAGTCATATAATCTGCATAGAAACTATTAGCCTGTTTCATATATTGAAGACGTTCAGAAGACGGAATTTTCCAGAAATCCTGTTCCCATTCTTCATGATATGCCATATTACACAAAACAGTCTGCACATATGCCTGCTTAAAGTTGTTTTTTACATAACCATCCGGAAAATCGCATACAGTGACTATCATTCCATAAGGGTATTCATACCAGTCATAATACTTTGAAGAAAATTCAGCCCATTCAAGATTTACCGCTATATTTTTATAGTGTTCATAGTTATTTACAATCCTTTTCAGAATATCAATATACATCAGTCAAGCAACTCCTGTAAGTCTCTTTTTTCCCTGAAAGCTCCGCAATAAGTACGTGTTTCGGTCTTTGAGGAAGCGTTTCTGATACCTCTTGCGGTCATACAACTATGCGAACCAACTATTTTTACGCCGACATCTTCCGAACCAGTAGCCTCTGAAATAATTTCAGCAATGTCACGTCCGAGGCGTTCCTGTAACTGAAGTCTTTTAGATGCCATATCACATATACGTGCAATCTTGCTGAGACCGAGTACACGACCTTTCGGGACGTATGCAACATTAACAGTCATATCGTACATTAAAGCCATATGGTGTTCGCAGTAACTGAAAACAGTTATATCTTTCATTACAACTGCTGTCTGAGTACCGTCGGAAGTTTCCTCAAAGGTTTTTCCGAACATTTCCGCAATTTCATGATTTGAATATGAAATGCCCTCAAAGACTTCCTCAAACATTCCAGCTACTCTTTTCGGAGTTTCTTTCAGACCCTCACGGTCGGGATTTTCGCCGATAGCCTCAAGCAGTCCCCTTATATGATATTCTATTGCTTTTTTATCCATTGGTTACACACCTTTCAAATCCGGATTCCATATAAATTTGTGCATCTGCAACTGCAACCGGATTTTATTCAAATTTTTTTCTTTCATAAACTCCACAATTTCAGCAGGAGTAATCTTTCCGAAAACAGCACTCAGATAAACCGTACACTTTTCAGTAAGTGCAAATGTTTTTGTAATTTCAAGGGCTTTTTTCAAATCCTCACGGTTTCCGACGACGAATTTCACAACGTCATTTCCGGAAAGATATTTATAGTTTTCAGTAAGCATAAAACTTTCCATACAGCTTGACGGTAACTTATAGTCAAGTGTAAAATCAGGTCTGAAACTTTTCTGAGACAGTTTTTCTATAGAAATACTTCCGTTAGTCTCTATTTCGACGTTGTGACCGTTTACCATAAGTTTTTCAATCAGTTCATATATTTCGTTCTGTAACAAAGGCTCTCCGCCTGTCAGTGTTACGTTTGTAACGCCGGTACTTTTCACATAACCGACAATATCTTCCGCTGACATCATTTCAACAGGACAGTCATCTGAATTTGCCCATTGTGTATCGCAATATGTACATCTCAGATTGCACTGCCGGAAACGCACAAATACAGCAAGTTCACCTGCTTTTTTTCCCTCACCGTTTATGCTGACAAATCTTTCTGCAACAGGAAACATTAATTTTCCCTCCTGTAAACTGCACAATTATCCGGAGTTTCGTAAACAGTAACGTCATTAAGTTCAAAGCCGTATCCGGAAAGCAAATCATAGAAATATTTTGCGAAATTTTCAGCAGTCGGTCGGAAGTCAACTTCAATAAGACGGAAATTTTCGTCATTCAGTACCTGAATGGTAACAGGTTTAAGAGTATTTTTTTCATAGATTAGTGCGTGGTCGAAACTGTCGGCAACCGCACGGACTTTATGTTTCAGGTCTCCGAAATCAACAAGCATACCTCTTTGTGTACCTGTAAGCTGTAAATTTTCACCCTTTGCAGTTACTTCAATTGTCCAGCGATGACCGTGAATATTTGCACACTTACCTTCATATCCCGAAAGAAAATGTGCTGAATCAAATGAAGCTGAAGTTTTAAGATAATACATTTATCATTCCTCTTTCCAAAAAATGCAGTCAGAAAAAAGTCCCGACTGCATTATATCATTTCAAATCATTTAAGTTTAAATCATATAATGCCCGTAGTTTTGTTTAAAGACAGGATGGTGCAAACGAACTGTCCTGAATGACATTATATCACATACCGGAAAAAAAATCAATTAATAAATGATTACAATTTTCTTGACTACAGACGCACTTTATTGTCAGTATAAAACATAATTATGCTGAAACTTCTGCCGGTTTTTCGTCTGCCTTGTAAAGAAGTTTAAGAATAATCGGAGTTGCAACGGAAGAAACAATAATAAGAAGAATAACACACGCAAAGTACTTTGAATCAAGCATACCTACCGAGAGACCTTTCTGTGCCACTATCAGTGCGACTTCACCACGTGTCATCATTCCCACACCGACTTTCAGACTGTCACGGAAATTATATTTCATAAGTTTTGCAACAAGTCCGCAACCTATTACTTTAGTCAGCAATGCGACAAGTACGAATCCTACTGAGAATAAAACAAGTTCCTTTGTGAAACCACTCAGTTCAGTTTTAAGACCGATACTTGCAAAGAATACAGGTCCGAAAAGCATATAGGAATTTATGTCTACTTTACGTGCTATGTATTCTGAATCCTTGAGACTGCAAAGAATAAGTCCTGCAACATACGCCCCTGTAATATCTGCTATTCCGAAAAACTCCTCCGCTGCAAATGCCATAAACATACACATTGCAAATCCAAGTATGGGGATTCTTCTCTGATGAGGGTATTTCTTGTCAATGAGTTTGAAGATATAGTACATAAGGAAGCCTATTCCAAAAGCAAACACTATAAACAGTCCGGTGCTTATAAGGACTTCTGACGGTTTTGAATCAGGATTTTTGAAACCGATTACAAAAGTAAGTACGATAATTCCTATAACGTCGTCTATGATTGCACTGCTCAGTATAAGTGTACCGATATTTTCCTTTATGTGACCAAGTTCTTTCAGGGTCTGAACCGTTATTCCTACTGAAGTCGCCGTCATTATAGTACCGATAAACACCGCTCTGAAAAATTCCTCACTTCCGACAGCTCCGAAACCATAGAAACAACCATATAATACAGTACCGCCAGCCAAAGGCACAAAAACTCCCACGCAAGCTATTATCAACGCTTTAGGACCGGTTTTCAGCAAGTCTTTCATATTGGTTTCAAGACCTGCCGAAAACATAAGCATTACAACGCCTATTTCAGACAGCAGTGACAGATAGTCAGCACCTGCATAATCAGTACCGCCCATAAGTCCAAGACAGCTTGGTCCGATAATCAGACCTGCGATTATTTCGCCTACAACCTGCGGAGCTTTGAGTTTCTGTGCGAGAAGTCCGAAAAGTTTGGCAGATATTATTATTATCGCCAAATCCCTGAAAAATGTTATTCTGTCCATAAGAAAACCTCTTTCCTTTTATAAATTTTTTATACCGGAAATTATTGTATCACTTTTATTGACGGATTGCAAGCCCTAAGAAAAATTTTTGTCAATATGCTTGACTAAACATTTGTACTGTGCTATAATTGAATCAGCTACGGAGGAAAATTTTTTTACAATAAGGAGTGAATTTTGATTTGCTTTTAACAATCACCTACACTGGCAACGATACTCAGGATTTGGGCTATCTGCTTCACAAAAATCCGTATCGTTCACAGGAATTTGACCTCAATTCCGGAAAAGCCTATGTTTTTTATCCGGAAGTTTCCGACCACAAAACTACAATGGCTTTAATGCTTGACATCAATCCCATTGACCTTGTAAAAGGTAAAAAGGGAGCCGAAAACAACGGGCTTTTTGATTACGTCAACGACCGTCCTTATACCGCCACTTCTTTTCTGAGTACGGCAATTACAAGGATTTTCAGTACTGCTATGAATGGACGTTGTGACAAGAGACAACAGCTTGCGGACAGTAAACTTGACCTTACGGCACGTATTTATGCAATACAGGGCAAGGACGAATTTACACGCAAAATCTTTGAACCGCTCGGATATACTGTCAGCACTTCAAAAACCGTACTCGACGAAAAGTTTTCGGAATGGGGCGAAAGTCCATATATCGACCTCGAAATAAGCGGAAACGTGAGACTTGCCGACCTGCTTAATCATCTGTATGTACTTATTCCGGTATTCGACAAACAGAAACACTACTTAATAAGTGAGGACGAAATTGACAAGCTGATGTCACACGGTGGTGAATGGCTTGCGGAACACCCTGCGAAAAAAGAAATAATATACCGTTACTTCCTTATGAAAAAGAGTTATGCACATACGGCTATTGACCGCCTGACAGAAAATGAACCTGTTGAGGAAGTGACGGACGAAAACAAGGAGATTCCGGAAAAGAAAATATCCCTTAACCGCCAGCGTCTCGAAACCGTTAAAAATGCTGTTCTTGCAAGCGGTGCGGAAAGCGTGATAGACCTCGGGTGCGGAGAATGTCGTCTGACAAAGATTCTTCTTGAACAGAAACAGTTACGCAAAGTAACAGCCGTTGACGTTTCCGCACACGAACTCGAAAAAGCAAAAACACGTCTCCACTACGATACTATGAACGAACACCGCAAAAACAAACTTACTCTTATGCAAGGCTCGCTGACTTACCGTGACAAACGTTTTTCGGGATATGATTGTGCCTGCGTTATTGAAGTAGTAGAACATATAGAACCTCTGAGACTTCCTGCTTTTGAACGCAATGTGTTTGAGTTTTCGGAAGCAAAAACTGTAATAATCACCACTCCGAACAAAGAATACAATCAGAACTATGAATTTATTCCGGAAGGTCAGTTACGTCACAACGACCACCGCTTTGAATGGACAAGGGAAGATTTCAAAAAATGGTCTGAGTACATATGCGAAAAATTTGGTTATACTGTTCAGATAAGCGGTATCGGTGAGGAAGATTCAAATTACGGTACACCAACACAGATGGGAGTGTTTACAAAATGCGTATAGAAATACCGGATTTTGCACTGGTAGCAATGATAGGTGCTACGTCAAGCGGAAAAACAACTTTCGCAAACAAGAAATTCAAACCTACTGAAGTCCTGTCATCTGACTTTTTCAGGGCAATGGTTTCCGACGACGAAAACAATCAGAAAGTTTCCGGAGAGGCTTTTGACGCTCTTTTCTATATAGCAAAGAAACGTCTCGACCTTATGAAATTAACCGTTATCGATGCAACAAATTTACAGCAGTCTGCACGAAAAAAGATTGTAGATTTCGCACGTGAAAATAATGTACATAGCGTTGCGATAGTACTGAACGTTCCGGAAAACGTACTTCTTGAAAGAAACAACGCACGTCCCGAAAGACAGCTTCCGGCAAGAGTAATCAGAAACCATTGTAACGAACTTCGCCACTGTATAAAAAAATTGAAACGTGATGGATTCAGATATGTTTATGTACTTAATTCTCAGGAAGATATTGACAACGCTGAAATAGTCCGCACAAAACTCTGGAATGACAAAAAAGACGTACACGGAGCTTTTGACATTATCGGAGATATTCACGGTTGTATGGACGAACTGAAAGAACTTCTGCACAAACTCGGTTACAAAGAAAACGAAAACGGAATACCTGTTCACCCTGACGACAGAAAAGCCGTATTTTTAGGGGACTTCTGCGACAGAGGCTATGACAATACAGGCGTTCTCAAACTGGTAATGGGAATGGTGAAGAACGGAAATGCGTTTTCAGTAGTCGGCAACCATGAAGTAAAGTTGCTGAAATACCTCAACGGCAAAAATGTAAATATTACTTACGGACTGGAAAAAACCGTTGAACAGATAAACGCTGAAAGTGAAGATTTCAGAAAAGAAGTAATGGAATTTCTTGACGGTCTGATAAGTCACTATGTTTTCGACGACGGAAAACTTGTTGTTTCGCACGCAGGAATCAAGGAAGAATATATCGGACGTGGTTCGGGACGTATTAGAAGTTTCTGTCTTTATGGCGATACTACTGGCGAAACTGACGAGTTTGGACTTCCTGTACGTCTCGACTGGTCGGCAGACTACAGAGGACGTGCCACTATTGTATATGGACACACTCCTTGTGCGGAAGTAGTACCTGCAAACAACACTTACTGTATAGATACAGGATGTGTTTTCGGCGGAAAACTTACCGCTATGCGTTATCCAGAAAAGGAATTTGTAAGTGTTGAGGCATATGAGAAGTATTATGAGCCTGCACGTCCGCTTGAAAACGGAAAAGATGACAGTATGGGCGATATGCTTACTGTGGGAGACTTTCAGGGAAAAATGAATATTACCACTGAACTTATACCGTCAATAAACGTTGCGGAAAACAACGTCGCCGCTGCACTGGAAATAATGTCACGATATGCCGGAGACCCTCACTGGCTTATATACTTACCGCCTACAATGTCACCTTGCGAAACAAGCAGTAATGACGGTTTTCTTGAATATCCTCCTGAAGCCTTTGAATACTACTGTAAAAACGGCATTAAAAACGTCGTATGCGAAAAGAAACATATGGGGTCAAGGGCTGTAATCGTACTTTGTCACTCTGCTGAAACTGCTGAAAAGCGTTTCGGCATAAACGACGGTACAACAGGAATCATTTACACACGTACAGGTCGTCATTTTTTTGACAATCAGGAAACCGAAAAAACTCTTTTGTCACGTCTTGACAAGGTTCTGACGGACAATAATTTCTGGGAAGATTTCAACACTGACTGGGTGTGTTTCGATACTGAGTTAATGCCGTGGTCTGAAAAGGCTCAGGGACTTATAAAAACACAATACGCTCCTGTCGGAAATGCAGGAAGTCACGTATTGAAACACGCTGTTAAACTTCTTGAAAAAGCGTGTATGCGTGAAAACATAGCCTCAGAAGTTTCCACACTGACTTCTGGACAGAATACTGATTTGAAATCTGTACTGGAAAAAACACGTTTCCGCCGTGACGCTGTTGAAAAATATATAAATGCCTACCGTGAGTACTGCTGGACGGTAAACTCAATCGAGGATTTCAGGATTGCACCTTTCCATATACTTGCGGTTGAGGGAAAAGTTTTCGACCACGAAAAACACGTATGGCATATGGAAACAATTAAAAAATACGTCTGCAATGACAGTATATTTATTGCAACTCCTTATATATGCGTTGATACTGAAGACGAAAACAGTATAAATTCCGCTGTTGAATGGTGGTCTGAACTGACTACTTCCGGCGGTGAGGGAATGGTTGTAAAACCTGAATATTATACTGCAATTTCCGGAAAAAAGCTCCTGCAACCTGCTGTAAAATGTCGTGGACGAGAGTATCTGAGAATAATTTATGGTGCTGAGTACCTTGAGCTGTCCAATCTGCAAAGACTGAAAAAACGTTCACTTTCAAGAAAATGTAATCTTGCATTAAAGGAATTTTCATTAGGTATGGAATCGCTGAAACGTTTCGTCAACGGTGAACCTCTCTACAGAGTTCACGAATGTGCTTTCGGAGTACTTGCGTTTGAGAGCGAACCCGTAGACCCGAGATTATAAGGTGATAATATGAGTTTCAGAGACTATAAAAGCCGACAGTCTGACAAGAATAAAATCAGACCGTATATCAGCGGAATTTCTTTCCGTGATATGAATTTCAAATCTGTAAAGAAAATTTCTGACGAAAAAGAATCTCAGACTGTGCCGGATATTGCCGAAAAAAATGTTATTCCGAATATACCGCCTCAGCCAGCAAGCCAGTATCAGAACAGTGTGTACATTCAGCAACCTGTCAGCCAGTATCAGAACAGCGTGTACATTCAGCAACCTGTCAGTCAATATCAGAACAGCGTTTATATTCAGCAACCGTCACCGGTTGTAAATCCTAATATTCCGCAAAGTGTACCGTTGCAGAATAATCAGAGCCAGTTTCTTTATTATAATCAGAATCCGGTTTCGCCACAAACTCCACCGCCTGTTCCCACTGTTCAGAAATCTTTTATACCTGTACCACCTCAGCAACCTCCGGAAAAACCTGACCCGTCAAAATTCATTGAGGAATACGTTCCTACACCACCGCCGAAAATGGTAAGGGCAAAAGTTCCGAAATTCATTAAAAAAGAAAACAAAAATACTGATTTCGGAGGATTCGGAGGGACTTTCGACGGCGACCCCGACCAGTCAACACCTATTGCAGATATTCCGGTAATGAATAATATTGATGATTATAAAATATAAATACTTTATATTACAGAGGTTGACTATGGAGATAATCAAAAAAATAAAAGAATTGTCTGAGTGTGCATATGATTACGACATCTTATACAAGGAGTATCAGGTATGTGATTTGCTTGAAACGGCAGACGACAAGGAAAAATATATTCCGTACATTCTTGAGATTATGGAAAATAACCCTCTTGCCGACTGGGGTTGCCCTGGTCCGTTGGTGCGTTTTATGGAATCATGTGACATTGATATACATGAAAAATTTCTTAAAGAATCAATAAAAAAATGTCCCACTATACATACTTTGATTATGTTAAACAGACTTTGCAACGTCAAGACTACAGAAGAAATTCAGGAATATATTGATATATTATATAATATTTGCGAAAATACTTTCATTGACGAAGATATAAGAAATACTGCCGAAGATTTTCTGGAGTATCAGCTTGAAAAATTAATGTAATAATGCGACGTTTTCCGACAAAATATATTCTTGACTTTTTACACAAAATATGATACAATCAAATCATCGGTTAAACAACCGAAATATTAATAATTTCCTACACAAAAAAATTGCTCCCTATTATTCGGGGAGCGATTTTTTTATTATTTTATGCCGTCACAAACTGCGAGTTATACAAATCAGCATAGAATCCGCCGTCTGAAAGCAGTTGTTCGTGGTTACCCTGTTCAATGATGTCGCCGTCTTTCATTACGAGAATAATATCAGCGTTCTTTATAGTAGAAAGTCTGTGTGCTATTACGAATGACGTTCTGCCAACCGTAAGTTTATCCATAGCCTGCTGTATAACGAGTTCTGTTCTTGTGTCGATAGAGGAAGTAGCTTCGTCAAGTATCAGCATTGGAGCATCTTTAATCATTGCTCTTGCAATAGTAAGCTGTTGTTTCTGACCGTCAGAAAGATTCAGTGCTTCATTGAGTCTTGTGTCGTAACCTTGCGGAAGTGTTGAGATAAAATGTTTCAGACCTACAGCCTCGCAAGCCTCGTCAAGTTCCTTGTCGGTCACGCCCTCTTTGTTGTATACAAGGTTTTCACGGATTGTGCCGTCAAAAAGCCACGTTTCCTGTAATATCATGTCAAACATATCGTGAACCTGTTCACGTTTCAGCGACTTTGTGGAAACTCCGTCAATCAGAATATCACCGCCGTCAATTTCGTAGAAACGCATAAGCAAGTTAACCATAGTAGTTTTACCTGCTCCGGTAGGTCCTACAATCGCAACTTTCTGTCCTGCTGAAAGTTTGGCTGAAAAATCATGTATAATAGTTTTTTCAGTAGAGTACCCAAATTTGACGTTTTTAAATTCAACGTTTCCTGTAACTTTTTCTATACGTCCTGACTTTGCGGATTCGTCGGACTGTTCTTCGGCTTCGAGCATTTCAAACACTCTTTTTGACGCTGCTGAAGCCTGTTGAATGGAAGTAAGAGACTGTGCAAATGTTGACAAAGGCTGTGAAAAAAGTCTTGCATAGATTACAAAAGCCATTATAGTACCGAGTGTAACCGCTGAATTGTCGTTGACGATAAATGCCACTCCGACTATAAAAATCATTGCATAAGCGAGGTTTCCGACAAACTGCATTATCGGGTGCATCATTCCCGATAACCATTGTGATTTCCAGTTTGAATCGTAAAGTCTTTCGTTTACTTCGTCAAACTTTGCCTTTTCAGCTTCCTTTGCCCCGAAAGCGTGGACTATATTATGGTTTGTGTAAATCTCTTCAATCTGACCGTTCATAATACCTAAATCGGTCTGCTTGCGGTTGAAGTATTTCTGAGATTTTTTCAGGATAAGTGACATAAAGACAAATCCCAGCAATGAAGATATTATTGTTACAAGTGCGAGAATCCAGTTTGTTGAGAACATCTTATATATTACTCCGACAAACAACGCCAGAGAACTGATAAGGTTTGCGGAACTTGAGGAAAGTGTCTGACTTATTGTGTCAACGTCGTTTGTAACACGTGAAAGTATATCACCTTTTGTCGTTGTATCGAAGTAACTCAGTGGCAGACGGTTTATTTTTTCGTCAATGTCTGTACGAAGACGTTTTGAAGTTTTCTGCGTGATAGTAGCCGTTATAAACTGCTGACTGTAGTTGAGAACAGCACCGCCTGCGTATATCGCAACAAGTGTATAACAGATTTTCTTTACAGCATCAATGTCAACGCCGGTAAAGATTCCGGAAGTTATTTCGTTCATAAGGTCGCTGATTTTTTCAGGACCTATGATTGTAGCCATTGAACCGCCTACAGCAAATATCAGTGCGACTATTACTGCCGGAAGATACTGTTTACAGTAAGCGAGTATCTTTTTTATCGCTCCCATATCAGCTTTTTCATTGGGATTTGCCTGCATCATCGGTCTCATAGGAGGCATATTTATGCACTCTCCTTTCCTGACAATTCTTCTGCTGACAACTGCGACAATGCTATTTCCTTGTAAATGTCGCAGTTCTTCATTAAATCTTCGTGTTTGCCGATTCCTGCAATTTCACCGTCGTGAAGTACAAGTATTTTGTCAGCGTTTCTTATAGTACCTATTCGCTGTGCAACTATTATTACAGTAGTGTCCGAAAGCTCCTCACGGATAGCCTTTCTTACAAGCATATCTGTTTTGTAGTCAAGTGCGGAAAATGTATCGTCAAAAATCATTATTTCGGAGTTTTTGAATACAGCCCTTGCTATTGAAAGTCTCTGTTTCTGACCACCTGAATAGTTAGTACCGCCTTGTGCGACTTTTGCATGAATACCGTCCGAAAGATTATTCACAAAATCAGACTTTGATATTTCAAGTGAACGTTTTATTCTTTCGTCGGTATCCTTTACTTCTTCCTTGCAACCGTAAGTAATATTGGACTTTATGTCACCTGAAAACAATGTGGCTTTCTGAGGTGCTACTGAAACAATTCTTTCCAATTGTTCTTCGGGATATTCCTTTATGTTTACACCGTCAATAAGAATTTCACCGCCGGTAACGTCGTAATATCTCGGAATAAGATTGACAAGAGTTGATTTTCCCGTACCTGTTGCACCTATGATTGCGAATGTCTCACCGGAATTGATTTCAAAACTTACATTTTTTATACAAGGTTTTCCGGAATCACCATAAGCAAAAGAAACGTTTTTAAATTCTATTTTTCCACGTGTTGTGGACTTGATTTCTTCTGACTTGTAATCAATAGTCGGCTCTGTTTCGAGTACCTCGTTTATACGTTTTGCGGAAACAAGCGTTCTCGGCATAATTATGAATATCATTACAAGCATCATAAAAGCACCTATAACCTGCATTGCGTACTGAGTGAAAGCTGACATATTACCGACAACTTCCGCACGTCCCGCAATTTCCGCATCGTTCACAAGGTAAGCACCAATCCAGTAAATAGCAAGCGTAACGCCGTTCATAGCCATCATCATAACCGGCATCATAAGACCCATTATACGACTGGTGAAAAGGTGATTTTTTGTAATAGCGTCGTTTACGTTATCGAATTTCTTTTCCTGATACTTTTCAGCATTGAAGGCACGTACTACACGTACACCGCTGATATTTTCACGTGTAACGTCATTCAGATTGTCGGTAAGTTTCTGAATTGACTTGAATTTCGGATAAGCAGTCAACACAAGAGTGAGTATTGTAACAACGATAACTATTACACATACCAGTACGGCTCTCGTCCATTCGATACTTGAATTTGATATTTTAGCGATTGCCCATATTGCAGTAACAGGTGCTTTTATCAACATCTGCAAACCCATTGCCATAAACATCTGCAACTGTACAACGTCATTTGTAGTACGTGTTATAAGGCTCGGAGTTGAAAACTTGTTAATTTCGGAGTTTGAGAATCTGAGGATATTTCCGAAAAGTTTTTCACGGAGAGTTTTTGCGAAATTGGCGGCAATCTGAGCAGCGAAAAATCCACAGAACATTGCGGACAGCATACTTCCGACAGCACACAAAAGCATCATTCCACCGTTTGCAAGAACCTTTTCCATGTCGATTGAACCAGCGGAAACAGATTCGGCAAGTTTCTGCGTATAATCGGGCATAGTGAGGTCAAGCCATACCTGTACAACAACCAGTCCGGCACAAATCAGTATGAAAATAACGTCACGTGCCTTTAAGTTCTTAAAAACCTTGAACATAAAAAAACATCTTCCTTTCTTAGAAAATTCATTCCGTATCAAATTTTGTGATTTTTTCTTCCACAATCGACTTGATAACCTGTGCAACAGAAATAAATTCTTCAATACGTTCTTTGCCCACTTCGTCAATAATACGGCTGAAAAGTTCAATCATTTCTTCCTGTCGTCTTTTACATTCGGAAACGCCTTTTTCTGAAAGCGAAATCATTAATTTCCTTGCGTCCTCGGAACTGTTTTCACGGACAATAAAGTCTTTTTCCTGCATTTTCCTGATAAGTACGGAAACCCTCGCCGTACTCACACGCATAAAACTGCTGATTTCACCGGCTGAAACAGGTCTGCCAATATCTGAAAGATATTTCAGCATACAACCTATTCCGGCATTGTCGTTGTTGAACTTCTTCATAACCTCGTCAGACGGTTTCCTGTGCAGTCTTTCCATAACACTTAAAGTGTACTCACGGTCTGCCATAAAAATATCACTCCTTTTTTATTTAACGGGGTTAAATAAATATTAATACCATTAAGTGTAAACCACACGTTAATATTATGACAACTTAGTGAAAAAAATAACAGTTATTTCTGCAACAAAATACAGCGAATTTTCCGAAAAAAACATTTGTATGTGATTTTTTCACTTTGAATTGTTTAAATCTGTCAGAAAAAACTTGACATACTTCAGATAATATGTTAAAATAATACACGCAAAAATGGATTTTTACGGAGGATTTTTTTATGAAAAAAACTTTGAGTATATTGTCGGCAACTGTTTTAATAATAAGCTGTCTGTGCAGTTGCGGAAATAAAGATTCGTCGGAAACTATTTCCAGTGTGAAAGACCTTGCAGGAAAAACAGTCGGCACTCAGCTCGGAACTACAGGTTATAAGTGTGCAGGGGAATTGAAAGACGTAAAAGTTGAAAAATACAAGGACGGTTTTGAAGCTGTACAGGCACTTGAAGATGAAACAGTGGACGCTGTAATCATCGACGAACTCACCGCTCAGGAACTTGTAAGCGACAAGGAAAATCTCAAAATACTTTCCGACCCTTTTCAAGAAGAAGAATACGCCATAGCTTACAAAAAAGGCAACACGGAGTTAGGACAGAAACTTGACGATACTATCACTAAACTCAAACGTGATGGTACAATTGCAAGTATTTCAAAACACTGGATAGGTAGCAATCCCGACCGCAAGTCTTATGAACCAAAGGACGTTACAAGAACAGGTACTCTTGTTATGGCAACTAACGCTGATTTTCCACCTTATGAAGACAAGGTGAACGGCGAAATAGTAGGTTTTGATGTTGATTTGGCAATGGCTATATGTGATGAGTTGGGAATGGAGTTAAAAATAGATGACCTGAATTTCAATTCGGTAATTACTGCACTGACTTTTGACGAGGCTGACATAGGACTGGCTGGAATTTCCGTCACTCCGGAAAGACAGGAAGTTGTTGACTTCACGCAAGGTTATGCGATTTCAAGTCAGGTTATAATTGTAAGAAAATAACAATAAGTCCGGATATTACTCCGGACTTTTTTTATTATGTGTAGTGTTCCTTGAGGTACTCAGAAACTTCTTTCTGTATGTTTTTCGCCGTCTGCTCTGCTGAACCGTCTATACCTTCAAAGTACCTATAAACTTTTTCGTTAATTATGCTGTCTATATTAAAGTCATTGATATATAATCTTGCTGATGTAATCTTGTCTTTATAGTATTCACATTCTTCTTTTGTAAAGTTTTCAATTGTTTCATTTTCATTGTATGTGCGTTTTTCGATAACAGTCTTTTTTGTTTTGCTGTCTACATAAACGTTGTCACGTGTATACACTTCAAATTCCTTGTCAAATTCTTCTTCCATTACAGGAAAATAATAGGAGCTTGTCAGTCCTTTTTCCGTATGGTCTGTAAAAAGCGTTCTTAAAAATTCCCACGCACCGTCGATATTTGGCGAAACTGCACTGATACCGTAAAGATTGTCCATATCTAATAACGTACCGCTTTTTGTACCGTCACCGACGTATCCTGCAAATATCATTTTATCTTTAAATATTCCTTTTGAAATATAGTATAAATTGTCTGCACACAATATATTTCTATTTGAATAAATAATTCTTTCTTTCAGTTCGTCTTCACCAATTGTAACACTGGTCTCTAATGCCTCGTCGTATTCTTTTGCCGTGAGACATATTTCGTTTTTCTGAAAAAATTCAAGATACTTTATGAAGTCTGGAGAATCAAAACTGCACGTTGCATTTTCGTAATCTATATACATTGAATTGTCAAAAAATGCTTGAAAAGCGTTTGTTCTCATATGCAACTCATTATCGGGAAAAAGCACTTCATTTTCTTTCAGATTGTTGTATGTTTTTATCATATCGTCAACCGTCCAGTTTTCAGGAATATCGCTGTCAGCACTTGCCATAGATGTATTGACTCTAAAATGTGTTCCGATTTGCAGAAGTTTTCCGTCACTCTCAAGAATATTGAGGATATTCGGCAGGAAGTCTTCACGACTGATTTCAGGGTCATTGTCGATAAACGGGTACATATCAACAAAAAGCTCCTTGTTTTTTCTGTAACTGTAAATATTGCCGGAATTATTCAAAGATATAATATCAGGAGCATTTCCGCTGAGTACGTCTGCACGGAGAGAATCAGAAAACAAATCATATTCCTTGAAATCAACTTTATATTCGTCAGATGACTCGTTATAATAATCTGCATATTTTTTAATAAGTGAAAATTGCGGATTGCCGTAAGTTCCCATCCATATTATTTTTTTTGTTGAAAGTTCAGTGATATTTTCTTCAGTCACAAAGTATATACAACCGTTCACAACAACCGCATAACCGTCAGATGTTTCTATGATGTCGGTAACTTCAGACGGCTTGAAATCCATATTAGAAAAATCAGTTATATTTTCTGATTTTCCGTCTCCGAAACCGTATATTCCGTCATCAGTAACTCCGATAAAAGTATATTTTTCACCCATACACGAGGCGTATACGCTGGAATCAACATCTGTTTTTTTCCTTACAACCTTTATGTTTCCTGAATCGTTACTGATATTTTCTATAAACTTTTCATTGCCGTTGTCGCAGAGACAGTTGACTGTATTTTCAGCACCTCTTGCAACTCCGATTATATCGCCTGAAACTTCAATATCTGATACATAACCGTCGTCATTTATCAACACAAGGCGTTTGTTGTCTGCATTAATGATATAATAGTCTCTGCTACATGGGAAAATATCAAACTTTACGTCCGGACTGTCAGACAGTTCACCGCAGTCAATAATTTTTTCCTGTTCACCGTCTCTGCTGTAGATGTAAACCATTGTTTTTCCGTCAAGATAAGTCAGAATCGCTTTTTTACCGTACACCATTAACGACGACGATTTTACAATTTCGTTTTTCTGCGGAATGAAATTCATTTTTTTGTACTCGCTGAAAGTACCGTCCGTTGAATAACCTGAATAACCGCCTGTTTTAAGCTGTCCAAAAATATAAACGTCACCTACATTTGTATCAATGCTTATCACTTTGTCGAAATCGTCAGCCAGTCTTATTTCAGCAGGTCTGTAACCTGTTATTTCTGTTTCTACAACAGGAACAGGAGCAGGCTCAGGAGTATTTTTTTTGTTTTCGCAAGCCGTCAGAATACCGCAAAGGCACATCATCGCACATAAAATAATCTTGTTTCTTTTCATTGAAAAACACAACCTTTCATAATTTTCTATATACAAGTGATTTTCAACGGCGAAAAAGACGAATTTTTTTCAAGGTCTGGATAATCCTACAAATTTCGCACTTGCTTTTTGTTAATTATGCACAAAGTCGCTTTGCTTACGGAAAATATACTGTCTTTTGCTTTTATACTTGAATTTCTGTACGGAATATGCTATAATTCTGTAAAATATATCTGAACGGAGAGGTTTATTATGAAAAAATTCGCAATATACAAGTCGGAAACAGGTTATTATTTTTACCGGTATTTTGACGATATGTCACAGCTTGCCGGTATGCACCTTGAGAATATAGTCACAGAAGATAAATTGCCTATTGTTGCAGACGACAAAGGCGGTTATTTCTGTTTCCGTCCGGACGACTACAATTTTTCAGAACTCGTCGAAACAGAAAAAGACTGTCCGCTTTCTTTGGAAGAGATGTTTTTCAGGAATGACAAGAATTTCAAGCTCGGCTGGATTTCACCGGACGGCGACACTTATTCCTGCGACTATACCAGACATTCCAAATCAGCACGTATGATTGCACAGAAATTTTTTCCCAATACTAAACTTCCTGAACGCACTCTCGGTAAAAACGGCTGGCTGAAAGTAATTGACTCGTGGGACGGCACTGAACGTGAACACAGACAGTTTGTTTATTCAATGACCGGCAGAATTACAAACAGTCAGATAAACAGGCTTTTTGATTTGGGTCTTTATAATAATCCGGAAGTACAGAAGTTGCTTGAAAATTATGACTGAATATTCAATCAGTAAAAAAATTTTTTACGGATATATTGACTTACTGTCTGCTACTTTCCTTTACGAAATCTTCTTGACAAAATGATTAATAAGTGTTAAAATATACTTTAAGTGATTACTGTATAAAAAATACTGGTCTGTTAAAGACCGGAAAAGAGGATTTAGATGTTTGAACATCAGAAAGGTCAGGTAATTGAAACAGAATCAGGCGGAAAAGCCGTTGTAATCGATATTATCGGAAAAGGCAGACAAAGTACTGTATACCTTGTTGATTACAAAGGAGAGAAAATGGCTCTCAAATGGTATGACAGCAAGGTTAATAATCTTGAAAGAATACGTAGTAACATTAAGAGAAATATTGCAGACGGTAAACCTGACAATAATTTTCTTTGGTGCAGATATATGACAAAAGTTTACAGGCAGACAGGTTCATTCGGCTATCTTATGGAACTTATACCGGACGGCTTTGAACGTCTTTCCGATATTGTGAGAGGTTACAGAATTGTGAATGATTCCGTTACAGGTCGTGTTATGGAAAAAAAAGTAAGGTTTTCAAGTCTGTACACAATGATTACTGCTGTTATGAATATTGTAAATGCTTTCCGTCAGATAAACAAATCGGGAAAAAGTTTTCAGGGACTTGACGACGGAAGTTTTTTTATAAATACTCATACCGGTGACATACTTGTAAGTGACTGCGATACAATTGCATCACACGGCACTGACCTTGATATACATATCAGACCGGCTTATAAAGCTCCGGAAGTGATTTTCGGAAGTATTCCGAATGAAATTTCAGATACCTATTCGCTTGCCGTTATTCTTTTCCGACTTCTTTTTAGAGGTGATGCTTTTGAAGGTGAAAAGGTTGTAATGGATGTTTGTCTGAATGAATCTGAAATTGCAAAACATTACGGCTCAGAAGCTGTATTTGTCTACAGTCCCGATGATACTTCAAACCGTCCTGTAAGAGGTATTCACGACAATGTGATAAAATTCTGGAAAGAATATCCGGAATATATAAAAGAGACTTTTATACGTACTTTCACGGAGGGAATAAGTAATCCTGAAAAACGTGTTTCTTTTGGAGAATGGCAGAATATATTTATACGTCTGCGTTCTGAAATACTTTCGTGCGTATGCGGAAAAAGTCATTTTATTTCTATAATCGGAAATCCTGACGACAAGACTTTCATATGTCCGGAATGTCGTACAGAGTTTGCGACAATAAAATTCAGCAACAGGATTTTCAGAATGCCCCTCTGCATAGGGAGCAGGATTTTCATGTGTGAAACAGACCCCCTTACAGATGATTATATGAGTATAGCAGGTGAATTTGTTGAAAACAAGCTACGTAAAGGTCTTATTGGTATAAAGAACTGTTCGGGTAAAAAGTGGAGTGTAAGAATGCCTGACGGTATGTTTCATGATGTATTGTCGGGAAAAGGTTTTCCGGTATGGAACGGGCTTGAAATAGATTTCGGTAAGGTTCAGGCTAAATTCTGATTTGAAAAGGTGGAGAATATAATGTTAAGTGGATTCAGCCGTTCAGTAATAGGTGCAAGCCACGTCAGAAAAAATATTGTCTGTCAGGACAGTTCCGGTTATAGAATAACGGAAAATCTTGCAATAGCGGTTGTAGCGGACGGTCACGGTAGCAGAAAACATTTCAGAAGTCATATAGGTTCACAGTTTGCAGTGCAGTCGGCAATTGATACAGTAAACAGATTTTGTAGTGACTATAAAAGATTTTCGGCAGAAATGACGGAAAATCACGATTTTATAATTCGTAATATCGAAAAACAGATTATTGCAGACTGGCACAGAAAAATTATTGAACACTTTTCGGAGAATCCTGTCAGCAGTGACGAAATGAAAGTTTTTACGGAAGAGGAATTTAAGAAAATCCCTGTTGAATCGTATTACGGTACAACTCTTGTTACTGCTGTTATGGGAAAAAATTTCGCATTTGGTTTTCAGATAGGTGACGGAAGTCTTGTGGCTGTATTTGAAGACGGTGAGACCTCTATGATTATGGACTATGAAGAATCAAATCCGGCTAATATGACGGCTTCTGTCTGCAACCATAACGCTTCTTCAATGTTCAGTCATTTCTATGTTGACGGAAAAAAAGTTATTGCTATGTTTGTCTCAACTGACGGTCTTTACACATCTTTCGGAAGTGACCGTGATTTTATTGACTATCACACGATAATAGCCAGCAAACTTTATGACATAGATATCTTTGAATCATCAGTGGTAAAAAATATAACCAAAAGAACGCATTTCGGGACAGAGGACGATATATCACTTTCGTGTATATATGACAGTGTACTTGTGCAGTCGAAAAATAAGGTTCTCCGTGAAAAGACGGACAAAAACAAGGCTGTTTCGGGAAAAACAGGAATTGTAAAAAATAAATAACATATATTCAGGTTTTCTGAAAGGGGCATTTTGAATGGATATAATGAAACTTCGTCCGGCTGTAAAAGATTACATATGGGGTGGCAAACGTCTTACAGAAGAATACGGAAAGATTTCTGATACTGAGCGTATCTCTGAAACGTGGGAATGTTCCGTACACCCTGACGGTATGAGTATTGTGACAACCGGAGAACATACCGGCAAAACTCTTTATGAAGTTATATCCGAATATCCGGAATATCTCGGTCAGAATAACAGAGGGGATTTTCCGGTGCTTGTAAAGTTCATTGACGCAGGAAAAGACTTGTCCGTACAGGTTCACCCCGACGACGTTTACGCACGTATTCACGAAAATGAGAACGGCAAAAATGAAATGTGGTACATTCTTGAAGCTGACGAAAATGCGGTACTTATTTACGGTTTTGAGGAAGAAATATCACCTGATACTGTACGCCGTGCGGTTTATGACGGTACTATTACAGATTATCTTCACTATGAAAAAGTACAGAAAGGTGATGTTTTTTATATACCCTCCGGTACTGTTCACGCGATCGGTCGTGGAATGGTAGTCGCTGAAATTCAGCAGAGTTCAAATATAACATATCGTGTTTACGATTATGACAGGATTGACGCTGACGGTAAAAAACGTAAACTTCACCTTGAAAAAGCCCTTGACGTAATGAAACTATGTCCGGCAGAAAAAATAAAGCCTTTCGGGAAATTTGACTGTCCGGAATACTCTGCCGTGACTTTATGCGAATGTGATTATTTCAGAACAGAAAGAATTATTGTAAGAAAAAAATACAGTTTTGACGTTGACATAAAAACATTCCGGATTATTCTTTTAACGGACGGAGCAGGAATTATAGAAAATTCCGGAAAAGCTGTTTCTGTAAGAAAAGGTGACTGTATATTTCTGCCTGCCGGTATCGGTGAAACAACGATTTCCGGAGTAACTGTATTCCTGAAAATAGAATGTTGAAAAACAAACCTGACATTGTAACCGCAAGCGTATGTTTTGCGGTTTTTTATTGCCGGATTGACATTGAAACGGCATTGTGATATAATCATTATAACATTACAGGAGGTATATTATTAAAATGGCTTTTGAGATACCTATGAGGAAATCCGCTGTACTTGACAGCAAATCACTTTCAGAAAAGCGTGGTTTTATGAATGTCCGGCAAAGTCTTGACAGAAATACTCTCAATAACAACGCATTCCGACAAACTCCGCAAAGAACAGTTTCGCCGTCAGCACCGGTTATGACTACATCGGTAACGCCAGTACGCACTGCACCAGTATTTCCGGCAAGACCTCAGAAAAAGAAACGTAATATTCCGGCAGGAAACGTATTTTTGAAAAAAGGACAGAAAATTCCGGTAGCAGACCCTTACGGAATAAAAATCGCTCTCGGCTGGGATATACTTGACTCACGCTGTGAACTTGATTCATCAGCTTTTATGTTGAGAGCAGACGGAAAAGTCCTCAGTGACGATTGGTTTATATTTTACGGACAGACGACAAGTCCCGACGGAAGTGTCAAGTATCTGACAGGGCAGTCAGATGACGACGCTGTTATGACTGTCGATTTCCGGAAAGTTAATTCCGCTGTACAGAGAATAGTTTTTTCCGTCACAATCTATGAAGCATTTGAAAAAGGTCTCAATTTCGGAATGACTTCGGACGTTTACGCAAGAATAATAAACAGTCGCAACACTGAAACAGCACGTTTTATACTTGACGAATGTTACAATAACGTTACCGCAATGGTACTTGGCGAACTCTACCGCTATAAAGGCGAATGGAAATTCAATGCTGTCGGTTCGGGAGTTGCGAGGGATTTGGCAGGTTTCTGTGCAATGTACGGCGTAAATCTTATTTGAAAGGAACGTTTTTTTATGATAAAGTTTGAAACCCTTAACGAATTATGTTTAATGATTACCTGTTCAGGAAGTACGGGTGACTATGTTTTCACAAAAGCAGGTGCTTTTATTGGCGGAGAGTGTTTCGGAGCGAAAAATTTCAAGTTTACAAAAGTTCTTTTAGGTCCTCAGGAAAATGCCGGACGTGCTTTTCTCGGTCAGCTTGCAAGACGTTTTACAGGCGAAAATCTTCCTCTTATGAAAGTAGAATTCAGCGGTGACAGCATTACATATTTTGCAAACAATCAACAGCACGTTGTTGTCTATCATCTCGGTAACGGTGAAGTGCTGTCAGTCGAAAGTGAAAATATCCTTGCTTTCACGAGAGACTGCGATTACAGCGTGAGATTTCTGGGACAAGGTATTATTTCACAGAAAGGCGTAGCAACGTCCACACTTACAGGAAAAGGCAGTGAGGCTTATGTTGCTGTACTGGTTGACGGTAACCCCCTTGTACTCAGCAACGTCCACAACGGTTCTACACTCGAAGCAGACCCTGACGCTGTTGTATGCTGGGTAGGTGCAGACCCGTCTATCAAAATGGACGTTTCGTGGCGTAACTTTATCGGACAGAGTTCCGGAGAATCATATATGTTTGAATGGGCTTCAAACTGTCCGGCAACTGTAATCATTCAGCCTATGGAAAGAATTTCCGGACTTGATATTTCTATGGACGGAAACCGTTCCGGTAGCAGACCCTCAACGCAGAGGAGGCTATACTGATGATATTATATATTTTCACAGAATTTATTGCCGATATGTGATAATTTAAAAATAAGTGAGAGAATAGTCCTCTTTATACGTCTAATATAGGTGAAGAGGGCATTTTGGTGGAGAGGGGGTAGCCGATGGATAACGGTGCAATCAGTTATCAACGTTTTCTTGACGGCGACGATGAAGGAATTGTTGAAATTATCCGTGATTACAAGGACGGACTGATATTATACCTTAGCGGTATCACTGGTAATATCGTTTATGCGGAAGAAATTATGGAAGATACTTTTTTCAGGCTTGTCACTAAAAAGCCGAGATTTTCGGGACGAAGTTCTTTTAAGACGTGGCTTTATTCGATAGGCAGAAATTCTGCTATAGATTCTTTGCGTAATAAGTCAAGATTTTCGGATATTCCTGTAGATGAATATATAAATCTTGCTGACGAACTTTCAATAGAAAGGGACTATCTGAAATATGAACAGAAAATTTTACTCCATAGGGCATTGCAGAAACTAAATCCCGATTACAGACAGGTACTTTATCTTATTTTCTTTGAAAATTTCAGCAACTCTGAAACGGCTAAGATTATGCATAAGACTAAAAGACAAGTGGAAAATCTTCTTTATAGAGCCAAGCAGTCTCTTAAATCAGAGCTTGAAAAGGAGGGTTTTGAATATGAAGTCATATAAAGAAGTGGCAAAAAGCGTTTTTGAACGCCGTGATAGGTATTTCGCAGAGAAAAAAAGAAAACGTGCTGTTATACGCCGTACTGTCGCAGTGGGTCTGAGTTTCTGTATAGTTGTTCTTACAGGTGTGGGAGTATGGAATAATGAGGAAATAAGAAACGCCCTGAAATTATTCAGCAAAAATGATGACCCTGAGGTGACCATTGTTACAGAACCGGAATCATCGCAAAGTATGACCATTGACGGAAAAGATACCACTATACAGCAGGACTTTACCGCAACCACAATACCTGAACAGTCTGAAATAACCTATACAGATACTTCCGTTACCGCTGATGACATACAGGTGACTGTTACAGATGAGACTACGGAAATTACGGTTACCGTCACTAATGATACATTTGAGGACAACAGCTACATTGAAAATACTACTACAGAAACATATTTTACGCCTGTAAATACTGTTACAAATACACTTCCGTCAACTTATACTGTTACTCAGATTAGCGGACTTACAACTACAAACAATACAAATCATACGCTTACACGTACAACTACAGAAGAAGTTAATAGAACTACAACCACAAATACAGTTTTGACAGATTCTACTACAACTCAGCTTGACAGTTCTGACTTTCCCAGCAGTATAACTTATACACGTACTACTACAACTACCAGTACATCAAGACCTATTTATACAACTATAACAAATACAGATTCTGGTGATATATTTACTTCACGTACTGAAGAAACTTCTGAAGAAAATTATAAAACAACCTCGACTACAAAATATGGGAATCATGTTACTACTAAACCTACTGACTATACGGAAACAGTTATCCCTACATCTACACGCCCTACATCTACACAGACTACTGAAACGACAGACAATACAGAATCCATTTATGCAACTGCTACTATAACCACCAAACAGGAAGAACCAACAACGACAATAACAACTACAGAAGAAACAACAACTACTACAACGGCGACTTCTGATACACTTACAGCGACAACGCTTGTTGTTACATACATGACAAGCATTATACCATATGAACCGGAATATTCAGATACTACAACGACCGTTACAGTAGTTGACGATGATGAATGAAAAACTGATACAAAGATACCGGATAATATTTTTATCCGGTATTTTTTATATTAATATATTGAATTATAGTAATAAATGATGTATAATATATTTTAGTAAAGGAGTTGATAATTTGCTGAAAATACAAAAAAGTATTTGTTTTAAGGAACTTGATGATTTTATTACTTACTGTGAAATAGTCAGGAAATTCAGTGAAAGTACTTTATACAACTATTTCAGGGATTTGATTATGTTTTTCCGATATATGAAGTTTATAAAAGGTAACTACGGTATGTCGCATTCACTGGAAAATATTTCCATAGAAGATATAGATACAGATTTTCTTGAAACGATTGATACCGATGATATATACAGATATTTCGATTATCTTACAATATACAGAAAAAATAGTCAGCGTACTTGTCAGAGGCGTTTCGTTGCTATTAAAATGTTTTTCAGGTATGCTTATCTTACTGCCGGAGTGATTGAAAGAGACCCTGCTGAAGAACTTGAAATGTCCGGAAACAGAAAAAAAACGCTGAAGTTTATGGACGAACAAGACTGTATAACACTTCTCAATTCAATAGACGGAAAAGACAGTGAACGTGATTATTGTATACTTGTGATATTCATAAACTGCGGTATACGCTTTAATGAGATTGTACATCTTGACAACAATGATATAAATTCAGACGGTACTGTTATAATAAAGGGCAGGAAAGGCATTTTGAGGACGATACATTTCAATCAGGCTTGTATGGATGCACTTGATAAATACAGGAAATTCAATGAGGAATTTTTCGAGAGCAGATGTTCTGACCATAATGCTGTTTTTGTAGGAAAAAATGGTAAACGTCTTACAGGTCGCTGGATTGAGCAGATTGTCAGGAAACGTATGAATGAAGCAGGATTCGGTGACCGTATTCTCTGTCCGAACAGGTTACGCCATACTTCCGCAATTATTATGTATCAGCAGGGAGTTGATACAGGAGTAGTTAAAGATATTATCGGATATAAAGGTCTGAGTGCTACTCAGGTATGTATAAAAAAACAAAACAAGTGACAATTGTCACTCAGCAAGTGACATACGACATCTTAACAAGGTCTTTTCCTGATGGTATAATATACCAAAGGAAAGGGGCTGATTATATGGAAGAACTTATTTTATTGTTGATTTTTGTAGTTGTTGTAATGCCTGTTGCTGTTATAGCAGGGATAGTATTTTTTATTGTAAGGCTTGCAAAAAGGAACAGGAACAGAAAAAACTCCGTAATATCTGTTGAAACGCAGAAACCTGTCAGAAAATTCAGCGGTTCTGAGATAATGTTCATAATCGGAACGTTGTTTATAATATTGTCGGGAATAGCTTTCGGGTGTGCGGGTTGGGTGAATACTTCTCCGGCAGGCAGAGTATTGATAATGCTTGCGGTATCTGTGGTGATGTACGGAGCAGGCGTAATATTCAGGAAATTCCTTAAACTTGACCGCACTTCTTCTGCTTTTGGAGTAATCGGAATCATACTTTTTGCCATGACAAATATTACTGCCGGTTACTATGAGCTTTTCGGGGAATGGTTTTCTGTTTCGGGTGAAGGAAACTGTATGTTGTTTGCGGTAAGTTCAGTTATAGTTGCAATAAGTGCTTTTGCGGAAAGCAGACTGACGGACAGTAATGCTTTCAGGTATCTTTCTTGTATGTCGGTGACTTCAACTCTTATATTCCTTTTCGGACAGATTTCGGAAGATTACAGCACGTTTGCGATAATAATGACCCTTGTACAGACCGTTGTTACATTGTGGTTTGTGTTCGGAAAAATAGAAAACAATGTTGTAAAAAATTCAGCAAAAATTTCAGCAGTAATATTTTCTGTACTGGCTTTTGTATGGGTAACTGATGAAATATTAGTTCCTGACGGTGCGACGTACTTCATTATGTTGATAACTCTTGTACAGCTTATCGGTTACGGAATATACCTCAATAATCCTACTTTAAAGGGTTTGCAGAGTATTCTCAGTATTATGACAGCTTTTGCATTTGTTTCCGACGTTATGGAATATGACAATAATGCAATAATGTTATTTTCCGCAATAACACTTGTAATATATTCCGCAAACCGTTTTGTTCCGTGCATGAAGAACAGATTTTCGGAAGTATTTACTTTTGGATTTGCCATATATAGTGCGGTAGCTTGTGCAACTCTCAGCGACAATTTTTCCGTCATAACTCCTGTTATAATGTCACTTCTTATAATGTCATATGCTTTTGCTGAAAGTAAGTCTGTTCAGGTACTCGCCGGACTTTGTTCACCTGTACTTCCCGTCATAATTGCAACCAATTTCAGTTGGAACATTTATGATATATACGTTGCTTACGGTGTACTTGTAATCGCTTTATGTGCGGTAACTGTCGGAATTATTTTTCTTCCGAAATACGCTTTCGGACTGTACGCAAAGTTTCCACGCAAGACCGATACAATACTTTATACAAATATGATTGTTGCCGGAATAACAGCATTATATATTACAGAAAGTCCGGAAATGCCTTTTACTGTACTGACTGCCTGTATTGTTCATATAGTTGTTTCTGCTTTTATGAAAAACAACTGGACAGGAATTTTTTCAGTACTCGGAATGATAAACCTTTTTTCTGAAATAACATTCAGAGAAGATAATCAGGCTTACATTATGTTTAGTTTGTTCTGTGGACTTATTGCACTTGCAAGGGTATTTTTCAGGGACGGTTTAATTGTACACAAGAATAATACGACAAGGATTGACATAATAATGATTGTTGTATGGTACGCAATAATATCTATATCGTCAAATGCAGACAAAACAGAAAGTTTCTTTCAGACGATTGCAACTTCAATGTATATCGCAAACTTTATCCGTAAAAAAACAAATCAGACTACATCATCAGTAATACTTTCTGTATCTGCTGTAATTACTGCTATTGCTTTCATAAACAGACCTTTTCTTGTTGTTGAGTCTGAAATGGTTTCAAGTAAAATCACACTTGCAATTATTATGGCGGTCGGAATAGCTTACCGTTATATATGGAAAAATTCCCCGAAAGTCTCGAAAAATCTTTCCGACACAATATTTATACTGTCGTTTGCCGGACTTATCCGTGACGTAATGTTTTATAGTCAGATTGGAAACACTATTTTCGGACTTGCCGTTACTGCTGTTATACTTATTGTTTCTTTCAGTGCTAAAAACCGTAAATGGTTCGGAATATCCTCAATAGCACTTGTTACGATAACAGTATGGGCAAGTATGAAGTATTTCGGCAAGCTCGACTGGTGGGCATATCTTTTCATAGCAGGAATATTATTCATAGCAGTTGCTTCTGTAAACGAATATTTCAGAAGTCACAACAAAAAGTTTTCAGACATCTTTGCAGAATGGAAATGACGTACATTTTTCAGTGGAAAAAAATAATAATACTTGACAGAATCCGGAGTACAGTGTATAATTTAACTGAAACTCCGGATTTTTTCGGAATGTTTCAGAAAGGATTTCTATGATAGGAAAAATTATTTCAGTAATACTTCTTCTTGCCGGACTTTCAGGAATGACGTTTTCACTCGGCTGGATTGTCAGAAAAGGTAATTCCAACAGAATGACAAGACTTTTCGGGGTATGTCAGATTTCGATAATATTGTGGCTGATTTCGCAGTTGCTTATAATATTCTCTGCTACTTCCGGTCAGAAACTCATAAGCTATACTATAGGAAACCTCGGTATAAGCTGTTTTGCTCCGTACTGGCTGATGTTTTCTGCTGAATATACAGACCTGCCTTTTAAAAGACTTTTCAGAATACTGCCTGCTGTTTCGGTTACTGCAATAGCCGTCGTACTGACAGACCCGATTTTTCACCTTTATTACAGAAATTTCAGTCTTGTAAACATTGAATATGCGACAGGATTCTATATATATCAGGTAATATATTACATATGTATAATATCGGGAATAATTTCAATATTCGTGAAACAGTCGAAACTTTACGGACATATAACAAAACAGGCAATATTACTTATTCTTTCAACCGCTGTACCGCTTGCCGTCAATACGCTTACCGTCACTAAAGTCCTTGATATCGGAATTGAACTCACGCCGTTGTTTTTTGCGTTTTCAAGTATGATGATTCTGCTTGCACTCGGACGTTACGGACTTCTTGATATAAATTCAATTGCTATAAAGGACGTTATTGATAATATGGATACCGGTGTTATAATCTATACCCCCGACGGTCGTGTTTCTTACAGAAACAGTTTTATTTCTGAAAATATTCCCGAATATACGGATTTGCCGGAAAATTCGCCGGAAGTATTTCTGAACGGTAAATATCTGAGTTTCCGGCGTTCTCAGTGCAACAGTAATGGAAAATGTATTGCAGAAATCGTCACCGTGAATGATGTTACAGAATACCACAGATTGAGTATAGAAAAGGAAAGAAGTCGTATCGCTCAGGAAATTCACGACTCTGCCGGACATACTTTTACAATGATAAATTCTATTTCAAGGATTCTGGAAAACAGTCTGCTTGACGGTACTTCCGATACTGAAACATTGCTTGAATATATCAGGGAAATTGACGGACTTTCAAGAAGTGGTATAACTCAGTTGAGGTGTTCAATAAACAATCTCAGAGAAGATAATTTTATGAAGTCTGTTACTCAGGTAGTAAAAACTGTTACAGAAACAATCAGGGGAATTGACGTTGATTTGTGCGTACAGGGAGTTGACGACGGAAAATATGATTTCTGTATACGTGAAGTTTACGATAACTGTCGTGAGGCACTTACAAATGCAGTGAGATATTCAGGAGCTGACAGAATTGACGTTATAATAAAATTTCTTGCGGACAGACTGGAGTTATATATTCTTGATAACGGAAAGGGTTGTGATATGATTTCTGAACACGGCGGACTTTCCGGAATACGTTCACGTACCGAAAAACTTGGCGGAAATGTAAGATTCTCGACAGTCAGCGGAGAGGGATTTTCTATTATTATAAAGATTCCCTGCTGTAACAAAAAGTCAGAAGAAGAGGTGATTTTAAATAATAAAAGTAATAATTGCAGATGATATTCAGATAATAAGAAACGGTCTCAAATCAGTATTGTCACATTCTCCGGACATCTCCATTGTCGGTGAAGCCCGTAACGGTCAGGAAGCGTACGAATTATGTGTGAAACGACACCCCGACGTTGTTTTAATGGATATGAGAATGCCGGATTTTGACGGCGGTTACGGTACTCAGAAAATAAAACAGTCCGTCCACGGTGTGCGTGTACTCGTGCTGACTACTTTTGACGACAAGGAAACTGTCAGTAAAGCTGTTGCAAGCGGTGCGGACGGCTATATTCTCAAAGAAATGGACAGTATGCAGATTATCAATTCAATAAGGGCTGTTGCAGGCGGAGTTACTGTATTTGGTGACAATATTTTCCGGACGGTTGTGAAAACTCCGCTTACTCAGACTTCTATGAATTACAGTCTCACAGACCGTGAAAAAGATATTTTGCAGTTGATTTGTGACGGTTGCAGTAATTCGGAAATATCTGCACGGCTTTTTATCGCAGAGGGAACTGTCAGGAATAATATTTCCCGAATGCTCGAAAAATTTAATCTCAGAGACCGTACACAGCTTGCGGTTTTTGCAATAAAAAACAATCTCATCAGGGAGGAATAACTATGAATTTTTCAGAACTCGCAGAATCAAGATATTCTGTCAGAAAGTTTACAGACCAGCTTATTGATACAGATACAATGAATAAAATTCTCACTGCCGGAAACGTTGCTCCGACTGGTTGTAACTATCAGCCACAGAGAATTTATGTAATCACAAGTCCGGAAAAAATTGAACTTCTCAATAAGATAAGCAAGTGTATTTTCGGTGCAAAGACTGTACTTCTCTTTACTTATGACACTTCAGAGGACTGGAAAAATCCTCTCGAAAAAGGCGTACACTCAGGAGTACAGGACGTTTCAATAGTCGCAACACACATCATGTTGCAGGCGTGGGAATGTGGTATCGGAAGCTGTTGGGTAAATTATTTTTCGCCGTCACGTCTCAAAGAAGAAATGGAACTTCCCGAAAATGAAGAACCTGTATTATTAATGCCTGTAGGTTATCCGACAGAGGATTCTGAACCTTTGGCAATGCACAGCAAATACAAGGATATTTCTGAAACGGTGCGTTTTATCTGATATGCGGAAACGAAAAAAAATGAAACTCCGTCCGTTACCGAAAATAATACTCTCCGTATTTATGATAATTGTGTGCGTGATATGCGGAATATCGGCGTGTACACGGCACAGAAGACCGTCTGAACCTGCTGAAAATAATTACGGACTGAGCAGGAAACAACTTGAATTTATTGAGGAACTGGGCAACGCTTCACAGAAGAATTACAGTAAATACGGTATTCTTCCGAGTATGACTGTTGCACAGGCTATTCTTGAATCTGGCTGGGGCGAAAGTGAACTGTCGGCACTTTACTATAATTTTTTCGGTATGCGTGCGGACAGTACGTACACCGGCGAAAAAGTCACTCTCAGAACAGGTGAGGAAATTGACGGCGTTCTCATTAAAATGGACGGAGATTTTCGTGCTTACGATTCATTTGAAGAGGGAATAGAGGGCTATTATGACTTCATAACGGGCTATGAACGTTATTCAAATCTCATATGGGAAACGGATTATAAAACGGCTTGTTATATGATTAAAGAGGACGGCTGGGCTACCGCAAGCAATTATTCGGAATGCCTCATTGATATTATCGAATCATACGACCTTACACGATTTGATTATACATAATATTTTCCCTGCCACGTATCGAGGTCAACAAATTTTTTGTCTATTCCTCCGAGTACGGAAATTTTGTCGGCACTCCATAAAGGTGCTACTAACTTTGATTTGTCGCCGTCTCCGGTAACTCTTTCTATAACTGTTTCGGGTGGCAGGATTTCGATTTGTCTCACAACAGTATTTATATATTCGTCCTTTGAAAGCAGACTGATTTTTCCGTCAGTGTACAGCTTTTCAAGGGGCGTATTTTTTATTATGTGAAGCATCTGAATCTTTACGGAATCCGGACGCATTTCCGCAAGCTGTCTGGCAGTTTCAATCATCATTTCCGTTGTTTCGTCCGGCAGACCGTTTATTATGTGAATACAAGTCCTGATATTGTTTTTTCTGAGACTGTAATATCCCTTTAAAAATTCTCCGTGACTGCAACAGCGATTGATTTTTCTGATAGTATCTTCGTGGACTGTCTGCATACCTAATTCAACAGTAAGGCGTGTTTTCAGACTGATTTCACATAACAGGTCAATAACATCTTCCGGCAGACAGTCAGCCCTTGTGCCTACTGAAATACCACATATTTCAGGAAATTCAAGAACGGAAAAATATATTTCCCTGAGTTTTTCAACAGGTGCGTAAGTGTTTGTGTTTGCCTGAAAGTACGCTGTTATCGGGACTTTTCCGTGTTTTCCGTGAATACGTCTGATTTCCTTTTCAAGCTGTCCGGAAATTGTGAGTTTTCCGTCGGTGAAGTAACCGCTTCCTCCGTCGCAGAATATACAACCGCCTGTACCTTTTGAGCCGTCGATATTCGGACAGGTAAATCCGCAGTCAAGTACAGCCTTGAATATTTTTCCGCCGTAAACCGTTTTATTGTGGTAACTCAAAGTGTGATAACGTTTGTTGTCTGATGAGTATATGAACGGACTTCTTTTCATAAAAAAATCACTCCTTTTTCTGAAAAATATATCACAAAATTCTGTTTCTGTCAAATCGGTGTAATTGACATCTGCGGAAAAATAATGTAAAATATTATTACAGGAAAAATAAGTATGAAAGGAATATCACACAATGAAAAACAATATAATATTAATCGGTATGCCAGCAGTAGGGAAAAGCACTATCGGAGTTATTCTCGCAAAGATAATGGGTTACAGATTCGTTGATACCGATATTGTTATTCAGGAAACTGAAAACCGTCTGCTTTCGGAAATAATCTCCGCTGAGGGCGTTGACGGTTTTATTGAAACTGAAAACAGAATAATCAGTCAGCTTGATACTGAAAGGGCGGTTATTGCAACCGGCGGAAGTGTAGTATACGGTGAAAAAGCTATGAAACATCTTTCTGAAAATGGCATTGTAGTCTATCTGCAACTTGATTACAAAACCCTGAAAAATCGTCTCGGCAATATCAGAAACAGAGGAGTTGTAATGCGTGACGGTCAGGATTTACCGGAACTCTACAGGGAACGCACTCCGCTTTATGAAAAATATGCAGATGTTATCATAAGTGAAAATGACTGCGGTATTGAAGAAACAGTGACGAAAATCATTTACGCCCTTGATAAGAATAAAAATTCAATCTGATATTTGTAGAAAATGTACAATAAAACCTACTCAAAAGCGTGTAATTGCACAATCTTACATTTTTTACTGAAAACTTCTTTGACAAACCTTTTTTTTTATGTTATAATTAATGCAAACTATCTTATGATTTTTATAGGAATCCATATTTTCCGGCAGATTTTTCACTGCTCAGGCTTACGGATTCGGAAAGGAAAAAAAATGTCTGAAAACATATTTGAAAATTCTAAGATTATTGCTGTTACTTCAGGTAAAGGTGGTACAGGTAAATCTACTATATGTGCCGGTCTCGGCTATACTCTCGCAAAACAGGGTAGCAGAACACTTATTATTGAACTTGATTTCGGTCTCCGCTGTCTTGACCTTATGTTTGGTGTACATGATAAAATCGAACATGACTTAGGAGATGTACTCAGCGGAAAAATGACTGCTCTTGAGGCGTGTTCAAAAATTCCTATGGCTTCAAACCTTGAATTATTATGTGCCCCGAAAACCCTCACGTCTGTTTCTGCTGAACAGATTTACGATATATGCCGTTCAGTAAAGAAATATTATGACTATATAATAATAGACTCCGGTGCAGGTATTAACTCCCATGTATTTGAAATAGTTGAACAGGCTAACCTGATACTTGTTGTTTCCACTCCTGACCAGGTTTGTATACGTGATGCTTCCCTGATGTCAGATGAATTTTATAACAGAGGAAATAAAAGTCAGCGACTTATTATAAACAAAGTCAGCAAGAAAGTTATAGACAACGCACTGATAAAAAATCTTGACGAGATTATTGATAAGGTGGGCGTACAGCTTATCGGAGTTGTTCCTGAGGATTTCAAGCTCACTGTCGCTACTGCTAAGGGCGACCCCATACCTACTGAATCGGACGCATTACTTGCTTTTGATGCAATCTCAAAGAGACTTAACGGCACTTTTGTTCCTCTTACTATAAAGGGAGCATAATTGCAGAAAATATTTACAATCATATTGTGATGTGAATTTTGAAAATAAACGGCTGTCCGGATTTTTATGAATTGTATGGTTTTTGCCTGCTGAGTTACAAAAAATCTGAACGGCGGAAAGGACATAAAAAATGAATATTGCCATTATTGCACATGATGCAAAAAAAGAACTTATGGTTCAGTTTTGCAGTGCCTATTGCGGAATCCTTGCTAAACACTCATTGATAGCCACAAACACTACCGGTAAACAGGTAAGTGAAGCAACCGGTCTCAAGATAAGAAAATGTCTCAGCGGACGTGGCGGTGCGGAACAGATTCTCGCTCTCCTCTCATGTAATGAAGTGGACGTGCTTTTGTTTTTCAGAGACCCTATAAATCCACGTGCCACAGAATCAAATGACATTAATTTGCTCCGACTTTGTGATGTTCACAATGTACCTGTTGCGACAAATATTGCTACCGCTGAAGCCCTCATACTTGCCCTTGAACGTGGCGACCTTGACTGGCGTAAAATGGGTACTCTTACTATCTGAACAGCTTTAATTGTCCCTGATGTCAGGGGCAATTTTTATTTTTGCAGGAATGATTTTTATATTACTATTGACGGACTGAAAAAAAAATAGTATAATAGTAAAGTAAGAATTGACTAATATCATACAGAAAGGACTTGAAAAAGTTATGTCTATAAATGTTAAAAGACCTAACGGCACGGAGGATATTTTACCGAAAGATGTTCACAGGTGGCACACCGTTGAAAAAATTGCAAGGGATACTGCTGAAAGTTTCGGCTTTTCTGAAATAAGAATCCCTACTTTTGAAAATACTGAACTTTTTCAGCGTTCAGTCGGTGAAACAACGGATGTTGTACAGAAAGAAATGTATACCGTAATGGCTAAGGAAACAAAATTCACACTCCGCCCTGAAGGTACTGCCGGTACTATCCGTGCAATGCTCCAGAATGGTCTCCTGAATGAAGCACTTCCGCAGAGGGTGTTTTATATTCTTTCGTGTTTCCGTCATGAACGTCCGCAGGCTGGCAGACTGAGAGAGTTTCACCAGTTTGGTCTCGAAATGGCAGGAAGTGCATCTCCGTCAGCAGATGCGGAAGTTATTTCGCTTGCAAAAAGTATTCTCGACCGTCTCGGACTGAAAAATATTGAACTCTATATAAACTCAATCGGCTGTCCTGTATGCCGTGCAAAGTACCACGAAGCACTGAGAAGTTATTTTGAGAACCGCAAGGATAAACTTTGTGATACCTGTCTTGAACGTCTCGGAAAGAATCCTATGAGAATACTCGACTGTAAAAGCCCTGTATGTCAGGAAGTAGCAAAGGACGCTCCTGTTATTCTTGACTATCTTTGTGAAGAATGTAGTGAACATTTCGATAAACTGAAGAAATATCTCGGAAATTTCGGCATAGATTATAAGGTTAATCCGAAAATAGTACGTGGTCTTGACTACTACACAAAAACAGTATTTGAGTTTGTGACTACTGAAATCGGTGCTCAGGGTACTGTATGCGGTGGCGGACGTTACGACGGTCTTATTGAACAGCTCGGCGGTCAGAAAGTACCCGCTCTTGGTTTCGCTATGGGTATCGAAAGACTTCTGCTTGTTATGGACAAGCAGAACTGCGAATATCTCACTCCCAGAAAATGCGATATTTATTTTGCTACTATGGGCGACAACGCTCTCGAAAAAGCTATGGATATTTCGCACAAACTGAGAGAATACGGCTACCGTGCGGAATTTGACCTCATGGGTCGTGGAATAAAGGCTCAGATGAAGTATGCTAACAAAATCGGTGCGATGTTTACTGTTGTAATCGGCGACAATGAACTCGAAACAGGTAAGGTAAAAATAAAGGATATGGAGACAGGTTCAGAAGTCGAAACTGACCTTGACGATACATTCAGAATGAATTTCGAGTCGCTTTATTTCAACAAGATGATGAATAATCTTGACGATGAGGAAAAATTTGATTTAAAATAATTTAAAAAAAGGGGAGAATAAGTAATTATGGCTGATAATATGAAAGGTCTTAAACGTACTCACTATTGCGGAGACGTGACAGAAGTAGGTCAGGAAGTTGTAGTGGGCGGATTTGTTGACAGAATCAGAAACAAAGGCGGTGTTATTTTTATCGTCCTCAGAGACAGGACAGGTATTGTGCAGTTGCTTTTCAACGACAAGAGCAATCCGGAAATCTTTGAAAAAGCGTCTTCATGCCGTGGTGAGTATGTTCTCATGGCAAAAGGAAAAGTTGTGGAACGTGAAAGCAAGAACTACAAAATAAAAACAGGTCTTGTTGAAATTTTCGTTGACGATTTGCGTATTCTTGCAAAGGCTCAGACACCGCCCTTTGAGATAGTAAGCGATTCAAACGTAAATGAAGAATTACGTCTGAAATACCGTTTCCTCGACCTTAGACGTGAACCTTTACAGAAAAATATAATAATGCGTCACGAGATTGCGAAAGTCACGAGAGAGTATTTCTATGAGAACGGTTTTCTTGAAATCGAGACCCCTATGATGATGAAGTCTACTCCGGAGGGTGCGAGAGACTACCTTATTCCGTCAAGAGTACATCAGGGAAAATTCTATGCACTTCCGCAGTCACCGCAGATTTATAAACAGTTGCTTATGATTTCGGGATATGACCGCTATATTCAGCTTGCACGCTGTTTCCGTGACGAAGACTTGCGTGCAGACAGACAGCCCGAATTTACGCAGATAGACCTTGAAATGTCTTTTGTAGATGCTGAGGATATTCAGGAATGTGTCGAGGGATTTGTACAGAGGGTTTTCAAGAAAATAATGAATGTTGATATTCCTACACCGCTTCCGAGACTTACTTTTGCAGATGCTATGAATCGTTATGGTTCTGATAAACCCGATACAAGATTTGGTTTTGAGATTCAGGATATTTCCGAAACCGTTAAGAATACTGATTTTGTTGTATTCAAAAACGCTTTGAGTGAGGGCGGTTCTGTACGTGCAATCAACGTAAAGAACGGAGCAGGAGTTTACACAAGAAAAGAAATCGACAAGCTCATTGAACACGCTAAAGGTATCGGTGCAAAAGGTCTTGCATATATCCGCTGGGCTGACGAGCCAAACTGTTCATTTAAGAAATTCCTTAAAGACGGAGAACTTGAAACCATATGCAACGCTGTAGGTGCTGAAAAAGGCGACCTCGTTCTGATATGTGCCGACAGAAATAAAACTGTACTTTCAACTCTTGGTGCAATACGTCTCATATGCGGAAAGAGACTGAATGTTATTCCTGAAGACAAGTATAATTTCCTTTGGATTACAGAAATGCCTTTCTTTGAGTACGACGAAGACAGTAATAAATGGGTTGCCTCACACCACCCCTTTACAATGCCTATGGAAGAATGTCTCGAATATCTCGATACCGACCCTGCAAATGTTCGTGCAAAGGCTTGGGATTTGGTTCTCAACGGTACTGAACTTTCAAGCGGTTCAATGCGTATAACTGACTTTGAGTTACAGCAGAAGATGTTTGAAGCCCTCGGAATGACTGACGAAGAAATAAAAGCAAAATTCGGATTCCTTGTTGACGCTTACCGTTACGGTGCACCCCCTCACGGTGGTATGGGAATAGGTCTCGACCGTCTCGCAATGATTATGTGCAAAGCCGACAGTCTGCGTGATGTTACAGCGTTCCCGAAAGTCCAGAACGCAAGTGAATTAATGTCTGAATGTCCGTCTGTTGTTGACGATGAAAGCCTTTCCGTACTCGGAATAAAGGTCGATGTAAAGGAAGACTGATTTGTTAATAAAATTAAATTTATAAAAAGCCTTGACAAAAATGTATTTTTGTAGTACAATGAAATCATAAACTGAATATAATTTATTTAGGGAGCTGTCTGTAGGGATTAGCTCCCTTTGTCGTAAAATTAAAATAAAAAGTCGCAATTATGTATAATTTTTGCCGAAAGATATAATAATGTTCAAAGGGGAGCTGTCTGTAGGAGATATGCTCCTTTTATGTTTTAACAAAAAAATAAAATGAATGTTGGTCATTTTTGGCAAAAAAACTATTGACAAATAGTTTCCGGTCTGCTATAATATAAAAAAATGACTGTTGGTCATTAAAAAGGAGGTGACAAACTATGGCTTCAGAGGCTGTGAAAAAAATTCTTTCTGCCGAATCTGTTTCAAATCACAAGATTTCGCAGGCACGTCAGACCGCTGACGAAATTATTATGGAAGCGGAAAGATATTCTGCTGTTGCTGTTCAGAAGAAAATCAGTCAGGCTTCCGGAGAGGTTGAAAAAGTCCGTTCCGACTATATGAAAAAACTGGACGTTTACACAAAACAGGCAGATGCCGATTGTGCCGGAAAAATTACGGAAATACGTTTGCAGGCGGAGACAAATATGAACAATGCTGTAAACGCAGTAATCAGGGAATTTTTCTGATTGAAATTCTTATTAAGGAGAGTGGTGTTTAATTGGCAAAACTCAGAATGAAAAAAATTGAACTGATTGCACTTCTTACTGACAGCAAAAAAATTATTGAACTTCTTCAGAGACGTGGTGTTGTTGAGATTTCACGGAATGACGACGAGGAACTCGACAGAACCAACGTTACAGCAGTAGTCGGGGAGTTTGAAAAATTCCGCAGTACCGTTTCTCAGGCTCTTGACGTACTCAACAAGTATTCTCCGGAAAAGAAATCGCTGACGGAGATTTTCGACAGCAGAACGGAAGTATCAGTTGACGATTTCGGCAGGGGTGCAATGCAACTTGAAAAAATAATATCAGTCGCAAACGATATTGTCAGGAGCAGTCAGGAGATTGCGGAAACTGAAAAAAATATTTCGCAGAATGACGTGAAATGCGATATTCTCAGACAATGGGAAAATCTTGATATACCGCTGAATTTCAGGGGGACAGCAACTACTTCCGCATTTATCGGGTCTGTACCTTTCAGCGTGACGGAAGATTTTCTGGATTCTTTTCCCGACGGCACTTACACGGAAATAATTTCGCAGTCCAGAGAACAGACGAATTTATTTATTCTTTGCAGTAATGATGTTACGGAAGATTTGGGCGAATTGCTCCGTAAAAATTCATTCGTTGCAGTTTCTGAAAAAGAAAACTGTACTCCGTCGGAAATTATTGAACGCTGTAGAAATGAACGTCAGAAATCTGAAAGCCGTATTACTGAACTTGAAAAGTATATTTCTGAATTGTCCGCACAAAGAAAAAAACTGCAATTTGCGGTTGACTATTTGCAGATGAGGAAAGATAAATATAATACTTTGGGTGCATTGGGATTCACTGAAAATACTTTCGTTCTTAATGGCTATATTCCCGAAAAATATGCTGATTCTTTGCGGAAAGAAATTGAAAAGAAGTTTACTGTATATATAGACTTCACTGAACCGTCAGAAGAAGATGACATTCCGGTACTTCTTGAAAACAGCCGTTTTTCAGCACCTGTTGAGAGTATCACGAAAATGTATTCAATGCCGTCGAAATCAGACGTTGACCCTACTCCCGTTATGTCATTTTTCTATTACCTGTTTTTCGGAATGATGTTGTCAGATGCAGGCTACGGACTTCTTATGCTGATAGGTACTACAATTATACTGAAAAAATTCAGGCTTGACAACACAATGAAAAAAACTATGACGATGTTCCGTAACTGCGGAGTATCAACGCTTATATGGGGAGCATTGTTCGGAAGCTGGTTTGGCGATATAGTACAGGTAGTCGGGCGTGAATACTTCAATAAGGAAATCGGCAGTATAGCGTTGTGGTTTGAACCTCTCGACGACCCGATTAAACTTCTGCTTTATTCTTTCGCACTGGGAATACTTCACTTGTTCCTCGGTGTCGGAGTATCGTTCAAAATGTCATGGGACGACGGCAGAAAACTCGATGCGATTCTTGATACCGTGCCGGTTTATATGACGATTTTAGGAGTTGCACCGCTTGCTTCAGGTATACTGACAAACGTTCCGGCAATACTCACAACGATTGGTATGTATCTAACGATAGCCGGAGTTGTGCTTATCGTTCTTACTTCCGGACGTTCTTCAAAGTCTGTTTTCGGAAAGTTTTTCGGCGGACTTTATGCCCTCTACAATACGGCAACTGGTTATCTGAGCGACATACTTTCTTATTCAAGACTTCTTGCACTTGGTCTTGCAACAGGAAGTATTGCAGGCGTTATAAATCTTATCGGTACTATGCCGGAAAATATGATAGTCAAAACTGTTTTGTTGGTTGTGGTGTTCATAGTGGGACATACCGCAAATCTTGCAATAAATCTTCTTGGTGCTTACGTCCATACCGACAGATTACAGTTTGTTGAGCTTTTCGGCAAATTCTATACGGGCGGTGGTCGTGAGTTTGCACCGTTCACCGCAGACACACAATACATTACTTTCAAGGAGGAAAATTAATTATGGGATTAGCTTTGGCAATTTTAGGTGCTTCACTTGCAACACTTTTTGCGGGAATAGGTTCGGCAAAAGGCGTAGGATTGGTCGGTGAGGCTGCCGCAGGTGTGGTATCAGTAGACCCTAACAAATTCAGCAAGGTTCTTATTTTACAGCTTTTACCAGGTACTCAGGGACTTTACGGACTTCTTACAGCTATACTGATGCTCAGCCGAATAGGTATTATCGGTGGAAACGCTCCCGAACTCACTACAGCACAGGGAATAATGTTTTTAGGTGCATCACTTCCGATTGCAATAGTAGGACTTTTTTCGGGTATAGCACAAGGTCGTGCGGCAGCGGCAGGCGTGGGAATTACCGCTAAAAAACCTGAACACAACGGCAAAGGTATTATTATGGCGGCAATGGTTGAAACTTACGCTATTCTTGCACTTCTTGTTTCAATACTTCTTATTTACAATATCGCTATATAAGGAGGGTTGCAGATGTCAGGAATTGACAGTATTCTTGAAATTATCGAAAGTCAGCAGAAGATGACAGAAAATAATATAATACATTCAGCTGAGGAAAAAGCACGTGCAATAGAAACGGACGGCGATTCAAAAGCTGAAAACGCTTACAACGAATATATGAAGAAAGCGTTGCAGAAAGCTGAAAACGACTACAGGAACGCTTGTAACTCAGTCAGAGCGGAAAACAGACGTAAACTTCTGAAATGCCGTGTTGAGATGATAGAGACGGCAACAAGTAAAGTAATTGATAGACTGTCGGGACTTCCTGACGGTGAATACTTTGAAATGATTTTCAGACTTGCTGGACGTAAAATTCAAAAAGGTGACGGAAAGATTTATTTCAGCGGAAAAGACCTTGTAAGACTTCCGGCAGATTTTTCCGAACAACTCTCCGCACTTGCAACCGGAGCAGGCGGAACAGTTGAGATTTCGGCAACTCCTGCTGATATTGAAAACGGTTTCATACTGGAGTACGGACTTATTTCTGAAAACTGTACTCTCGGAGCAATACTTGAATCAGAAAAAGACAGTGTACGTGATATTCTTGCAAAAGAATTGTTTGGCAGGTGATTTTATGGGTACTGAATATGCAAGTGCGGTTTCAGCGGTAAGGGCTATGGAAAATCTGCTTTTCACTCATAGCGATTTGGAACAGCTTATTAACGCACGTACTCAGAACGAATTTAACACTCTCATTAGTGCCAAAGAAACGGGCGGTCTTGCTGAAGTGTGGGATATGCTTATGACTTACGCCCCCGACAGCAGAGAGTTGAAAATACTTTTATACAGGAATGATTTCCATAATCTGAAAGCGGTACTGAAAGCGATGATTTCCGGCAGAGAACCGGACGAATATTTTATTGAACCGTCAAACGTATCTGCTGAACTTCTCAAGGAATCATTCAGGACAAGAAACTTTGATATTCTGCCGGAGTATATGAGCGAAACCGCTTCCGAATCCTATGAACTTCTTACAAGAACTCTCGACGGTCAGCTTGCCGATACTTTTGTAGATACGTCCGCAATGCTTGCAATGCAGAAGTCAGCGGAAGATTTCGGGGGCGATTTTATGCGGAAGTACGTGCAGATTATAACTGTATGTGCTGACATAAAAACAGCTTACAGGTGCAGTAAAATGCACAAGTCAAGGGAGTTTCTTGAAAGTGCTGTCTGCGGAAGTAGTGAGATTGACAGGGAATCTCTCATAAGAGCAACGCTTGGCGGTACGGAAAATCTTATAAGTTTTCTGGAACACACCACCTATAATGAACTTGCACAATTTCTGAAAGAAAGTCCGGCAAAGTTTGAAAAGCGTTGCGACGATATGGTTATTGATTTGGCAGAAGAAGCAAGAATGAAATCTTTCGGAACAGAACCGCTTATAGCTTACTATATTGCAAAGGAAGCCGAAATTAAAAATCTCAGGATAATTTCTGTATGCAGGGAAAGCGGTGCTGACAATCAGACAGTCAGGGAAAGGTTGAGGAAACTATATGTTTAAAGTTGCGGTAATCGGCGACAGTGCAAGCGTTTCGGGTTTCGGTGCGTTGGGACTTTCCGTCTTTTGCGAAACTGAACCTCAGAAAGTTACAAAACTCATCACGAGACTTGCAACAAATGATTTTGCGGTGATATACATTACAGAACCCGTTGCGGTACTTGTGAGCGATACAATAGATAAATACAGAAACAGTCAGTTGCCGTCAATAGTGCTTATTCCTGCAATACGTGGCAACACCGGCAACGGTATGAAAGCAGTTCACAAAGCTGTCGAAAGGGCTGTCGGTTCTGATATACTGAAGAATTGAGGCGATTTATAAAGATGAGCAGTACAGGAAAAGTTGTAAAGATTTCGGGTCCTCTTGTTGTAGCCGAGGGTATGAGGGATTCCAATATGTTTGACGTTGTGCGTGTGAGCAGTCAGAAACTTATAGGCGAAATTATAGAAATGCACGGCGACCGTGCTTCAATACAGGTTTACGAGGAAACCGCCGGTCTTGGTACAGGTGAGGAAGTTGTTTCCACCGGCGAGCCTATGAGCGTTGAATTAGGTCCGGGACTTATCGGAAGTATTTTCGACGGTATACAGCGACCTCTTGACGATATACAAAAAATTTGCGGTAACAGTCTGAAACGTGGCGTTGAAGTGCCGTCACTGAAAAGGGATAAACTCTGGAATTTTACTCCGGTCGTGAAAGTCGGCGACAGACTTGTCGGCGGTGATATAATCGGTACAGTTCCGGAAACTGACATTGTTCTCCACAAAATACTTGTACCGAATGGAGTTTCAGGAGTTGTGAAAAGCATATCAGCAGGAAATTTTCACATTGACGATACCGTGTGCGTTCTCGAAACCGAAAAGGGAATTTATAATCTCAGTCTTTTTCAGAAGTGGGCGGTACGTCGTGGAAGACCTTACAGGAAAAAACTGTCACCTGATATGCCATTGATTACGGGTCAGCGAGTTGTTGACTGTCTTTTCCCGATTGCAAAAGGCGGTGTTGCAGCGATTCCAGGACCTTTCGGAAGTGGCAAGACCGTTACGCAACATCAGCTTGCAAAGTGGGCAGAAGCCGATATTATCGTGTATATCGGTTGCGGTGAACGTGGTAACGAAATGACGGACGTTCTGAATGAATTTCCGGAACTCATAGACCCACATACAGGAAAGTCACTTATGGAACGTACAGTGCTTATTGCAAATACTTCCGATATGCCGGTTTCTGCACGTGAAGCCTCTGTATATACCGGAATTACAATCGCCGAATATTACAGGGATATGGGCTATTCGGTAGCACTTATGGCGGATTCAACGTCACGCTGGGCAGAGGCTCTCCGTGAAATGTCCGGACGACTTGAGGAAATGCCTGGTGACGAGGGTTATCCGGCGTATCTCGGAAGCCGTCTCGCACAGTTTTATGAACGTGCAGGGCGTGTGATTTCAAACGGTTCTGACGGTCGTGAGGGAACGCTTTCAGTAATCGGTGCGGTGTCTCCGCCTGGTGGCGATATATCAGAACCTGTTTCGCAGGCTACTCTGAGAATTGTGAAAGTTTTCTGGGGACTTGACGCTAATCTTGCTTATCAGAGGCATTTTCCGGCTATAAACTGGCTTACAAGTTATTCGCTGTACGTTGATTCTCTCGCTGACTGGTACAATAATAACGTTTCTGCCGACTGGACGAAATCAAGGGCAAGATTTATGGAGATTCTGCACGATGAGGAAGAATTAAAGGAAATTGTAAAGCTGATTGGTATGGACGCACTTTCCGACAAAGACCGTCTGAAAATGGAAACGGCACGTTCAATCCGTGAGGACTTCTTACATCAGCTTGCATTTCACGAGGTAGACACTTACACCAGTCTGAAAAAACAGCTTTATATGATGAAACTTATACTTCTTTTCAACGACAAAGCTGTTGAGACCGTCGCAAAAGGTGCGGACGTTGAGGAAGTTTCAGGTCTGCCGGTACGTGAAAAAATAGGGCGTTTCAAGTACGTCCCCGAAGAAAAAACAGATACCGAGTTTGAGAAGATTTCGGTTGAAATATCTTCCGAACTCAATCAGTTGCTGAAAAGGAGTGATGAGTAATGCCGAGAGAATACAGAACTATTGAAGAAATTGCAGGACCTTTGTTACTTGTAAAGGACGTTGAGGGAGCGACTTATGGAGAACTTGCGGAAATAAGACTGAAAAACGGTGAAAGAAGACGTTGCAGGGTACTTGAAGTTGACGGCACTAACGCACTTGTACAGCTTTTTGAAAACTCAACAGGAATAAATCTTCATGACAGCCGTGTTGTATTTTCGGGTCACCAAATGGAACTCGGCGTATCTGAAGATATGCTCGGAAGAGTTTTTGACGGTCTCGGCAGACCAATTGACGACGGTGTTGAGATTATTCCGGAAATGCGTATGGACGTGAACGGTCTTCCAATGAATCCGGTAGCACGTCGTTATCCGCAGGAGTTTATTCAGACAGGAGTTTCCGCAATTGACGGTCTGAACACTCTTGTAAGAGGACAGAAACTCCCGATTTTTTCGGCAAGCGGACTTCCTCACGCACAGTTTGCGGCGCAGATTGCACGTCAGGCGAAAGTCCGTGGTACAGATGAACAGTTTGCGGTAGTATTTGGTGCTATGGGAATAACCTTTGAGGAATCGGAATATTTCGTGAACAGTTTCAGGAGTACCGGAGCTTTGGAAAGAACGGTGCTTTTTATAAACCTTGCAAACGATTCAGCAATCGAAAGAATAGCTACTCCGAAAATGGCTCTCACTACTGCCGAATACCTTGCATTTGAAAAGGGTATGCACGTGCTTGTAATTCTGACCGACATCACAAACTATGCCGATGCATTACGGGAAGTTTCGGCGGCAAGAAAGGAAGTCCCAGGAAGAAGAGGTTATCCGGGGTATATGTATACTGACCTTGCTACTATTTATGAACGTGCAGGAAGACAGGTCGGCAAAGACGGAAGTATTACAATGATACCGATTCTTACAATGCCGGAAGATGACAAAACCCACCCTATTCCCGACCTTACGGGGTACATCACTGAGGGGCAGATTATTCTTTCACGTGAACTTTACCGTAAAGGTATAAATCCACCTGTTGACGTTCTGCCGTCATTGTCACGTCTCAAAGATAAGGGGATAGGTGAGGGAAAAACTCGTGCAGACCATTCGGATACTATGAACCAGTTGTTTTCGGCTTACGCAAGAGGAAAAGATGCTAAAGAATTAATGGTTGTACTCGGAGAATCCGCACTCACTCCCACTGACCTGTTATACGCAAAATTCGCTGACGAATTTGAAAAACGCTATGTTTCGCAGGGTTTCGACAATAACCGCACTATTGAGGATACTCTGGCGGTTGGCTGGGAGTTGCTGAGACTTCTGCCACGTAGCGAGTTACGCAGAATAAGAGAAGAATATCTTGACAAATATTACGAGGGGTGAATGATTTGGCAAGGCTTAATGTTAATCCTACCCGAATGGAACTCAGCAAACTCAAAAAGAAGTTGCAGTCGGCAAGGCGAGGTCACAAGCTCCTCAAAGACAAACGTGACGAATTAATGCGACAGTTTATGATTCTGATTAAAGAAAACCGTCAGTTGCGTTCAGAGGTTGAGACCGCTATCTCAGAAGCTGATAGATATATGGCGGTAGCAGGTTCTGTAATGCAGAGGGAAGTCCTTGAAACCGCTCTGATGTTACCAAAACAGGAAGTTGAAATTGAGGTTACTCAGAAAAATGTGATGAGTGTATATATTCCGGAGTTTCACACAAAGTACAAGACAGACGATACAAACGATATTTATTCATATGGTACTGCCTTTACTTCCGTTGACCTTGACGGTGCAGTAAGTGCATTGAGTGAGATTTTCCCGAAAATGATACGTCTTGCGGAAGTGGAAAAAGCTTGTCAGCTTATGGCGGACGAAATCGAAAAAACACGTCGCCGTGTGAACGCCCTTGAATATATCATGATTCCCGACTATGAGGAAACTATAAAATATATTACAATGAAACTTTCCGAAAATGAACGTAATACCACAACTTCGCTTATGAAAGTAAAAGAAATGGTACTGCAACAGAGCCACAATTATAACTGAATTTTTTATTAATGTTGTCTCAGATATTAAAAATAATAACAATAATTACTGTAATGCAGAGTATTACACTTGGCAGGAATATAAATGTAGCTTGACACGCAAAATACAAAATTTTACACGCAAAATACAAAAAAATCAACCTAAAAAATTACCAGATGTAA
>JAIDUG010000021.1 GCA_029060305.1 Ruminococcus sp.
TGAGAGCGAAAAACTCTATGAAATCCTGTACGAAATGGAGGTATAGCTATGGCTATGGAAAAAAATAAGGTAAAATTTGGTCTGAACAAGGTTCACTATGCAAAAATTCTGTCTTTTGACGAAGAGGGCGTTCCGACGTATGCCACACCAGTACGTATTCCTGGTGCTGTTTCGCTGTCAATTGACGCAAACGGCGAGGCTGAAAATTTCTACGCTGACAATGGTGTGTATTATGTCATCAACAATAACTCAGGCTATGAAGGCGACCTTGAAATCGCACTTGTAACGCTTGAATTTGCAACGGAAATTCTCGGTGAAATCCTCGACAACAAGGGCGTACTCGTTGAGACAAATACCGCAGAATTACAACAGTTTGCACTTCTCTTTGAATTCGACGGAGACAAGCACCATATCCGTCACGTTCTTTATTGCTGTTCCGCATCACGTCCAGCGACCGAGTCAAGTACAACAGAGGACAGCAAGGAAGTCAAGACCGAAACGCTTTCACTTACTGCAACTGCTCTCAACAACGGACTTGTCAAGGCACGTTCCTGCGAAGAGACCGACAAGACAACTTACGACAACTGGTACAATAAGGTTTATATGCCTGATTTCACGGTAACTCAGGCAAAAAGCACTTCAAAATCGGCATAAAAGCACAATGAATACAAATGACATTATTGGAAAGCGTTATGGTAAACTTGTAGTCATAAGTCACATTGGCAAATTCAATCGGCATCATAAATATCTTTGTCAATGTGACTGTGGCAAAAACGCCGAGGTATATAGAGACAATCTGCTGAGTGGTCATAAAATTTCATGTGCTGATTGTTGGCATATTGAACCTGAAAATGATTATTACAGATACTACTGTTCAAACGGAAAATCTTTTATTTTTGATTCTGTGGATCTTGAACTGGTACAGTCTTATCATTGGCATTTATCATCAGACGGATATCCTAAAACTAACATCAACGGTTCAACTGTTTCTTTAGCACGTCTTATCATGAAATGTGACAGAAACAAATTTGTTGATCATATCAACCGGAATGTCAGTGATGAACGAAGATGCAACCTTCGAGTGGTTACTCCACAGAAAAACAGCTGTAACGAAAAACGACGTTATAATAATAAATCCGGTTATAAAGGTGTCAGTTTACATAAGTGTGGGAAATACAGAGCTGATATTGGATACAATAAAAAAGTTATCTATCTTGGTTTGTTTTCAACCGCAATTGAAGCTGCAAAGGCTTATGATGAGGCTGCACGAAAATATCATGGGATATATGGAAGATATAACTTTCCAAGAAAAAACGAACTTAGTTGTCGATAAAGGAGAATAAAAATGGCAATAAAAAAGATTATTACAATTGATGGCATAGATGTGCCATTCAAGGCATCTGCTGCACTACCAAGAATGTACAGAATGAAATTCGGACGTGACATCTATAAAGATTTTTCTGAACTGCAGAATTCCGTCAAGGAAAACGATGAAGAAAACAGCAACATGGGCATTCAATCATTGGAGATTTTTGAGCAATTATCATGGCTTATGGCAAAACACGCCGACCCTGAGAACGTTCCCGACAATCCGGACGACTGGCTGGAACAGTTCAATATGCTCTCAATTTACGAAGTTCTTCCACAATTAATGGAACTTTGGGGACTGAACAATGAAACTCAGGCGGTTGCCAAAAAAAACATAGACCACTTGACCGCCCGATGACAACACCATTGTTTCTGCTTCGATGCGTTCAGCTTGGGTTGAGTATGTCTGAACTTGACCTGCTGACCATCGGTCTTGTGAATGACATGTTCACCGAAAAAGAAAATGACGATTTCAAATATCCGTACAAGCCTACTCAGGAAGATTTCGATAAATTTTGACATAAGGGGGTGAAAACATGGCAACCCGAATAAGAGGAATAACCGTTGAGATAAACGGCGATACTACGAACCTTCAAAAATCTCTTGAGGGCGTTGACAAGAACATAAGAAACACACAGTCACAGCTGAAAGACGTTGAAAAACTTCTGAAACTTGACCCGACAAATACCGAACTTCTTTCACAGAAACAGCGTTTGTTGGGCGAGGCGGTCAAAGATACAAAGGAACGTCTTGAATCTCTCAAAACTGCCAGTAAAGAAGCCGCTAAGACTAAAGACAATTATGACGACTGGAAAGCCAAGTATGACCCGATAAAAGAAAAAATTGACGAAACCACAGAAGAACTGAAAAAGCTAAAAAAGCAGTCCGAAGATGCCAATGAACAGCTTTCAAATGGCAAAATATCTCAGGAAGAATACGACAATTTGCAGAATAAAGTCAAAGAAACTTCTGATAAGCTGAAAGACCTTAAAAAGTCCGCTGAAGATGTATCCGAAGAATTTGGACATCCCATATCTCAGGAACGGTATGACGCAATACAGCGAGAGATTATCGAAACGGAACAGGAATTACAGAATCTTCAGCGTGAAGCTGAAAGTTCAAGAACGTCACTTGTACAGATAGGCAAAGCCGGAGAGGGATTGCAGAACGTCGGCAATAAAATCAGCGGAGCGGGTGAAGCTTTAATGCCTGTTACAGCGGCAATAACAGGTTTAGGAGCAGCAGGAGCAATCAGTTTTGCCGAAGTAGATAAAACAATGCAGCTTGCCAATAAGACAATGGGAAATACAGTTGAGGAAGCAGAAGCTGTAAACGATGCAATGAAAGAAGCAGCCGCAAATTCAGTCTATGGAATGAGCGATGCTGCAAATGCTGTACTCAACTTTTCAAGAGCCGGTTTGGATGCGGAACAGTCAATTTCTGCACTGACTCCTGCCATGAACCTTGCCGCAGGTGAAGGCGGTGACCTTGATACAGTTTCTGCCGGACTTGTTGCAACATTGAATAGTTTTCATGCAGAATTTGACGAGGCAGGCAAATATGCCGATGTATTTGCATCTGCCTGCAACAATTCTGCCCTTGATATAAACAGTTTATCCGAAGCGATGTCCGTTGCCGCTCCAATCTTCTCTGCTGCCGGATATGATGTAAAAGATACGGCACTTGCAATGGGATTAATGGGAAATGCAGGCATTGAGGCATCAGTTTCTGCAAATTCTCTGAAAACAGGTATTTCAAGACTTGCCGGAGGAAATAAAAACGTTGTTGATGCTTTGTCAGTTTTAGGATTCGAAACAGGCAATCTTGCTGAACAAGAGGCAAAGCTACATAAAGCACAGGAAAGACTTGAAGAAACCAGTGCCAATTTGACTGCAAAACAGAAGCAATATAATGAGGTACTTGAAAAAAACGGCGAAGGAAGTGCAAAAACAGCGGAGGCTTATGCAAAACTGATAAAGGCAGAAAATGACTACGGAAACGCACAGACGACTGTCAACGCTTTGACTCAGGAAGCAGCCGAAGGTACATCTGCATATGGTGAACTTATGGTTGACGAAGAAGGCAAAATGCGTCCTTTTGAAGCTGTACTGAAAGACCTTCAGGGAGCATTTTCAGGACTGTCGGAACAGGAACAGATTTCAGCAGCCACCGCACTTTTCGGAGTAAACCAAATGACACCATGGCTTGCATTGCTGAATACTTCAGAACAAGACGTAAACGACCTAAGTACCGCCTTGCACAACAGTACAGGTACAACACAAGAAATGGCTGACACAATGATGAGCGGTTTTGGCGGTGGAATAGAGAAACTGAAATCTTCCATCGACGTTCTGATTTACTCTATCGGCGAATCACTCGCACCAATCTTACAGAAAGCCATTGACTTTATACAGGGACTGGTTGACAAATTCAATGCCCTAAGTCCTCATGCAAAAGAAACTGTCACAAAAGTAGCTTTGATAGTGGCGGCAATAGCTCCCCTTTTGATTGTAGTCGGAAAACTCACCACCGGAATCGGCGGACTTATGAAAGTATTCTCAAAAATGCCTGCAATCATGACCAAAGTCAAGGGTGGCTTCACAGCGGTTAAGGTTGCTTTAAGTGGTGCTACCGGTACAATGCTTGCTGTTGTGGGAGTGATTGCGGTACTGGTTTCGGCTTTTAAACATCTATGGGACACCAATGAAGACTTCCGCAACAATATAACTGCAATATGGGACGGAATAAAAGCTACGTTTGAACGTCTTACAAGCGGAATTACTGAACGTCTGAACTCTCTCGGATTTGATTTTGAGGACTTCACGGAAACGTTAAAATACGTATGGGACTGGTTCTGTAACTATCTTGCACCGATTTTTGAGAACACTTTCCAGTATATAGGCGACATTCTTAGTGATGCAGTTGATGTAATACTTGGACTTGTGGATTTTTTAACCGGTCTTTTCACTGGTGACTGGGAAACCTGTTGGAACGGCATAAAAGAAATTTTTACAGGTATCTGGAACGCCATAAAAGACACTTTAAAAACTGTTCTTGAACTCATCTGTAACATCTTCAATACAAATTTTGCGGACTTCTGTGAAGCTTGGCAATCCGGTTGGAATGATGTAAAAGAATTTTTTTCGACCGTCTGGAACGGTATTAAAAACTTTTTCGTCAACGCATGGAACAGTTTTCAGGATAATTTTCAGACTGGAATGGACATCATATGCAATACATTCAAGACCATATGGACGGCTATTAAAAATTTCTTTGTTGGTATCTGGACGGCGATTTCAGGAGCAGTAAGCAATGCTGTAAACGGTATAAAAAACGTTGTTACGACGATTTTTACAGCTGTACGAGATTTTATAACAACAGTTTTCATGGCGATTCATGATAAAATTTCGGCGGTTTGGAATGCAATTTATACCACAATAAAACCGCTTCTTGATGCTTTGGCGTACCTGTTTGAAACTATTTTTGAGGCTATAAAAATCCTCATCGGCAGGGCTATGGACTGGATTTCTGAAAAAATTCAGGCTATATGGAACGCCATAACTGAATTTATTACTCCTATTTTAGAGGGCATTCGTGACTTTTTCGTAAGTATCTGGGAAACGATACAAAATGTCGTCGGCGGAGCTATGGACTGGATTTCCGACAAAATTCAGACTATATGGAATGCTATAACTGAATTTCTTACTCCTATTTTAGAAAGTATCAGAGACTTCTTTGAAAGCATATGGACGGCGATTTACAACACTGTAACGACTGTCTGGACAGCTATAAAAGACTTTTTCATATCTGTTTTTGAAACGATTTCAAGAATAGTTTCAACCGTCTGGAACGGCATAAAAACAACAATTTCAGATATTCTGAACGGAATAAAAACCGTTGTTTCTGATATATGGAACGGTATAAAAACGACTGTTTCCAACATAATGACAAACATAAAAAACACTGTCTCAGGCATATGGGACAGCATAAAATCAGCGATTTCGGAAAAGATTACCGCTATAAAAAATACTATTGTTGACGGTTTCAATAATGCTGTTAACTTCGTTAAAAACCTTGCGTCTGAGGCTGGAAACTGGGGAAAAGACATAATCAGCGGAATTGTCAGCGGTATCAAGTCAAAAATTGAAGACGTGGCGAACGCTGTCAAGGGCGTTGCCGATAAAATCCGTAGTTTTCTGCACTTTTCAGTACCCGACGAAGGACCATTGACCGACTTTGAAAGCTGGATGCCCGACTTCATGCAGGGTCTCGCTGACGGAATTTCGGCAAATGCAAGTATGGTAAACGATGCACTCAGCACGTTCGGAAGCAATGTAACAACAGCATTAACAGACACTTTCAAGAATGCAATGTCAAATATCGTTGTGAATGTAAAAATGTTCGCTCAGAATATTTTTATAGAAATTTCAAATGCTCTTGAAAAGCTTAAAACAGCGACAAACAACCATTTATCGACAATTTCCAGTGGTGTGAAAACCGTCACAAATTCGATAAAAAATACAGTTTCAACTGTCTGGAACTCCATGCCCGACTCTGTAAGAAACGTTATGAACACAATTCAAAACAGTGTGCTAAGAGTGTGGGACAAAGTCCATAGTGGTGTATGGGACAGGATTTGGAAAATCCGTAACACCATTGCGGACGGTCTGAGCTCTTCCGCTGATTGTATTCGAAATCTTGTAAATCAGGCATGGGACTGGGGCTACGACCTTATGCAGAACCTTATCAATGGTATTAACTATCAGATGAGTAGTTTGGGAAATATAGTGTCCGACGTTGCGAATATGATATGGGAATATCTTCACTTTTCCGTCCCCGAAAAAGGACCATTGACGGATTTTGAAAGTTGGATGCCGGACTTCATGCAGGGACTTGCAAAAGGTATTGAAAGTTCACAGAAAGCCGTTGAAAAAGCGGTTTCAGGCGTTGCCGGTGCAATGAGGTTAACGCTTGACAGTGGCTTGAATTTCGATTTAAATGGCATTTCAGGGGCTTTTACGGGCGGTTACGGGACAGTCAACAACTACTATTCCACCGACAACAGCCGTACAGTAAATCAGACAAATAACAGTCCTAAGTCTCTCTCAAGACTTGAGATTTATCGGCAGACAAAAAATGCACTGGGGGTGTAGTGCTTGAAATTCAGTCTTATTTTAGAAAATATAAACGGTTACAGCATAAGCCTTACGCATACCGCAAACAATTATATGACTTCCCGAATTGAGGGACTGGGTCCGCCGTCGGGAACTGTCAGCACATCAGCATATGCCGGAACAGACGGCAGTTATCTTAACAATTCATTTATTGAAAAACGCAACATTGTAATCAGCTTTGAAATGCGTGGAATTGACATCGAAAAACGAAGGCAGTTACTTTACAAGGTGGTAACGCCTTCACGGTATATCAAGATTTTATATAAAACCGTAAATGTCGATGTGTACACCGAAGGCTACGTTGAGACGTGCGAGGTAAACAACTTTGAGACGTTCACAAGCGGTCAGATTTCCATTATCTGCCCTGACATTTACTGGTACGAATGCAAGCAGACAATCGCTTATTACGGGAAAATTATGGGAAGTTTTCACTTTCCGTTTCCTGAAAGTGACGAGCCTTTTCCTCTTGGTGTGTATGGCGAAAGCAATATATTGACTGTTGAAAACAACGGCGACAGAATCGGGTTTACTATCGAAATAACTGCCGTTTGTTCCGCACAGACAGTCACGGTTTATAACGTTGATACAGGTGAATATTTGCAGATAAAAGGCGATATTCAGCCAGACGACATTATCACTATTACAACGAAAACCGGCAATAAAAAAATTTCCCTCAACCGTGGCGGTGGTTTCAGTACAAATATTATAAATTGGTTTGTTTACGGTTCAACGTGGCTGACTATGAATCAGGGAACTAATCGTTTTCGATTTGAAGCTCCCGACGGTTTTTCAGCAAGGATAATCCACACAAACGCTTATTTAGGAGTCTGAAAAATGTACATTGAAATTTACGAAACGTTTATAACCCCTGGACCAAAACTGAATGTTCAACTTCTTGCTATCTGCGATAGTTTTTCGTCACTTTTATGGGACGTTGAATATTATTCCTGCGGTTCATTTGAAATTTATATTTCTGCAACTCCTGAAAATCTCAGCATTTTCCAAAAAGGCAGAATTGTAGGTCGCAGTGATGATAAACGTTACTATGGCATAATTGAAAAAATACTCATTAATGCAGACGCTGAAAACGGCGATTATCTTACAATTTCAGGACGTTTTTTGATGTCACTTCTTTCACGGAGAATTGTTTATCCATCTCAGTCCTATACATCTGAAACGTCATATGCTGATATAGTAAAAAATATTGTGTATAGAATCTGTGCATGGCATGACACACTCCGACTAATTCCAGGACTTCAGGTAAGCGAATTTTCAAGCCCGTGCTGGCAGAAAACCACACATTTGCAGGTCAGCTATGAAAATCTTATGGACTGGATTTACAAAATCTGCGAAATTGTCGGCGGTACGGCAAATATCAGGCTTAAACGTTCTGAAGATGACGAATATTCACTTGTTTTTGAACTCTCACAAGGTACAGACAGAAGTGTTTTACAGAATGAAAATCCGCATATAGTTTTTTCCGATTCGTACAACAATCTGCTGTCATTTGATTACTTGCTTGACTGCTCGAAATACAGCAATTTTGCGTATGTTTTCGGTGCAGGAGAGGGAATATTCCGTAAAAATACATCTTTCTTTTTTACTGAAAAAATTCCGTCTTTGTTCGACAGGTATGAAATTTATGTTGATGCAAGGGACCTGTCTGACGAAACGGAAGTAAACGGTGAAACAAAAGAAATTCCGCAAACTGAATATCTGAATATGTTGCGTGAACGTGGTGCGGAAAAACTTACGCCTGTTACGCAAGCGAGCGAGTTTACCATTGCGACAGACGGCAAACAGTACCAGTACAATAGGGACTATTTTTTAGGTGATTATGTAACAGTGCAAAATGAACGTTTTGGCTTGAAACAACCAAAAATTCAACTCGTCGGAATGATTGAAAGTTTTGACCAGAACGGTCATTCGCTGACACCGACGTTCAAAGGAGAGTGATTTTTTTATGGCATTTCACAGCGGATTTTTTGATTCAAGAGGTCTTGACAGAACGTACACAGCAGAGGACTTCACAATGTATCTTTCAAGTTTTATCTGCAACGGCATTTTAGACACTTACGGTGATAATTTCAACCTGACTTCAACAGGTGAGGGCAGACAGGTGGTTGTAGGTACAGGTAAGGCTTGGATAAACGGACATTATTTTGTCAATGACGAGCCACATTTAATGGATTTTGCCGGTTGGCAAGACCCTACATTTCCACGATATATAGCAATTATAATAGCCTGCGATACGTCCGACGGTGTACGGAACGCTTGGCTTGACGTTGTACTCGGACAGCCTGCCGAAAATCCACAGGTTCCGGAAATTCCGACGAGTGAAACACGCACAAATTTACTGTTGTATGCGGTTCGTATGAATCCAGGTGCTGTGTGTATCACAAGAGACGACTGGTGGGATTATCGTGCTGATGAGAATGTCTGTGGTTACTGCAAATGCATTTTAGGAAAGTGCAGAGTTACGGAGTTAATGCAGGAAATATCCGAATTAAAGGCAAAAATCAATGAATTACAGCCACAGGTTGAAGACCTGACTAATGTAGTTGTGGAAACCGGAAGAGTTGGTGACAATGTCAGATACTCACTCAGGAAAGACGGAAAGGCGATTTTAACCGGAACAGGTGCAGTATGGGAGTATGGAGAAAACACACCTCGTGGAAATTCACCGTTTTACCGTGACAAAACAATTGAAAATATGGTGATTGAAAACGGTGTTACTTCGCTTACAGACCGGTTTTTCTTTAGAGCTATTATGCCTGTCCTGACAGTTCCTGAAAGTGTTGTATCTGTCGGAGTTTCCGTATGCGAGGAATCAGATGTTGCATTAGTTTACTATAGCGGTGAAGTTATAGGCGAAAGAATGTTTGCAAATGACGACGCTTTAGTTATGGTAAACATGACTAAAAATGTCAGAAAGATTTGCGACAATGCTTTTTCAGGCTGTGTGAACCTGCTTTCTGCAACCTACAACGGAACGATTGATGAATGGAATGAAATTGAAAAAAGTCCGACATGGGCTGGCGAAACGGGAGAACGTTCAAGTGTTGAAAAAATCCAATGTACCGACGGTTATTTAGCTTATGACTGGCACACGCATATTTGGAACGAGGTGAGGGAATAATGTGGAAATTTCTTGTAAAACAGCAGAAAATTGAAATTATTGAACGTGAGGTTATCGCAGACCAACAGATTTCCTTCGTCAACCTGAAATTCATATTTGACGGCGACTGGAAAAAGTTCCACAAAGTCGTGCAGTTTACACAGTGTGACGAAACCTATAATCGTGTACTTGGTACTGACGGTTTATCCTGCCTGCTCCCCTCTGAACTTCATGCAGGTGCTGTCAGAATGTCGGTTTTCGGTTACGATGCGGAAAATATCAGCGGACTTCGTGCGACAACTGTTCCTGTAACTCTGAACGTCAGACCGTCAGGATTTGTTGGTGACGGTACGGAAGAAATTCCACCAACGCCTGACCTGTACACACAGCTTTTACATAAACTGGAAGAAAAAGCTTCATCGTTACAAAACGGTGTTGACGGAAAAGACGGTCTTTCAGCTTACGAAATCGCACAGAATAACGGATTTAGTGGCACGCTGACAGAATGGCTTGTCTCTCTCAAAGGTGATAAGGGCGATACAGGAAAACAAGGTATCAAGGGTGATAAAGGTGACAAAGGTGATACCGGTGAACAGGGCATACAGGGTGAAAAAGGTGCCACCGGAGCTACTGGCAAAACTGGTGCAAGCGGAAAATCTGCCTATGAAATATGGCTATCCTCTGGCAATTCCGGAACTGAAACAGACTTCCTGAACTCTCTTAAAGGCGAAAAGGGAGACACCGGCAAACAAGGTATTCAGGGTGAAAAAGGCGACAAAGGTAATACAGGGGCAAAAGGTTCTAAAGGCGATACCGGAGCTGACGGAAAATCCGCATATGATGTGTGGCTTGCACAGGGGAACTCAGGAACTGAGACAGATTTTCTTAACTCGCTGAAAGGTGAAAAGGGTGATAAAGGTGATACGGGCAGTGCATCAGTTGACACCGAAAAAATCGAAGAACAACTTGCAGAGCTTACTAATCGTGATACATGGTGGGGAAATTTCAATCCTGTAGGACGTGCTGAATATCCGAATGCCTGTGATACCTACTATGTACCGCAAGGTCCGAAAAGAACATTTGCAGTTATTCCACGTATTGCCGATTTGGAAAATAATGCACTGAGTAATTCACCGGTCGGACTTTTTGTACCTGATTTGTCTGAGCAGATAAATAATCTTGAAAATTCTTCTCATACTCATGACAATAAAGAATTTCTGGACAACATTGAAACAACGTTGATTTCCCGAATCAATGTACTTAGTGCAAGCCTGACCGCCGTTGACCGTGAACAATGGAATCATATCAACACTCTTGAAACAAGTCTTGAAGATTTACAGACTGTGCTTGCCGATATTGTGGAGGTGACTGACTAATGCCGTCCATATCAGAATACTTAACCGAACTCAGCAGACAGCGTACACAACTTGCAAAAAATCTGACCAGTATGGGTGTACAGGCAAACGTTACCGAAAAGCTGAATACACTTGTTCCGAAAATTCTTCAGATAAAGCAGTCCGGAAGCAGTACAGTCAAAGAAGCTGTTTTACTGGACACAAACTCCTTTACTTCAAAACAGGAGACTGTTTCCACTTACGGAGAATCCGTATATATTTACGAATCCACTTCAGCAGAAACACTCCAGAAATTTTCGGACGTGATTGAAAAATGGGGTGGAATTTCAAGTACAAATAACTTTGTCAGTGACGCTTCGGCAAAGTATGGAATTGCGGTCAGCAACTGGTCAGAAAACGACGCAAATACAGGGATTTTATTTGCCTCTCCGCTTGAACTTTATACTGGAAAACTGCTCATCACAATCAATGCCTCTCTTAGTAGCTGGATGAATCAGCAACTTCACCTGAATCTAATTAAGTCTGACGGTACAGTTTCAGACCTCAGCACCAAAGTTAAAGACGGCGATTTTGCCTATACTTTTGACTTGGTTTTCGCCGGAAGCACTTCCCTGAAAGACCAGATTGTGAACTGTGGCAATATTACCGCCGGTACATACTATCTGTACATCTCAGGAACGGAAAAAGCCGACAACAGCAATTTCAGTTACAATAAAATTGAATATCTGAATTATTGAGGTGAAAATAATGCAGGACATTATAACAATCATAATTTCGGTACTGTCTGCCACAGGAATTTTAGGAATAGGCACAAAAGCAATTCTCCACCGTCTGAAAAGACAGGAAACACGTCAGAAAGCCGTTGAACTCGGTGTGCAGGCTCTGCTCCGTGATCGAATGTTACATAATTATAATAAGTATATGGAGTTGGGTTACGCACCGATTTTTGCAAAGGAAAACTTCGAGAATATGTATCAGCAGTATCACGGACTTGGTGGTAATGGTGTGATGACGCAGTTACATACAGCCTTCATGGAACTGCCGACGGATAAGGAGACCGACAAATGAGAAACTGGAAAAACTGGTTGAAAGTTGCCAGTATACGTGCAGTAAAAACCGTCGCTCAGACGGCGGTTGCGACTATCGGAACATCTGCTGTTATAGGTGAAGTGGACTGGCTTGCTGTCGGAAGTGCTTCAATGCTTGCTGGCGTTCTGTCACTCCTGACGAGTGTGGCAGGTTTGCCGGAAGAATGAAAAATATATTTATAAAGGAGAAGTAATCTATGAATTTTAAGAAGTACATTGGTACAAAACAAATTGAAGCAGAACCAATGACAAGAGGAGCTTATGCAAAGTTGAGTGGTAGAAACTCAATTCTTATTGAAAA
>JAIDUG010000022.1 GCA_029060305.1 Ruminococcus sp.
CGTCACTTCCGAAAGTGACTTAATTATTATATCACAACCTGTCCGATTTGTCAAGAGTTTTTCAAAAACTTTTTCAAATTTTTTTCGAGTTGTGATTTACTGCCATATCTGACAGCTTTATTATTATATCACGGTTGCACGAAAATGTCAAGTAAAATAATCCATTTATATTTCCAAATGTTTTGTATATAATTACTAAAAATCCAGTGTTATGCAGTATTCATCTTCCGTTTCACGCAAAGTAACCGACATCTGACCGTCCGCAACATAACCTGATTCAAGTATCACATCAAACATTTTTTGCTCCTCTACATATTCACGTTTAAAATCGGAATAAGCCTGAAAATCGGAGAATTTCAGTTCAACAGATTTTTTTCCGGAAATTATTTCACGCCTGATTATAGCATCAGCTTCTGAGTTATTGGTGGCAAAAAGTCCGTTTTTTATGTAATAGTTATTTGTGACCGAAACACATTCAAATGGTTCAAAATAGTTATTTTCGGCAATATGGGTCTTGCCGAAATTATCGTCATCACAAAGAAAATAAACCTTTCTCACGCTTTCGGAAACGTCCATATCGTCCCACGTAACATCAAGATTATACCATTCGCCGTCAATTTCGACCTGATTCCACGCATGATTTTCACCTTTGTTTGTTTTTCCGGTAATCAGAACACATTGCAGACCCAATTTTTTTGCGAGGTAACAAAAAGCCTTTGCATAACCCTCACAATTCGCCTGCCCCTCAACGAGACAGCCATAAACTGTAGGGCTGTATGTCAGTTCACTGCCAAGATTATAACGACATACTTCAACAATATAGTCATGAATATAAAGTGCTTTTTCGTAATCGCCGTCGGGAGCGTTTTCAATTACGTTCTGTACGACGTTTTCAAGTTCAGCTATTTTGTTTTCGACAGAATCAGAATCTTCACGGAAAACTATCTGAGCATTACGGATTTTTTCGGCTGTATAGTAGGTCGAATCAATGTAAAAGAATCCGCTTTCCTGTTTTTCAAGAATGCAGTAGATTTTTGAATAAACATCACCGGTTATCTCATAAGGAAGCGGTATCTGAATATTTTTTTCAGAAATCCCCTTATAAAGTGCGGTATATACTGCCTGTTCGGTCTCGTCAAGGAGACTGTAAACAGGTCTTGACGCAGAATCCTCAACGGAAAGAAATTCCGCTTCCGGATATGGTTCAAAAACGCCGGATTTTCTGATAAAATTTCCGCCGTAAATCACACATATTATAGTTATCAGAATTATCAAAACGACTAAGAATTTCTTTGCCAAAACTTTTCCTCCGATATTCAACCGCAAAATTATGTATTATTTTTTCACAATCCGTATATAAAAGTTTTACAGACAGTATCCGCTGTGATGCCGGTACAGACCACCCATATAAAAAGACACATCACGAAACATAAAATATTTTTTATAACAGAAAATATTCCTAAGTTTATATTATTGTTAAGAGAGTAGACGTTCACCGCAAACGGATATTTGAATTTAATCATAGGAACATCAAACCTTGTATAACGTTTTATATTCTGACTGTCATTCCAGTGTACATCATAACCACAATTCCAATGTTCAAATTTATAGCCTGTACACGTTCCGGAAAACCTTTCGCCTTTACGGAAAACAGTAATATTTTCAACAAGTTTTTTCGCTGTAAATACTGCTGGCATTGCCATTACAACTATGCCGAAATCAATATGTATAATACAAGCTATAATTCTTATATCGAATATACCGACAAGAAGTGCAATTCCTGCAATAACAAGTGGCACTCTGAAAATATAGAGTATAGACACTATAGTCCAATGTACAAGACGATATAAAAATTTAAAGAAACCTTTCATAACAGTCACCTTTTTCTATCCGGAAGTTCATCGTACATTGCATTTAATAAGTCAGATAAAAACTCTCTGTCATCAATCCTGTCCACCAACAACATTTCTTTTACTTTTTCATATGGAAGTTGACGGACAGCTTCCGGCAACATTTCAGCGGACGATTTTGTTATTTTAACAAGAAATCTGTCATCATATATTCCGCCGATGATTTTATTTTTATAATAAATTATATATTCGCCCATCATGGCACGATAGGATATACATTCAGAAAGTGATAACTGTTCCAGTACAAAAGATAAATATTCTTTGCTTGACGGCATTCTATTTACTCCAAATCTTCAAAAATCATATTATATAGAAAAAATCCCGAAACTACAGCTTCGGGATTGTTACAAATAGCAAGGTTACTACCCCACTACTATGGAGCGGATTACGAGGCTCGAACTCGCTACCTCCACCTTGGCAAGGTGGCGCTCTACCAGATGAGCTAAATCCGCATTTATGGTGCTTCCGGTCGGAATCGAACCAACGACACGAGGATTTTCAGTCCTCTGCTCTACCGACTGAGCTACAGAAGCTTTTAAAAGAAAGCGACCTGGAAGAGACTCGAACTCTCGACCTCTGCCGTGACAGGGCAGCGTTCTAACCAACTGAACTACCAGGCCATTGTGGTGGGGACTACAGGGCTCGAACCTGTGACCCTCTGCTTGTAAGGCAGATGCTCTCCCAGCTGAGCTAAACCCCCACACTG
>JAIDUG010000023.1 GCA_029060305.1 Ruminococcus sp.
GAAGTCACGTCCCTGTTTATCGCACCATACAGGCAAATTTCGTTTATATCGCTTTCCTTGCTGAGCTGTCTGACCGTCTCAATCTCACGTTCACGCATAAGTCTGTAAAGTTCTTCGTTGTTGAGTTTGATTTTCACTGATTTCCCCCCCTTTTAAAAGAAATTGTCAACTACTGTTTCTTCTGCACTTGTCCTGCAATAATCGCCCATATATCTGCATTTCAGACAGTTTCCACGTTCACGGTTCATAGAAATTGCCCTGTCTCTTTCCGTTATAAACTGCTCCTCGGTCTTTCGGAACGAACAGCGGTTATTTTTGCCGTCGCACTTTTCACCGACAAGAATTGTACAGAAACTTGATTTTCTGTCGGTAGCAAATATGCAGATTTCATCTTCCATAATGTCACCTCGTTTTTAGACTTCCATATCCATAAACTGTGCCATTGCAACAAGTCCGGAATATGTATAATTTTCGTTGTCGTAAGCGTTGGAAAAAAGATTTATCGCACCTCTGAGAGCCTGCGGAGTACGTGCTATTCTGAGAAGAAAATCAATTTCGCTGTTCATATTTTCGGATTCAAGAATGGGGAAAAGTTTGCAGATGTCGTCACGCTGAATTTCAGTGTTTCTGTAGATTTTACGCTGTTTAGTACGGTTAGCAATCTGTGCAAATTCGGCTTTTTTACCGCCCATTCGGGTTACTGTTTCGAGGTTTCCGATAAAGCAGATTCCGAGAGTCTGACCTCTGTCGTTGAAATAGTCGGAAAAACTTCTCAGAATTTCGATTGTCTTTGTCGTAAGGTGTTGTGATTCGTCAAAAATCAGCACTGTTCCATCGGAAAGTTTATTTGCAATCGAAATCCACAGCTTGTTGACGGATTTTTCCTGAACTGCTCCTATTCGGTCGGAAATGGTTTCAAGGAGACTTTTAGCACTGTTTAAACATGGATTAATCGTTATTAAAAAGCTATTTGAAGGATTGTCCGCCACGAATTTCTGTACGGCTTTTGTTTTTCCGATACCTGCATCTCCGCACGCAACCGCAAGTCCGCCCTTACTCTGACAGTTGGCGATTACGTTGTAAATCTGTTTTGAAATTGTTGTCGGTACGTAATCTATTTCCGAGTACGTAAGTTTTGTGCGTTCTTTCACCCCGAAATATCCGGCTAAAATATCAAAGATTTTCTGCGGATTGGCATTGTATTTGCCGTTTCTGATTTGCGAAAGTGCTGTTCCTGATACGCCGATGAGTTGTCCGACAGCGTTCTGACTGAGATTTTTTTCTTTTTTAAGGGCTTCCACTTTTTCAAGAAGTTCATTCTGTTCATCTGTGTACATCTGTTTTCTTCCTTTTTTCTGAATTTTTAGTCATTTTTTCAAGGTCAATCTCTACATATTCCGCACCGACTGCCATACGTTCTTCAGATTCATCGTTTACTATGACAGGTACTATATATTTTGTTTTATGTATATTAAATTTTCCTTTATTATGTAACGAAATATATTCGAGACCGTTTCTCTGTGTAAAATTGCTGTTGTCTCTGAGTTCCTTTGCACGTGCCTTGACCTGTCTGGTAACATCTGTTTTTCCACGTCCGAGTACGGCAAGTTCCTCATTGTCTGCACTCAGATATTCAAGCATAAGCCAGTCCGCACACTTCCAACTGTATAAATATCTGTCCTCATGGTCATAAAGCCTGACTGTTGATGGATTGTTGCGGTCATATCTGACACATACTTCCTCACCGATATGTTGCCACGTAATATTCTTATCATAATACCATATTTTTTCGCCGTGATATGTGATAAACACACCATTTCTTTTGACTTTCTGAAACCCTGCATTCCTGAGCATAAGCAGGTCAAGTGTTTCATCACTTGCTTTTCTCAGTGACGTTTCAGCAATTGAAGTGTTCCATACATCAATCAATGTCATTCCCTTGTACTTTGATTCACTGCTACCATACGGCTGTACATTGTATATATTGTCGGCAAAATCTGCAAAAGTTTCACGGAGTTCCGCCTCTGTTTCAATGTTGCAGTTTCTGATATTCTGCTTGAGAATTTCGGGACGTTCCACGATATTTCCGCCACAGTAGCCATATTGTGCGGTACAGTACTGTTCCTTGATAATGCGGTGGATTCTCTCAACGACTTTCGCCTGAGCGTTTCTTACCTTTGCAAAGATAAGTTTTATTCCCAGTTTTTCAACTATCGTCAACGGAATATTGTCTTTTTTATCTTTTGCGATTTTTTGTTTCCTGAATCTTCCTGCAATATCCAGCGTAGTAAATTCCTTGCCGTTGTCAAAATACAGGTTTTTGGGTATTCCGAATCTGAGCATTGCAAATCTCATAGCGTCAAGAGTTGAATTGGAATCCGGATTTTCAGTTATATTCCAGCCGACAAGGACGTTTGATTTTACGTCAAGAACAGTCGTGATGTACAGTCTTCTTGTTTTTCCTGAATCGTCGTCATGCCTTACTATAACGTCAAGAGTGTAGTTGTCCATGACCCATACGTCATTGGCACAGATATTTTTTTTATTACGGCTTGCATATGGTACGCATTTATCGTGCAGTGCTTTGTCGCCGTTACGTGTATATTCAAGGACTGCAAACGGAAGTTTATTTATTCTTCGCCTGAAACACGCTTCCGACGGAATTTCTTCCACAAGTTCGGGATATTCTTCCGAGATATATGCGTTTATCATACGATAACACAGACTTACTGACGGTTTACTTTGACTGAGATACAAATTTATAAAATTCTGCCATATAATGCTGTCGTCGTCAAGTTTGCTTTTTCCTCTGTTCCAACCGCCACGCTTGTCTATAAGGTCAGCATAACATTCGTTTTTGTAGGCTGAATACTTTCTGTACAGAATATCCGTGCTGATTTTCAAATCCGGATTGAGATATTTCTGATGAGAAACAAATAGCTTGTCAAATTCAGTTTTGTTTTTGTATTCTGAGCGTTCCAACTGCCATTGTGTGAGAATATCAGTCCAGAGTTTTATTTCCGTACGTTCCGATTCCGAAAATTCTTCAAATGCCTTTTTAATACCTTTTAAACGGTATTTAAATGCTGTTTTTTCTTCATTTTTATTATTGGTCTTTTCGGGAAATATTCCTGTTTCAGTTTTTTTCTTCCTGTAATATTTTGCTTGTAATTCTTCCGGAAGTGCCGACACTGGTATTATATACTTCATTCTGCCTTTGCAGTTTATTTCCTGCTCCGTTTTGATTTTTCCGTCTTTACAAATTTTTTTAATATATCTTTCAGAACAGTTTTTCAGTTCTGCCATTTCTTTTACTGTCAAGTAATCCATTTTATCTCCTCTCTGCCGGAGCAGGTACACTCCGACAAAAATTTTCTGTATGTATTTTTATACTTTTGTGTATACTTAATGGTAATTAAATAACAGTCACGGGAGAGGAAATTTTTCATTATATAACGCAAGAGCGTTAGCTGTTCCGATAGCAGACCATATTACTTTCGCTACATCACAAGCATCAAGTTTTCCTATCAAAGCAAGTAAAGTAGCAAGCTGTCCTGCTTCAATGTTAGTTCCGGCTGTAATTTCATTAAGTTTCATAATTTTTTCATCTGATGTCATTACAAATCATTCCTTTCTGTTGTTTTTTCAAGGTTATTCGTGCTTTTTATATTTTATCATAATTATGATATTAAGTCAAGTGTTATTAATCATAATTATGATTATCCACATTTGTTACAAAAAAGATTATTATGCATTGACAAATTGTCACAATTGTGATATTATATAATCGGCAAGGGAGGTGAAAACCATTGAAAACAAAAGACATTATTAAAGGATTAAGAAAAAAGTATGGATATACCACTAAACAGGTCGCAGAGGGAACTGATATTTCTGAAAATGTTTATCCCAAGTATGAAAGCGGAATCTTAAATGCCGGTGTTCCTGTACTTTGTAAAATCGCTGACTTTTATGGTGTGACAGTTGATTATCTTTTAGGACGAGAAAAACCTATACAGCCTGATATCCTGACACAACTTGCAAGAGAATTTAGTCTGACTGACCTTGAGAAAGCACTTGTACAGGCTTATATTGCCATAAGTCCAGAAGAACGTGACAAATTTATCAAATCCATTGAAGAAGTAGCAAAACAAAAAGATACAACAGAAATATCTACAGAATTATCAGTAACAAAACTTCAACAACAAATTCTTCCACCGTCTGATATTCCGATATCAAAAAAAGCTATTGCAAGAGGAAACACTGAAGAAAATCTTGACATTCCTACTACAGAACAGATAACAGGTTTTACTCTTGTTCCTGAAGACAGCGATTTATAATTTCCACATCTCTTATAAAATGACAAAAGCACCTCTGGTTATTTAAAATAATAGCCGGAGGTGTTTATTAATGACATATGATATTTACAAACAGGCAAGAAATACAGCGTGGAAATTTCTGATTGATAATGAAGTAAACGCATTGCCGGTGAAACTTTCAGCTATCTGTCGCAGAAACAACATTGCACTGCTTTATGACGATGGCAAGTATCTTTCTGATAATAAACGAGGAATCACTTTCATTGATGATAACAGAAAATTCAATATCGTCCTTAATTCCAATTACAGTGACGCAGTAAAGCGATACACCATAGGTCACGAACTCGGACATATTTTTCTTGGTCATTTTACAGAAAATACTATGAATCACTTTGACATGGAATATCAGGCAGAGAGATTCGCTATTGACATTCTTGCTCCTGCTTGTGTTCTTTGGGGTCTTGACTTACATAAAGCAGAAGATATTGCTAAGATATGCAACATTTCTATGCAATCGGCACGAATCCGTGCGGAAAGAATGGATATATTATATAAGAGAAACAAATTCCTGACTTCTTCCCTTGAAAAGCAGGTTTTTGAAAATTTTTCCGATTTTATCAGACAGCACAAATCAAAATGAAATAATTTACTATTTGTATAAAAAGAATATGGGAACAAGTTCCCGTTAATGTGACTTTCAGTTCCTCGGTTCCCATATCGTTTTCTATTGTGGGAATCGGATTTTATTCTGAAAGCCATAAAAAACCTTAAAATCAATTTAAACACTGTTTTCGCCGTTTAAACGTTTTTCTTTCAAACAAAAATACTTTTTAAACAGTTTTTAAACGATTTTTAAAAAAAATTAAAAAAATTTTTGAAATCGGAATTTAACTCATGATTTGAAATTTTTATTTTTAAATGTCAAAATTTTTAATCATAGGATTTTCAAATTTATCATGCCTAATATTGACTATATATCGCAAATTCTGTCATTTCTTGCATTTTTCTGCCGTAAGTATCGTAATTCCTGATTTTTGTATTTTTTATGTCAAATTACAGGAATTTCACTCGTCAATTTATTCTTAGAACCACTCTGAACGTGTTGAACACATAAACTTTTTCCAAAAAAAGAAGTCCCATATACCGCTGTTTTACGGTATATGGGACTTTTCGCAACCTTTAAGATTACGCATATTTGATTGGTGGAGGCGAGGGGAATTGAACCCCTGTCCGAAAGTCCATTCATGCAACTTTCTACGAGCGTATATTACCTATTAAAATTCCCCTGAGCAACCGCCGGTAAGCGGGCTGAAACGCAGAGTAGTCCGTATACAACAATACGGCACGGACACGCCATAAAGTCGTTCACCACTAATCGATGCCCCGTGAAAGCCGTGGTACTCAGACACAGAACAGTAGCTGACTTAAGCAGCTACCTGTAAGTTGTTTCTGCTTACAGTAATGTTATTTCTAGCGTTTATATTTAAACGTGGTACAGTTTAAGGAGATTGCCCAACTCCGCTCGCTTATCACACTTCAAAACCCCCGTCGAAACCTTTACGCCCCCGAAGCTGAAGAAATAATAACATATTGTAATAAGTATATCACAGTTTTTTTGATTTGTCAAGAGAAATCTGAAGAAAATCTCACATGAAATATACAACAAATTTACTTGCAAAACAAAGGAAGATATGATAAAATAAAAATATGTGAAAAATATTAAAAAAAGAGGTACAATATTATGAGAGTCAAATTTCATTTACCTGACTTTTCAGGGCATTTTATGTTTAATCTTGTTTTTGCCGAAATGCTGAGATACAAGCCGGAATATTTCCGTGAGGGCGTTGAAATAGCTTCAGTATATGGAGTTTTTCCGCCGTCTCTCTGGAATGGCGGTCGCATACAGCAAGGTACTTGCGACAGGAAGTTTATAAAAGGTGTTATCAATGCTTTCAATGAAAGAGGCATACCGCTCAGGTTTACTTTTACAAATCCTATGCTTGAAAAGAAACATTTAAGTGACGATTTCTGCAATATGGTAATGAACCTTGCAAATAACGGTCTTAATGAAGCAATAGTAATGTCTCCGCTTCTTGAAGACTACATCAGAAAGAATTACCCGAAATACAAACTAACAAGTTCAACGTGCAAGAGAATCACAAACCCCGACGCACTTTACAGTGAAGTGAACAAGGACTACCACATTGTTGTTATAGACTATGATTTGAACAACAAGTTTGATATACTTGAAAAAATTCCCGATAAGGAAAAGTGCGAAATCCTTGTAAATGCGTGTTGCGAACCTGCTTGTAAAAGACGTTCAGCACACTATGAATCAATAGGTCTACAGCAGATAGCATATGCAAACCATATGAAAAAATATCCGGATATGCCTTTCAACAGCGACAGACTTCTCCGTGAACACCCTGAAATTGAACAGATAGCAAGTTGCAGATGTATGGAGAGGAATATTTTTGATATAAAAAATTTAAGTACACATATATCTCCCGATGATATATGGAACAAATATGTTCCTATGGGATTCTGTCAGTTTAAAATTGAGGGACGTACTCTTGATATTTTCAACCTTATGGAACACTATCTCTATTATATGATAAAACCTGAACTCAAAGAAGAAGCCCGTTTTATGCTTCTGAAACAGTTAAGGGCTAATAATGTTATTTCAGTACATGAATGATTACACAATAATATTTCTGTCTTTCAATAAAAAAACCGCTGTGCTTGAAATCACACAGCGGTCGTACTGAAATGAACGTTACTTATATTATTTAATCAGATTTTCGCCTGACTCTCTGCACTTTTCATCTTCGTCCAGCAGTGGCAACATACTTTTGGCACAGATTGCCATTGTTGACGCATTATGAAGCAATGCAGAAACCGACGGAGTAATTATTCCTGACAGACCGGACAAAAGCAACAATGAATTGAATCCCACAATAAACCTGTAATTTCGGTTGATTCTGTTCATCAGTCTTTTGCTTAATTCACGGAAAACTGCAAGCTCAGTCAAATCCGAGCCTCTCAATGTAATATCGGCAACTTCCCTTGCAATATCAGAAGCATCACTCATAGCTACTGAAACATTTGCGGAAGCCAGTGCAGGAGCATCATTTATTCCGTCACCAACCATAATAGTACGGTGTCCACGTGATTTTATTTCTTCAACCATAGAATGTTTACCCTCAGGAAGTACCTGTGAATGACATTCTGTGATACCGAGACTTTCAGCAACAATTTCTGCTGATTTCTGACCGTCGCCGGTCAGCATTACAACATTGTGTATTCCTGATTTTTTCAGCAACTCAACAGCTTTTTTCGCCTCTGCACGTGGAGGGTCGCTTATACAAAGAACACCTGCAAGTCTACCGCCTATTGCAAGATAAACAACTGAACACGCTCCCGCACTTTCGTCTATTTTCGCCTGCTGTTCGGCAGTAATCGGAATATTTTCGTCATCTGAAATAAAATGTCTGCTACCTATAACCGCACGTTCTCCGTTAAATTCCGTGGCAATTCCGTGTGCCACAATGTACTGTACGTCAGTATGTTCTTCTTCATGGTCAAGCCCTCTTTCCGACGCACCTTTCACAATAGCCCTTGCCACACTGTGCGGAAAATGTTCTTCCAGACAAGCCGAAATCTTTAGAATTTCTTCCTCTGTATATGTACTGAAAGAAATAACTTTTTCTAAAACAGGCTCTGCCTTTGTAAGAGTACCGGTTTTGTCAAATACAACAGTATCCGCACCGGCAAATTCCTCAAGATATTTTCCACCTTTTACAGTAATATTGTGGTCTGAAGCCTCACGGATTGCGGAAATAACGGCAATCGGTGTGGAAAGTTTTATTGCACACGAATAGTCAACCATAAGCACGGATACAGCTTTTGTAACATTTCCTGTCAATAACATAGTCAGTCCGAAACCGACAAAACTGAACGGCACAATACTGTCGGCAAGATGTTCCGCACGGCTCTGTACACCTGCTTTCAGATGTTCTGAATTGTCAATCAAATCAATAATTTTACTTATTTTCGTGTTGGAAGCAATTTCACGAACACAAATACTTATATTCCCCTCTTCAATAACTGTTCCTGCAAAAACCGTATCTCCTGACGACCTCATCACAGCAAGGGGTTCACCAGTCATAGAGGATTCATTGACATACGCTTCACCGTCAATAATTTCTCCGTCTACCGGAATCATACTACCTGTTCGTACACGAATACAGTCACCGGTGTTAAGTTCTGAAACAGGAATCAAAACCTCAGTTCCGTCATTTATCAGCCACACTTTATCAACGTTCACCGCAAGACTATTTGTCAGCACCGCACGTGTTCTTTCTTTAGTATATCCCTCAAGAAGTGAGGAAACCGACAAAAGAAACATTATAGAACTGGCAGTTTTATGATTCTTCTGTATCAGACAGGCAGTCACGGACGCAGCGTCAAGAACATCTACATTCAGTTTGAAGTCCGAAAGTGCTTTCAGACCATTTAAAATATACTTCATTCCCTTTACTGTTGTTATCATACAGCGAACCGGTGCGGGAATAAGCAGTTTTGAAATCATACGTTTTACAGTAATACTTATCAGACTGCTTTTGAATCTGCTGTCAATTTCGGCTATCTGAATATCTGAATCAGGTACAACCGGACAAAGTTTTTCCGGCTGAATCGCCTTTACTATCTTGATTACTGAATCACGAAATCCCTTTTTATAATAAACAAGAATACCGCCGTTTTCGATGTGTACTTCTGAACGAGTGACAAATGAATGCGAGGATATTTTTTTTATAATGGCTGTTTCAAGAGATTTGTCAAATGCACGACTTCCGCAACGGAATCGTATTCTGCAAGGCTTGTCATAAACAATCTGAAATTTCATTCTTCCGTCACTTCTTCATTTTCCGGAATTTCATCTTCAATAAGACCGGCTTTTGTTTTAGCATCGTAGCAGATGTCAGATGCTTCATCTTTCATATTCTGAAATGATTCCTTTGCATCATTATGCAGTTTCATACCCTTTGCAAGTCCCGAAACAGCAAGCTGACGGGTTTTCTCTGAAGTCACAACCTTTTTTCCGACGATTACAGTCAAAGCACCTGCAACTGCACACCAAAGTCTTTCATTTTTCCAGATATTTTTCATTATTAATCACTCCTTTATTTATAATCAGGTATCAATTACCATTACGATTATACCATAATTTTTTCAGAATGTCAATCAAAAAATATTGAGTGTACAAATTTCTGTTGAAATTAATGGATTAATATGTTATAATAAAAACAGTATAATTTGTTTACGAAAAATCAATCAGGGAGTTTCAAAATTATGAAGAAATCAATCAGAAAATTTATAACCTCTTTAATGGCGGTACTTATCACAGCCTCATCTGGACTTCTTTCAAAAGATTTCAGTAAAGTTTCATTTGCGGAAGTCACTTCAAATCCGGTAATCAGTCAGAACTGTCCCGCATATTCTCAGACCGGTATGACATCTTATGCCAATGACGAACACTATTTCTCATTCTGGAATAGCTCCGGAGCTGACTATCTTGCATATGACCTCTCAGAAGTCCCAACAGACCAAAGAAAAAAAGTAATTGTTGTATGGTACAACGCTACCGGAGGTTTTGATTCCAAAGTCGGTAACGGTGGTTCAAACGGTATTCCGTCTGATTACACAATTGAGGTAAACTCTGCTGACGGCGGTGCTTATCCGGAGGACGACTGGAAAGTTGTTGAAACGGTCAAAGGTAATACACTTCATTCACGTCAGCACGTCGTAGATATGGACGGCTATAACTGGATAAGAATTAACATCACTGCAAATGACGGAAACATCGGCGGAAACACTTCTGTAAATATGGACATTCACAATGTATCCGACGGCATTTCTGACAGTTGGATTTTCTACGGAGATTCCATTACTGCGTGCGGAATGATGAACTGCTATGGCACAGGATTTGCAGAATTTGTAAATCAGATTGACGACAGGTATTTTCCGATTCAGGAAAACGGCGGTATAGGCGGAATTACAAGTACACATGGAGCAGAAAATATTGACCGCTGGCTTGAAATGTTCAAAGGAAAATATGTCAGTGTGGCTTACGGAACAAATGACGCATGGGGAAATCCTTCAAATACTGAAACATATTACAAAAACACTTCCTATATGGTAGAAAAAATAATTGAAGCCGGAAAAATACCGGTTATTCCGAAAATCCCATATGCTACCGAACAGGCCGTAGGTGACAATGTTCCTGCATACAACGCAATGGTTGAAAAAATCTATGAGAATTATCCTGAAGTAATAAAAGGACCTGACTTTGAAAAACTTTTCCGTGAAAATCCCGATTTGCTGAGTGCGGACGGAGTTCACCCGAATGATGACGGTTATGCGACTATGCGTAAATTATGGGCTGAAACAATGTATGAAAAAGTCTATCAGTCTGAAAATGATGTAAAATCCGTTGACGGAGATGTAAATGCAGACGGTGAATTTAACGTTGCAGACCTTGTGATGATACAGAAATGGCTTCTCGGAAACGGTACTCTTACTGACTGGAAGGCTGGTGATTTGAACAAGGATAATGTTATTGATATTTTCGACCTGTGTATGATAAGAAAGATGTTTGTGAAGTAAAAATAAAATAATCATTGCCGTCAGAATGTTACTGTACTCTGACGGCATTTTTTATATAAAAATAATTGTCCTCCACCTATAAAGGCAGAGGACAAATTACTGATATTAATTAAATCAGGAATCATTTTATAAATTTATTAAGTTCAGCAGATGTAGCAGGCAAATCAGATAATTTTATGAGTTTTGCTTCAACAAGCTGTATTCCGAGAGCGTCTTGTATTGTCAGCTTATCACCCTTATCAATTACATCACCATTTATAACACCCTGTTCAGTAACTTTATATTCGTGAGGGTTTGAAATGGACTGCATAATCAATACTGCATCTGATATATTTACTTTACCGTCAAGATTTACGTCGCCCAGCATTGTTGAAACGTCTGAACCGGAATTTTCATATTCATAATAAAGAGTGATACTGTTGTAAGTTACTTTTACGTCTGCACCTGTGTCATCATTTTCTGAAGATGCCCACCAGTCCTGAAACTCAATATATTTGTCTCCGATAGTAGCTTCAACTTCTTCCATATCACTGTTAGTGAAGAAACCGTCAAAATTGATTGTTGTATCAGAAGTTCCTGTACCATACATAAAAGATTTCTGACCCCATAAAGTGTTGCCGTCCTTGTCAACAAGATTGCTGAAACAGAGACCACCGCCTCCGCCGTACCATGAAGCACCGGAAGTACAACTTGCGGTTGAGTTTATAACAACTTTTTTCAGATGTTCAGCATCTTCAATCGGTACTAATACAGAACCGTCAGCTTTCTTTTCAAGTTCGTCAAAACTGAATGTTACTTCTTTTACCTCAATATCCGGTATTTCGTCAACAGTCTTGTCTGTCAGTGAATCTGAAATTACAACCTGTGCAACGGAAAGCGGAGGGAGTTCAACTGTAAGTTTATTTCCTGAAATATCATTCTGCACATCAATGATTCTTATATCACTGCTGTCCTGAGTAACTGCGTAAACAACAACACTCTTATAATCGGAAGAAGAACCACTGAGGGTTATTTCAGCGTTTTCAGATTTTGTCATATCCTTGTTTGAAAGAACCATTGTAACATTAGAATCGTCGTCACCGCCAATGGAAGCATATGCTGTCGCAAGTGAAATATCATCTGTTTTTGTCTCAACGAGAGTATCACCGAAATCAGCACCGTTGCCGTCATAGTTTGTATAAAGGTTTATAGCTGATTCAACGTAAGGACATTCGGGAAGTGTACCCCAGTATGTAGCAAAGTAAACGTTATTGTCTGCAAAACAACCGAGAGCTTCTGCTTCTGCGATTGCGGAAACTACTGATTTTCCGGTATTTTTTTCGTCAGATATGTTTGCAAGGTTGTATTCCGAAACAGCAATTTTTGTGCCTGGGTAGTATTTATCAATTGATTTCTGAATATTAGGTATAAACGGGAAATATTTACCCATAAAAGGCTGTAACCAACTGTTTTCAACATAGTCAGGGTCATAGAGACTTCTCGCTGCCTGAAGAATTGCCTCGTCGGAGGAACAGTCCTGAGCGTAGTAATGTACGTCTATTACGTCAAGCAGACGAGTACCACATTCTTTTTCAGCATCAGCCATTTGTTCAAGATAATAGTCAAGATACCAGTTGTATTTGTCTTTTACTTTCTGCCAGTCGGGGTCTGTAAAACCGTCACCGCTTTCACCTATCTGAATACACGGCAACATTCCCCAGAAAGCAGGACCGAAAACTTCCGCTTTTGAGTCAATGCTTTTTACAACCTTTGCAAGTTCTATAGACTTCTCAACAAGTTCACTGTTAGTTACTTCTTCAGGGTGTAATCTCGGGTGAGAATCATTCCAGAGTACAGGTTCATTGTCAAGACTATACGCCTGAATACCGGTAGAAGTTGAAGCGTCACCAAGAGTTTTTACAAGATAGTTGACATATTCGTCCATATATACTTTATCGTCCGTGAGGTCGGGTTCGAGTGAAAGTTCTCCGTCCTTTTTGAATTCAACTTTGTTCCAGCGTTTTGAGGGAGCTGTTTCTTCTTCAGTTACAGTACCGTCTTTATCAGCGGAAACATATCCTGCCATCTGCAAAGTAGTAAGTTTATATGGAATATTATATGTTTCACATGTTTCTGAAAATCTTCTTACTGCATAACCTGCTCCGTCCTTGTCGTCACCGATATTTGTATCAGAACTATGTAACCAGTCGTGTCCGGCATTGGAGTAGTTTGTTTCCCAGTTGTAACCTGTATAACGGTTACCGCCCTGACGTGACGCTTTTACTTTGACATTGCGGTAATTTCCTGTATTTCCGTAATCGTTGATTCCATAGATATATGGACTTATTTCTTTCTTCTCTCCGTCAAGGTTTACAGTGACGTTCATATCATAAGAATTGCTGTCATCTGCTGAAACCATTCCGGCAGTAAACTGTGGTATTGCAGAAACAGCAAGTATTCCTGCAACAAATCCTGCGAATTTTCTTTTCATCATAATAAATAACCTCCGTATTAATCATTTTTATCGGGTTCTTGTATTCTGAAAGGTGCTTTTGTCCATGTGTCAATATCAGGTTCACGACAGGCAATGAAATGAATCAGTGACTCCGCAAGTGTAAGAATACCGACAAGAGGAATATTATGTACATAACCATAAATGGGAAACGGCTCACCGTCAGTATTTGCGGTAAGTTGCCACATAATCCCGAAACGTTCAAAACGGTCAACAATTTCCGAAACGGTTTCAAGTGGAATTGAAAGTTTCTTTGCAATACACTCCTTTGTAAGAACGTAGTTACGACCCAGTGTTTCTGCATAGCTTATAACCTTCAGGGAATTTTCGTCGGCAAGCAGACTGAAAAGCTCAATAATCCTTGGCTTTATCGAAAAATAACTGTTTATACCGTTTTCAGGTATGCACATAAAACAAAAATACTGCATATCGGGATTAAGTCTTGATATTGCAAGTTCATAGTCTGTACGCAGATGTGCAAAAGTTTCCTGCATGAAAGTATCAGGCATACTTGCATGTTCAAGGGCGGTATTTGAATTATATGCACAAATCATATTGTAGCATAGTTTCATAATATAACGTCCCTTTTCGTTATCCGGAAACTTTCTGATTCTTTCAAGTATTTCATTGTTCAGATTCACTTCATTGTCATCTTCCTTAAGTCCGAATAATACATCAAGTGATACATCAAGAACTCTGGAAATTTCGGGTAAAAGTATGCAGTCAGGATAACTTCCGTTCTCCCATTTTGAAACAGCCTGAGGTGTGACTGAAAGCATTGAAGCAAGCTGTCCCTGAGTAAGTTTTTTTCTTTTGCGGTATCGGATTAAGTTTTCACCGAAATTCAACTTCATTTTGAGAGCGTCCTCCCCGTGAGAAATTTTTTGTTGATTTCTTTTAACATATGTAAAAGTATTGTTTATCAGTGGTATGATTATATTATATCACACCTTAAAGTTGATTTCAAGCAAAATACTTTTGCACAAATTCAACTTTAAGTTTAATTATTAATAATTTGTAAATCCACTAAGCAGGATACCCTCCTGTCCGGTATGATGTGTATAATAAAAGCATAAGATTAAATATGCAGGAAATTTACGGATAACTAATACAAAGTTTCAACCTGATATATCATTATATAATTTCTATATATATTCTGATATTATAAAGTTTTATTTTAATAGTTTAATAACATATTAATTATTTAATAATATATTAAATATAACTTATAATAGAATATTTAGAAAAAAATTCACGAATAAGAAATAAGAAAAAATATAAAATTTGTGTGCTGTCACATATGTACACCAGCCGGTTGTAATCTGTATCCTCGTTTTCGATGATGATGTCCGTACCATCGTGGACTGGCGTCCTCTTTCCGAATTTGAGGGTAGAATCAGTCTCGATATTGCAGAATGTACTTCTCTTGGCAGTGCCATTATTACTGCAATAGACAAGACAAGGGAAAGAAGAAAAGAATATTACGCACAGGGTATCGACAGCAAAAGAACTCAGATTTTCGTATAAACTGACGGATACAGCACTGAATCCCTTAAGACCGCTCATGCCATGCAAGAGTATCACAGTATTTAGACTGTCCCTCTCCGGCTACAAAGATGTATATGATACTTATGCCACCTGCTAAATACCCGTCAGAACTTATGGGATTCAGTTAATCAGTATCACGTTCAAATAACAATTATAATAAAAATTTCAACAACGATTCTGATAATAGTTTTACGTCCAGAAACTAAAAGCAATCCTTGAAACAGCATATTTCAAGGATTGTTTTATCGCAGATTACCAATCCTTATACAGACCGCAAGGTCTTTTTTTATGCCCGAAAAGTCTTCAGCAGTACAGATTGTAAACTTTCTGTTAATTTCAACTGCAATTCAATGATTATACATTGAATCCATATATTTTTCTGCCCTATTATGCGGAGACACTCATAAATCAAAGGGGGAACTCAATTAAATGGACAAATTTTTACAGACGTTTTCAGCGACTGTATGTGCTGTATGCGGATTTCTGTGGGGACGGCTTGACGGTCTGCTATATGCCCTTATTACTTTTATGATACTTGACTACGTAACAGGTCTGATTTCAGCGTATATCGCCAAAAATCTTTCCTCAGCAGTCGGATTCACAGGAATTGCAAAGAAAGTTTTTATAATGATTCTAGTTGCGGTCGGTCACATTCTCGATATTCACGTACTTGGTGGCGGAGCGGTCTGCCGTTCTGCCGTAATCGGTTTCTATCTTGCAAACGAGGGAATCTCAATTCTTGAAAATGCAGGAAAAATTGGTCTGCCTTTACCGGAAAAGTTAATTGACGTTCTTGTGCAGATTAAAGATAAAAAGTGAAAACGGAGAGGAAACATTATGACGAATACTTACAAATCAACAGACAAAAAACAGCTTACGGAACATTTCAACGTCTCGGAATTTCGCTGTAAGTGTGGTGGAACACACGACACAATACTGAATCCTGAACTTCCTGAAAAACTTGAAAAGCTCCATAAAGCTCTGAACTGCTCAAAAATCATAGTCAACTCAGGCTATCGTTGTTCATCGCACGACAGAAACGTCGGTGGTTCAGGAAGTGGTCACCACGTTTACGGAAACGCTTCTGATATAGTTTGCTATGACAATTCAGGAAAAGTCATTTCTTCAAAAAAAGTAAGCTGTGTTGCTCAGGACATTGGATTCGGTGGTATCGCCAATATTGATAGTTCGTACACTGCAACTCACGTTGATGTTCGCACTTCAAACTTCTGGAAAGGAAACGAGATTGTTACTACATCTTACTCTGTTACAGATGATTTCTACAAATACTACGGTCTGAAAAAATCCGACGTTTATCCGTCAACCACAAAAAAGACTGCCGAAGTCTCAGTGACTGTTGACGGCGTAAACTACTCCGGAACGCTTACGGAAAAATAATCATTTTCAAGTCTCCCTGAAAATTTCGGGGAGATTTTTTTACTTAAAAAATCCCTCTGTCTTTAAGAACATGAGGAAATAATTTTTTATAATAACTTGCTATCAATCATTTTTTCTGCGGATTATTCTGGAGAATTTAACGGAAATAAGACCAAATACAGTCATCATAGAAACACCGAAAGCAATTATGATATTTTTAAAAGAATTGTTTCCTGTCTGAAGAAGATTTACTTCATCATTTTCTGAATCAGCACCGACACCAGTTTCTTCATCAATTTCATAAACATCAAGAATGTTACCTGAATTGTCTTTCAAAGTAATCTCATACTGACTGTCTGATTTTTCGGTAACATCAGCTGAAACAGTCTTTACAGCGTCTTTATTGCTGTCAAAATTTTTGTAATTGTAATCATTTACTGCCCAGTTGCAGAAGTCTCGGGTTCTGTTACTGTAGTTGTATCAGAAACATTTGTCGTAGTAGTTGTTTCCTACATAGACTGTGATTTCCTCGCTACCACCTGCAACAACTCCGAGGGGTTGCCATGCATTTATACCAGAGAATCCACGACCTGTATCGTATGTAGTAATACCATTATGTATCTCTAACGGTTTCTTAAGATTTTCTGCTTTGAGGATTTTTTTCTGCTGTTGCAATTTTATTTTCCAGATATGACTTGTGTATTAAATTCTTGCATCCGAATGAATCTGACTGATTTACTCTCTCACGTAAATCATCAAGAGTTTTCTGATTTACACCCTCTCTCAAAACTGTATGTAAATTATCAGTGTAAAGTCCCATTTGTTCTGATATTACATACATCATCAAAAGTATATGTGAGACCATTTCCGTCACCGGCATCGCTCCAGCTATCGTCGTCGCCACCGCCAGCTTTTTCGTAATATGAGTTCTGCCGGAGTTTCCTTCTTCGTCACGGTTAATGAAGTTATATCTCGGCATTTCAGCAAATGTCTTATGAACAGGTCTTGCACTTACTACAGTTGATTTTCAGCTGTCACCCAGTTCATTATGAGCTTTTATGTAAACTATATAATCAACAAGAAATTTCAAATGTCTAATAGTAATGCTTGTTGATTCTGTTTCAACCATGCTGAATAAGGATGCGAAGCATTTTTTCATAGTTTGCAAATCAGTCTGCTTTTGCTGTAAGAGTGTAGATGCCATTCGTAAGTTCTTTAAAAGCTATGTTTTATCTTCCTGATGAACCCATTGTTATTGTCTCTTGCTTAACTACATTTCCATTAATGCTAATTTCAACTGTAATTTCAACAGGATTAATGTAAAGTGCAGAAGCTAAAGTAACATCAATTACGCCTTTACCAGTAACAACCTGACTTTTATTCTCCGCCTGTAGAATGATTACTGGAATTCTTTCATGTGATTTATTATATTTATATTCCTTTTTCAGAAAAATCCCACCTTATTTTTCAGATAAAAAAACACTGATTTCAAGATTTTCCATAAACGGTTCTGTATAAAATAACAGACCCTGTAATAACAGGGTCTGCTTTTATTTTAATTATTCATTTTTTTTGCGACGGAAGATTCCGGATAATCTTACAGCAACTAAACCGAATACTGTCATCATAGAAGCACCAAAAGCAATTATGATATTTGTAAGAGAATTGTTGCCTGTCTGAGGAAGATTAACTTCACCGTTGTTTGAATCAGCACCAATACCTGTTTCAGCATCAATTATATAAACATCAATAACGTTATCTGAAGCATCTTTCAAAGAAATTTCATACTGAGCGTCCGATTTGCTGGTGATTTCAGCTGAGAAAGCTATTGTAGCTTCTCTGTTGCTGTAATAATTTTTATAGTTGTAGTCATTTACTGCCCAGTTGCAGAGTTCTTCATCGGAAGTTATAGGTATTACTATTATAGAAGTTGTTGTGGATTCTGTAGTTGTTTCTTCAGTCTCTGTTGTAGTTGTTGTAGTTTCTTCTGCAGTAGTTGTATTGGTTGTTGTAGTTGTTTCAGATTCTGTTGCAGTTGTAGTTGTGATGATTTCTGTAGTTGTAAGTTCTGTTATTTCAGCTTCTTTTTCTTTTATCATTACAGTTGAAGTTGTTGTTGTTTCAGGCTCTGTTGTTGATGTTGTTGTAGGTTCTGTTGTTGTAGTTGAAGTTGTTTCAGATTCTGTTGTGGTTGTTGTAGCTTTTGTTGTTGCAGAAGTTGTTGT
>JAIDUG010000024.1 GCA_029060305.1 Ruminococcus sp.
AGTCGGTAGAGCACTCGGCTGTTAACCGAGTTGTCGCCCGTTCGAGCCGGGCAGGGGGAGCCAAAAGCCTGAAAGTTAAATTTCAGGCTTAATTTTTTATATGATGATAAATGAAATTTATAGGAGAAGTCTATGTTGATATATAAAGCTAGTTTTGAGGATTTGCAGGAAATTTTGCAACTACAATATCTTTCTTATCAAAGTGAAGCAGTCCTATTTGAGAGCAAGGATATTCCGCCATTAAAGCAGACATTGGATGAAGTAATAGACGAATATAATAATGGTGTTATACTCAAAATGGTTAATGATGAAAATGCTATTATTAGTTCAGTACGTGCAAAAGAAGATAAAGGAACAGTATATATCGGAAAATTAATGGTTCACCCTGATTATAGGCACAACGGATATGGTACAAGACTTATTAAAGAAATAGAAGAATATTTCCCGAATAAACGATATGAACTTTTTACAAGTACAAGAAGCAAAGATAATATTCATTTATATCAAAGTTTAGGATATAAAATATTCGATAGAAAAGCAATCAATGATGAGCTGGAATTTGTATATATGGAAAAAGTTTAAATTCTGATTTATACAAATAAGTCCGAAAATTTTTATATAGTTAGGATAATAAAATGAAAGATAGATATATAGTTATTCCGCCTGATAAGTGGCGGAAATTCGTTGACATAGCATTTAATAATAGTAAATATTTTAGTTTAACATTATTTTTTGGCGTTGCTCCGAAATATGATTACATAATAAACGAGTTAGATTATTGGCTTATTGACGTTGAAACCGTATGGGGAGAGTATGAAAAAAGATTTTATGAATGTAATAATTTTACAAAAAGAATTATTTTATCTGTAAAAGACATTGATATGTTCGGAAAAGGAAAATACCCTGATGATTTGTGTTTTTATAATGAAATGGGAAAGTGGTTTGAAAACGTATCACATGAGGAGCAGTCATTTGTCTTTTTTCCGGAATGTAAGGTTATGGACAAACTGAAAGAAAACGGATTCATGATATTTTAAAAAATCTATTTTTGGTCATAAACAATTAATAAAGATAAATCAGAATGTGTAAATGAACGGAGTTGAGAATTGTGTTTTTTCCACCAATAGTTTTAATACGAAAAAACTTGATTATAAAAAAATTATCTCAATGTGGTGCTTTTACTGAAGAGACTGCTAAAACATTTTCGGAAGCCGGAATTATTAATCCTAATGGGTTCAAAAAAATAAATGACACTTTAGAAAAACAAAAGGTATTAGTAAGAACTAAAGAAAACAAATATTACTTGAATAAATAATTACAAATTATAATTTGGGAGTGTATTACGCAATATAAACTTAAATTATTTGGACTTGTAATTCTTTTGGAGATATTCACATTGATTTTATACGAATTAAATCATTGCATTGTTTCCATTGTTTGCGGTGCTAAAATAACATAGTTCAGCATTTTAATTGTACATATCAACTATATTTGATGAAAGTAAAACAGTAAATTCTAATTTATGCAAGTAATAAAAAAATCAGCCCGAAAGTTTTTAAATGCTTTCGGACTTTTTTATTAATTCTGGTGTTTTACAACACCGTATTCGTCATCAAGGCGATAATAAGGACATGAATAATTCGTACCTTGTAAGAATCTGTACATTTCGTCCTCGTCGAGATTGACCATACAGACATAACATTCATAGTCATCATCGTAGACGTAATTAGTACAGGTTTCGCAGTTAGTAGATTTATTTTTCATATTTCCTCCATTGACAATGTAGCGATTGCGTTCAGACTTTCATCGGCAGTAATTCCTGCAAGGAAATTATAACTTCCCTGACAAGCAATCATAGCACCGTTGTCACCGCAGAGAGATTTTTCAGGCATATAGAAATCAAATCCGTGTTTTTTGCAGGTTTCTGAAAGTTTTGTACGTACTCCCGAGTTTGCGGAAACTCCACCTGCAAGGGCTATTTTTTTGTAACCGAGACTTTCGGCAGATGTTATAGTTTTTTCTGTAAGAATTTCAGAAATAGTTTTCTGAATACTTGCGGAAAGGTTGTTGTAATTGAGTTGAATATTTTTCTGTTGTGCGTTGTGGATTAAGTTTATAACGTTTGTTTTGAGACCGGAAAAACTAAAATCAAATTCGTTTCCTGTAACTTTTGGGTGCGGAAGTCTGAACTCAGATGGGTCACCGGTTTGAGATGCATTGTCGATATGTACGCCACCAGGATATGGAAATCCCATAGCCCTTGCACATTTATCGAAACATTCACCGGCAGCATCGTCACGGGTACGACCGATAACTTTAAATTTCGTGTAGCTTAGTACCTCTATAATGTGACTATGACCACCGCTTGCGACAAGGCACAAATAAGGCGGTTCAAGTTCGGGATATGTGAGGTAGTTTGTAGCGATATGTCCGGCAATGTGGTGCACCGGTACAAGTGGTTTTCCGGAAGCCATTGCAAGACCTTTTGCGAAATTCACGCCTACCAGTAAAGCTCCGATAAGTCCGGGGGCATATGTAACGGCTATTGCGTCAAGGTCGGCAAGAGTAACTCCAGCGTTATTGAGTGCCTGACGTGTAACTCCGAGTATATTTTCGCAGTGACGGCGTGAAGCTATTTCCGGTACAACTCCGCCATATTTTTTATGTTCCTCAATTTGTGTGGAAATTACCGACGAAAGTATTTCACGGCAGTCTTTCACAACACTTACTGCTGTTTCGTCGCAGGAGCTTTCAATTCCAAGTATTAACATAATATCACCTTTATTTTAAATTATTCCGTATTCCAATTCTTCGCATATTTCAGACCAGAATGTATCACCATTTTTAAAAGCGTTTGCATCTGATTCAAGAATTTTTAATCTGAAATTTTCTGGCGGATTGTTTGTATTTGCATATTCTTCAAATAGCAAAAGTTGTTTTATAAAAATACTGATATTTACCGAAATATAAGAAATTCTTTTATCGTATGTTGTTATGTAATATACTTTGTTATCTTCGGCAATGCCAATAAGATTACCTGCAATATCTTTGTCACCGCCGATTATCGTATAATTATTGTTTTGAAAAGATATACTGTAAAAATCAGAATTACTTAAAAACGTCACTTCTAAAATTGGTTTGTCAGGGAAATGAATATCTAAGTACATTTTATCACCTCAATATTCTGTATTCTATTTTTTTGTATATTCAGACCAAAATATATTGTCGCTATAAAAAGCATTTGTATCTGATTTAATAATTTTACATACCTATCATTGTAAATACATTGTGTTCTTTGAATGTTTCTGTTACCCAACTATCCGCTTCTTTCAGACATTCGTATATCTGACCGCCTGTTTCGGAGGCTTTTTTCATTATCATAATCCATTGATTTTCTGAAACTTCTGTTTCGCCGACAGGGTCATAATCCGGAATAATCATACTAAAAATTTCTTCAAGACCAAGCATAAAATGCATATCTTCAGATATTAACAGAGAATCGCTTTTCCAGAAACTTATTCCGTCAAAATGCCCTTTGTACCATTCGTGATAACAAGTTGAGTTTCTTTGATTTTCATAAATAAAATATTTCATAAATTTTTTTATCATAACAATTGCGTTTTCGCAAGGATTTGAATAGAAGTTTTTCCGTACTGATAGTTTTTCAAAACCGCATTTTTCATAAAGACGTATTGCAGAAATATTGCTTTCACGGACTTCAAGGAAAATATTTTCCGTACTGTCGGGGAGAATTTTTATAAATTCTGCTATAAGTTTCTGTGCAAGTCCTTTACGCCTGAAATTTTCGTCAACGGCAACGCTTGTTATATCACCTTCGCCCTCCGCAAAGTACCCTGACAACAACGCAATAACTTCATTTCCGTCCGTGAAACATAATACAATGCCGTTTTCTTTGCGTACTTCCGAACGGAAAGATTCAGCAGACCAACCGTCACTGCCGACACATTTTTTGTCAAGTGCCGACAGCTTTTCAGACAAGTTGTTTTCAGGTGTAACTCTCAGTAACTCCATTGAATCACCCCTTAGCATCGTACCAGCTTTGACCCTTATTAACGTCAACGGCAAGAGGTACTTTCATTTCGTAAACATTCTGCATTTCTTCACGGAGAATTTCAGAAGCACGGTCAGCACATTCAATGTCAGACTCTATAATGAGTTCGTCGTGAACCTGTAAAATAAGTTTTGCGTTTATGTTTTCAGCTTTGAGACGGCGATAGACGTTAACCATAGCAATTTTGATAAGGTCGGCGGCAGTACCCTGAACAGGTGTATTCATTGCGATACGTTTTCCGGCAGATAACTGTATTTTATTTGACGACATTATTTCAGGAATATATCTTTGTCTTCCAAAAAGTGTTGTAACTGTTCCGGTTTTCAGAGCGTTTTCAATGGTTGAATCCATAAATTTCTTTACTTTCGGATATCTTGCAAGGTAATTGTTTATATATTCCTCAGCCTGTTCACGTGAAATATTTATGTCCTTTGCGAGCGAAAATGCACCTATACCATAAATTATACCGAAATTAACGGCTTTTGCAGTATTACGCATTGCAGAATTTACCATTATTGGCGGTACGTCAAAAACCTGTGAAGCGGTTGAAGTATGAATATCTTCGCCGGATTGGAAAGCTGTTATCATATTTTTGTCACCGCAGAGATGTGCCATAACACGCAGTTCAATTTGACTGTAATCAGCGTCAATAAGGACTTTTCCCTCATCTGCTATGAAAAACTTTCTCATATGCTTGCCGAGTTCAGTACGTACAGGAATATTCTGCATATTAGGCTCAGTAGAGGAAATTCTTCCCGTACGTGTTTCAGTCTGCTGGAAAGATGTGTGAATACGTTCATCCATGCCGATTTTATCTAAAATTCCCTCAACATATGTTGAATTGAGTTTTGTGTACTGACGGTATTTTATGATATCTTCAATAATCGGGTCAACGTTTCTGAGTTCCTCAAGGACTTCCGCACTTGTGGAATAACCTGTTTTTGATTTGTTTTTCTTACTTGTGGGGAGTTTGAGTTCCTCAAAAAGTACTACTGCCAGCTGTTTCGGTGAAGATATGTTGAAGAGATGTCCTGCTCTTTTATAGATTTTCTTTTTTGCTTCCGAAATCATTACGGAAAGAAATTCCCCAAATTCTTCAACGCCTTTTTTATCTGTTTTAATGCCGGTATCTTCCATAGATGCGAGAACTTCTATCAGCGGTAATTCTATATCTCTATATAATGAAATAAGTTTTTCCTTTTTCATTTCGGAAATAAGTGTTTTCAGAAGAAATTTCATTGATACGATGTCCGAAAAAATACCGTTTTCCTCATAATAGCGTACGTCGTATTCAAAACAGAGATTTTTTATTGAATAGTCTGAGTTTGAGGCGTTCAGCAGATAGCCACATATAGAAATGTCATTTTTAAGATTATTAAGTACAGAGTTTCTTTTCATTGCATATCTGTAGTGTAATTTCGCACTGTCGGTGGATTTTTCACATGGAGAAGCAAGGAATTTTACAATAATATCTTCTTTTATGCTTGTGTACACTATATTTTCCTGCAATACATAAAGTTTTTTTCTTTTAATCAAATACACGCATTTTGTAAGGGAATCTATTACTTCATAAGTGAGTGGCTGTTCTGTGACTTCAACAGGAGGAAAATCGTTGTTATTTTCAGGAGATTTGACATTGAGTTTTTCGAGAACCTTATACATTTCCAAATCTGCAAACAGTTTATTAAGGCTTTCATTATCGGGGTCATTCGGAATATAGTGTTCAGGAACAGAATCTATCGGAACTTTACAGCATATAGTTGCAAGCCATTTACTTTTAACAGCATCATTCATACCTTTCTGAAGTTTTGTCTTTACGTTTTTTGAAAGACTGGAATCTTCATATTTCTGGAAAAGGTTGTCAATATTTGTGTATTTCTTTATGAGAGAAGAAGCAGTTTTTTCACCTATTCCTGCAACTCCTGATATATTGTCAGAGCTGTCTCCCATAAGGGCTTTAAAGTCAATGAGGTTGACCGGCTGAAATCCGTATTCTGCCGTAAAACGTTCCGGAGTATATTGTATAGTTTCTTTGTTTGTGGTGAGAAAAACTGTTACATTATCGTTTACAAGCTGTAGACTGTCCCTGTCACCTGTAAGTATATAACACTGGTTTCCTGTTTCAGTACATGAACGGGCAAGAGTGCCGAGAATATCATCTGCTTCATAGCCTGCACATTCTACAGTCTTTATTCCCATAAGTTCGAGAATCTTTTTAATAATCGGCAACTGTGGGGCGAGGTCGTCAGGCATACCGTGGCGGTTTGCTTTGTAGGAAGAAACGGCTTTGTGACGGAAAGTCGGCTCACTTCTGTCAAAAGCAACTGCCACAGCATCAGGGTTTATAATATTCAGGTTTTTAAGGTAGATGTTTATAAATCCGACAACTGCATTTGTCGGAACACCGTTTTTATTGGAAAGCAGTCTGATTCCGTAGAAAGCACGGTTAAGAATACTGTTTCCGTCTATTGCGAGAAGTTTCATAGGTCATTCTCCTTAGTAATATGATAATTATATTATATCACACATTGACGGAAATAGCAAATTTAATTTATCGTGTATATGGAAGTTATTCCTTCGGTTGATATTCCTGCAACCTGTGCAGACTGTTTTTCGCCTAAAAGTCCGCTCATAACTGTAATTATATCACATTCCGGAGCTTTTCCCTGCTTGACTGCATTTTCAACAGAACCTCTCAGCCTTTCAACACTGCTTTCAAAAATATTTTCTTCATTTTCGGAATACGCAATTATACATGACGGTGAGACTTTCCATTTATGGAGCATAAATTCAAGTGTGTCAATGCTGTTCTTACCGTCAAGGACAATCATTTCAGTATAACCGGTGAAAATTTTCTTTCCGGTACGGAGTTCGGCAACTTCCTTTGCTTCAGCAATGTCCCGTCCTGACGTTGTGATGTACTTTCCGTCTTTTGTGAAAAACGTGAAAGTAACAGTTTTTTTGTCGTCTCCGCTGACTGAAACCGCACGCAGATAATTTTTATCGTGAACACGTCCGTTTGATTCACAGCCGGTAAACGTCAATAATATCATCATTCCTAAAAAAAGTATGATTTTTCTTGTCATTTCGATAAACTCCTTTTCAGCAGTATGGCAGACGGTAACAGGAATAATATTATACCTATAGCGATTATATTTATAAAGCTGTTATTTTTGCCGGTGAATATGAATGCTGTACCTACCATTACGGCAAGTACAGAAGTTGTACGCAGTTTCTTGAATTTCGGGAAAATCTTGATAAGAAGTTCAGTAGATGCAAGACTTTGTATTGCTATTGAAAAGACTGCAAAAACAGCGAATATTATAAGAAACAGTGAATCAATTCTCTGTACGGAAAAAGGTTGTGCAAGCTGTCCGGCGGTTACTACCGGAAACTCTGTTATTTTCATAATACCACCTGCAACAAGTATTGAAGAAATCGTCACTGTAACTGTCAGTATAATTTTTCCGGTAAAATAATATATAGTATTTTTCAGCGGACTGCCTTTTGTGTAACTCAGGAATACAGCAAAACTTCCGAGACCACCGCTCAGAAAAAATCCTCTTGTAACTTCTGTCATAAAACTGTCGGAAGTTTTTGTTGTGAGAATATTATTCCAGTCTGAACCGAAAGAAGCACTTATTACAACTATTAGAAGTGAGATAACTCCGGCAGACATTGCGATGACAGCAGACCGTGAAACAGCTTTCAGACCTGTTGACGATGAGTACAGACATACAAGTGCAATCATTCCCGCAATGAGAAGTTTTCCCCATATGCCGTTTGAGTTTTCGTAAGGAATATAAATAACGTCGGAAGCTCTCCATAGCATAGAAAAGAGCGTTCCGCCCCACAGTAACAGGTATATCAGATATACTGACTGTACGATTTTTCCTGAATTTTCTATAGTACCGCCTGAACTGTATAATTTCGCAAGCGGAAGCGACATTATAAACTGTACAGCTATTCCGCACAGAAAACCCGTTATTGTCAGGACTGAAATCTGTCCGTGAAAACATAACAGCGTAAAAGTATCAGTTATAAGAAGCATAGCGGTAAGCTGAGTTTTAGTAATTTTCGGCATTTATTCGTGGTACTCCTCTACTGTAAAATTCCGTGACTGCATTTTCGGGAAATCGGCACGAATAGCAGTATCGTCAAGTCCGGCAGGTCTGAAAGGCGAAAGCGGTGCGGTATACGGAAATCCGTAATCTTCTGTTGAACATATATTCACAAGTACGGCACACGCTAAAATACTTATTCCGAAAAGTCCGAATATTCCGCCTGCTATAAGAAACGAAAGGCGTAATATAGTAAGTGTATCATTTAATTCAGGTACAACGAAACCGCTTATAACGGCAAGGGCTGTCATAGTAAGCAGAGGTGTGCTTATCAGTCCGGATTCAACAGCAGAGTCGCCTATTATCAGACCGCTTACAATACTTACTGCACCCCCTACAGGTTTCGGAAGTCTTATTCCTGCTTCCCTGATAATTTCGTACATCAGCAGTACAAAAAGCGATTCCGTCAGTATCGACAAAGGGGCTTTCTGTTCAGCCTCAACTAACAACATAAGCATTGTACTGTTGAGGAGTTCGGGGTGATACAGGACTATTCCTGCGTATACTGCCGGAAGAAGTACGGAAATAAGAAATCCGAAATACTTAATCCAACGTATAAAGGTAGAGTAGTAAGGTTTGAAAGCATAGTCGTCAAGGGTCTGGAAACTTTCACAGAAAAGTTTCGGAATAATTATTGAAAAAGGTACGCCGTCAATCAGTAGTGCCACACGTCCTTCTATGAGTTTTGAGCAGAGAACGTCAGGGCGTTCAGTAGTACCGGTGGAGCTGAAAAGTTCAAAGTTTTCACTTTCAACAAAAGGTCTCACATAACCTGTACTCAGTATGGTTTCAAGTTTTATGTTGTCAAGCGATTTGTGTATTCTTTTGAGCAGGTCAGACGGTACACGGTCTTTCATATAGCACAGACACAAATCTGTACGGCTTTTTTCACCCTTTACAAAAAGTTGCATAACAAGTTCCGGACTTTTTATTCTTCGTCGTATAAGTGACATATTTGTGCGGATAGTTTCCACAAAGCCCTCGTGAGAACCCATTATATTGCCTTCTCCGGACGGCTCTGAGATACTCCGGACAGCATAGCCCTGTACTCCAAAAGCAAGGGCTTTGTTTATTCCGTCGGCGATAAGTACCGCAAAACCTGAGTTTATCAGACGGAAAAGGCTGTCGTATTCGGTAGCAACCGGACGGTCTGTTGACAATAGCAGAAAGTTCTGAATATAGTGGAAAAGTTCATGGGAATCTTTTTTTGTATCAATATTGACAATAGGTTCGAGAACAAGTTCGGTTATAGTTGCGGTTGAAAGCATACCCTCACAGCATATCAAAGCACATTTTATGTTTCCTGTTATAAACTCGTTTATCAGCACGTCGGAAGAACCGCCGGAAATTTCCTTGATTTTTTTGATATTCAGTTTCAGGTCAGGAATTATTGACAATTCCTTGTAATCTTGCTGTTGCAAATTTTTCACCTCGCATATAATAAAATCTGTCTGTATTATGTGCGTGATTTTTTCGAATATCCTGAAACCAAACGTTATAAGAATTAATTTAATAAAAATTTTCTGAAAAGGACTTGAAAAAATTCCGGATAGCTGTTATTATAGTATAGGTATAAAACAGAAAGGTTCTGAAATTGAAATGGAAAAATTAATAAAAGCTGTTGTTTCTGTTCTGCCGAAACCTTTGCAGGATATATATTACAAGTATGAGGAAAAATGGATGTATCTGCTTTTCGGAGGACTTACAACGGTTATTTCGATTGTATCAAAGTTTATAATATTTGCTGTTATCCCTGATAATCCGAAGTGGGAGAATACAACAGGTGTTATAATATCATGGATACTTGCTGTAACGTTTGCATTTTTTACAAATAAAAAGTATGTTTTCAAGAGTGAAACGAAAACAAGAAAAGAGTTCTGGCAGACGTTTGTTTCATTCTATGGCGGTAGAGTTTCAACGCTTATTATGGAATGGGCTATATTTGCGATATTCTGCGACTGGTTGCATATGAATCAGAAAATAATTACACTTATAAGTCAGGTACTTATTTTTGTTGCAAACTATATAATAAGTAAAGTTTTTGTATTCAAAAAGAAAGACGAGCAGGCAGAATGATTGTAAAAATAGGAAATATATCTGTCAGGAAAACTGCTGTGCTTGCACCAATGGCAGGAGTTGCAGACCGTGCGTATAGACTTATGTGTAAAAAATATGGTGCATCTTATCTTGTAAGCGAAATGGTTTCCGCAAAGGGAATATGTTACAGCGACAGAAAAACCGCTGAATTATGTACAGTCACCGACAAGGAAAGACCTATGGCTGTACAGCTTTTCGGAAGTGACCCCGATTTTATGGCAGAGGCTGTTAAAATAGTTTTACAATACAGTCCGGACGTTATTGATATAAATATGGGGTGTCCTGTCCCGAAAGTAGTAAATACGGGAGCAGGTTCAGCACTCATGAAAGACGTGAAACTTGCTTCTGAAATTACCGAGTCCGCTGTAAAGTCTGCCGGAAACGTTCCTGTAACCGTGAAAATCCGTTCAGGATGGGATTCCGTACACATAAACGCTGTTGAAATGGCAAAGGCTCTTGAGGATTCCGGAGCATCTGCCGTAGCCGTCCACGGAAGAACAAGAGACCAGTTTTACAGCGGTAAGGCTGACCGGGATATTATCCGTCAGGTAAAAAATGCTGTGAATATTCCTGTAATCGCTAACGGAGATGTTACAGATGTTAAATCTTGCCTTGATATGTACGAAAGTACCGGTTGCGACCTTGTAATGATTGGTCGTGGAAGTTATGGAAATCCTTTTGTTTTTGAGGAGATAGACGCACATTTCAACGGCAGGGAATATATTCCTCCGGACATTTCCGAAAAAATGCGTGTTATGCTTGAACATATCCGTCTTATAATAAGTATGAGCGAAAAAACGGAAGAGCTTGCAATGCACGAAGCACGCAAGCACGCCTCGTGGTATATGAATGGTTATTATGGTTCAGCTAAATTCCGTGGCAGATGTTATCAGTTGTCGTCGTATGCGGAGGCTGAAAAACTTGCGGAAGAATTTATATCATTACAGCTTTCAAGAGGATAATTTATCATTTCGTAAAAAATGCACAATTTTTATACTTAAACTTTGTATGAATGCCTAAAAATAGTGCAATAATAATTTATGGCATTTGTTTTGTGCCGAAAATACGTTGTTTTTGCATTTTGCAGGCGTGAAGTTTGCGGAAATTTATGTCAGATTCTCAAAATTTGTTGAAAAAATGTAATTGCAAAATTCAAAATTATGTGTTATAATTGGAAAGGAGCAGAAAGCCTTATTAACGTACTGGTTTTCTGTAAGGAGATTTAAAAAATGGATTTCAAAAAAATATGTTCGTTTTCAGCAGTTCTTGCCGTTATGTTTTCTTGTACGGCTTGCGGAAATCAGGTCGGTAAGGTCGGCGACAGCGGAGAGCTGGATTTTCCACCACCTGCTGAAACTACTACTCAGGCGACTACCGAAGAACCTACTACTGAACCGATTCCCGAAGATAAGAGGGTGCATGTGATTGCAGCAGGCGATAACCTTATACATTATTCGGTTTTCAAAAACGCTGAGGCAAATGCAGTCGGTCAGGAGGGCGTTAATTACGACTTCAATCCCATTTATGCAAATGTGAAATATCTTGTCGAAGATGCTGATGTTGCTATTCTCAATCAGGAAACTATTATTTCTCAAAGCAATCCGATAAGAGGTGCGGACGGCGGTCAGCTTATTTTCAATTCACCGCCGGAAGTTGCAGACGCAGTTATTGACCTTGGTTTTGATGTTTTCACAATGGCTAATAATCATCTTCTTGATATGGGAGCTTCCGGTCTTGAGGAAAGTATAAATTTCTGGAATGAAAAAGCTGAACAGAATGACCTCACAATTCTTGGTGCATATCTCAGCGAGGAAGATTCCGAAAATATCCGTGTGCGTGAAGTAAACGGCGTTAAAATCGCTTTTCTTGCATATGCTGAACATATAAACGGTTTTTCGATTCCTGTCGATTCGCCACTCAGGGTTATTATGAACTATGAAGAAGATGTTATTGAACGTCAGATTAAAAAGGCAAATGAAATTGCTGATGCTGTCATAGTTTCTGCACACTGGGGTGTTGAAGATACTCACGAAGTTTCCGAAGACAGAATTGAACTCGCTAACAAAATGGTAAACTGGGGTGCAGATGTTATTTTAGGCTGTCATACCCATACCGCCGAAACTATGGAATGGATTCCTCGTGATGACGGTACAAAAGGTTTTGTCTATTATTCTATGGGCAATTTTATCTGCGCTCAGACCGATAATTTCAATCTTGTCGGTGAAATGCCCGATTTCGATATAGTAGTTGACGGTGTAACTGGTGAAACACGTCTTGAAGATGTTGGTGCTGTTCCTACTATCGTCCACTACGACGACGGAAATTTTTCCAATATAAGAATTTATCCCTATAGTCAATATACTCCCGAACTTGCTGAAAGTCACGGACTGCCTTATGCGTTGCCGGCTGGTACTTATCCGCAGTTTGGTTGGGATATAGTAAATGATATTATAAACAACAATATTCCTGAAGAATTTAGAAAACTTGATAAATAGTTTAACTTATTAATATAAATTTTATAATCTGCGACCGCATATCAGTCTCGAAAGTATACATTATTGTGCAAACTGTTCAAAAAAGTATATCTGTGTTTATATAAAATACCAAAAAGCTCATAAACCTATTTACTTTTTTGCTGTCCTGTTATATAATGAATCTATGAATAAATATAACTTTGGATTCATATTTTCATCATGTCAGTGTGGTGAGTCTTAGCTCGACAGGCCACTGTCGGCAGAATGAGTTGTTGTGCAGGTTACTTTTTACGGCATATTGATTCTGCAGTTGACAGTAAATCCATCGTGGATTTAAGACACGATATAATTAAAGGGGCTTATGTTCCTTTGTTATATAACATTATTAAAGAAGGAGGAAAAACAAATGAAGGCAAAAAAGATAGTCATCGGAGCAGTGGCAGCTACGATGCTCTCGCTTTCAGTCTGCTCGATTGCTCCTGTTTTCGCTGCCGGCGAAACAGTGCAGATATCCGTCAGTAAAGTAGAAGCTAAAGCAGGCGAAACATTTTCAGTTGATGTATCGTTGGCAAACGTACCATCTTCAGGCATTCAGTGCTGTGATTTTGCGCTTAAGTATGACAGTAGTCTGATAAAAGTTGATTCTGTAAAGGCAGGTGCACTTGCTGATACGGGAGCTACAAGTGCCGACCCGTCAGCTTCTCTGCTTTCAATTTTTGACAGCAGTATTAACAATGACACGGGTATTACTTCGCTTATTTGGACAACAGCTCTTGACGATTCTTCGTACTGGATGAACGGAGATGGCGTTTTCTGTACTGTAACAGGTACTGTTTCCGCTGATGCAAAGGGAAGTATTCCTATTGAAATTGTTCCTACATCAAGAGATACTCACACAGGTTCGGGCGCCCCGAATGCAGTCGTAAGTGTAGGTTATTTCGAAAATAAAGACATTATAAGGTACGATGTCAAAACTTCGGCAGGTGCAGTTACTGTTCCTGATAGTGGCAGTGGAACCACCTCTTCAGGCAATGGAAAATACAAAAAGGGTGACGCAAACTGTGACGGCGATGTAAACATTTCTGACGCTGTACTCATAATGCAGTCTATCTCTAATCCGGGAGAGTATAAAGTATCTGAGCAGGGTGTAATTAATGGTGACGTTATCGGTAACGATTCCCTTACAAACATGGACGCTCTTGAAATCCAGAAATATACAGCTCATTTACCGTCAGCTCTTGACGAATAATCTGTGATTCTGCTCTGTCGGAAGATTATCTGATTTGTCCCCCCATGTCAAAGGAATATAACCCCCCGAAATCTTTTAAGTATTAAATTAGGTCAAACGACCTTAAGAAAGGAATTATTGCAAATGAAAAAATTAGTTTCTGCAGCTACATCACTTGTAATGGCTGCAACAATGGTTGGTGCAGTTGCTCCTGTTGTAGCAGGTGCTGCTGACGCAAAGAAAGGTCTTACAATCCAGGCATATAAGGATGCTACATTAGCAGACGGCGTAACAGATAACGGCTCTACTATTGAAGTTTCTGCTGACGCTGTAAAGGCTGGAGACGTTACAATTCCGGTTGGTGTATATCTCACTTCCGAAACTCCTGACCTTCTTACTATTGGTTATACTCTTACTGTAAATAGTGACAATGCTGCTGCAAAGAATATCACTCTTAAGGAATATACTGCTGCTGAAGACTTCTTCGCAGAAAATAAGAATTTTACAGGTGCTGACGGCACATCATTCGATACAAAGAAAGTAGTTGCTTTTGCTGGTTCATATAGCAAGAGAGCAGGTTATACAGCAGCAGGTGCAACTACATACACTCCTGCTCCGAACGGTGTACCTGACTATAACACAACAAATGCTACTTTAGGTGTGGCATGGACTAATAATGGTAGCAGTTATACATGGTTCGGTGCAAAGTCCGACGATTTCCCGATTCAAGTATTTGACGTAACACTTCCTAAGGGTACTCCTGAGGGCGAATATGAATTGAGCTTCTTAGCAGATGCTATTTCACCTTACGGACATCCAGTTTGCTTGCTCGAATCTACTACAAAGTATGACGCAGTTGAAAACAAGAACCTTGACCTTAACAACCTCACAATCAAGGTAGGCGATTCTGCTGAACCACCAAAAACAACAGCTACTACAGCAAAGGGCGACTCTTCTACAACAACTGTAACTACTGCAACTACTGCAACTACTGGAAGTACTTCATCAGGTCCTGACGTATCAGATGCAGAAGTCGTTCTCGACTTCATCAATCCTGATTCAGAAGACGGTTACTGGCGTGTTGACCCCGATGACGGTGTAGTATATGTTGATATGCATATCACAGGTAAAGATGACACTGTAAAGCCTACAGGTTTCACTATTGAATTTACTGCTGAGGGCGGTTTCGCATTCTCATTTGAAAAAGTTTCACCTGCACTTGCTGGCGTTTCTATGTCTGTAAATGGTCCAGACCAGGCTATTTCTTGTGGTTGTCCTCAGCCAGATGGTCATGGTACTCCAATCAGTGCTGACGATAATGTAATGGCTATGATTACACTCGAAGTTCCGGACGGCATTAAGGACGGTCTCTATGAGATTACTGCATCAAAGGTATACATTTCAAGAGACGAAAAGGCTGGTCAGGGTCCGACATATTCAACTGCTGTAAGACCTGGTTACATAGCAATCGGTGATGTTGAGCCTCCAAAGACTACTACATCTTCTGCAACAACTGCAACAACAGCTGGCACAACAACAACTGCTGCAACAACAGCTTCTTCTGCAACAACAGCTTCTTCTGCAACAACAGCTTCAACAGGAGAGCAAGGTGGTACACCTCTCTACGGTGATACAAACTGTGACGGTGTTGTAAAGATTAACGACGTTGTTCTCCTTAACAAGTACCTCAACGACAACAAGTCTTATGCTATCACAGCACAGGGCAAACTCAATGCTGACTGCTACAATCCGAAGAACGGTGATGAGCTTACATCTGAAGACTCCGATGCTATTATCCAGAGCATTGTTCATCTCGTAGAACTTCCTGTTAAAAAGTAATTTAAAAAAGTAATATAACAGGGCAATTGCCCGGAAAGGAAATGCACAGATGAAGAAACTGTTTTCCGCAGTTACATCTCTTGTCATGGCGGCAACGTTCGTGTCAAGTGCATTTACCTCATCTATTGTAGTTAGTGCTGCCGGCAGTGTTCCTGCCGTGCAGCCTAATGTTAGTATGGGTGGAGTAAAAGGTGTGACTGCTAATAAAGCTGCATCAGATGCAGAAATCGTTCTTGATTTCAACAATCCTGATTCAGACGACGGTTACTGGCGTATTGACCCTGATGATGGAGTAGTATATGTTGATATGCACATCACAGGTAAAGATAATACTATAAAGCCTACAGGTTTCACTATTGACTTCGCTGTTGAGGGCGGTTTCAAATTCTCATTTGAAAAAATTTCACCTGCACTTGCTGGCGTTTCTATGTCTGTAAACGGTGCAGACCAGGCTATTTCTTGTGGTTGTCCTCAGCCAGACGGTCATGGTACTCCAATCAGCACTGACAATAATGTAATGACTATGATTACACTTGATGTCCCTGACGGTATTGCTGATGGTCTCTATGAGATTACTGCATCAAATGTATATATCTCAAGAGATGAAAAGACTGGTAATGGTCCGACATATTCAGTTGCTGTACAGCCTGGTTACATAGCAATCGGTGATGTTGATACTCCACCTGCTACTACAACATCTGCAAGTCAGTCTGTTGCCACAACTGCTACAACTGCAACTACCACCACTAAAGTTAACATTCCACCAGAAACGACTCAGACACAGGCTACTACTGTTTCGTCCTCAACCACTACTACCACCACAACTTACAAGCCTGCTGACGGAAACGCCGCATGGGTTATTCCAAAAGTTCATGCCAAGAAGGGCGAAAAAGTTACTCTTGACGTAATTGTCAATGGTGCTTCTGACCTCTCTGTAGCAGGTGCTCAGTTCAATATTTCAGCCGATTCTAAATTCGGAAAGCCCAGTGCAAAGGGCGGTTCTGCTTATGATTCAGCTCTGAAATATAATCCTGACAGAAATGAATACGCTTTCGGACAGGGTCAGGGCAAGGGTACAGTTGCAAAGGATGGAGATGTTATTCTCTCTGTTGAATACACTGTTCCGGCAGACATTACAGCCGGAGAGTATCCTGTTACATGGAGTGACCTCTTTGTAAGTGATACCAACGGTCTTGACATCACAAAGAATATCGAAAATATTAATGGTGCAATTATTATCGACGAAGAAATCGATGGTGAAATTGCATGGGATATTCCTGAAGTAAAAGCTAAGCCCGGCGCAACTGTTACTATGGACGTAGTAGTAAGCGATACTGCTAACGTTGCTATTCCTGTAGCAGGCGCACATTTCAAGATTACTGCTGATACAGCTGAATTTGTTTCAGTCAGCGATTCTTCTGAGGCTTACAAATCAAAAATCGTTAATAACAAGGCAACTGACGAATTTGCATTCGCTGAGATTGCAGGTGACGGCGTTTCAGCTCCTAATGGTGCTAAGGTTCTCACACTTACTTATACAGCTCCTACAACTCCTGGTGAATATCCTGTAACATGGTCTGAGGCTTTCATCTCCGATACAAACGGTAATGAAATCACAAAGAATATTAAACTTCTTCCTGGTTCAATCACTGTTGAAGCTACTCAAGCTATTGAAGGACAGGTTTCATGGGTAATTCCGGAAGTTGATGCAGAACCTGGCGAAACAGTTACTATGGAAGTAGTCGTTGACGGAAGTTCAGACCCTGGTCTCCCTGTAGCAGGCGCACAGTTTGTTATAAAGGCAGATTCACCTATCGTTTACGATAAGGCTACAGGTTCTGATGCTTACAACGCTACACTCGTTGAAAACGCTAAGACAAATGAATACGCATTTGCTCAGGTTAACGGTGACGGTACTGCTGCTAAGGACGGTGACAAAGTTCTTGTGCTTACATATACTGTTCCGGACGACTGTGCAGACGGCAAATATCCGGTAAAGTGGTCAGATGCTTTCATTTCTGATACAAACGGTAAGGACATTACTTCAAAAGTAAAACTCGTTGACGGTGCTATCAATATCAAGGCTAAACAACCTGCTTCCGGTGAAATCTCATGGGTAATTGATACAGTTGAAGCAGAACCTGGTGAGACAGTTACTGTAAACATGGTTGTAAAAGACGAAAAGGGTTCTAAACTTCCTGTAGGTGGCGCACAGTTCGTAATCAATGGAACAGACCCGATTGTTTATGACAAGTCAACAGGCACACCTTACGGAAATTCTCTTGTTGTAAATGACAAGACAAAAGAATATGCTTTCGCTAATGAAGCAGGTAAAGGCACTGCTGCCAATGACGGAGATAAGGTTGTTACAATTACCTATATCGTTCCTGAAGATTGTGCAGACGGTGAATACCCTGTAACAATTTCAGACCTCTTCGTAAGTGACGCAAACGGTCTTGACATAACAAAGAACATCACAACAATTAATGGTGCTATTATTGTTAAGTCCAAGGCAACAACTACAACAACACGTGCAACAACTACAACAGCAGCTACTACAACAACATCAACAACTACAACTACAGTTACAGCAGCTTCCGGTGAAATCATTTGGGAGATTGACAGAGTTGAAGCTGAACCTGGTGAAACAGTTACTGTAAACATGGTTGTTAAAGATGCAAACGACGAAAAACTTCCTGTAGGCGGTGCACAGTTCGTAATCAAGGGAACAGACCCGATTGCTTATGACAAGTCCACAGGTAAACCTTACGGAAACGCTCTCGTAGCAAACGACAAGACAAATGAATATGCTTTCGCTAATGCTGACGGAAAAGGCGTTGCTGCTAAGGACGGAGACGTTGTAATCACACTTACTTACATCGTTCCTGACGACTGTGCAGACGGTGAATATCCTGTAACAATTACAGACCTTTTCGCAAGTGACGCAAACGGTCTTGACATCACAAAGAATATCAAGACAATTGACGGTGCAATTATCGTTAAGGCTAAGGCAACAACTACAACAACATCTACAACTCCTGCACCTACAACAACTTCCACAACACGTGCAACAACTACAACAGCAGCTACTACAACAACATCAACAACTACAACTGTAGTTACACCTGCTTCAGGCGAAATCATCTGGCAGATTGATACTGTTACAGCTGAACCCGGCGAAACAGTTACTGTAAATATGGTTGTAAAGGATACAAATGACGAAAAACTTCCTGTAGGCGGTGCACAGTTCGTAATCAAGGGAACAGACCCGATTGTTTACGATAAGGCAACAGGTAAACCTTATGGAAACACTCTCGTAGCAAACGACAAGACAAATGAATATGCTTTCGCTAATGCAGACGGAAAAGGCACTGCTGCTAAGGACGGCGATGTTGTAATCACACTTACTTACATCGTTCCTGACGACTGTGCAGACGGTGAATATCCTGTAACAATTACAGACCTCTTCGCAAGTGACGCAAACGGTCTTGACATCACAAAGAATATCAAGACAATTGACGGTGCAATCATCGTTAAGGCTAAGTCAACAACTACAACAACAGCTGCTACAACCACAACACGTGCAACAACTACAACAACATCTACAACTCCTGCACCTACAACAACTTCCACAACACGTGCAACAACTACAACAGCAGCTACTACAACAACATCAACAACTACAACTGTAGTTACACCTGCTTCAGGCGAAATCATCTGGCAGATTGATACTGTTACAGCTGAACCCGGCGAAACAGTTACTGTAAATATGGTTGTAAAGGATACAAATGACGAAAAACTTCCTGTAGGCGGTGCACAGTTCGTAATCAAGGGAACAGACCCGATTGTTTACGATAAGGCAACAGGTAAACCTTATGGAAACACTCTCGTAGCAAACGACAAGACAAATGAATATGCTTTCGCTAATGCAGACGGAAAAGGCACTGCTGCTAAGGACGGCGATGTTGTAATCACACTTACTTACATCGTTCCTGACGACTGTGCAGACGGTGAATATCCTGTAACAATTACAGACCTCTTCGCAAGTGACGCAAACGGTCTTGACATCACAAAGAATATCAAGACAATTGACGGTGCAATCATCGTTAAGGCTAAGTCAACAACTACAACAACAGCTGCTACAACTACAACACGTGCAACAACTACAACAGCTGCTACAACAACTACATCTACAACAGCAGCTACAACAACAACATCAACAACTCCTGCACCTACAACAACTACATCTACAACAGCAGCTACAACAACAACATCAACAACTCCTGCACCTACAACAACATCATCAACAACTCCTGCACCTACAACAACATCAACAACTACAACAGAAGCTCCTACAACAACATCAACAACTACTACTGAAGCAACAACTACAACAAATCCTCATGGTATCGGCACTGGTGGCGAAGACACTAATACAACAACAACCAGAGATACAAACGTTTCCAACATAGAGACAGGTCAGACAACAACTACTACTGTAACAACTGCTGAATCAACAACTACAACTCTCACATATCCTCACTTCTATGCTGAATACACTAAGGAAGTTGGATACTACTTCAGCCATGACGACGGTGAACGTGCAAACGGTACTGAGGGTGGCTTCAATAAGGGACAGCTTCAGGTTACTGCAATGTTCAGAGTTGACTATGAGGGTGCAGAACCAGAAGAAATAGAATTTGACGAAACATTTATCAACTTCAACGGTGAAACACCTAACAGTGTATATACCAGCGGAAGATATAAGGTTGCTCCGTTCAAGTATGAAATCCCTGTATACTATGGTGCAAATCAGCTTCTTGATTCTGACAAGAATCCGATAACAGTTACTGCTTACATCGGTGTAAAGGGTGACGTAAACTTCGACGAAATGGCTAACGCTGTTGACGCAACACAGATACTCATTTACTATGCTGCTGTATCAACAGGTAAAGCACCTTTAGACACTATTCTTTCAGCCTCTGAACTCGTTACATCTGGTGATTCAGAATATGATAACCTCGCTGCATTCCTCGGTGACGTAGATGCAAACGAATGGTCAGAAGATAACTGGAAACTCAAGAAAGATGAAAGAGGAATGAATGCGGTAGACGCAACTGAAATTCTTGTATTCTATTCAAAGGTTTCAACAGGTATGTCTGGCGAACAGAGAAAGGCTTGGAATCTCGCTTCACCGTTCAGATTCGGTGACGAAAAGTACACAGCTGAGTAATATGTACTGACACAATTAAAAAAGCAGACCTTCCGGTCTGCTTTTTTTTCGGAAAAAACTACATCTTGACAAAAAGAATTAAAAGTGGTATTATATTATTACAGGAAAATTTGCGTGATAATTTGTAAATAAAAATATAAAATTTTACATTAAATTACTGAAAATGCAATTTGAAACGCTATTTTATGATAAAATTGTGAAAAAGGTACAAAAAACATTGTTTTTAATCGTCAATTATTTTTGAAAAATTTCTGTGGTATCGCTTGACTTATTGCGTTTTGTATGATAAAATGTAGTTATGAATTTTTAGGGGGTAGTTATAAGTTTATGTTTTACCCGCTGAAATTTAAATCCGGAATATAACAGTTTGTTGATTAAGCACTGGTCAGTTTCCGGAAAAAATATATTAGAGAGGTATAAAACAATGAAGAAATCATTATTTAAGAGAGTTTTAGCGACAGTTTCATCTGTTCCTTTTGCTCTCTCCCAGTGTCTGACCTATACGTCTTACGCTGTAACAAGTGATTCTGTTCAATCCCCAGTCGAACAAGCAGAATCATCAAGTCATTCACTCAACTTTTATGATACTTTCCTTTATATTGCTGAGGACGATGACGATAATCATTCAAACTGGGACGATAACGTTTATTTCGCATTACAGTCACTTGGTATCAAGGGAACTTCCGGATACATTGAAAAGAGTGTTGTTGCGGATACAATTCTTGCACACGCCGGTAAATATGCCGACAAGGCACAGCTTGCTATTGATATGATTGACGATAATGGTATCAAGTATGAAGTTACTAATACCGGTGATATTGTAATTTCAGGCAGACTGAATGACCCTGATTTTTCAGAGCTGGCATTGATAAAAAAAGCAAATGCTGGTATTGTAGAAAGATTTGACGAAATTGAAGCAGACATTAAAAGAAAGTACAAGGAAAACACAGACAAACTGCACGAACAGTATGGCGTTAATGTTGAAGAAGACCTTCCGGACTTAGAGAATATCGACAAGGAAATGCTTGCTCAAAAATATGGTATTCCTGCAAGTGTCTTAGACAGTATGCCACTTACTAAAGAGGAAATTTCTGAAAGATATGATGTACCGCTTGATTTAATGGAAGATGTTAAGAGCATTGAAGACATTAACGACGAGGTTCTTGATATTCCGAAATTTGATTTCAGTGGTATAAAGTTCTCCGGTACATATGAGATTAAAATCAAAGCCAGTGACCTTATGACCGGCGACCGCACAATGAGCATAAGTGCAAGTTACACTCCGGACGAAACTGGTACACCTTTATCTCTCGGAGATGCTGCTGACTTTGCTCTGAAGAAAGTTGACGAAATGCACGATTCAGCTGAAGAAACCCTCAATAAAGTTGCAAGCGTTAAAGAGGCAGTGGAAGCTGCTGATAATGCAAGAAAAACATTTAATAAGCAGTTTAATACGCTCAGAAAGTATATTAATAAAGTTAAGAACAATCAGGACAGAGTTACAACAATAAACTATGGTCCAGTAACTGCTGATAACTTTGCAGACCTTGCTGACAAGCTCAATGAAAAGATTGAAAACAACAAAATGGTTGACAAGGTAGAAAATAAACTCGATAAGGATATTAAAATCCCTTCAACTGCACAGGCAATTGTAAATAATAATATTGTCAAGGAACTTTTTGACGTTATAATTGAACAGATTAATATTGCAACTGCCGAATCCGGTTTATCAGTTAATATCAGCTTGGATGTTATTGCACAGTTTATTGACAATGACCTTTATGCACTTATGGCACAGGCTTCAAGCGGTACTTATGAACTCAATGGTCAGTTCATTGACGAAAAAGTGCCTGATTCTGAGTATACAAGATACCTGAAAGCTACTGTGGACGTAGGCGATATTTACAGTACAAATTATAATCTCGCAACAATCGGTCTTGACATCTGGAGAGAACCAATTGTTACAACAACTACAACAACAACTACAGATGACACTACTACAACTACAACAACATCTGAAACAACCGGTACAGACGAAACTACTGAAACCACAACAACATCTGAAACAACCGGTACAGATGAAACTACTGAAACAACTACAACATCTGAAACAACCGGTACAGATGAAACTACTGAAACAACTACAACATCTGAAACAACCGGTACAGATGAAACTACTGAAACAACTACAACAACTGAAACAACCGGTACAGACGACCCGTCTTCCACAACTACAACAACTGAAACAACCGGTACAGACGACCCGTCTTCCACAACTACAACAACAATTGAAACAACCGGTACAGACGACCCGTCTTCCACAACTACAACAACTGAAACAACCGGTACAGGCGAAACTACTGACTCAACTACAACATCTGTAACAACTGGTTCAGGTCCTGTACTTAACGGTGAAGTAAAGAACTGGTCTGTAGCTATTGACCCTTCCGGTTTTGGTACTGGTTCAGGTTTCTACTATAGCCACGAAACATCATTCAGAAAAGAACAGGTTAAGGGCATTACTCTCCACGTAGATTATGTTGATGATACTTTAGAATCTTCTGAATTTGATATTAGTGAAAACTTTGATTTTGCATCAACTCCTGCTGAAACATTTATCTATGGCGACGCTGACTTCAAGTATGTTGCAACTCTTGTTTACAGAGGCGGAGATGTAGTTGATGACCATGGCAATGTGGTTATTAAAGACGGCGATGTTCTTAAGACAAAAACAAATGAAGATGCCGGAGTTGAAGTTTATATCGGTATTATGGGTGACGTAGACCTTGACTATATGGTTAACGCTGTAGATGCTACGCAGATACTTATGTATTACGCTTCACTTTCAACAGGTAAAGGACAGAATGAAACAATACTTTCAAGAACAAATCCGAAACTCGTTACAGACCCGCTTTGTATTTATGACCAGTTTGCAGCATTCCTTGGTGACGTAAATCAGGCAAATTTTCAGGTTGAGGAAAACTGGAAGACCGGTAAGGTAGGCAGACTTATGGACGCTACCGATTCTACAAGTATTCTCAGTTACTACGCTGCAGTTTCAACAGGTAAACCACAGGGTATAGAAACCTGGGATTCAATACTCGGAAAATAATCAAACGTACGAAATCTGCCGTCGGGTGGCGGCAGATAAAATAAAACAATTCTAATCTAATTTTTATTTGAAAGGAAATAAATCAAAATGAAAACAAGTTATTTAAAGAAAGCTGTTACTGCACTTGCTGTTTCTGCTGTTGCAGTTTCTGCTACTTCAGTTTCTGCTTTTGCTACTCCTGATAATGGTTTCACTCCTGAACAGATTGCTGCTTCTGAAACAAAAGCTACAATTTCCGTTGATAAGGTTGAACTTACACTCGAAGAGGCACAGGCTCTTGCTGCTGCTGGCACTCCCGTTGAAGTTAACATCAATGTAGAGGGTGCAGATGGCAAGTATTCATCAATCGGTCTTCATGTAGACTACTATTCAAATGTTGGTGGCGGTAATAAGGACGCACAGGTTTCAATTTTTATGGAAGATGATGGCTATTTAATGGTTGACCGTGGTGCAGCTACAAGACGTCTTTCTATACTTCCTGCTGTAGTTAATGAAATTGCTACTACTTATCCTTCAAAAGTTGATGGTGGTGTTATCACTGGTGGTGCGTTCATGACAGCTGGTGCTTATGGTAACGACGGTAGAGATGGTGTTGCATACACAATGGGTTTCGTGCTTCCTACAGACCTTCAGGGCGGTGAAGAATTCCCGATTCTTATTGATTACCACTCAGTTCCTACAATTGCAGAAGACCTTTTCACTAATGCTACAAACGATGAAGAGGGTAGACTGATGCAGGCTTATGCATTCACACAGGGTCTTGTTCCTGGTTATATCAAGATTACAGGTGGTGAAGTAACAACAACAACAACTACTACTACCACAACCACAACAACAACTACTACTACCACAACCACAACAACAGCTGCTACAACTACAACAACTACAACAACAACTCCTGCACCTACAACAACCACAACAACAGCTGCTACAACTACAACAACTACAACAACTCCTGCACCTACAACAACCACAACAACAGCTGCTACAACTACAACAGCTACAACAGCTGCTACAACTACAACATCATTATCTGGTCCTATCGGAAGTGGTAGTGCTACAACAGCAGGTACTACATCAACAGCTGCTACAGCTCCTGCTTCTACAGCTGCTACAACAACAACAGCTTCTACAAGAGCTACAACAACTACAAGAACTACAACAACTACTGCTGCTGGTAAGGAATCACCGAAGACTGGTGTTGCTGGCGTAGGCGTTGCTGCTGCTGGTCTCGCTGTTGCAATCGGCACTGCATTCGTTCTCAGAAAGAAAAATGACTAATTAAAAGGTCTTAATGACTGATTTGTCCATACGATAATAAAAAGACTCTCCTTAGGGAGAGCCTTTTTTATGTGATACCCCAGCCGTCAATGTCCGCACGTTGCATTGCTCCGAAAATCCTGTCCTTGAAACCGTGTTCCTTACGTTCCATTTCTGCAATAAATTCTTTTGTTTTCTGACGGTTGGTGTGACCGTCGGCAGGACATTGTGATTTTACGATTGTTAAATTATGTGAGGCTTTTTTAACGGCACGTTCAGGTGCAAGTACAAGCGGTCGTATAATGTGAATATCCCTGTCCTCAAGATACGTTGCCGGTGAAAAGCAACCTATGCGACCCTCGGTGAAAAGATTCATTATAAAGGTCTCTACAACGTCGTCGTAGTTGTGTCCGAGAGCGATTTTGTTACAGCCGAGTTTTTCCGCCGAGTTGTACAATGCACCACGTCTCATTCTTGCACAAAGACTGCACGGATTTTCTTCTTTCCTGACATCGAAAACTATTTCGCCTATCTGCGTCCGGACAACGTGGTAATCAACGCCGAGTTTTTTGCAAAGTTCCGTAACATCAGAATAGTTTCCCTCAATACCTTTGAATTGTGGGTCAATTGTTAGAGCAGTTATTTTGTAGTCAATACCTATAAAGCGTTTAAGTAAGACGAGACCTTTCAACATAACAAGACTATCTTTTCCGCCTGAAACGCCCACACAGATATGGTCGCCGTCGGTGATAAGTCCGTACAGCTGAATGGCCTTACGCATATATCCGAGAATTTTCTGCATATTTTCCTCCCTGAAAAAATTTTTTCAGTTAATTATAACATATTTAAAATAAATTTTCAATTATATCTTGAAAATAACGTGAAAATATAGTATAATAGATAGTGTAGAAATTTTTCAGGAGGTCTTTTATGGGTAAAATTCTTGTAACAGGCGGTACAGGCTTTATCGGAAGTCATACCTGCGTGGAACTTCTTGCCAATAGTTACGAAATAGTAATAGCGGACAACCTCAGTAACTCTAAAGAAGCTGTAACAGAAAGAATAGAAAAAATCAGCGGAAAAAAAGTAATTTTCCGCAAGGTAGATGTGTGCGATTATAAATCACTTTCGGAAGTTTTCAAGGAAAATGTTATTGATGCTGTAATACATTTTGCAGGTCTGAAAGCCGTAGGCGAATCGGTACAGAAACCGCTTGAATACTACTCAAATAATATTTATGGAACTCTTATTCTGCTGAAAGTCATGCGTGAGTACAACTGCAAAAAATTTGTCTTTTCGTCATCTGCAACGGTTTACGGTATGAATAACAAAGCTCCATATACTGAGGATATGCCTACTTCTGCCACTAATCCTTATGGTTACACAAAAGTAATGATTGAACAGATTCTCCGTGACGTATGCGTTGCAGACAAGGATTTCAGTGTGGTAGCACTCAGATATTTCAATCCTATCGGCGCACACAGTAGCGGACTTATCGGTGAAGATCCTAACGGAATCCCGAATAACCTTGTACCATATATTGCACAGGTAGCTTCCGGCAGACTTGAACAGTTAAGCGTTTTCGGTGACGATTATGATACTCCAGACGGTACGGGTGTAAGGGACTATATTCACGTTATGGATTTAGCTTCCGGTCACGTATGTGCAATTGACTACGCTATGAAAAACAAAGGTTTTGAGGCTGTCAACCTCGGTACTGGCAAGGGGTCAAGCGTACTGGAAGTTGTATCTGCTTACGAAAGGGCTTGCGGAAAACCGATTCCGAAAAAAATCACTCCACGCCGTGCAGGAGATATTGCTACCTGTTATGCAGACGCTTCAAAGGCAAAGGAGATTTTCGGCTGGGAGGCAAGCTCCGGTATTGAACAGATGTGTGCTGACAGCTGGAATTTCACAAAACTTAATCCAAATGGCATTGAATAAATTTATAAACAACAAAACAGTGAAAGGATTGATATAAATGTCACCGGAGATAAGAAATATGCTTATCATGTTCGGTGCAATTGCCATAGCCCTGATTTTAATAATAATAACCTTTGGCGGTGATAATCCTGTTGAAAGGTTTATATCGCTTTTTATTGAAGAGGAAGACGAGAATACAGAAGAGGTCGAAAAGAAAAGTTTTTCTGCACCTGTTGTCGAAATGGCAACGCTTATACGGAAAAGCGACGACCGACGTAGAGTTATTGAAAGCGATGGCAATGTTAAACTGCTTGATGAATATTATGAACTTACTTTTTTAACACGTAAAGGTCGTAATATAAAAATAGAGTGTTCTGCTGAAGTTTACGAAAAAATCCCGTTTAATCAGCAGGGTTCACTTACATACAGAAAAAACAAACTTGTAAAATTCAAGTATTATGAAGATACTGTTTACAATGAAAACTGAAAGGAGAATATATGGTTAATTTTGGTAATGACTGGGACGAAATTCTCAAAGATGAGTTTCAGAAAGAATACTATATTAAATTACGTCAGAAACTTATTGAAGAATACAGAACACAGACAGTTTTTCCGGATATGTACGATATTTACAACGCTATGAAACTTACATCGTATAATGATGTTAAGTGCGTTATAATCGGACAAGACCCCTATCACGATAACGGGCAGGCACACGGACTGAGTTTTTCAGTAAAAAAAGGTGTTAAACCTCCACCGTCTCTCGTGAATATTTTCAAGGAGATTAATAACGATATAGGTGTGAATAACCTCGGAAAGCACGGAGAACTCACAAAATGGGCTGAAAACGGTGTATTGTTACTTAATGCTGTTCTGACAGTACGTGCACATACTCCGAAAAGCCACAGGGGAATAGGTTGGGAAGAATTTACAACAGATATTATAAAGATTCTCAATCAGCGTGAAAAACCAATGGTTTTCATGTTGTGGGGTGGAGACGCTAAGGCAAAACAGAAATTTATTACAAATCCTGCACACCTTGTATTAACTTCCGCACACCCGAGTCCATTGTCAGTATATCACGGATTTTTCGGCTGTAAACATTTTTCAAAGGCTAATGAATTTCTGCGTGCTGTAGGTCTGGGTGAAATAGACTGGAGCATAGACTGATTTTTTAAGGAGATAATTATGAAAATAAAAGATTTATTTGAAAAGAAAACCGTTTTTTCATTTGAGGTTTTCCCACCAAAGAAAACAAGTTCAGTTGACGTTATTTACAAGGCTCTTGACGAACTCAATGACCTTAAACCTGATTTTATAAGTGTGACATTCGGAGCAGGCGGAAGCAGTAATAATACATTTGCGTGTGACGTTGCTTCCAAAATCAAGGAAAACGGTATAATACCGATGATACATCTTCCCTGTATAAACTACACAAAAGAGGAGATTTCCACAACTCTTGAGGAGATAAAGAAAAGAGGAATTGAAAATATTCTTGCTCTCAGAGGGGACAGAAATCCCGATATTGAACCGAAACACGATTTTCCGCACGCAAATGACCTTATTACATATATAAAGTCTCAGGGAGATTTTGACATTGCAGGAGCTTGTTATCCGGAATGTCACCCAGATTCCGATTCTTTGATTGACGATATAATGAACCTTAAAAAGAAAGTTGAAGCCGGTGCTACTCACCTTGTCAGCCAGCTTTTCTTTGATAATGATTCTTTTTATGATTTCCGTGAAAAAACTGCTCTTGCCGGTATCAACGTACCTATTGAAGCCGGAATTATGCCGGTAGTCAACAAGAAACAGATTGAGCGTATGGTGACAACTTGCGGAGTAAGTCTGCCACGTAAATTTGTGCGTATTATGCAGAAGTATGAAAACAATCCGGAAGCCCTCAGAGATGCAGGAATTGCATATGCGATAAATCAGATTGTTGACCTTATTGCAAGCGGTGTTGACGGAATACACCTTTATACTATGAATAATGCATATGTTGCAAGAAAAATCAGTGAAGCGGTTTCGGGAATAATAAACGTATGATGAAGTTGAATCCCATTTCCAAATCAGAAGCGTCACGTTATATGGGTGTCAGGGGCGTTCCGGACGTGCAGATTATGGAAATTCTTGACCGTCTTGAGCCTGTTGTCCGTGAACGTATGAGACCTAAATATGTCTACAGAAAAACTGCTGTTAATTTTACAGAAAACGGTCTGTTTCTTGAGGGTCTTAATGTATCGCTTGACGGAGAAGATATAAAAAAACATCTTTCGGGTTGTCAGGAAGCTGTTGTAATGGCGACTACTCTTTCCGATGAAGCCGATAAGCTGATAAGACAGACGGCGGTTACAGATATGGCAGAGGCTTTAGCAGTTGACTGTCTTTGCAGTGCCGGAATTGAGCAGGTCTGCAACCGTGCGGAAGATGAGATTTTTTCAGTTATTCACGCTCCGTACAGAACGTGGAGATTCAGTGCCGGTTACGGAGACTTTCCGCTTGACATTCAGAAACATCTTCTTTTATTCCTCAATGCACAACGTCGCATAGGTCTTACTGTCACGGAAAACTGTCTGCTTCTGCCGTCGAAATCAGTAACGGCGATTATCGGAATATCTGAAAATCCCGTTCGTCGTGGAAAAAAGGGCTGTGCTTCCTGCAAAATGAAAGACAACTGTGCATTTTCGGCAATCGGTAAAACGTGTTCGGAGGCGTGAAATGAACAGATTGAAGATTTTTATATTGTCAATTTCGTTTTTAGCTGTATCGGTTACGGCGTGTGGTGAAAAGACTGACGATTCCAAAGCAAAGGACGTTGACCCTGCTCTCAGAAAGGCAATAGCGGAAAACGTTGCTGATTCCGAATTACTTACAGGAGAACTTGAAAACAAGACTATTAAATGGCTGTCGCCGTGGGACATTAATTCAGACGACAATGAGGGGAAAAGTACTCCGGCTTTTCTTGTGGCGTTTGAGGAACGCTATGGCGGTAAAATTGAATGGAATCAATGTACTTTTGACGACCGTTACGAACAGCTTGCAAAGGCTATAAACGGTGATGAGGGTATAGATTTTTTCTATGCCGGAGACCTTGACGCTTTCCCGAAAGGTGCTGTCCGTCAGATGTTTATTCCGGCGGACGATTATATAAATTATGATTCGCCTTTGTGGGACGGTGTGCGTGAACTGAATGACAGTCTCATATGGAAAGGCGGTCATTATATTACTGCAACACGCATTGCCGGTGACAACTGCGGAGTGATTTATAACCGCAAAACTGTCCGTGAAGCCGGATTGCAAGACCCTGCCGAACTTTACAGAAAAGGTGAATGGAATTGGAAAACGTTTGAAAATATGCTTGATAAATTTGTTGACCCTAATAATCAGCGTTACGGAATAGACGGTTGGTGGTTTGAATTCGGACTGACTGCAACGTCTGGTGTTCCTGCTGTAAGTATGGAAAACGGCAGACTTATAAACAATCTTTCAAATCCTGCTATGGAACGTGTTCAGAACTGGATATATAATCTTTACAACAATGACTATATCGCAATCGGGTCAGAAGAGTACGGCTGGAATGCCAAACCTGCTTATATCGGTGAGGGGAAAACTCTTTTCTATCCGTGCGGACTGTATCAGTTTTATATGAAGTCGGATAACTGGAAAAAAACTTTCGGTGACGAGGTATTTTTCGTGCCTATGCCTAAAGACCCCGATTCCGACAAATATTATATTCCTGTCGGAATGGAAGCGTATGCTTTTGTAAAAGGCGGTAAAAATCCGGAAGGCGTTGCAAAGTTTCTTGAATGTAAGCGTTTTGTACTTGAAGATTCTGAAACGCTTGCTTTAGCCGACAAGCAGATGAAAGAAGATTACGGCTGGACAGATGAAATGTTTGAGATGAAAGAAAGTATGCAGACACTTGCGGAATCCAATCCTGTTATTGATTTGTCAAGGGGCGTTTCTGCGGACTGTGGTGAACTTCTTGACAACAGCCTAAGACTTACGGCACGTGGTACTGCGTGGAGTGAAACCTATGATTCTATAAATGCAGTAGTGGATAAATATATTGATGAGGTAAATTCAGGAAATTAGTTAGAATGATATAACATATATTGCAAAAACATTTCTTATATGATATAATATAATAAGTATTTTGATTGAGAGGAGGCTTCGGCGATGAATACAATTCTTGTAACAGGCGGTTGCGGTCTTATAGGTCAGCATATCTGTTCGGGACTTCTTAAAAAAGGAAATAAAGTAATTGCCGTTGACGAAAAGGAAAATAATTATAATACAGGAAAATTTAATTATTCGTTCATACAGTCTGCACAGGATGACAGGGATTCATACACTGAAATTTTTACGAAAAATAAAATTGACATAGTTATCCATGCATCATGTACGGTTGATAACGATTTCGGACCTATTATCATGGAAAAACAGATGACTATTTCCGGTGAATGTGACAGATTTATTTATGAGACTGCTATGAATAATAATGTCAAGATGTTCATACTGCTGAGTACTGACCAGGTTTATGAGTTTACAAAGACACGTGAACCGATAAGAGAAGTAAACAAACTTAAAGTGATTACAAATTACGCTAATATGAAGTTTGAGGCAGAAAAGGCTTTTGTGAGGGAGTTGCAGAATCACAAGAATGTAATAGCTTGCATTGTAAGATATTCTCCGGTGTATTCATTGAAATTCATTGATAATCTTACTGCAAAGATTACAGACCCTAAAGACGGCATGAAATTTGTATCAGGTACTGGACAGTATGGCTTTCAGTTGTGTTGTATACATAATCTTGTTGACTTTATACTGTGCTTTGTCAGATATGCAGAAGATACTTCTTATTCCGGTACTTACAATGTATGTGATAAGCACCTTACAACAGCTTCTGAAATAATAGCTTTTATGCGTGAACATTATCATCTGGGTACTGTAATATCACGCTCAGCAGGTGGTGCATTATCAAAGATAAAGGGTATTTTTTCAAAGAATGCCGACGAAAAGGAAAATTATCGTTATCTTGATATGTCAAAACTTGAATACAATAATATGCTTGACTGTACGAAGGCTTCAAAAATCGTTGTATTCCGTTGGGACATCAAGAACACCAAATAGAAAACAGGTACATTTTTCCATGTACCTGTTTTTTTTAAAATTTATTTGTAAAATTTTTTTGAACGGACAACCATACGTCTGGTACTATATGTATAATAGAATTATAGAAAGGTGGTGAAAAAAGTATGAGTAATAATAATAATGAAGTTGAACCTTATTCATTTGGTATGACTGCTTTTATTGTTATAGGGTTATCATTGCTTGATACTGTAGGCGGTATTGTTTTACTGGTAGGAACTTACATATTTATGAAAAAAGGTCATACAGGTCTTTCAATAGCTCTGGTAATTGCAAATTTTGTAGTACCAGATATATTGCCTGCCGTAGATGAAATATTTACTGTAATTATTGCTGTCTGCACATATAACAAAAATCGTGCGGAGGGAAAGAGTATAAGCGAAAGTGTAAAAGCGAGTAGACAGGCTGTACAGCAGTATTCAGAAACGAGCAGGGATTATATTCAAAAATCAGAAAAGGTTGTAAACAAAATCCGTGTTCCACAAAATCAGGAAATTGATTACGATTCCGATTATTACGACAATGATTATTATGACGAAAGTTAGAAAAAGCGGGACATTGAAGAATGTCCCGTGATTTTTTATTCTATTACTGTATAGTTGTCGGAGGCTGTTTCCTTTGTAGCGTGTTCAACTACATTGAGGACTTTAACTTTCAATGGCTTTGTCCCCATATTTATTTCTATAACGTCGCCGACTTTCACGTCATATGAAGCACGTGCAACCTTGCCGTTTACGACGATTTTTTCAGCGTCGCAGGCATCATTTGCAACTGTACGTCTCTTGATAAGACGTGTTACTTTTAAATATTTGTCAAGTCTCATTAATTAACTCCTTTGATTAGTCAAAAGGGAACAGGTTTTTAGATAAAGCCTGTTCCCTGAAATTTTACTTGTTGATAGTACTCTTGAGGTTTCTGCCAGCCTTGAAAGCAGGGGCTTTACATGGAGGGCATACCATTTTTTCTTTAGTTTTGGGGTTGATACAGGTTTTTTCGTCTCTCTCACGGATTTCAAATGTACCGAAACCAGTAACAGAAACTTTTTCGCCCTTTTCAAGTGTTTCCTGAATGACAGCAAATGTAGCGTCAATAACAGCAGTAGCGTCTTTTTTTGTGCAGTTCATGCTTTTTGCAAGTGATGAGATGAGTTCAGATTTAGTCATGATTATTCCTCCTGATTAGTAAAATTCAGTCAATGTCTTTTCCGTCTGAAATAAGTTCCTTAGCCTTGTTCCAGTAAACATCGAGTTCTTCAATAGGAAGTGTTTGCATATCGATGTTTTCGGCACGGACGAGGTTTTCAGTAGCAGAAAAACGTCTGATAAACTTGTTTGTAGACTTATTGAGAGCAAGTTCAGCATCTATTCCGAGATGACGTGCAACGTTCACACAAGAAAATAACAAATCACCCAGTTCTTCTTCAATACGTGACTTGTCGCCGGTTGAGACAGCTTCTTCAAGTTCAGCCTTTTCGGCGGAAACACAAGCCATAGCATCTTCTGCGTTTCTGAAGTCCATTCCTGCACGCATAGCACGCTTGCCGACTTTCTGCGACCTCATCAGTGCCGGAAGTGATTTTGCAACACTTTCAAGTGTTTCCGTATAAGTAGTCTGATGTTTTGTCTGCATCTTGATATTGTCCCAGTTTCTGAGAACGTCGCCGGTTGAATCAACGGTTAATTCTCCGAAAACGTGCGGGTGACGGACAATAAGTTTTTTACAGATACCATCGCATATGTCGTCAAATCTGAAAGAATCTTTTTCTTCTTCAATACGGCAATGGAAAACTACCTGCAACAACACGTCACCGAGTTCTTCACGGAGCAGGTCAGTGTCGTCCAAATCGATAGCTTCAATAGCTTCACAGGTTTCCTCTAAAAAATCCTGTCTGATAGACTTGTGCGTTTGTTCCCTGTCCCAAGGGCAACCGCCCTCACCACGCAACAGACGTACAATATCAATCAGGTCATTGATAGAATACTTTTCTTTCTGCTGATATTCAACCATATAAAAACCTCCTTAAAGACAGACCAAATAATATAATACTCCAAAATACCACAAAATGCAATATGTTTTTTTATTTTTGTAAATATTGTCATTTTTGAGTGCTGTTAAAAGGTCTGATTTATGAAAAATAACTGTTGATAAATACGGACGGAAAAATTATCCCGTCCGTAAATTTATTATGTTCTGTCAACAAATCCGACTTTTCTGTAAACTTTTGATACTATTCTCTGTGAATATCTGAGGGCTTTTTCAGCACCTTCAGTATAGCATTTCTTCAGATAAGCCTTGTCGGCAATAAGTCTTGCGAAATCATTTCTTACAGGTTCAAGGTGGTCTGCAACGGCTTCACCAACTGCAATCTTGAAATCACCATATCCCTTTCCTGCAAACTCCGATTCAATAGCCTTAAAGTCCTTGCCGGTAACGCTTGAATAGATAGTCATAAGATTGTTTATACCGTCTTTTCCGTCACGATAGCAGACTTCTGTCTCGCTGTCAGTAACCGCACGTTTGAATTTTCTTATAATAGTGTCCTTGTCGTCAAGAATGAGTATAACGGAATTTGGGTTTTCGTCAGACTTAGACATTTTCTTTGTAGGGTCTTGCAATGACATTATTTTTGCACCCACTTCCGGAATATATGGCTCAGGTACTGTGAAGAAGTCGCCGTATCTCTGATTGAAACGCTGTGCAATATTTCTTGTCAGCTCAAGGTGCTGTTTCTGGTCAACGCCTACAGGTACAAGGTCAGCGTTATAAGCAAGAATATCAGCCGCCATGAGTACCGGATATGTGAAAAGTCCGGAATTTACGTCATCAGCATGTTTCTGACTTTTATCCTTAAACTGTGTCATACGTGAGAGTTCACCGAATTGTGTGTTACAACCGAGAATCCAGCTTAATTCCGCATGGGTCTTGACGTGGCTCTGTATGAAAAGTATTGATTTTTCAACGTCTATTCCACACGCCATAAGCAGTGCGTATGAGTTCATTGTATTCTGTCTTAACTTAACAGGGTCTTGTCTCACGGTGATTGCGTGCATATCCACAACACAATAAATACAGTTGTATTCGTCCTGAAGAGGTTTCCAGTTTCTTACAGCACCGATATAGTTTCCGAGTGTGAAAGTGCCTGTAGGCTGTATACCACTGAAAATCAGCTTTTTATTTTCCATTTAGAAAAACATCTCCTTATTTTGCTTTGCGTGCTGCTGCGTCGTCCTTGAGCTGACAGCTTCTCAGTTCGTTGAGTACACGCTGATAGAGTACATAGAATGTACGGAGTTCGGGTTCATTTTCAGGAATAATACCAGGTTTGATTTCAGTCTTGTAAATAGCGTTTTTTGTGAGCAGGAAAATATTGTGTGTCTTGCCTTTCGGGAGGTCATAAGTCTTTGTTTTTTCACACTTCGGAATAAGCTGTCCTGCGTTTGCAACGAGCGTGTGTGTAGCCTGCACAAGATTTCTGTACTTCTGTGAAGCTCCTGTATATTCTCCGCCGTTATTGAAGTAGAGGTTAGCAGCACCATTGATAAAGCACACCATAGATGTGAGAACCGTGGAAGACATCGGAATGTCAATAACAACTCCGAAAACTTCGTTTTTCTTGAAGTTGGTATTGAAAAAGCGTGCAGGGAAATTGATAGCCTGTCCTCTTGTCATGAGATACTTCTGAGTTACAGTGTATCTTTCAGTCATTTTGTTTGGCATAGTAAAAAATTCCTTTCGTTTAAATATTATTTTGGAATACCTGAAAAAATCAGTCAAGTATATCCTTTGTCATTTTAGAGAGTATTTCCATACCCTTAATAATCTGTTCATCCGTCGGCGTGGAGTAGTTAAGACGGAATGAATGGCTTTTTTCTTTTTCGTCAATGCTGAACGAGTTTCCGGGTACAACTGCTATTTTATAATCTTTTATAGCCTTTGTGCAGAAGTCATTCATATCACATTCGTCGGGGAGTGTACACCATACGAAAAGTCCGCCCTGAGGTCTTATATACGAGATTTTTTCGGAAAATCTGTCGTCGATATAAGAACACATAAGGTCACATTTTTTTCTGTAGATTTCACGCAGACCTTTGAAATGTTCGTCAAGATTCACTGAAGTCATAAAACGGTGTGCGACTACCTGAGCCCATATGTTTGAGTGAACGTCAGAAACCTGTTTGCAGACAACGATTTTCTGAATTATCGGAGCAGGTGCGGAAACGAATCCCGTTCTGAAACCTGACGACAGAATTTTTGAAAACGTGCTTGAATAGATAACACGTCCCTCAGTGTCAAGGCTCTTGATAGTCGGAACGTTTTCACCTGCAAAACGTAATTCGCCGTAAGGGTCGTCCTCAAGAATTATGAAATCATATTTACAAGCAAGTTCATAGACAGACTTTCTTTTTTCAAGGGACATCGTTCTGCCTGTAGGATTCTGGAAATTCGGGATAACATACAGCATTTTAACGTTTTTCTGAGTTTTCAGGGCGTTTTCGAGCTTTTCGAGATTGATTCCGTCGTCGTCCATCTCAACTCCGCAGAGGTTTACATTATAGGAACGGAAAGCGTTCAGCGAACCTATAAAGCACGGTGATTCACAAATAAGTGTGTCGCCTTCGTTAAGCAGTACCTTACATGAAAGTTCGTTAGCCTGCTGACCGCCGGAAGTTACAATAACGTCGTCAAAATCTGAGTTGTAGCAGTTTTTTGAAGCAAGCCACTGTTTCAGGAAGTCACGCAAAGGTGTATAACCCTCTGTGATGTTATACTGCAAAGCGAGTATAGGGTCTGTGCTGAGAAGTTCTGCGGAGATTTCTGCGATTTTCTCGGCAGGAAAAGCCTCTGGTGCGGGGTTTCCGGCTGCGAATGATATTACACCCGGAACGGAAGTGAATTTGAGAATTTCTCTGATAGCGGAAGCCTGAAGTGTGGTTACTTTATCAGAAAATTTATAATCCATGTTTAAAACCAGCCTTTCAGTTTATGTCATTTGTGTGAATTTGTAAGCTGTAGACAGCTTATTTTATATTATACCACATAATTTTAAATTCTGCAACATATATTTTTGTGAAAACAAGAAAATTGAGTTATAATTTTCGTCTGACTGTATATTGTAAAGGGTGATTTTGTGAAAAAACAGAATTTTATTAAGGCTTCACTTATACTTATGCTGTCTGCAGGTGTTTCAAAAGCACTGGGGGCATTATTCAAGATACCGCTTACAAATCTCCTCGGCGGTGTGGGAATGAGTTATTTCAGCTGTGCATACAGTTTATTTATGCCTGTGTACGCACTTACGGTTACAGGACTTTCTTCTGCTGTTGCAAGAATGACAGCACAAAGCGTTGCACTCGGAATGTATTCCAATGCTAAAAAAATAAGAAGTACAGCACTGATGATATTTTCCGCTGTCGGACTTGCAGGAAGTATATTGACGTTTATTTTGTCTTTGCTTTTCGGCGGAAGTGCTGAATCAACTTTATCTGTTGCAATGATTTCACCGTCTGTATTTTTCGGGTGCATAATGTCCGTTGAACGTGGTTACTATGAGGGTATGAGTAATATGTACCCGACGGCAGTTTCGCAGGTGATAGAGGGCGTTGTTAAAGTTGTAGCAGGACTTTGTCTGTGCGGATACATTACGGAACACATTGACGAAATAATTGTATATTTTCCGGATATAGACCCGATAGCAGTTTCTTCTGCCGGAGGAATATTAGGTGTAACGTTATCGTCAGTAGGAGCAGTTGTATTTTTTGCGGTACTGAGATTTTTCAGAAAAGGTATTCCCGAAAACAGCGAAAAAACACTGATGAGCAGGAAAGATATTTCACGTGAACTTATTGCCAACGCTGTACCTACAGGAATAAGTGCGGTTGTTACTAACCTTACCGCCCTGATAGATATGTGGACGGTTATAGGGTGTATTACATATTTCGGGAGCAGGACAAATCAGCCGTCAGGTATTGCAGAAAAGGATATACCGAATTTTATATATGGGTCGTTTGCAGGAATCGCCTTGACCGTATTTAACCTTGTACCGTCAGTAACAAATATGCTCGGAAAAGGAGTTTTGCCGTGTATCACTGAGGCTTGGGAAAATCATCGCATAAAAACGCTTTCGGAAAATACAATGCAGGCACTGATAACGTCAGCAGTAATCGCTGTACCGTCAGCTTTCGGAATTGCTGTACTTGCTCCGGAAATACTTGTTTTTCTGTTTCCGAAACAGCCTGAGGAAGTGAACGTCTGTATAAATTCGCTCCGTCTGCTTATGGTTGGAATGGTCTGTCTGTGTGTATCGTTTCCGGTATTCAGTATGTTGCAGGCTATCGGAAAAGCATCTTTACCGCTGAAAATAATGCTTCTCGGAACGCTTGTAAAGTTTGCAGGCAATATATTGCTGATACCTTTTATGGGAGTTGACGGGGCTTCTGTTTCAACGTCTGTATGCTATGCGGTTATTCTCATAGTATCGGTTAAACTTTACGTGAAGCATTCAGGAATCAGTCTGAAAATAGCACCTTTTGCATTGATATTGTATGCTGGCGGAATGTGTGCAGGTTCAGCATACCTTGCGTGTGTAACGGCTCACCGGTACGGAATGGGAAGTTTCGGAGTGCTTGCGGTATCGGTTGTAACAGGCGGAATAGTTTATCTTGCTGTACTTGCTGTATGCGGTTCATGCCTGAAACGTTCCGGCAAACTTGTGTTTCAATAAAAAAATCCCCGTTCCACAAAGAGCGGGGAAAATTTTCTGTATTATCTGAGTGCGGAATCATCATGAGTAATATTTTCAGCGGTTACAGGGGAAATAATAGCATTTGACCTGTCTCTGTCATTGTCGAGGGTCGGGAAAAATCCTACAGTAAATGAGTCTGTTCCGGTAGGTACGAGGAAGCCTCCTGTAATATATCCGGTAAATTCACCATTGGCAGGAATTGTTATAGGGTCGTCAACACATTGCGGATAATTATTTATTGCGTATAATTTCGCACGTATATCGGAGAGACTTTCTGTTTCGTCAGGAAGTGAGATAAAGAAGTTGTTGAGTGAATTAATCTGATATTCAGTATCAGTGTTGTTTTTTATAGTAACATTGATATATACATAATCGTTTCCGTTTCCTGCCGGATTTGTTACGCTTATAACATTATTGAGTGAGAAGACAGTGTTATTGACTTCAGTTGACTGTCCGAGAACGGAATTAGTTTTCTTTGAGTCGCCGGAATATTTGTTAGGTACTTTTAATTCAGGCTGTCTGTCCGCTACGGAAGTTATTACGGACGAATCTGAATCAGACTGTACTGTTTTGTCGGAGCATGAAAAAGCTGACATGATAGAAAGTGCAGACACAAGTGTAAGTGCGGTAAATCGGAATTTTTTCATTTGAATAGTCCTCCATTTAGTAATTTTTCTAAATCTATGTTAAAATATTTTGTAGGTATAGTATATCACAAAGAAGTACTGATTGTCAAGAAAAAAATAAACAGCCCCGATAACGAGACTGTTTAAATTTCTGATAACGTAAAAAATTACTCAGCAGAGGGAGCAGCAACAGGGCAAACACCTGCACAAGCACCACATTCAACACAAGTATCTGCATCGATAACGTACTTGCCGTCGCCTTCAGAAATAGCCTCAACAGGACACTCGCTTGCACAAGCACCACAGCTGATGCAGTCATCACTGATAATATATGCCATAATAAAGCACCTCCGTAAAATTTATTGTATATATTCTACCATATTCACGGAAAAAAATCAATACACTTTTGTTAGGCTATACTTACTGTTTTTGCTTTTCTGAACACATCAGTAAACCCGATACAGTCCAGAATATAGGCGAAAACGTTATATTACTGCAACCTATAAAGAATATAATAATTCCGCATATGAACATCATAAAGGTACAGATATTATTTTCCGAGGGGGATTTTTTTATTTTTCTTAAACCTCTCATTAATACTGATACAAGAATCATAACAAGTGCAATCAGTGAGGGAATACCTCTTGTTGCGGTGGTATAAAGATATTCATTGTAAACTTTGTCAAAAGTTCCTTTGTTAAGGGAAATAATAGTATTCAAATCAGTAATTTCAGGATCGAGACCGCTGTTTGTGTAAAGCTGAGGATATACAAGCTGGTCTGCTCCTGTACCCGTGAGGGAATATTTTTTTATTATATCAATAGTTTTTGAATTAAGATATTTATAAACTTCTGTTGTATCGGATATGTCAAGGTCGTCTTTGTTGTAGATACCGCTTGCTGAAAGTCTCATATAGGAATCAGCCCACCAAAGCGTATAACCGTCGTACAGCTTGTAAGATGATATTTCACCGACAATTCCGGCGTTTACGATAATAACAGAAAGTATCGCCGGAAGTATTCCTGAAAATACAGAAACAAGTCGTATTGCAGGAGATTTTTTTATGAGGAAACTTGCAACGGCAGAAAATACTGCGATAACGATTCCGACTATTCCCATAAGCGAGTATGTGAACATAATGACAAACGAGAACAGGCACGAACTTACAATGCAGAAAATCCGGCGTTTTTTGCTGTCTGTAAGAACCGCTGTGACAAGTGATGCTGTAAGTGCAATACTCAGCACCATTGCAAGAAATATCGGAGACTGTGCCAGACCGCTTGCAGAGTTTATTTTTATTTTGAGGGAAGCAAATCGGTAATGACTTAATTTTCCGGTGAATACCTGAACAAGTCCTATAACGCTGTGCAGAAGTCCGGAAGCTATGACAGAATTTACGATTATGGTTATAGCTTTTTCACGTTTTACTGACATTGCTGTTATAAAGAAACAGAAATAAAATATTATCGCTAAAAGCCCCTCGCCACGTCCCGAAAAACCATAAAATGAAATACTTACGGAATAGGAGTTTATAAGCGAGACGATTCCCCATACAACCATTACACCAAATGCAAAGAACGGAATATTTTTTCTGAAGTCTATGTATTTTTTCATTATGCCGATAAGTGCAAGAATCATACATATTACTCCTGAAATGGCAAGTCCGCCTGATACTATGGAATATGAAAGTTTATCGACAATTTCCGGTATAACTGCAAAAACTGCTGTTGAAAAGCAGGCTGTTGACAGTCCGAAAGTTGCAAGCTGTGAATATTTTTCCTCTGTCATATTGAGGATAAAATTAGATTTTTCCGATGAGTTGAATAATTGCTTTGACATTTTATAAGCCTTTCATTATTTTTCAGAAACCGTTATTGTGCATGAATCGTCTGTCATTTCGCCGATAGTTATTTTAAGACCTATATCAACAGATTGTGTGCCGTCCTCAGCGTACCACTTGAAACCGGAAATAGCACTGTCTATCACGTCTCCGGTATGGTAAAGGTTATCTGTTTCCGTATCATCTATTATTCTTACAAAACGTTTTCCGTTGTCATTGTTGGTATTTTCGTTGTCACCACTTGCATATTTCCAGTATTTCCAGCCTATACTGTCACTGACAGTGCCTTCAACGTGCAGAACTCTTACACCAGTGTTTGTAGGTCTCCACCAGTAATCCTTTTTGAGACGACTGTTGTTTCCGTCAAAAGTTGTGTATTCAAGTATAAGAAATTCCGAATAATAATTGTTTTCAAGTTTACCGCACGGAATGATTATACAGTTGCCATTTTCTTTCTGAGCATTTGAGAGGCTGAAAGTCTGATTTTTATTTTCAGGGTCGTATATAGTAACCTGTTCTTTTCTGAACCAACCGAGCATAAGTTTTGAGACAGCGGAAAAATCGGCGTTTGTTTCGTCCATCATTTCGTAACCGCCTGAACCGTGCAGACCCTCGAAATCATTTCCGGCATTGTAAAGGTAGAAATCAGGAAGTCCCATACAATGACCCATTTCGTGCAGATAACTGCCGTTGAAATTTTTGTAATCAGTTTTGCTTTCAATCTGAGCGTTTCCGACTATGACGTGACCGATTGACATTCCGTCAACTGTCATATCACTGCTTCCGCCGTACTGTCCGGCAGCAGGCCACCAGTTATCGTCACCTGCTTCTGTCGGAACGGAAATGAGTGTTGTATCAATAATATTATCCTTGTTTCCGTCAAATTGCGTGAAATCCTCGCTGTCCTTGAGAGACTCGAATATTTCGTTTATAAGTTTGATATGATATATGTCACCCTCATAAGCCGATTTGTTTTCCTTTGTGGTGTAACGGATAGCTTTTCCGTTAAGTTTCATACTACCTTTTGAGGAACGGTTATAGAATGCCGACATACTCTCAAATGGGTAATTCTTGTTTTCTGTATTTTCTTCGCCGAATGCGATTTTTTCAATTTCAGAAACTGACGGTTCGTATTTGTACGGGCAGTCCGGAAAGTCCACATAGAATATAACCATCTGAGCTTCATTCTGAGACGGCATAGAACCATATAAATCTTTTACAGGGGCTTCAATAAACTGTGGTAAAACAGTAGCAGAAGATGAGGTAGTTGTTTCAGATGTTGAAACAGAGGTACTTGTTGCAGTAGTGGTAGTGGAAGTAGTGGTGGAGGTGGTTGTAGTTGTGGAAGTTGTTGAAGTTTCCGCATCGTCCGTCCATACGTATACAGGGTCGCCGTATTTGTGTATTACATATTTACGCATCATAATCATGTCAAAAATATCTATTCTGCCGTCATGATTTATATCAGCGGTCTGGAGATATTCAGGAGAATCTTCTTCCACACTGCCGTTTATTGAGTAGGGTTTTCCGTTGATATAGTAGGCATTTTCTGTAGTGAGGGAAATTCTGCCCAGCATATATTTTGAGAGCAGGAGCAGGTCAGCGATATTTACTTCCATATCGTTGTTAATATCGCCCATATAGCCTATCTGTTGCCAGTCGGCTTTTGCAGGCATTGTTACTGCACAGGCTGATATTGAAATCACTGACATAAGTGCTGTGAATTTTTGTCTGAAAGATTTCTTTTTCATGGTAACATCTCCTTTTTTATAGATATAGTTATGAAAAAAAGCGGACGGATTTTGAATACCGTCCGCACTGCATTATTTAGCGTAGTCAGTAACTCTGCTTTCACGGATAAGATTGACTTTAATCTGACCGGGATAATCCATTTCGGTCTCAATCTGCTGTGCAATCTGCCTTGCAACGAGTACCATTTTTTCGTCGTTGATTAATTCCGGTATTACCATGATTCTGACTTCACGTCCTGCCTGAACAGCGAAGCACTTTTCAACGCCTTCATAAGAGGTACAGATTTCCTCAAGTTTCTGAAGTCGTTTTATGTAGCTTTCATAATTTTCGCTTCTTGCGGCAGGTCTTGCGGCTGAGATAGCGTCGGCTGCCTGTACTATGCAGGCTATAACTGTTTTCGGTTCAACGTCATTGTGGTGGGCTTCAACAGCATGGATAACAACAGGGTTTTCGTTGTACTTCTTACAAACGTCAACGCCTATCTGTACGTGAGAACCCTCTATTTCGGAAGTGAGAGCCTTTCCGATGTCGTGGAGAAGTCCCGCACGTCTTGCAATATTAGCATCAACACCGAGTTCGGAAGCGAGAACTCCGCAGAGTTTCGCAACTTCAATTGAGTGGTCAAGTACGTTCTGTCTGTAACTTGTACGGAATTTAAGTCGTCCGATAAGTTTTATAAGCTCGTGGTTTATGCCGTGTACGTTTGTTTCAATAACCGCACGTTCACCCTCCTGTTTTATGCGGTACTCAACTTCACGCCTTGCCTTTTCAACCATTTCCTCAATGCGTGTGGGGTGAATACGACCGTCTGCAATCAGCTTTTCAAGGGCTATTCTTGCGATTTCACGGCGTACTTGGTCGAAACAAGAAAGCGTAATAGCTTCCGGTGTATCGTCAATTATAAGGTCAACGCCGGTGAGAGTTTCAAGGGTACGGATATTACGACCCTCACGACCGATTATTCTGCCTTTCATTTCGTCATTTGGAAGTGGTACGACCGAGACAGCGGTTTCTGAGACCTGTTCGGAAGCAACTTTGGCAATCGCAAGGGAAATATAACTTCTTGCCTTTTCCTGACATTCATCTTTAACCTGCTGTTCATAAGCGGCAACCTTTACTGCTTTTTCGTGAATAAGGTCATCTTCAAGTTTGGAAATTATGTATTCCTTAGCCTGTTCCTTTGTAAATTCGGAAATTCTTTCCAGTACGTCCATCTGACTTTTCTTGATAGCTTCAGCCTCTTTGAGTTTTTCGTCAGCGGACTTGATTTTCTGGTTGAGAGTATCTTCTTTCTTTTCAAGGTTATCAGTCTTCTTGTCAAGATTTTCCTCTTTTTGTTGCATACGTCTTTCCTGACGTGACAACTCTGCTCTGCGTTCCTTGATTTCCTTGTCCGCTTCAGTGCGGAGCTTATGTATCTCGTCCTTAGCTTCGACCAACGCACCTTTTCTTTTAGCGTCAGCATCTTTTTCAGCGTCCTCGATGATACGTTCCGCCTGTTTTTCGGCAGATCCCGTTATAGATTCGGCTTGTTGCTTACGCTGTTCGATACCTGCATCAACGCCCCTTTGATATTCTTTGGTGCTGACCTTGTTTTTTACAATGATGCCGGATACTCCTGCTCCCAATGCACAGAAAATAACGATAAGGACAATAGAGAGAGTCAAGTTCATACAGTGCATTACCTCCTTCAAATAAAAAAATTAATAATCTTGTATCAAAGTCTGATTATTACTTAAAGGCGATAAATGCCGCATTATTTTATTCAATTGTCAAAATATATTGATTAAGAGCCTGAATAAAGAATCCAGACCCGAAAAACATATCCGTACGGAAAATGAATCCATACGTTATAGCAATTAATACAGGTGCGGATAAAAATTCCCTTTATATCTGTATAGAAACTACCGCCACCGGTAATGATTTAAAACAAAGCTGCACATACTGCCTGAAGTAATATTCTGCAAATAAATACAACATAATCATTATATACTTTTTCTTGATTTATGTCAAGTGAAATTTCAGTGAATAACAATGACAATTATGAACAAATTGTAAATATTTTTCCGGACACTTGACTTTGGATATAAAAAAGTTATATACTATTTTTAGCACTCAGAGAGCGAGAGTGCTAAAATCATTATCGGGAGATGTTTTTATGGAAACAAAACAATTCAAGGCAGAGTCGAAAAGACTTCTTGAAATGATGATTCATTCAATCTATACACACAAGGAAATTTTCCTCAGAGAGCTTATTTCAAACGCAAGTGATGCTATCGACAAACTTTATTTCAAGTCGCTTACTGACGATAAAGTCGGTCTTAACAAGGACGATTTCGCAATATGGATTACAGTGGACAAGGATTCACGTATTCTTAAAATTTCTGATAACGGTATCGGTATGACTGAGGAAGAACTTGAAAATAACCTCGGTACTATTGCCAACAGCGGTTCACTGAAATTCAAGAGCGAAAACAAACTTGACGACGACAATCAGATTATAGGACAGTTTGGAGTAGGATTCTATTCTGCATTTATGGTCGCAAAGAAAGTGACTGTAATCTCAAAAGCTTACGGCAGTGAAAAGGCTTATCAGTGGGAATCAAAGGGCGTTGACGGTTACACAATCACGGAAACTGACAAGAAGAATGTCGGTACTGAAATAATCCTTGAAATCCTTGAGGACACAGAAGATGAAAGTTATTCTGAATTTCTTGAACAGTACAGAATCAAGTCACTTATAAAGAAGTATTCTGACTATATACGTTTCCCAGTAAAAATGGAAGTTACACACAGCCGACCCGTTGAGATGTCGGAAGAGGACAAGGAAGCAGGAAAAACTCCTGAATACGAGGAATATATTGAAGTTGAAACCCTTAACAGCATGACACCTCTTTGGAAGAAAAACAAAACGGAACTCAAGGAAGAAGATTACAAGCACTTCTATACTGAAAAATTCAACGATTACAGCGAACCGCTCCGCTATGCCCACGTAAAGAATGAAGGTACTGCAAACTATAACGCACTTCTTTATATTCCTGCAAAAGCACCTTTTGACTTCTATTCAAAGGAGTACGAAAAAGGTTTACAGCTTTATTCAAACGGCGTTTTAATTATGGACAAGTGTGCTGATTTGTTGCCAGATTATTTCAGCTTTGTAAAGGGTCTTGTTGATTCTGAAGACCTTTCGCTGAATATTTCACGTGAAATGCTTCAGCACGACAGACAGTTGAAAGCTATTTCAAAGAGTATCGAAAAGACAATAAACAGTGAACTCAAAAAGATGCTCAGAAACGACCGTGAAAAATATGAGGAATTTTGGAAAGCGTTTGGTTTACAGCTTAAATATGGTGTATACAGCGATTACGGTATGAACAAGGAAAAACTTCAGGATTTATTGCTTTTCACGTCTTCAAAGGAAAAGAAACTTGTAACTCTTGAAGAATACGTTACTGGAATGAGAGAAGAACAGAAGTACATTTACTATGCAACGGGTGAAAGCGTTGATAGAATAGAACAGCTTCCGCAGACTGAACTTGTAAAGGATAATGGCTTTGAGATTCTGTATCTTACTGAAAATATTGACGAATTTGTTGTTAAAACCCTTATGAAATACAAGGAAAAGGAATTTAAGTCCGTATCAGCCGAAGATTTGGGTCTTGAAAATACCGAAAAGCAGGAAGAAATCAAGGCTAAGGAAGAAGAAAATGCAGACTTACTGAAAGAACTTGCAGAATCACTTGACGGCAAGGTTGCAAAGGTTATTCTTTCGCACAGACTTAAATCTCACCCAGTGTGTCTTACAAGCGAGGGAGAAATTTCACTCGAAATGGAAAAAGTATTCAACTCAATGCCCACTGGTCAGAAGATAACCGCACAGAGAGTACTCGAAATCAATCCCGAACACGAAATTTTTACAAAACTCCAGTCAATCAGCACTTCCGGCGACAGAGACAAACTCGGCAAGTATGCTAAACTTCTTTATAGTCAGGCACTTCTCATTGAGGGTATGGCTATTGAAAACCCTGTTGAGTTTTCTAATCTTATCTGCGAACTTATGTAATATATATAACCGTCATATTCGTATGGCGGTTATTTTTTGATTATATAATAGTTTTAATTAATTGCAAAGCAAAAATAAGGGACAGTTAGAATAACCGTCCCATGTTTTTTTATCTTATTTTAGAACCTACTGGTACATCGTCGTCAATGAAAATGACTTTACAACCACCGTCAGCGAGGTCTACCGCACAAATCATTCCGTTGCTTTCAACGCCACAGAGTTTAGCAGGTTTGAGGTTTGCGATAAACTGTACTTTTTTACCGATTAAGTCTTCAGGTTTGTAATATTGTGCTATTCCGGAAACAACCTGTCTTCCTCCCATACCGTCGTCAAGCTGTAAACAAAGAAGTTTTTTAGATTTCTTTACTTTTTCGCACGATATGATTTTAGCAACACGGATTTCTACTTTTGCAAAATCGTCAATTTCTATTTCCGGAGCGAGTTCAATTTTTTCAGCAGGTTTTTCTTCTGCTGAAAGTGCGGACTGCGCTTTTTCCATATTATTTTTTATGATGTTGTTGAGTTCTTCAATTTCCTTTTCAACGTCGATTCTCGGGAAAAGTATTCCACCCTTATGGACTGTAACATCAGCAGGAAGTACGCCGAATACTGAAAGTTTTTCATAAGTCACATCATCGGGAGTTGCTCCAATCTGTTTCCATACTTCCGGCATTGTTGACGGCATAAACGGTGAAAGAAGTCCTGAAATAACTCGTATTGTTTCGAGCAGGTTATAGAGTACAGTTGCAAGACGAGGTTTACAGTCTTCATTTTTGCCGAGTTTCCAAGGCTCTGTTTCGTCAATATACTTGTTTGCACGGTCAACTGTCAGGAATATTGTTTCAAGAGCTTTTTTTATTTTGGTTTCAGACATAGCACTGTCCACATCTGCAACAGTCTGAATAACGGTATTTTTAAATTCCGTATCGAGTTCAGTATCTTCACGAATTTCCGGAAGTGTACCGCCGAAATACTTGTCTGCCATAGCAACAGTACGTGAAACAAGATTTCCGAAACCATTGGCGAGATCTGAATTTATGCGGTTAATCATTATTTCGTTTGAGAATGAACTGTCAGCACCGAGAGCCATTTCCCTGAGAATATGGTATCTGATAGCATCACAGCCGTAACGTTCACCGAGTACAAACGGGTCTACAACGTTTCCAAGAGACTTTGACATTTTTTCACCGTTGAAAGTAATCCAGCCGTGTACAGCGAGGTGTTTCGGGAGCGGAAGGTCAAGTGCCATAAGCATTGCGGGCCATATGATAGCATGAAAACGCATAATATCTTTTGCAACCATATGAATATCAGCAGGCCAGTATTTACTGAACTCATCAGGGCGTGAATTCTGATAGCCGAGTGCGGAAATATAGTTGGAAAGTGCGTCAATCCATACATATACAACGTGCTTGTCGTCGAAAGTTACAGGAATACCCCATTTGAAAGTTGTTCTTGAAACGCATAAATCCTCAAGTCCGGCTTTTATGAAGTTATTCACCAACTCAACGGCACGTGTCTTTGGCTGGAGGTAGTCTGTTTCAGTGAGGAGTTTTTCTATTCTGTCTGCAAAAGGTGACATCTTAAAGAAATACGCTTCTTCTTTTGCAAATGTTACAGGTCGGTGACATTCAGGACAACAGCCGTTTTCGTCAAGCTGAGAGTCTGTCCAGAAACTTTCGCATGGGGTACAGTATTTGCCGGAGTATTCGCCTTTGTAAATATATCCATTGTCGTAAAGGTCTCTGAAAATCTTCTGAACACTTTCAATGTGATAATCGTCAGTAGTTCTTATAAAGTGGTCGTAATCAATGTTCATATACTTCCAGAGTTTCTTGAAAGTGCCGACGATTTCGTCAACGTACTCTTTCGGAGTAATGCCCTTTTCAGAGGCTTTCTGTTCGATTTTGAGACCGTGTTCGTCCGTACCTGTGAGGAATTTCACGTCATATCCCTGCATACGCTTGTAACGTGCTATCGAATCACAGGCGACGGTCGTATAACAGTGACCGATATGAGGATTGCCGGACGGGTAGTATATCGGTGTGGTAATGTAGAATGGTTTCTTTGACATTATAAACAGCTCCAATCTTTAGTATTTGCATTTGTGCAATCTTATTATACTACATTTTCCGGAATTTGTCACGTATTTTAAAAAAATTAATTTCCGCCGGTGATATACGACGGAAATTTTTTTGTTTTCAGAACATTTATTGGTGTATCTTTTATTGTCTTTTGTTTTTTAAAAAAATATTTATGAATGAATCCCTCGTAAAAACAGGATTTATTTTATATATTGACATTATTGGAATTTTATGATATAATGAAAAAAAGGATACAGGAGGAGTTATTATGCCGTTTGTTGAAGCAAAATGTACGAACTGCGGAGGTCCTCTGTCAGTTGATAACGTAAAACATATATGGATTTGTAATTATTGTAATACACATTTTATATTTGAAAAGTTAACAAAAGATTATGATAACGCAAATAATTTAAATTTTTTTGGCGTAAGAGAATCTGATTTTATTGTCAGGGATAAATTACTTGAAAAGGATATAGGCGAAAGCAGAAAAATTGTTATTCCAAATAGTGTAACAAATATGAGCAGTGCTTTTGAAAATTTTACATCAATAGAATCTGTAACTATTCCGAATAGTGTAAAAAATATGAAATATGCTTTTTGCGGTTATACATCATTGAAATATGTAGATATTCAATATGGTATAACAGATATTAGTCATGCTTTTAAAGGTTGTACCTCGTTGAAATCTGTAACAATTCCAGATAGTGTGAAAAAAATGGAATATGCTTTTTATGGTTGCACATCATTGAAATCTGTAACAATTCCGGATAGTGTAACGAATATATGGGGAGCTTTTAAGAGTTGTACATCTTTGAAATCTATAAAAATTCCGAGAAGTATAAATTATATTTGGAATTCTGATTTTGAGGGTTGTTATAATTTAACTGACATAGATTATCCATATTTAAGTAAATTTGCAGATTGTTTCCCTGCTATTAAAGAACGTAAAAAAAAAGGACTTTGTATATATTGCGGAGGAACATTCTCTTTTTTTGGAAAGTGCAAATTATGCGGAAAAAAGAAGAATTATTAATTTAATGACATAAAAAAAGACTTCCCGAAAAGAGAAGTCTTTTTATTGGTGCGAGTAATGGGACTTGAACCCATACGTCCTTCGACACACGCCCCTCAAACGTGCCTGTCTGCCTATTCCAGCACACTCGCATTGCAGTATAATCAGATTTACAAGGGGCTTTTCATCTGACTGCTTTAATATTATATCACATAAAAAACGATTTGTCAAGAGTTTTTTGAAATTTTTTTGAAAATTTTTTTCTGTTCTCTTAATTTTCGGAAAAACAGGGACAAAATGTCCTTGCAGTCATTTTCCATTACACCGCCTACTATTTCCGGAGTATAGTTATAAGGCAGTTCAAATATTTTCTGCACCGATACCGCTGAACCGCTTTTCAGGTCATAAGCTCCGAAAATAACGTCATCAATCCGTGCGTTTATGATAGCACCGCAACACATAGGACAAGGTTCAAGTGTGATATAGATAGCACATTCCGGCAGTCTCCACCCTCCGAGAGTACGGCAAGCCATATCTATTGCGATGATTTCAGCGTGTGCGAGGGCGTTTTTGCTTTTTTCACGCATATTCCGCCCCTCTCCGACAATTTCACCTGTAGTTTTCTTTACAACAACCGCTCCTATCGGTACTTCTCCCTCACTTGCGGAGAGTTCGGCAAGTTCAATTGCTCTTTTCATATATTTTTCCATAACGACAAAACTTCTCCTAATAGATTATTTTTATAACGGCGGAAATAAGACATACAATCATTACCGCCATAAAAGGAAACGATTTGAAAGAATATATAATACGTTCTTTCATTGATATTTCGGAAATATATTCCGCAAGGTAACGTCTGCCCTTGTGTTTTTTTGTAATATTTAATATTATTAATATAATGATACTTACAAGAAAAATACCTGTCATTATAAGATTTCTGATGAAGAACATATTTTCTGAAGTGTTAGCCTCAATTATTACAATAGTAAGCTGATACATTTTGAAAACAGTGTTTACCGCAAAAGCCGTGAATATTGAACCGCTTTTTAGCATACCGACGGAAGCTATTATGGAAATCAGCAGGGCTTCCGGCATATCCTGAAAACTTTGCGTAAGAAGTGCTGACATTACGGAAGTGACGATAACAGCGAAAATATCTCCGAACTGTCTCAGCACGGAAAAAATAGCTCCTCTGAAAAGTATTTCAGTAGATACTGACATTATAATAACGTCAAATATTGTATAGATAATATATTCTGACTGCCCCCATACTGAAATATCTGTATCTATGTTTTTGAAGTATGAATATATTTCTTTTACACTACTTGAATATGCATCAGGAATGCTTATTATAGTACATACAATAAGTGACATTGCAATTGTGCTTATCAGTTCGGCGGGGTGATTCATTGTACTCATAAATTCGACTCGGAAAGGCATTTTCATATTGCGGTGTATATATAAAGCCGGAATATATATTTTCAGGAGCGTTATTATAATCATAGTCGTGACGATTTCTATACTTCCGCCATAACAGGGCGTACTGAAAAAAGTTGTATGTATGTTCACGCCCATAACGTCAAGAAGATATATAATCATTTTTCCGATTATATTTTCAATAGTAATCCACATAAGCATTGCAGACCCGATTATAAAAAAAATCCTGCTTATCGTTTCACATTCCGATACAGCAGGAGAATTTTTTACAAAGCCTTTACCGTCTATGAAAATACTTTCTTTTTTATTTACAGAAAAGTTGAATGCAAAAGGATTATTTTTATTTTTCCGCCATTTTCTGAAACTTCTGTTGTAAATTTCGTTCTGCGTTGAATAGTCAAATTCCTCAACAACGTCTATAATAGTTTTTTCCGTATTGTTGCCAACATTCATAAAATCCCCCCTGATACTGTTTGTGGTATATTTTATCATAAATTTTCGCATTTAGTGTTATTATTTTAGTGGTATTATCCTAATATTCTGTTAATCAGTAAAATTATATATGCTTTGGCAGTTTCAGAAGTGCGTGTGCGTTTCTGAAAAAAATTTTTTCCTTTTCTTCTTCGGAAAGCGGAAGTCTTTGTATCATATTTATTTCGTTTGCCGGATTATCCCACGGACAGTCACTTCCGAAAAGTATCCTGTCAGTACCGTGATTTCTTATAATCCTTAAAAGCTGTTTTTCGTCTATACCGAAACTCGCAATAACACTTATATCAAGCCATAGATTCGGAAATTTTCCTGCGAGGTATTTTTCAACGTCGTCCCATACGTTTATACCGCCGAGGTGTGCAACTACAAATTTCAGTTCCGTTACTTTTCCGACAGCTTTTGCCATACGTTCCGGAGTACAGCGGATTTCAGAATCTCCGAAATAGTCCCATCCACCGTGGAATACTGCAATCAGTCCGGCTTGTGCGATTTTTTCATATATCGGAAACATTCTCTCCTCGTCAGGAAAGAAGTGCTGATATTCAGAATGGAATTTTACTCCGTAAAGTCCGAGTGATTTTATGCGGTCTATTTCCTCAATGGCATTATCTGAATCGGGGTGAATAGTTCCGCAAGAATACAGACCATTTCCCATTACTTCAGAAGCCCAGTTGTTTATAGTAGTCTGCTGAGAGGGTTTTGTTGCTACCGGTAACAAAAGAAATTCTTTTATATTGTTTCTTTCCATTGTTTCACGGAGACCTTTTATAGTACCATCATTTTCGGGAATTTTTCCGCTTGTTTCTGAAAGTTTCGATAATGCACGTTCTGCAATTTTGTCAGTAAATGCGTGTGTGTGAAAGTCGAAATACTCCATAATAAAATCACTCCATTATAAACTCCTTATTTAGAATGTCATACGATATATGACGATAGCCGAAATCACAATAAATACACTTACCGAAAAACCTATTACACACGTTGCAAAAGCAAAGCGGTCATAAACGCATTTCATTCGTGCATTTAAACGGACGTGATATTTTCTGTCTTTTCTGTAGAGAGTGTCCAGAAATATTCCCTCAGCCGGAAATACACACGGATATTCCACACCGTCAACTATATAATATGCTGTTCGGAATTTATTGTTTTTTGGTCTGTCTATTCTTGAAAAATATGCTTCATGTTTTTTTGAAAACAGCAGGCGTATGAAAAAATATAAGAACAGTAATACCATTGCAAAAATAATAAGTCCGATAACAGCAAGTATTCCTGTAATAATCATTTCTGTACTTACCTGAAATATTATACAAAGTACAGCTATTACCGCAACAACAAGTATAAATTCCATTTTTACTCCTCCTGTTTTTTTATATTATAGCATATTAAAACAGTTTCGTCAAACAAAGTTTTCAGAATAATTTTCGTGTATGGTTAATTCTTTAAAAAAAGGAGACTGTTTCTTGAAAAATGTGATTTTTTGTGTTATTATTATATATGAAATCTTATGAAACGGAGACTTTGAAAAACTATGGATAATTTTGCAGAACAGCTTGTTAAGAAAAACGAAACGGCTTCCGAAAAAACAAAACGTACTCTTATGACAGTACTGGGAATAGTCGGAACACTTATTTTTCTGGCGGTCGGAATTTTAACACTTGGTATGCCTTTACTGTCGGTTGTAGGATTTCTGCTGGCGTTGGCTACTGGTTACGGGACTTTTAATATGATACAGTCGTCGTATGTGGAATATGAATACGCTTTCACAAACGGCGAGCTTGATATTGACAAGATTATTGCAAAGAAAAAACGTAAGTCCCTTATAAGCATTGAAGTCAACAAATTCAACGCTTTCGGCAGATACCGTGACGACCTTGACGAACCGGAAAATATGACTGTTGTAATCAGTTCTGACAACATAGCCTCTCACGAATATTATGCAGACTTTCAGCACGAGGATTACGGACTGACAAGGCTTGTTTTTGCTCCGGACAGTCGAATGCTTGACAATATCAAAAAGTTTTTGCCTGCAAACGTAAGAAGTAAGTTTATGAAAGAGGAAAATAATATATGAAATGGATTGACGGAAGTGATATTGATATAAAGAGTTTTTCCGGTGAGGAACTCTGTGAAAAACTTTCGCTTGAAATGTGGGAGCATGAACGTTCAGAATGGCTTGAGTTTGAGGACTTCATTCAGACGGCGTTGTTTATTATTGATTTTGACACTGAGATGAATATGAACGGTATATTTACTTTTCTTGAAAACTCAATCGGTCATTACGTTCCGAATATAATAAAAGCGTTCAGAGAGATTGGCGACTACAAAGATGCTGAAATACTTTCGGAAATATGTCGTCTTGCTCCGCCAGACCTGATAAGAGGGGAGTTTCTTGATAAGGGCTATAATGAATATGATATTTCCGTTTTTGGTGATAACCATGAACTGAATCCGGAAGTTGCAGATAAAATTGAATTACTGGAAAGCATATTGTATCTTAACAGCGGTTTTGATATGTGGAGTTTGTTTTATGATTATCTCGACAAACAGATTGCTGAATTATAAGGAGAATTTAATATGAAAATTTTCAGACTGCAACCATTAAGAATTACTTCTGGTTGGACTGTAGTATATAATAACTTCTCAGAATACGACCCTGAAACAGATAGTCGGAAAGGCAGTTTGGAGTTGTGTGAAGACCTTTTGCAACTGCAAAATCATAATCTGCTTGTTGATTTAGGCTGGTACGGAGATTTTGACAATGGACAATATATTATGTATATGGTTGATAATACTTTGGAAAATCCGTTTGATAAGCCTTTTGAGAAGTTGGAAACAAGGTCTAAAAAGGAAGTGCTTTATTATCTTGAATACTGGACAGACTACAACCATTATTATAATTATCTTAAAGGAGAAGTGTAAACAATGCGTATGGTAACACCTGCAAATATGCGGGACATTGAGGATGAATCTGAAAGACTGGGAGTTTCAAAAAAACAGCTTATGGAAAACGCAGGAAAAAAACTTGCGGAATTGATAGACGGTTACTGCAACGGCGACAATGAAAAGAAAATAGTTTTTCTTGTGGGTAATGGTAACAATGGCGGTGACTGTTCTGTTTCGGCAGGGATTCTTGCGGATATGGAATATAAAAATATAAGTATGGTTATGGTTTGCGGAACGCCAAAGACTGAACTTGCAAAAGAAATGTACAATCGTGTTGTCGGATGTGTGAATATACCGGCAGACTTTCAGACGTGCATATCGGAAGCAGACATACTTATTGACGGAGTTTTCGGGACTGGTTTTCACGGTGAACTTGATACAAAAATTTCTGATATTTTCGCACTTAACAAAAACGCTTACAGAATAGCGGTAGACGTTTCAAGCGGTGGAAACAGTCATACAGGTACAGTTTCAGAGGGAACTTTTCGGGCTGATGAAACACTGACTTTTGGTTTTCTTAAATCGGGAATGTCACAATATCCGCTGAAAGATTTTTGTGGAAAAATAACTGTTGCTGATATAGGTATTCCGGAAAAAGCCATTGACATTCTGAAAGACAGAAGAAAATATACTCTTATTGAACGTGAAGATTTTGCAGATTTTCCGCCTCATCGCAAAAGTACTTCACATAAAGGAATATTCGGGAAAGTCCTGATTATTGCAGGAAGCAATTCAATGAGGGGAGCAGGTTTTTTTGCAGTATCTGGAGCGTTGAGAAGCGGAGCAGGATTGGTACAGCTTGCAACAGTCGGAAAATGTATTGATACTGTTTCAGTGCTTGCACCCGAATCCACTTTTATTGAGATGTCCCATGACGAAAACGGCTTTATGCGTTTTGAACCGGAAAAACTTGACCTGAAAAAATATAATGCTGTCGTTATCGGTTGCGGAATGGGCGTTACTCCGGAAACCTTTGAATTGACGAAATTTGTCGTAGAAAATTCGGAAATTCCTGTAATTATCGATGCAGACGGAATAAACTGCATAGCATTGGACATAGATATTTTACTAAAGAAAAAGACAGACATTATTTTAACTCCACACGTCGGCGAAATGGCACGTCTTATGAAATGTACAACAAAAGAAATATCTGAAAACCGTTTTCTGATTGCTGAAAAACTTGCTGAAAAATATGACATTACTGTTGTACTGAAAGGTGCAGGGACTGTTGTTGCAGACAGAAACAATACAGCAGTAAATCTTACCGGTAACGCAGGAATGAGCAGAGGCGGAAGCGGTGATATACTTGCAGGCATGATAGGTGCAATAGCCGGACAGGGTTATATTGCTTTCAGGTCTGCTTGTATCGGAACTTATATGCACGGTCTTGCAGGAGACATTGCATCTGAAAAATTCACTCAGGAAGCAATGTTGCCGAGGGACATTTTAAACTGTCTGTCCGATTCGTTCAGGAAGATAAAGTAAACGAAAATAAATTCAGGCGATTAATTACAATTTACCGCTCAGAAGTGAAAAGTCTTAAAAAAATACACAGATTGGAGAAAAAGTATTATGAAAAGACTTATTTCATTAGCGGTTATGATTTTTACGGCGGTAGTAATGGTTGCCTGTTCGTCACCTATCAAAAGCGAGACTTCACGAAAAAACGGTCTTAACTGTGCTTTTGAGTCGTCCGTCAACATAACTATTGACAAGCTGAATGCTGAGGGTATTCTGAAACGTTTCGGTGACGGTATGTGGGATATTGAGTTTTCAACTCCGAACACTCTCAGCGGTGTGAAACTTGTTTTTGACGGCGGAAACGTCAGTGCATCATATAAGGGTCTTGATTTTTCCGTCCCGCAGTCTGCACTTCCTGTAAAAGCAATGATGTTGAATCTTATTGAAGCAGTTGATACAAATGCACGTCTTGAAGAACTCAAAGGCAGTGAAAATGACAATCTTCTTGAAGTAAGCGGAAGTCTTGAAGGTGGCGATTACATAATTTCAGTCGGCAAGGACGGAAAAATTATTTCTTTTGAAATGGAAAACAACAAGCTGAAAATAGTATTTTCCGACCTTAAGGAAATTTCGTCATCTCAGGAACAGGTAACTACTTCCGAAACAACTGTTAAGGAAATTCCGACAGAAGAAACTACGACTACAACAGGAAGTACAGAATCAGTGATAGAAATTCCGGAACAGAATGCGGAAGAAGTGGCAGATATTCCGGATACTGAAGAAGTAGCGGAAATCCCCGAATCAGAAGAAACCTTTAATCAGGAAACTGACAACGCTGAAGAAACTTTTGACATCGTTGAAGATGATGCTGAGCAGACGGTTGAGATTACAGAAGAATATTAAATTGTGCGGAGTTAAAAAACTCCGCTTTTTTTGTGAAATTATAGGTTTATGTTTACATTTAAAGTAAAAAGTGGTATACTTATAATAAAATACAGCAAAGGGGGAATTTTTTTGTTTTCAAAGATTTCAAGTTTAGGACTTTCCGGTATAAACGCTTTTCCTGTAGATGTGGAAGTTGATATAAGACGTGGAAGTCCGTATTTTGATATAGGAGGACTGCCCGATACTGTCGTAAAGGAAAGCCGTGAACGTATACGCTCAGCATTGTACGCCTGTGGGATAAAGTTTCCGGTAGCTTCGGTAATTGTGAATCTCGCTCCTGCATCGACAAGGAAAAGCGGTTCAGTACATGATATGGCAATTTTTATGGCAATTCTCCGGTCGGCAGACCTTGTAAACGATATTCCGGCAGACTGTGCATTTATAGGCGAAATTTCCCTGAACGGCGATATAAGAGGAGTTAAAGGAGTTCTGCCTATGGTAATGCTCGCAAAGGAAAAAAATATACATTCTGTTTTTGTGCCTTATGAAAATTCACGTGAAGCGTCTGTTATTGACGGAATAAACGTGTACGCTGTCAGGAATGTTGTTGAACTTATCAACCATTTTCAGAATGTAGAAATGTTGTCGCCGTGCAAAAGATTCATACCGTCATATAACGAATACAATTATCCTTTTGATTTTTCGGAAGTCAAGGGTCAGGAATCCGCTAAAAAAGCTCTTGAGATTGCAGTTGCAGGCGGTCACAATGTAATAATGGTCGGCAATCCGGGGTGCGGAAAGAGTATGCTTGCTAAACGTATTCCGTCAATACTACCGCCACTTGAATTTGAAGAAGCACTGGAAACTACAAAAGTTCATTCTATTGTAGGATTAGTAACGCCCGAAATGCCAATAATAACAAAAAGACCTTTCCGCTCTCCGCACCATACGACTTCACCGGCAGGAATAGTCGGTGGTGGTACTGTTCTCAGACCAGGGGAAATATCTCTTGCACACAATGGTGTACTTTTCTTTGACGAAATGGCAGAGTTCAACAGAAAAACTCTTGACAATCTCCGTCAACCGCTTGAGGACGGAGTAATCAACGTTTCACGTGCAAGCGGAAGCTGTTCATATCCGTGCGATATAATTTTTATCGGTGCTATGAATCCCTGTCCGTGCGGATATTACGGAAGTATACAGCGTGAGTGCAGGTGCGGTGAGAAGAGGATAAATGCTTATCGCTCAAAGGTTTCAGGACCTTTGCTTGACAGGATTGATTTACAGATAGAAGTAGCCCCCATTGACTTTCAGGAGATGATTTCGGACAAGCCGGAAGAATCTTCCGCTGATATACGAAAAAGAGTTATTTCTGCAAGACGTATTCAGAAAGAACGTTACAAAGGTACTGGAATAAAGTGCAACGCTCTTATGACAAAGGCAAAAATGAATGAATATTGCAGGCTGGACGAAGAATCACAGAAATATATGGAAATGGCTTTTAAAACTCTCGGTATGAGCGGAAGGTCTCACGATAGCGTCCTGAAAGTTTCAAGGACAATTGCCGACCTTGAGGGTAGCGAAAATATACAGAAAAAACATATTTCACTTGCCGTGCGTTACAAAAACCTTGACCGCAATCCATTATAAAAAATTTTTTGAAAAAGGAGTATAAAATGAAATCGGCTTTTAAAAATCTTTCGGACAATAAACATAGTGTTGATATAGGTCTGCTTTTAGCCATTATGATATGTTCGGTAATCAGTACATTGTTGATTTATTCAATAAGCAAAAGCGGAATAAGTGCAGACGAGGGAGTAGGAGATAGTTACTGGAAAACACAGCTTTTTTCAATGGTACTTGGAATAGGTGTTGCAATCCTGCTTTCATTCGTTGACTACCGCAAAATTGTTAAACTATGGTTTATATATGCCCCTGTCGCCCTTTTACTTGTGGGACTGACGTTTACTTCTCTTGGTTATCAGCGAGAGGGTGCAGACGATAAAGCGTGGTTGAAAATCGGTTCATTTCAGTTTCAGCCGTCTGAAATCCTTAAAATCGTTTTTATACTGACTTTTGCGTATCACCTTTCACGTGATGAAGAAGATATGAATAAGCCTTTGCATATGTTGTTATTGTGTCTTCATGCCGGTATACCGCTTGCAATCGTCGGAAAACAAGGCGACTACGGAACAGCTATAGTATTTGCGATAATGTTTGTTTTCATGATATGTTCCGCAAAAATTTCATGGAAGTATGTTGTTATAGCACCTTTTATAGCAGGAGCAGGAATTGCTGCGATGTGGTTTTTTGCACTCAGCGAATTTCATAAAAAAAGAATACTGATACTTTTTCACCCTGGTACAGACCCCGATTATATTGAATATCAGCAGGATTTGGGACTGTCTGCACTTCAGTCCGGAGGTGTTTTCGGAAAAGGTCTTTTTGCCGACCCTGACGAGTATATATATGTTCCTGAAATACACAATGACTTTATTTTTACATTTGCGGGACAGGTATTCGGATTTGTCGGAGCGGTCGGTATCCTTATAATACTTGCATATATATGCCTCAAGATATTCGCAAACAGCCGTATTTCACGTGACCGTCTGGGACGTTTCATATGTATGGGAGCTTTCGGAATGATTTTTGCACATTGTGTAATGAATATCGGAATGGTTCTCAAGACTGCCCCTGTAATTGGTGTTCCTTTGCCGTTTATGAGTGCCGGAGGTACTGCAATGGTAAGTATGTATGCAGTTATCGGAATAGTCCTGAGTACGTACAGTCACAGAGCGGTGACATATAATGTTTTTTACGACGAAGACTGACATATTTTCAACAAAAAACTCTCCGTTTTTTCAAGCGGAGAGCCTTTGTTGTTTTATGAGAGATTTCCGATTTTTTCGGAAGTAGTCGGTAAGTCTGTAATTTTCAATAATTTTGCTTCAACCAGCTGAATAGCAAGAGCGTCCGAATTTGTTATACCGTCGCCGTCAACAACGTCAGCGTTTTCTTCACCCTGTTTAGTGAGTTTGTACTCGCTTGGATTTGATATAGACTGCATAATCAGTACAGCATCAGAAATATTTACATTACCGTCTTCATTGGCGTCACCGAGTGTAACCGGAGTTGATATTCCGCCTTTTGTGGTTGTTGTAGAGACATCAGTAGTTTTTCCCGAAGTAGTCGTCGTGGTAGTTGCAGGTTTTAGGTCTGTAGTTGTTGTAGTTTTCGGTTTTTCTTCTTCGTCCCCTGTAAATGAATAGAGGTTTTCCGGAAGTTCGTCAAGTGTTATACAATATTCGCTCTGATACATCTTTGTGAGTTCTTCATGGTCCTGATATGCTTCACCGAGGAATGCTGTACCACCGTCTTCACCGCCGTCATACCACGGACAGAAATACAGCCAGTTAGCATCTTCGATAAGCATATTTTCCATTGCAGGAACAGTATCATTTTCAGCCATAGCAACCATTTTTTTACCGTTTGTGAGTTTAAAGAGATAGTCAAACTTACTTGAAATAGCAATCAGGTTAGGACCACTGTTTTTGCCGTCACCTCTGTTGTACTCAACGTTGTATTTGTCATAAGCTACAATATCGACGTATTCGTCACCAGGATACCATGTATGAGAGTTGCTGTAGTCGTAGCTGTTGAATTCCCATATAATGTTGTGGAGATTATATTTTTCGGTAAGTGTTGTGTAAAGGAGTTTCCAGAGTTCCTTGTAAACTTCTGCACCTCTGTCACCCCACCAGAACCATGAAGTACCGTCGCCGTAATTACCTTCGTTACCCTGAGCTTCGTGGAGAGGACGGAGAATAATAGGCACGTTTTCGTCCTGAAGTTTCTGTAACTGTTCAGCAAGCATTTTCATAGCTTCTTCAAAGTACTCACGTTCCTTAGTACCCTCTTTTATTACGTTTGCCGTATTGAAAGTACTTCCTGAAGCCTGATAGTTCTGATAAGTACATTTTTTCCAGTCCACTTCGTCACCGAGTTCATAATTATCAAAGTCAATCGGGACATTTATATGCCATGAGGCTGTAAGAATACCGTTTCTTTCCTTTACCCATTCTATACCACGTTCAGTAGAACCGTCGTCCCAGCCGTACAGCGGATTGTAATTCATAAAGTCCATACCACGTATAGCCGGAACTTTTCCCGTGAGCTTTTCAAGAAATTCGTTTTCCCATTCGTAGTTATTTTTGTGACCACCGCCGTAAATTTCCTGCTGACCGGCAATAGTATGCTTACCGTAAACGCTCTTGAGATATTTCATAAGAGACTTTGTTTCAGGTGTAGCGTCAGGGTCGCAGGTTTCGGAAGTAGCAACGGAGTAGTCTTTTTTCTCTGCAACTGATACTGTAACCGTATCAATAGCCATATAACCGTACTTGTTGAGGAACTCGATAGTATTTTCTCCCTTTTGGAGACGTACAATTCCGAAATCGAAATCTGTCCACTTATCATAATAAGGAACGTGTTTAGTGTATTCAGAGCCGTTTACTGCAATAGTCTGTTGTCTCTGGTCTTTGTCAAGAATCTGTGCTACTTTTGCGGAAATCTGATACATACCGTCTTCCGGCACAGTAACGTTGAAACTTAAATTACCGCCTGTAAGATAGGTGAAACCCTCACCGCTGTAATCGGGTATCTGATTTTCATAAATTGAAGTCCAGAGTTCAGCACCCTCAAGGTCTTCACCCTCGATAGTGTAGGGGAATGTCGTCATTTTCGAGGCTGTAGTGTCTTTTTCAGCATATACCGGAAGTACTGCTGATATTGAAACAGCTGACATTACAGTGGCAGAAATAAGCGAAAAAGCCTTTTTTAACTTGCTGTTCATAATTCATGCTCCTTTATAAAAAAATATTAAAATTATGTCTGTAATATGTGATAAATATATTATAATACTTTTTTTGACTGTTGTCAATATCTGTGATAAAAAAAGGGTTCTGATAAATTCAGAACCCATAATTATATTACTGATATGCGAGGATATTTATAATACCCTGATAGAGATAAGCCGACTCACTGGAAAAATTGAATCCATAGTCATTAGGATTCTGCATCTGCATTACTACTATATAAGAACCGTTCTGATGATAATTGCTGTAGTCGTCGTATACAGGATAGTATTCTGTATTGTCGTTGATATTTTTCATACAACCTGTTATGTAGAGTATGTCAGAACCGCCTGTTTCAGCAGTACCGGTCTTTGCATAGAAAGTATAGTTAGGACCTGCATATACTCCCAAATCTGAGCCGACTCCGTACATACCGTCAAGAATATTCTGTTGGCAGTTTTCAGGAATGGACGTTATTACGTCATAAGGTTTGGAAGTCTTTGAGATTACAGACTGAGCTCCGCTTGAATCAATTACACTTTGTAACATAAAAGGTCTCACCATTTCGCCGAAAATAGCTTCACGACAGAGTGTGGCAAGAAACATGGGACTTGTACGCACATAAGCCTGTCCGAAAGCACTTCTTCTGAGGTCGTCCATACAGGAAATATACATACTGCTTTCAATCGTACCGAAATCACATTCAATATCGAGACCGTCACCGAAATGGAACATTTCCCTCAGGTCATTACGGACTGTTTCCTCACCGAGCTGGTCAAAAACTTTCGCAAAGAATATGTTACTTGAATTGACGAAAGCCGAGTACAGACTTCTTTCCATAGGATAATAAGGGTTTTTATCGTGGTCCCAGTCAACTATGATTCCCTCGTCGGAATACCACGTGCCGTCGTCATAAAGGGAATATATTTCGTGTTTGTCGGCAATGATTTCCGTCATAATCTTGAAACATGAACCAGGTGGCTGTTTCTGCATTGACTTGTTTTCCAAAGCATCATAACCGATAGTATTTATGTAATCAGGATTGTTATAATATTCCACAGGGTCGAATGATGGATAAGAAACGTCAGCCATTACAGAGCCGTCTGTTCTGAGTACGACAACAGAACCTATTATATTCATATCCTGCATATACTGGTAGATTTCATTCTGAATATCTGCGTCAAGCGTAAGCTGTACAGATTTACCGAGTTTTTCAGACGAAATGACAGAATAAGGGTCTGAAGCACTCAGAATATCATTGAACGCATATTCAATACCGCCTGAGACTTCGCTGATTATGTTGCCGAAAGCTGTACCGTATTTTCTTGAATACTGTCTGTTTCCGTGAGCTTCACTTTTGACAAGTACAACGCCGTTAGTATCATATATATTTCCTCTTTCAGCTTGTGCAACGTCTATAACCGGAATTGTAGTTGTAGTGGTTGTCGTTTCAGTTTCAGTAGTAGTTGTTGTATCTGTTTCGGTTTCTGTTTCAAAGAATATTTCAGAAGATGTTGTAGTGGTTGTAGTTTCAATGATTGTAGTCGTTGTCGTTTCAGTTATTTCGGAAGCGGAAATTTCTGTATTTCTGCTCTGTTCTCTGCGATTTTCTGCTTTGACTATTCCGAAATCGGGAGTTTCCATAAACTCTCCTTCTTTGACGTTCAGAATGACCGGTTCAGCTTCCGGCTCAGATTCGGAAGGACTTTCGCTTATTGTTTTTTCTGAACCGCATGAGACTGTCAAGGCTGTCATCATTCCTGCAAGAAACAGCGAAATAAACTCTTTTTTTCCAAACTTCATAAATGCATACCCCTTTTGTCTGTCCAGATAATATTTTACAAGTTTATTATACTCTTTTTTCCTGCTTTAGTCAATAATATTTTAAAAATTTCAGTGCAGAACGCATTTTTTACAAGGTTCAAGACCTGCTGACAATGCTTCTTCATAGGTTATCTCGTAATAAGTACCGTTTCCACAAGGATTTTCATAGTGGTATTTTGTACCTGTCTTTGTTATGTAAACATAGGACGGTATTGTTGCGATTACAGCAGTCGTTGTTGTAGTAGTTGTAGTGGTAGTTGTTGTGGTCGTTGTAGTTGACGGAATGGTTATTGTTTTAGTAGTAGTCGAAACAGTATTTTTTCCGATATTTTCAATTCCTGACATATCACTCCATTTATAAGCGTTTATATCTGTTCCGTAATCTATGAAAATTTTTGAATCTTCTTTATATACCGTTTCAGTAGAGATTTTTTCTCCGTCAAATGAAATCATTTCAACTGTCTGTTGTGTATTCTCTCTGTAGTCTTTGTAGAGTTTTTCGTCCTTTTCAACAAGTCTGCTGTAATTTGCATCTATGTCTCCTGCAAATATCATTTCATTGCTTTTAATGCTGTAGACAGAGTACTGATTATCTGATTCACTTGTACCCATTTCCGTTATAAGTTCATAAATACCGTCGCTGTTTATGTCGTATACATAGTAGTTGCTGAACATTATTGTATCATTGTTCTTACTTTCAAGCATATTCACGCTTTCTGCATATGATGAGTAGTCAACTGCCGACGGTGCAGGAACAGTAGTAGTAGTTGTTGTAGGGGTTGTTGTTTCGGCAGTAGTCGTTGTAGTAACTGTGTTTTTGTCATCATTCCACGACGGATTGCCACCTGTTGAAAGTTGTGCATAATAAATGAGTATCTGTGTAGCATCAACAGCGTCAATAAGTTTATCGTTATTTACGTCTGCTGAAAGTTTCTGCTTTTCATTGAAAGTGCTGTCACCACCTGTTGAACAGTGTGCGTATTCCACAAGTACGGAAGTTGCGTCAACAGCATCTATAAAACCGTCATTATTAATGTCACCTTTCGTAATAGTGTCGAGGTGCAGGACTATATTTTTCTGTGTTTTGCTTTCTGAAGATATGTCCCATTTGTTTCCTGTGTATTCGTCGTCAATAGTGAAATTGTATTCACATTTCATAAAACTGTTGGGATTGTCGTTTCCGTCAGGCACTGTGAAAGTATCTGTATAAGTTATAGTAGTATCATTATATTTACCGCCGGTTACTGCAACGCTTAGTGTGTAGTTTCTGTAATCGTCGTCAGTTGTATCTCTGCCCTCAATGTCGAATGACTGAGAGTTTTCACCTGTGATTTCTGCTGTATAGTAGAGTTCGTCTGTTACTTCCGGAGATGTGAAAGTTATCTTTATTTCTGCTGTTGTGTTTTCCGGAATATTTACTGTTATTGTACCGTTTACGTCGTTTTCGTTGAAATCCTCATATACTGCGGAATTTTCAGCCAAAGTATAAAGCGGTGAAACAACTGTTACCGCCGTCATAATCATTGCTGAAATAATCGCAGATACTTTTGTTTTTTTCATAAAAAATAATCCTTTCCTATTGTGACGAAACTGCTGTTCCGTCATTATTTATGGATATTATGGTTATATTGTCGGAAGTAACGCCGGAGTTTTTCGGAATATACAATGAAAAACCATTGTCACTTGATTCGCCGTCACGACCGAGTAGTTTATCTTCAAAGGCGTTGAAAGCCCTGTAAGTCATACCGTTTGTGGTAACGTAAATTTTTGTATCATCACCAGTGAAGAAGTCGTCACTGAGTTCTCCGAAAATATGAATATAATTTCCGTTTTCCTGCTGATTCACTGAAACATCATTGCACACTCTGAGATTTTTTATATTAAGACTGTTCACAACGGGAGCAGGCATTAACGGAGCGTATTTCTGTAGATTTGATATATTGCGTTCAACTATTTCAATTATAACAGTGTCTGCATTGTTGTCGCCGATATTGTCGAGACGGTAGGGGACTAATCTCGAAAATTCAGCATTGCCGAAACATTCTGCCATAAACGGAAGAATAGCTTCACCGTAAGAATCACGGAACATTAAAAGTTTACCGTTTTTTCCCTCGCAGAATGTCTTTATAGTCACGTCGTCAAAACTGTTGAAACGTCCTGAATACTGATATTTGAAATTATAGTCTGTGTAGACCTGACTGTCATCAGGTTTTGCAGTAGGGTAAATCATTCCTGCCAAATCGCCCTTTCGGTCGTTGCGGACTGTCCAGTTTCCTAAGGGACATTTTTCCTTTTCAAGCATTTCCATAAGTCGTGCGTGACCTACATAAGCTCCTAAGTTATTCCAGTGGGTATCTTCCTTGTGATAAAGCGGAATATTTGATTCAGTATTCAGAATAGTTTCTTTCATATTGCAGTACGGAAAATCTTCTCTGAGAATTGCGGACAGTCTTTCATAGTTGTCTGAATTTTCCGTCGGTACATAATTGACCGGCATATATTCAGGGTACACGGAATTTTTATTCGGTGCAATCGTGAATATAAATTTAACGTCTTTTTGTTTGCAGTAGTCGTTGATTATTTCGAGGTTATTTTTTATATTGTTTATTCCTCTGTTACTAAGTGTATCTATATTAAGAAAATCGTTTATAGTTTCGCCGTAATATAACCAGCCGTTTTTACCTACAATTACATCTTTGTTTGCAGAAGTACCTAAGACCTTTGATTTGAAATAACCGTCAAGTGTTACAAGTTGCTGACGGAATGCAAAATGTTCTGAAAAGTACGTTTCAAAGTCGTCAAAAAATTTAAAGTTTATTTTACCGTTTTCGTTTTTTATCTTCGGAACATCTGAAAGTGTACGCTTTTCTGTAGAAATGTTGCTTTTCATAAAAGGCATAAGTACAGACGGCACGAGACATATTCCGACGAATACAGCAGAATATATTCTGTATAGTATGTTTTTGTTCATATATAAGCACCTCCGTCAGAATCGGAAATAAATAAAAGGGTTATAAGATGCGGACGAAAGTGTCATTATACAGATAATCAGCATTAAAATTGATACCACATAGGAGCAGGTGTCACCGACAGAAATAATTTCAGGTGAAACTTTCCGTCTTAAAATCTGCCATACAGGTACGGAAAATACACACGCAAGTATGAACATTACAACATACATCGGCGTAAGTTGCAACAGAAACAATGAAGTATTTTCGGGAGAATTTCCGGACATACTGAACATTCTGCCTATATATCTGCAAGCTGTTGAAAGATTTTCCGCTCTGAAAAATACAAATGCAAGAAGTGTTACAAAAAGCGTATATATATGCCTTAACGGTCTCAACCATTTTGCAGTGTTGAGAATTTTATAGGATTCAAACATCATGAACAAGCCGTTTATAAGTCCCCACACTATGAAGTTGAGACTTGCACCGTGCCATAGTCCAGTGCAGAAAAATACAAACAGCTTGTTTAAAGCGGTGCGTACTTTTCCCTTGCGGTTTCCGCCGAGAGGAATATATAAATATTCTTTAAACCACGTTGAGACTGAAATATGCCATCTTCTCCAGAATTCCTGCATACTTCCTGATATGTAGGGGTAATTGAAGTTCTCACGGAAGTCGAATCCGAACATTTTTCCGAGACCTATTGCCATATCGCTGTAACCACTGAAATCAAAGAAAATCTGCAACATATATGAAACAGCTCCCAGCCACGCAAGAGGAAGTGAAAGACTGTCCACGTCAAGACCGTATACATAGTCTGCTGTAACCGCCATAGTATTTGCGATTAATAATTTCTTTGAAAGTCCGGTTATGAAACGACGTATGCCCTGAGCCGTTTTTTCGGGAGTAACAGTTCGTTTGTCAATCTGTTCCGCAAAGTCGTAGTATTTTACTATAGGACCGGCAACGAGTTGAGGGAAAAATGTTATATAGAGTGCGAGTTTATAGGGATTTTTCTGAATATACTGCGGTTCTTTGTAAGCGTCGATTACATATGACATTGCCTGAAACGTATAGAATGATATTCCTACAGGTAAAGCTATATCTGGAATGTTCATACTCAGAAACGGAAGTCTGTCAAGCATTTCCGCACCGAATCCGGCATACTTGAAAATCCCGAGCATAAGCAGATTAGCGGTTATACTTATTATAAGAACAGTTTTTCGTGACTTGTTGTCGCTTTTCATTGAGAGACCGAAAATATAGTTCATAATTATTGAAATAATCATTAATACTATAGCTTTCGGTTCGCCGTAAGTGTAGAAAGCAAGGCTGAATAAAAGTAAAAGAATGTTTTTAGCGGTAACGGTCGGTATTATACAATAAAGCACATATACCGACGTTAAAAATATAAAAAGGAATACTGGACTGCTGAATATCAAATACAGTTCCTCCTTTTATACGGGAGCATAGAAGAATATTGAAGCTACCGTGTCGCCGTTGTACTGTATATCCATTTCATTGTCACCGGAGCTGTAAACAATCATATTACCACTGACCGTGCCTTCTCCGTAAGCTGATTCAACTTCTGCACGTGTACTTCCGATTTTGATTCCTTTGTCTGTCTGATAGTCACCGCCGGTTATATTAATCTGGAATATATATTCTATATCACCGTCAACATAGCATTGTATTTCAAGTCCGTCATACTGATAAATCTTGTCGTCATATCCGTTTGTAAGGCAAGCTGCACCGCCTCCGGAATAATTTGGTGTTCCGAGTGTTGCAATTATACCTGAAGCATCATTGAGCAGGTCTTCAATCTTGAATTTAGCCGGTTCAGTCGATACAGGTGTTTCATTGTTATTTTCTGTCGGTTGCGGATTTTCAGGAGCTTGTGTTTCTTCAGAAGTTTCTTCTTCCTTAGTAGTTTCTTCGGGTTGCTGTTCACTTGGCTCAGAAGTAGTTGTTTCTGATACCTGAGCAACAGTGGTCTCAGTTGTAGTATTGTCACTTGTTTCTTTAGCAGAAGCTGTAGTGGTCTTAGTTGTAGTTGTTTCGGTAGTAGTTGTTGTTTCCTCTTCTTCTGTAGTTGAAGTGGTTGTTTCTTCGGTAGTTGTTTCAGTAGTAGTAGTTTCCTTTTCTTCTGTAGTTGAAGTAGTTGTTTTTTCGGAAGTGCTTTTTTCAGATGTCTGTTGTTCACTGAGCGAAATACTTACATCACTTTCATTACCGTCTTCTTTTCCGCACGAAACAGCAGACATTGCAAGAAATAACGCTGTTGCTACTAATAAAGCCTTTGAATTCATAATATTTTCCTCCGTTAATTGTATTTGATAAATCAGGCATATTTCGGGTAAACGTAGTTATAGAAAGTATAATTCTGTGATTGCAGATATTCAAAACTTACCTGAAAATATCCGTTGCAGGTATCTGTGCAGTACCATATGTCGTTGAGTTTTATTTCATTCCAGTAGTGTTCACCCGCACCACGTCCCGTACCGTGTACTATTCTTGTCTCATAACCGGCTTGTTTGTAAAGCAGGTCTGTGATAGCCGCATAATAATAACATACTATAAATCGGTTATCGAAAGCATAGTTTGCGAAATATGACCAGCCTATAGCTTCAATCTGAGCCTGAGATTTTGTTTCTTCCATGTGACTGTATCTGTTGTTGTTTCTTACGAAATTGTATATAGCTTCTGTACTTGTGCCTATCTCAGCAATTACAGAATTTGCCCTAAGCTGTACAGCAGAAAGAGGTTTAGCCTTTCCGTCCTCACCGATTTCTCTTCCGGCGATAGTAGTGTTTGTTTCCATTATTCCGTATTTATTGAAAAAATATTCATCGCCGTCAATATTCTTCCAGCCGAAAGCCATTTTTCCATCCGGCAGGAAATAGCACTGGTTATCATTTACAGTCTGCCAGCCGGAAAGCATAACGCCGTTATCACCAAAGATATATGTTCCGTCGTCTAATGTGACAAGACCTGTTACACGGGTGCAGTCCTCATTGAAATAGTAGGGAAGTCCCTCTATATCCTGCCAGCCTGTAAGACATACACCGTCTGCACCACTGTAGTAAACTTTATCATCTTTTGACGTTGCCCAGTCAGAAATACGCATAGCACCGTCTGTTTCCGAGAAGAAATATTTCTGTCCGTCAATTTCTGTTATTCCTCGTGACATAACGCCGTCTTCCTTGAAATAACGTGTATAATCGTCAATGTCCTGCCAGCCTTTGAGAGCTTTTCCGTCTTCGCCTAAATAGAATACTTCATTATTATCGCTCTCAACAAACCCACCTGTAAGCATATAACCTGCATTTCCGTCAAAACAGTATGTATCGTCATTAATAATAGTTTTGCCAATGGCAAGTGTACCGTCCTCATTTATGTAGTAGGTTTTTCCGTCAGATTCCTGAAACCCTTGCTCCTTGATTTCCTGACCTTTATCGGACATGAGATGTGCGGTATCGTCTGTTTCCTTGAAAAATCCGGTTATTTTTCCGTTTTCGGAATCAATGTAGTAGTCTTTTCCGCAGTATTCAAACCAGCCTTTTACAGATTTTCCTGTTGTGGGGTCATAATAACGTCTCTGTCCGTCAACTGTACGCCAGCCTGTTTTAAGTACGCCGTTTGCAGAAAAAAGGTATTTTTCGCCGTCGATTTCCTGTTCGCCTGTCAGATAAGTGTCATCGTCGGTATAGTAGAAAATACGACCTTTTTCGTCTGTTGACCAGTCGGCGTATACTGCTGTCGGTACTGCCGACATTATGCCGAGTACCGCTGTTAAAGTACACATAATAAGTTTTTTGTTTTTCTTCATAATTTTTTCCTTTCTTTTTTGAATTACAGTAAATATATTCGGAGAGCCGGACAATAAAAGGACATTTTTCTGTAATAATTATTTTTCTGAATTGGTTTCGGGAATGACTATTTCTTCACGCATAAATTTAGTTTCGTCGCAGTTGCATATCATAAATGATACAGCTTTCTGACAGTTTGATATTACGCATTGCATAGCATCTCCGCCGTATTCACCGTCTCTTGTCCACGTTGCCGGTTCTTCGTCGAGACAGGTAAAAGTTATTCTGTCAGTCCGGAAGAACTTTATATATTCCTTGTCGACTTCCTCAGATATGTTGAGAAGTGACTGTACTATCTGTCTGAGCTGTATCAGATTGGACGGTTTCTTAATCAGTACAACTTCAAATACACCGTCGTCAAGCATAAAGTCATTTATTGAAAGAAGTCCTGCAACAGACGAGGAGTTTGTAACCATTCCGAAAAGAAAATCACCCTCTATAACGTTGTTTTCGTATTCGATACGCATATACTTTGAACGTATACTCGTAAGTTGCATAAGACCGTTTAATATATATGCGGTGTGTCCTAAAGTGTTTTTAATTTTCTGAGGGGTTTCGTAGGTTATGTTTGTGAACGCTCCGAAAGCTGCAATATACATAAAGTAGTCATCATTGAAACGTCCTACATCGCAGTTTTTAGGTTTTCCGTCAATAATCCACTGTACAGCGTCCATAATGTTTTTCGGAATATCAAGGCTCTGTGCGAAATCGTTTGTAGACCCTGCCGGAATGTATCCGACTGTAATGCGGTTATCACTTTTCATAATTCCTTGTAGACAACGACTTAATGTACCGTCACCGCCTGCACATACGAGAATGTCAAATTTATTTTCGCAAGCATAATATGCAGAATCGGAAGCGTCCTGACCGCTCTGTGTGGGGTGTACTGTGACCTCTCCGCCGATTTTGGTAAATTCATTTATAATATTACCGAGATTTTCGCTTATCAATGCTTTTCCTGCAACGAGGTTTACAATAAGATATATTTTTATCATGTTAAAAAATCCTCCTGATACTTATTATATAATGATTTGATATTTTTTTCAATAGCGGAAGATATAATTAAAAGAAAAAAATAATTCCAGACCTCTTGACATTTCCGGACAGTTGTGATATAATTTAAAAGTCGAGTGAGACAGATACAAAATATTGGGGTGTCGCCAAGCGGTAAGGCAACGGACTCTGACTCCGTCATTTCGAGGGTTCAAATCCTTCCACCCCAACCATATTAAAAAGAAAAGTTCGAATATTCGGGCTTTTTTCTTTTTTTAAATCTGTATTATTCTGTTGTCCCGACAATAAAAAGTACAACCCATTCGTCGTATGTAATGAAAAGACAGTTAAATCCCATGTATAAATATACACGTCCTAATATTTCAACGTTTCTGTAGTAGGGGAATTTCAGTACATATATACCTGTCGGCTTATTCAGATACCAGTTAAGTTGACGGAAAAATTCTTCTACTTTTTCGGGAACGTCCTTTTCAGACGAATATTCCGAAATCATATCACAAAGAATTTTTTCAGCGTCAGTATTTACTTTTTCCAACTGTAAATTAAGTCCGTTTATATAATCTTCCTGTAAGTTTATTCCGTCTGTTATGTTATAACCATGCAGACGTTTTTTTATAATTTCGTTAATATTTGAAATGTCATTGTTTTCAATACGGAAAATATCAGTTTCAAAGGCATATCCGTAATCACATAACATTGAAAGATTACTGGAAAGAACGTCAACTACTCCTGCAAGAAATCCCGTATCACCTTTTTCATTTTCAAAATTCCAGTATTCTTTACCCATAAATGAAATCTCCTGTAAATCAACATTCTTAAGGTACATTTTCGTCAGTACCGTCAATGCAACCCTCAATCCATTCAAGAAAATTCTTGTTAGTTATTTCAAGATACATTTCATATATTCCGATAATTTCACCGTAATGTTTACCCTTAACAACAATACTATATGCCATTCCGCAACCTAAATCCATTAAATCAATGTTTCCGCAATACAGAAAAGAATAGTCGTTGATACAAAGGTAATCGTCATAAGTCAAGTCATTTTCTACATTGAAGTCTGTATTTATTAACTTTTTGTTAAAGCACCAGTTTTCAAAAGGTTCTAAATTGCAAATGTCATCAGGATATAATACAGCACCGTCTGAAACTTTCGTGTAGAAATCAACAATTCCCTGAGGAAGTTTTATCTGATACTTATTTTCAAATTCAGTAATCTTTTCAATCGGAAGTGTTTCAAGATAGACTTCTTCTTCACCGTCTGAATTTTCACGTAATCTTTCAATAAGTTTTGACTTTATTCTTTCAAGTTGATTTTCCATAAAATAAACTCCTTTACTAAAGCATATATTCTTCAGTGCCGTCAATACAACCCTCAATCCATTCAAGGAAATTTTTGTTTGTTATTTCAAGGTACATTTCAAGTAATGCGATTATTTCACCGTAATGTTTTCCCTTGACTACTATGTTATACGTCATGGCACAACCTAAATACATTAATTCAATATTACCACAACTCTCAAAAGAATAATCTTTCGTACTTTTTTTTATATCACAGTAATCATCATATGTTACATCATTTTCTATATTGAAATCCGTATGTATTGAATTTTTGTCAAAGTGCCAGTTTTCAAAAGGGTCTAAATTGCATATTTTCTCATCTGGATATAATACAGCACCGTTTGAAACTTTCGTGTAAAAGTCAACAATTCCCTGTGGAAGTTTTATCTGATACTTATTTTCAAATTCAGTAATCTTTTCAATCGGAAGTGTTTCAAGATAGACTTCTTCTTCACCGTCTGAATTTTCACGTAATCTTTCAATAAGTTTGGATTTTATTCTTTCAAGCTGATTTTCCATAAAATAAGCTCCTTTATATTAATTATTTATATATTGTGTATATTATCATATTATTTTCCTTATTCTGAAATATAAACAAAACTTTTTTTTCTGAATCATAGCACCATGAAACCCAGTCATTATTGCTTGTCCGATACATTGAAGAAAATTTTTTAAGATTATCAGGTACTATTCCGTATTTGCTGATAATTTCTTCAGAATTGGTTTTATGTATATCATAGTTCCAGCCATAATCTTTTAAAACTCTTCTTGCTGTATGATAACATTCACATGAAACAGCATCGCATACTACAACAGAAAGATATTCTGACAAACTATTATATAGCAGTTTCCAATCAGTAATATTATTTGCTTCATGGTACATATAAACAGGTGGATTTTCCATATTCAAATCTTTTTTTCTGATACCAAAGTATACTATACAACCTGCATAATCATTTCCTATCATCATATAGTCGTCAACAAGGTTTTGCCATTCTGAAACTGGTGATTCTATAAACGGAAAATATTCATTGTCAATTTCTGTGTTTTCTTTCGTCAATTCACTTATAGTTATTTTTATCCATTCATAAAGAAAATAAAAGGGGGATTCTTCACTGTAATCCCATATATCAGCAGTTTCCAGAATACCGTTTGAAGAACACATAAACTTTTTAAATATAGACGGCAGAACAATATTATAATTTTCTTCAATAAGTTTCAGTTTTTCGTTCATATGCTTTTTCTTTGGAATATTGTAAAATATATCCAGTACGTCAACTGCCGAAAGTTTATAATTTATATTCATTTGTTTTTCCTCTCAATTGGTTTTTATTGTTCATATTATAACACTCTATGTCGGAAAAATCAAGAATATTTCAATAAAAAACAATGAAAGCCGGATTTCTCCGGCTCTCACTGTTTATAGGGTGGTTTATATGAAATTAGAAGATGGCATAATTTACTGACGGGGTTGTTTAAAACCGTGTCCGCCGTCTATATCGGGAGGTTCAGGCATACCGTCAGGACGTTCATGAGTTCCATCGTCATTGCCGTGCATATGCATACCGCCTCCGCCGAAACCTCCGCCCATTGTGGACTGTCTGCCGACATACGAAACAACACTTTCTGCCGTAAAGTTTCCGGCTTCTGCACCGTCGTTATTGTAACCTCCGGTCTCATAAAGTCCATGTACCTCGCTCTTTGAGGAAGTACCGCCTGTATAGAATGTATAAGTTGTACCGTTTTTTATATCGGGAGAACTTATTACAATATTATCAAATTGTTTTGCAGGTGAAAAACTTATTATTTCGTTTCCGGAATCGTCGGAAAGTGTAACAAGAGTGCCACCGTCAGATGTACTGTCAAAAGTTGCTGAAACTGCATTCTGTGTAGATTTTTCTGACGGACTTTCAGCCATATCTGACATACCAACCGCAACAACTGTACCACCTGTAATGATAATTTCACCGTTGCTGTCCAAAGCACCGTTACCGCCGTTTTCAGGACCGTCTACTATAATAGTTCCGCCACTAATATTTATATCTCCGTTTGAGTCGAGACCATCACCGGAAGCGTTTACATAAACAGTTCCGCCATTGATATTAAGCATAATAGAATCCGAATATGTTCCCATACCGGACTGATTAGTTTCACCGTCGCTTGCATTGAATCCGTCGTCAGAAGCATTTATTTCAACTGAACCGCCGTTAACAATTATAACAGTAGCTTCGATACCCTCATAGGATTTCGTAATATTTACCGAACCATTGTTAATAGTCGTCGTATTATCGGAGTGAATACCTTTGTTACCTGTTTCAAGGGTAATATTTCCGTTTTCTATACAGACATCTGCGTTTGAATGTATTGCATCATCTGCGGAATTTATATTGAATGTTCCACCGAGTATGTTTATTTCGGCAGAAGCCTTTATACCTTTTGTACTTACAGTATCGGAAGTATTATCATTGTTTTCCGTACTGAATGCGAGTTGTTCAGGATTATCGGGCATTTCAGAATTAAATTTTTCAAAGTCATCAGGATTGAAATTTCTGAAATCTTCAGGATTGAAGTCTCCGAAATTATCCGGCATATCCGGCATTTCGCCCTTATTGAATCCGCCACCACGTCCGAAACCTCCGCCTTTACCAAATCCGCCGAAGTCGTCATTATGGACTTTAGTAGACGCTGAACTTCCGCCACCGGAAGTTATATTGAATATACCGTCTGTAGAAGTGAAGATTGTTTCTGCCTGTATACCGTCGCCGTCTGCATTGATATTCAAAGTACCGCCCTCGACGTGAACAAATCCCAGTGAAACATCATCAGTATTTGTTGCTTTTATACCGTCCTGACCGGCTGTAATATTCAATTCACCATTTGCAACAGCTACATAATCTTTTGCTTTTATGCCGTCACCGACTGAGTTTACAGTAATCTTACCGCCTGTAATGACAACATCATCCTTTGAACGTATACCGTCATTGTAGTTGCCGGTCACTTCAATTTCACCGTTGCCGTTGATTGTGAGACTGTCTTTACTGAAAATAACTGCATCAGGTTCAGATTTTTCAGTGTCTGCGAAAACGTATTCAGTACCGTCTGAAAGATAATTTTTACTGTTTTCAGCAAGTGTAATGAAAACTTTCTTTGCACTTGAAACGTAAATTGCGGAAGAATTACTGCAATTTATTGAAGCATTATCGAGTACAAGCTGAACTTTGTTTTTGTCAGCATCAACAATAATCTGTCCGTCGTCGAGGATACCTGTTAAATGATAGATACCCTCGTCGGTAATCGTCACTTTTGAGCCGTCAACCGTCACTCCGCTACCAATAATTTCAGCACTTTTTCCTGTAAACGATATTTCAGTCGTCGGACTTGAATAATCAGGATTCAGGTCTCTGTCTGAAAAAAGCTCGCTGTCGGAAGTTTTTACAGACGACGACAAAAGAACAGAATTTTTTTCTGCGACTGTTTCGTCGGATTCTGTTGTTTCGATTTCAGCCGGTTCTGTATTATCAGTAGTTCCGGCTGAAATTGTAGTTGTCATTTTCTCGGAAGTTGTCGTTCCGGAATCAGAATTATTTTCACTGCAAGCAGTTGCCATAACAGCAAAGACCATAGCAGTCATCATAATGCGATTAAAATTACTCATAGTATCACCAAATATAAAAAGTTACCGATTCCGCTTGTTTCTTTTGTTTTATCTTTCTATAGTTGTATTATAAATCGTCAATATGTAAGTCGTGTGAAAATTTTCTGAATAACTGAAAAAAATTCTGCTTGTTTTATTCCATATCACCTTTCTTCAGGATTTTCATTATTTTTACTGTCGGGTCGTCATCTCTGCATTTCCAGTAATTTCCCCTGTATTCGTAATGGTGCATAACACGTTTTATTCTGTATATTCTGCTATCTACGAAATCAAAATGTATAGCGTATACTGTGTGATTTCTGTCATTGAAATGTCTTTCCCACCATTCGCCATACCAGTAGTCTTTAATCTGTCTGCCGTATTCGTCGAATACTCTGTATCTGTCTTCTTCGTGAAATTCAATATAACGTTTTCTGCCGTTCTCTGTAAAGTAATAAGGCAAAGCAAAAATTTCTTCTTTTGTTTCTGCTTCTTTCATAAAAGACCTCCCGAAAAAACAAGTCACATGGTTTCCTTGCAGAATTTTACAAAATCTCTTATCGAATCACTACAGTTTGCCAGCATATTCAATTCTGCTATTTCCTTGTTGTAGTCAAGGTTGTGTATGAGTACGGGAATTTCTTTTCCGAAAGTCCTTAAAATAAATCCGGAAGAGTGTAAGTCGTGTACAATATCGGAAAGCAATTCCGTAAAAGCCTTTTTAATCATTTCGTATTTTTCACTTTCTGAGCTGTCTGCCTCTTCGTCATAAGGGTAACCACAGCTCAGAATCCACTGTCTTACGATTTTTGCAGTATCGTCAGTACCGAAACTAAGTTCATTGTTCTGTAACCAGAAAACATAATTCCAACGTGCTTCCTGTTTGCTGTCAGCGAATTTTATATTTTTTTTGTATTCGGATTCTGTATTGTAACCAAGTATAACAGTAGGCTTGCAAGGGTTATCCTCGTCATCATAAACAAACAATGATATTGCATATATATCAGGTTCGTCCCATGAAGATATTGTATCTTCTATAAGTATGGACATAAAACCTTTTATATCTTCTGCATTCAGAATTACATCATAGCGGTCATGGACAGTTTCTTCCTCAGCAGAATTTTTCAGTTCTTCGATACATTTTTTCAGAGCGGATATGTTAAGTATTCCGGCACATGAAATATCATCACCGACACCGTTTTCGCTGATTTCTGGCAGAAAATTTTCAAGGTACTTGTCAGTTTCCTCAAAACCGTTTTCCGCAAATTTAATTGCAAGTTCTCTGTAAAGGTCGTATAACTGTTCGTCATTCCAGCATGACTTGTCAACTCCGTCCGTTCCGATAAAGACAGCAGGGGGAATTGAGTTTTTTTCAAAGTAGCAGAATCTTGAGGCATTATTTGCATCTTCCTGACACATTGAAGATGTGAAATTTCCGTTGCACATAGGGTCGTCGGGAATCGGACTGTATGCTGAACCGTCATCTGCTACAATCACGCATTTACCGTCACCAATCTGTATACCGAAAGCAAATTCACGTGAAATCACAAAGAATAAAAGAGTAGTACCATAAGCTAAAAGGAAATTTCCGTCTTTGTAGTATTGTCTGTAGTCGGAAAGTTCTTCCGGAATATTTTTCAGTTCATTTTCCGTAAAAGGATTTTTTATATAATCGTTTGCAACCTTATCGTACCAGAGCGAGACAATATTACGCCACAGCATTGAAAAAAGTTTGCGTCTTTTTTTTTCAACGTTCAGGAGCATTTCCGCACCGTCAAGCAAATCCATAAATTCTTCAATACATTCGCTTGCACTTTCAACAGCAAGTTTTGCACCTCTGTCCGTGCGTATATACTGGGGACTTCCGTGACCGTCAGCTACTGCTATAAAAGAATATTTCAGACAGTTATATGACATGGAATAATCCTGACATATTATTTTATTCTTTACGTGAAAAGCTCCTGTAAATGTATGTGAAAAAGACGAATAATTATTCATATTACGTCCTCCGTTCATAAAAATAATACAAAAATATCATATTAATTCTAACACGAATCTGTAAATTTGTCAACAAAAAATCCGGATAGTATTTATAATATTATCCGGAAGAATATAAATCAATAATATGAATCGTAGTTGTAATTATAATTGTAGTCGTAATTGTAGTTGTTGGAATAGTTGTCTGTAGTGTATGAATAGCCGTCGGAATTATAGGAATAGCTTTCTGTAGTGGTTTCTGAAACAGCTTCAGTAATTTCTTCAGGAGTTTCAACCGGTACGGTATTCAGACAAAGCCATTCACACCACGTCGTATAGTATTTCGCAAGTACGTGAACACCGTCGTTAGTACATTCTGACATAAGGTTTCCGCTTGCATCGTCGAATATTTCATTAACATCAAGATAGAAGATTTTTTCATTGTCAGCAATTGCACCCATTTTAGCATTTAAAGTGTTTATATTTTCGTTGGTAATTCCGTCTCCCTGTAATCCTCTTTCCTGTGTGACGTGGAGATTTGCGAGGATATATATAATAGAATTTGGCTGATATGACTTTATATTTTCTATCAGTTGATTGTAGTAAGTCATAATGTAATCGAAATCATTTCCCACTTCATTTATACCAAGCATTACATAAACTTTTCCATAATTTCCGCCGGAAAGCATATCATATATTGAATAGCCGTTTATATATTCGTTTGGTATCTTGTCAGAAGAAAGTCCCACACTACAGAAGTAATCAGCATTAGGAAGCGTACCATACTCACATATCCCGACCGTTCTTGAGTCTCCTATAAACAGTGCGTCGTCAAAATATGACGGGTCGCTTTTTACAAAAGCAGTTTCCGGAATAACCGGAGCAGGTGCAGTAGTTTGTTCTTCTGAAAATTCTGAAAATGATTCTGTCGTCGCCTGAAACATTCCGTAATCAGTTGAAATGTCGGTGATGTTTGTTGTAGTCGTCATTGTTGTTTTGTCGCCTGTATTTTTTATATTTATTACAGGAGGCTTTTTTGACGATGTCGGTTCTATTTCCTTGCTACTTTTCCATATCTGTCTGAAAATCAGCGGTGATGCTATCAGACACGTTACAAGCAAAAGAATTGTATATAAACATTGATAACCCTTTTTCATTTTATGTTGTCCCCCCTTAATCAGAATCTGAAATACATAAACGGGTCGTTCATACCTTTGTACATACAATATACAGCTCCCCAGAATACAGCAAGAAGCAGAATAACACAGACTATATTTTTCTTGAATCTCTTATAGAGAATCTGAGGAAGTCTTGTTGTGAATATTATTCCCGCAAGAAAGAATTTCCAGTAAATCTTAAAATACTTTAAATAGTCTCCTGCAAGTATTACACCTTTTTCCTGTGGTATAAATGGAAACAGTCGTTTAAAGTATATGCCGAGGTCGTGGAAATCAGTCACGGCAAATATAAGCCATGTTATTGGAATTATAAGGAACATATATAAATGCCCTGCAACTTTATGCTCATTGAGGAATTTTCCTGTCCAGAATTTTTCAGTAATGAGAAGTACAAAAAGTACAAGTCCCCACAGAACGAAATTCCAGCTTGCACCGTGCCAAAGTCCAGTGAAAAGCCATACGGCAAGAGTGTTGAGTATCATTCTTGTTTTGCCTTTTCTGTTACCTCCGAGAGGAATATATATATAGTCTCTGAACCACGAACCGAGTGTTATGTGCCAGCGTCTCCAAAATTCTGTCATTGTAAGCGAGAGGTATGGATAATCAAAGTTTGTCGGCAAATCAAATCCCATTATTTTTCCGAGACCTATTGCCATAAGTGAATATCCGTAAAAGTCAAAGTATAACTGAAAAGAATATGCAATTATTCCCATCCACGCAAGAGGTGTTGAAATACTTTCGTAACCTATCATTGCGATGTCATTCCATAGTCCCGAAAGCTGATTCGCAATAAGAACTTTATAGCCAAGTCCGATTGTGAAAGTTTTCAGACCGTCTTCAACTTTTGAGATAGTATGCTTTCTTGATTCAAGCTGTTCTGAAACAGACTGATATGTTACAATAGGACCTGCAATCAGTTGCGGAAACATACTTATGTATGCACCGTAATTAATGGGATTTGTTTCGTGTTTTATAGTCCCTCTGTAAACATCTATTATATATGAAACATTCTGAAATGTATAAAAACTTATTCCGATAGGAAGAACAATATCTTTTACCGGAAGTTGTGATTTGAAAAGTGCATTGATGTTTTCAAAAGCGAATCCGGTATACTTGAAAAACAACAGCCACCAGAAATTAAAGACTATTCCGATGACAAGCCACAACTTTTTATGTTCGTAAGTTCCAATAAACTGTCCTATGATAAAATTGAAAAGCATTGTCAGCAGGAAGAGTATAACATATACAGGACCGTTTACACCCATTCCATAAAAGACAACACTGCACACAAAAACAACTGCATTTTTGTAAGCTGGCGGACTGAATCCGTAAAGCAACAGAAATGCAGGGAGGAATATGAAAATAAATTCCAAGCTACTGAAAACCATTTTATCACCCTTTTTTTTCTTTTGTTCCTTTATTTATATTTACAGTCAATATACCGGAAATATGACCACATATTAATATTCTACACTGTATTTTTAAAAAAGTCAATAACTTTCATATTTTGTAGCAATTTGTAATAATTGAAAAATCATTGCAGTAAAAATTCAGTAAAAAAGACCTGTCAGAAAAAATTTCCGGCAGGTCGTTATTTTGGAATATTATTCGATACCGGCTTGCTGTTTTGCAGCGGTAAGGGTATTTTTCATAAGCATTGAAATTGTCATAGGTCCTACGCCACCCGGAACAGGTGTTATGTAGGAAGCCTTTTTTTCTGCGGATTCAAAGTCAACGTCTCCGCACAGTTTTCCGTTTTCGTCACGGTTCATTCCCACGTCGATTACAACAGCACCCTCTTTAATCATATCACCTGTAACAAATTTTGCCTTTCCGATTGCAACAACAAGAATGTCAGCACTGAGACAGATTTCTTTGAGATTCTTTGTTTTTGAATGGCATATTGTAACAGTACCGTTTTTCTGAAGAAGAAGCATTGCCTGAGGTTTACCGACAATGTTACTTCTGCCAATTACAACACACTGTTTGCCGGTAATATCTGTTCCCGTACTTTCGATAAGTCGCATAACTCCGGCAGGAGTACACGGCAGGAAAGAATAGTTACCTATCATAATGTGACCGACGTTTACAGGGTGGAAAGCGTCAACGTCCTTTTCGGGAGAGATAGCATTAATAATCGCTGTTTCGTCGATATGTGACGGCAACGGCAACTGCACAAGAATACCGTTTACACGGTCGTCACGGTTGAGGACGTTCACGAGGTCGAGTAACTGTTCCTGAGTAGTGTTTTCGTCGAGGGCGTATTCAAAAGACTGGAAACCTACTTCCTCACAAGCCTTTTTCTTGTTGTTTACGTAAACCCTTGAAGCCGAATTGTTTCCTACAATAACAACTGCGAGACCTACTTTCAGACCCTTTTCCTCTCTGAGTTTAGCAGTTTCGTAAGCAACTTCCGCTTTTACGGTAGCCGAAACTTCTTTTCCGTTAATAATCTGAGCCATTTTTAAATTTCCTCCTTAATATTTTCCGACGAAAATTCTTCGCCGTCATTGTCCGTTATGGATTCGTATTCTTCTTCGTCATCTTCACCGTACTTTCTGCGACGTGCCTGCTCAAGAAATTCCTTTGATTCTTTAGTGTTGCAGTAAAGCACAAATCTGTCGGGATTTTTTTTTGTAATGAAAATCATAGCAATCTGTATAATGACAGAAATAACACATATAACAAGCGAAAGTGCCTGAGATACTCTTATATTTCCTGTCATAAGACTGTCTGTGCGGAGACCCTCAACAACAAATCTTTCCGCACCATACCACGCAAGGTACATCAATAAAATCTGTCCGTCATATTTACGGCGTTTCGAGTACGTCGATATAATCAGAAATCCCAGTAAACACCATACTGATTCATACAGGAAACACGGGTGAACAGTCTGAAGATAGTTCATACCGAGACCGACCATACTTCCGTCTGAAGAAGTAGTATTTCGCAGAATAGTGTCCTGAATTTCACCGCCTGTCATTCCGAAAATATTTCCTGTATTAGTACCGAAAGCCTCCTGATTGACGAAATTTCCCCAGCGACCGATTCCCTGACCTATCAGAAAACCTAAAACTGTTATGTCCAGCATAGGCAGGAATTTTATTTTCCGTAATCTGCATATTATAAGCCCGACCGCCACCGCACCTATTATTCCGCCGTAAATAGCAAGACCGCCGTTTCTTGTATTTAAAATCGCCTTTAAATCGCCCTTGTAACTGTCCCAGTTAAATATCACATAATAACACCTTGCACCGACTATTCCACCGAGTACACCGCCTATTATAGCATCTAATGCTTTTTCTCCGTCCAGTCCGAAACGTTTCATTTTAGGCATTACGTATATTAAACCAAGCACCAATCCGAATGTTATTATAATACCGTACCACTGTATATCTATTCCGAAAACGGTAAACGCTGTAGGGTTTATGTGAAAAGTCCAGCCCAGTCGTGGAAACTGTATTTCAAAAGGGTCTGATATAGCCTGAACGTCAGTCATTGTCCGTACCCTCAATTACTGACATAACAAGTTTGTTTTCATTAAGGTCACTGTTGATATATTTCATTACAGTATCGCTTGTCATTCCGGAAACGGTATCTATTATATCATACGGTGAAACTTCTGCCATATATGCACCAAGCATCATACTTGCAACTACTTCAACGTTGTTTAACTGGCGTATCAAAGCACCATACATTGACTTTTTTATTCTCTGGAAATCCTTTTCAGCTATACCCTCAGCGGACAGTCTTTTTATTTCCGCAATTATAGAATCCCTTACTTTTTTTGTATCAACGGATTCACCGGAAAAAATAACTGAAAAATATCCGTCACCGCAGAAAACCTCAGACCCGAAACTTGAATTTATAACTCCCTCTTTGAGAAGTTCCTGATACATATTGGAAGAAGCATCAGTAATAAGTGCTGAGGCAATACTCAAAGCAATATTCTTTGTCAGTCTTTCCTGTCTGTCGCACGGAGTACATTTATATCCTATGTGGAATATCGGTGTACCTACCGGCTGAGTTTCGTAAATTTCTGACTGCACAATACTGTCAGGTTCGTCCGGAAATACAGTCTCAAGACCTTTGTCCTCGCAAGGTTTCAGATATTCGTCACATATTGCAAGTACCTCGTCGGCTTTTATGTTTCCTGCAATCGAAAGCACCATATTATTGAGATTATAGAAAGTATTATAGCATTTATAAAGCAAGTCTGCGTCAATCTGTGCGATACTTTCGATAGTACCTGCAATGTCGATTTTTACAGGGTGATTGTGATACATACAGCGGAGCATATTGAAAAATACTCTCCAGTTCGGATTATCGTTAGTCATCTGAATTTCCTGACCTATAATGCCCTGTTCCTTGTCAACATTTTCTTTTGTGAAATAAGGTTTCTGTACGAAATCAAGCAGTATTTTCAAAGATTCCTGATAGTTCTTTGAACAGCTGAATAAATAGCACGTTCTGTCAAAAGAAGTGTAAGCGTTTCCGTTAGCACCGGTTTTTGCGTAAAGTTCAAAAACGTCGCAGTCCTCATTTTCAAAGAGTTTGTGTTCAAGAAAATGTGCTATGCCCTCCGGCACAACTGTATATTCCTTGTCGTCACGCATTTTGAACATTGTGTTTACTGAACCGTATTTTGTGCCGAAAAGAGCTTCAACACTGCTGAAACCTTCCATTTCACATATATAGATGTCAAGTCCGCTTTTGTGTTTCAAATAAATGCATTTGTCGCCGGTCTGCTGACTTGTGAGAATTTTCTTTTCCATTATATCTGCTCCTCTTGTTTATTTAAGATTATTTATGTCTTATACCCGAAAAAATTACTCTTTGTCGTACATTATATAAACGCTGTCAAGTCTGAGTGCTTTTGCGGAGTCAATAATATCTTCCTTTGTAACTTCTGCGTACTTCTGAAATTTTTCCTGAGGTGTTATAATTTCACCATTGCAAAGACAGTCGAAATACCAGCTTGAATATGAAGCCGGTGTATCTCCTATAGAAGAAAAAGCATTATCCATACTGAGACGTGCGTTTGAAATTTCTTCGTCAGTAATATTGCCGTTTCTTATTTCGTCAAGCTGGTGGAGTATTTCAGCTTTTGCCTTTTCGATATTTGCCCTTTCAACTCCTACATCCACGGATATTGAATACTTATAACTGTTTGTACGTGTTGCACAATAATAACAGAGACTGAGTTTTTCACGGACGTTAATGAAAAGTTTTGAAACGGGGGTTTCGCCCCATATAGTATCAAGCATTTTGAGGGCGTATTTATTATCGGAATGTGTCTTGAAAGTCATAACCATTTTGCACTGTCTCACGTCAAATTCTTCCGATTCTGTAATAACTTCGGGTTTGACAGGACTTGCGGAAATGAAATCCACTGTTTCGGGAACACGTTCAATTTCAGCAAAGTTTTTCCTGAACATTTCCATAACTGAGGGATTTTCTTCCGGTGCAACATATGTTATCTCAATCGGTGCAGTTCTGAGAATATTTATATATGCGGAATATGCACTCTCTGAAGTTACAGCCTCAGCGGTTTCCCTGTTTCCGTAAACTGTAAATTCTGCCGGTTCACCTCTGAAAGCTATTTCGGAAGCCCTTGAAAGTGCATAACCACGTTTATTGTTTATTTCTGCGTCGATACGGTCAAGAAGTTCCCTTTTCGTTATATTGAAAGATTCCTCGTCAAATTTTCCGTCATCTGCATTAGGATTGAAAATACTGTCCATTAAAATTGAAAGTACTTTTCCTTCAACATCTTCACCGTCGATAGCATAGCGGTTAAGAATACATGAAGATGTTACGCCTAATATCTGCACGTCGCCTTTTTTTACGGAAAATGATGCAAGTGATGCACCGTACAGTGCCGAAAGTTCCTCATTAAGTTTTGAAAGAGTAGGAAGATTGCGTGTTGAGTATGTGAGTACATCTGTACCGATTACATTTGCGGAAGCATTTTCCTTTGAAAGTTTTGTCATAAAACGTACTGTAATATTCGCTGTCTTGAATTTTTCGTCGATTACTGACGTAAAACCGATATTTCCGGAAAGTTCAGTTCTGTTGTATTTCATTAATATAAACACTCCTGTCTGAAAAAATTTATCTTTTTTTATATACATTATACTCTTGAAGGACTGTTTTGTCAAGTCCGATGTCCTGAATGACGATTTTTTTATTGTCACAGAATGTTATTAATTGCTTGTTGACACGATAAAAAAAATAATGTATAATTAGTCTATGCCAAAAAACATTGAATAATCTGTAGGAGGATTAACATGAAAAAATATTTATCACTGATATTTTCCGCTGTCATGTCGTTGACAGCCGTTGCTTCAATGCCTGTTTCTGCCGAAAGTACAGATAATACTATAAAAGGTATGACGGTTATTGGTGACAGTATTGCAAGCGGATATGGTCTTGACGAAAATGAATATTCATACGCTCAGATTTGTGCCGACTATTTCAACTGTAATGTTGATAACCTTGCTGTTTCCGGTCTGGATTCGACGGAGTTGTGTGAAATGGTTCAGAATATGAACGAGACTCAGAAGCAGTCAATAAGAAATTCTGACGTGGTTGTGATTTCAATAGGTGGAAACGATATTATAAATTATAGCTGTAAAAAAATCATTGAATTTATGGCTGAAAGAAATCTTCTGAAAAGTGGCTATACAGTTGATGATATTCCCGAAGAAGCTAATTTCACTGATATTGAAAAAATGGTAAATATGCGTGGACAGGGTGGTTTCGAGGAATATATAGTAAAAAATCCTATGGCAATTTTGCAGTTAAATACTGAATTAAGCAATATATACAGAAGTCTCTGCCAAAATTCAGATGCTATTATTCCGTATACGATTATGGGCAATCTCAATACTATTCTTGACATTATCAGGGAATTAAATCCGAATACAAGAATAATCGTTCAGACTGTATATCAGCCTTTGCAGTTTTCACCGGAATATGCTCAAAAGGAATTTAAAACGGAAAGCTATGCGACAATGTTTTCACTTCTGCGTACAAGATATAACAGCATAATGGACAATTTCCGTACACAACTGCAAAAAGTGGACGGTATTGAAATAGCAGATGTTTTCTATCAATTCTCATCTCTTAATGACCCTGTAAACGATTCAACCAATGATACTCCCGGATATGCGTATTATTTTACAAATATGCAAGAACCTCTTGAAGCTCAGACTGAGGGCGGAAAAACAAAGGACTTTCACCCGAATCAGAAAGGACACCTTGCTATTGCAACAACTATTATTGACACAATCGGAGTAAAAAATGAAAACTCCGGTGAACTCTATGCACAGATTTTCAATAATCTTGAGGACGGAAAAGATTACCCGAAGATTGCATACAATACTTTTGTAAAAAGTACTGATACAGAATTAGGTGATTTGGACAGTGACGGTCTGGTAAATGCAACTGACGCAACGTTTGTACTTGCAGAATATGCACGTCTTTCAACCGGTGGACAGGGTCAGTTTTCTGAAAAACAGAAATTATCTGTTGATACAAACCGTGACAGGCTGGTTGATGCTGTTGATGCAACTTCAATACTTAAGTATTATGCACATCTTTCAACAGGCGGTACATCAGAAGCTGTTGATTTCTTTTATTAATCAACCACTTAATAATAGTTTAAGTCCATGAAAAAAATACATATTCAGAAAAAATATCTGATACTTGTTGCAGTATGTTTTTTTATGCTGATTGTCAATTTACTTGCAAGAGTTTGCAATCCGTTTGCGGATTTCTACACTGAAAAAATATTTCCGTTTATAGCAACCTCATTTTCATTCATAAGCGGACTGTTTCCGTTTTCTGTCGGGGAAATACTGATAATAGCCGGAATACTTCTTGTGATAGCTGGTATTCCTGTAACTGTTTTACTTCTGATTTTCGGGAAAAACTTCCGGAAAAAAACAGTTTCAGTTGCTTGTTTTGTGTATCTGTTTGTTTTTACGTTTGTTCTTACAACCGAAACTATGAACTGTTTTATAATGTATCAGTGCAGACCTTTTTCTGAAAAGTATCTCAGTCACTCAGAACATACTGAAAGTCAGATTACAGAACTTTATTCTGCACTGATTGAAAAGGCAAATACTCTTGCTGAAAAAGTACCTCGTGATAATATGAATCGTTTTGAATTTACAGGAGATGTAAATCAGGAAGCACGCAGTGCAATGAAAAAAGCAGGAGAGACTTTCCCACAGCTTAAAGGTTACTATCCGAAAGCCAAACCGATACAGTTTTCATATTTTATGAGCCAGTCACATCTTTCCGGAATATATTTTCCGTTTTCACTTGAAGCAAATTATAATGACGATATGTGCAGGACTAATCTTCCAGAAACTGTCTGTCATGAATTTTCGCACCTTAAAGGTTTTATACAGGAAGACGAAGCAAATTTTATTTCTTTTTTCGCAACAACCCATTGCAGTGACGATTTGAGTTTTCAGTATTCAGGGTATCTGTCCGCTTTGGAGTATGTCCACAACGAAATCTATAATCAGAATATATCAGGAGCTTTTTACCTTACCGACAGTATTTCCGATAACGTCCGCCGTGACTGGTTCAGATTTATGCCTGATAACTACTGGGAAGAAAACAAGAAAAAAGAAGTTATTCCTACTGAGACTGTGAGTACGGTTTCGACAAACGCAATTGATACAAACATTAAAGCAAACGGTCGTGAAGACGGTATAAAGTCCTATTCGCTTGTTGTTGAGTTGCTTCTTGACTTCTATTACCCTGCTTGAATCAAATCCGCTAATCTGATATGAGGAGGACGTATGAACGGATATATTACATTCTGGTCTAAAGAATATGTGAAAGAACTTGAAAAACATAATGACAACGGAAAAATATGCGTAGTATATGGAAGTCAACACCAAAGAATGCCAAGTGTGTCAGCACTGAAAATCGGTGATGTAATTTATCCGGTTGCCATACAGAACAGAACGTTATGCGTTATGGCAAGAATGCCTGTTGAAAAAATAGAACCGGCTTTCGACTATCTTATGAGGGAAACGGGACATTATCATTCGGCACTTATACCAGAGGGAATTTTAATAAGGTCAAAAGGAACTTTCGGGGAGTTTAATATGTTTTCTGACGGTAGCGGATATACCGGAAAAATCACACTTCCCGACAATATACATACAGTTATTGACGAACATTCATTAGTACCCAAACCACACAAATTTCATCAAGAACCTATAACCTGTTGTGCCAAACTTGCAATAAGCAGTGAAAATGGTTCATTGATTTTTCCACGTCCGATACCTGTTGAAACTGTTGCAATGTTAAAGTTTGGCAAAACAAAGTCCACACAAAAAAAACTACATTTTGACAAAAACGGCAATCTTACAAGTATATCACTCAGCGGTTTTGTAAGAAAAATGAGTGATGAAACTTTTGAAATTTTTGAAAAACTGTTCTGATAAAGTAATATCTGTTAAATTAAGTTTTATAGTTGTCTTTTTACTTATATATTATGACATTATAAAAAATCCGCTGTACTTGTATACAGCGGATAATTTTGTGTGGTTTACATATATTTTCCAATATCCTCAGATGTTATCGGGAAATCTTTAATATCTATTAATTTTGCCTGTGCCATCTGAATTGCGAGAGCGTCTTTATTTGTTACGCCGTCGCCGTCCACAATGTCAGCATTGTTTTGACCGATTTTAGAGAGTTTATATTCACTGGGATTTGAGATTGACTGCATAATCAGTACAGCATCAGAAATATTTACAGCACCGTCCTCATTTGCATCTCCGTAAAGTCCTGTGGCACCATTGTTTGTGTTGGAAGCTGTTGTAGCTGTAGTAACAGTTGTTGTAGTGGTTTCTGAAGAAGGCTTTGAAGAAGATGTTGTTGTGCCGGAAGAAGTGCTTGAATCAACAGGTTTTCCTGCCTTGTCGAGAACAGTGCCACCGTCAAGGTTACTGCCCTCTGTTGAAGCGTAATTTGTGTAGAATTCATTAAGTGAAAGTCCGTTGTTACCGAGAGCTTTCTGATGGTCAAGACCGATATATTTTCCTGTTTTCTGGGTCTGCCAAAGTGACTTTTCAAACAGTTCATATTTTTCTTCTTCCCATGTTATTGTTGTTCCTGTATCAATGGAATACTGGAAACCTGCCCAAAGTCCGCCGGTATCGCCGGAGTTAGTGTTAAGACACCAGAATGTATGATTGATATGGTTTTCAATCATATAGTCACGAAGCAATTCAAGCCATTTCTGATTTTTGCCTCCGTCCATATGTCCGCCCCATTCTCCTATCAGTTCAGGAGCGATGTCTTCAGCGTTGATATATGCCCATGTATCATACCAGTAGTCGTCAAGAAGTGTCTGTGTTGTGAAATCCTTTTCAAACCATGTCTGTGCGTAAACTGACGGACCATAATCGTGAGGTGAATATACTATCTGACTTGTGCCTTGCTTTGGCACTATAGGATTTTCTCTTGCACCACGGAAGTTACCGCCCCACCATGCTCCAATGTATGGGGAGTTGTCACGTCTGTCCTGTATTCCCCAGTAGTCGCCGGGCATAGCACCACTGAGTGACTGTTCAACACCCTCTATAAAGATGAGTGCATGGGGATTAACGTCGAGGATAGCTTCTGCACACTTTGTAGCAGCATAAGCCCAGTTGTTTTCGTCAGTTGAACCGTCCCATTTTGCAGCCTTGTCGCCTTCCTGACCTTTTCCGTGAGGTTCGTTCTTGAGGTCGTAGCCTATGAGTGTATCATTGTTTTTGTATCTGTCTGCAATCCATACAAGTGATTCCTGCCATAATTCAGTAGTAACCATTGTACCGTCAGCGGTTTCCTTGCCGTACCATAAGTTATAGTTATGTCCGGAGTTGTCAGCGTGCGGACTGTGAATGTCAATAAAGGCCTTGATACCGTACTTCTTGCACTTGTCGAGAATTATATCAAATCCACGGTCACTTGTTATAAGGGTTTTTCCGTCAGCCTCAACGAAGTCCTTGTTGATTCTTCCATAAGTACCGGCTTTTATAATACCACCGTTACCGTCGTCCATATCGACAGGAGGGTTATATGATGCCTGCATACCGCCTGCACTTATCTGATATGGAGTACCGTTCATCCATGAAAGAATAAGTTCCGTTGAAATAGGGAAGCGGATAACATTAATACCTCTGTCGGCTACTTCCTGAAGCATATCGTCAATATCGCCTGCATAGAGATAGTGCGGTGAATATTCGATACAGTTCAGACCGAACCAGTTAGCACCGGTGAGCCATACCTCATTACCGTTCATATCGTAGAGACGGCTTCCCTCAGCGTGTAACCAGTCGTCGTTGCAGTCGTCAACAGCAGAAGCGGTGACAGGATTTCCGATATTACCGGAGACCATAGGTACAGCCGATACAGCCATTACTGCACCAGACAGTAAAGCCGTTAACTTTTTAATTTTTCCCATGATAGATTCCTCTCTTCTGATACGTGAATTTTTTTCCGAAACGTATCTTTAAATTAAGTATATTCTAACACCAAAAGCGTGAAAAGTCAATAGAAATCAGAATGCTTTATTGATAATATTTTTTATATCGGAATTATTTTCAAAATATTCAAGTTGTGCCAGTAAATCTTCTGAACGTTTCCGGCACTGTTCAGGAGTTTTAGTAATGAAGTAGCGTTCATCTGATACGGAATCTATTATATAACGAATTGCCAATTCTGCTGTAACATAAAGAATACCATAATACAAAGAGTATATTTCCTTGTCTGAAAGTATTCCGTCAAGACCGACCGCAAAACCTTGTGTTATATTCTGAATATCTCCGCCTGAACGTATTATATCACCATAATCAGTTGCAACAAATCCTCTCATAGATGTGTCAAGGTCGATAATGGTTATTTTTTCACTGAAAATAATATTATCTTTTTTTGCGTCGTTATGGACGTTTCTTTTCGGAATGTCACCGAAAATCTTAAGTTTTCCACGCAGACCGTCAAAACGTTTCATAACGCTGTCAGGAAGTCTTTTATAATAGCTGTCGAAATCATGGAAATTATCTATAGTGTTTTCAAGGACGATATTTTCAGCGTTTAAAAGGTTTATATATTTTCCGAAAGCATATCCTGTAAAATAGTCATAATTTTCCGGAAATCCTGACTGTTCCGCATATTCGTAAATACGCCATATTTCGCCGTCTGTCTCAACCGAATTTCTTTCACCTGATGTCAGGAAATGAGGAACGGTTATTCTGTCCTGTCCGGAACTGTCGAAAACTTCTTCAATCTTTTTTATGTTATCCATTACTGCATAGGGATTTCTGAATACTTTTCTGTTGAGAGACTGCAATATATATTTACCTGTTCTGCACTCAACAAGGTATGTACTGTTTATGTGACCTGTATTTATAGGAGATATTCTGTATACTTCTTCAATGTTAAAATATTCGAGTATATTATTTATATTATCACCTCATTTAAACTGTTTTCTATGCTGAATGAGAACTTTTTTTAGTTCTGATAAAATAATTTTTATATCATTATTTACTGTATCTGTACATAACGGCAAATCGTTAAATAACTGATTCAGGTTATCTTCAAAGTTGTAGGGAAGAACTGAACAATACTTCATACATAGTTCAATAAGACGTTTTTCACCGAAATGTGTAATACTGTTAATAGCAAATATAACATCAAAATAAGATTCTAAAAATGCGGTTGTACGGTGTATAACACTTATTCTGTCATTTCTTGCAACAGCTTTTTCTATCTGATGCGAATATGACGGCAGAGTATCACATAGGAGATTCATATTTCTTTTAATAATGTTTTCTTTCAGTACATCAGGATAAGGCACATCAAAACGTTTCTTAGCCTGTGAAAGTTTTCCGTTTTTGTCATATATTATTTTGCAGTTCATAAGATTGTGCCACATACAAGTTGTATATCCGTTGTGTGCCTGATATTTTTCAACAACATCTGAAACTTCCCTATAAAAATCATCTGAATTTCTGTAAATAATATCAATATCAACACCGTTTTTTAATGTGCAATTATCCTCATATTCCCAATAATGATTGCTGATTTCCATAGTATCACAATATTTTTTCAGAATATCGGTTCTTGTTTTCTCACTGATATGTGATGTACAATAAACGTACACATCATAATCGGATTTTTCGTCATAATTTTGTCCCGAGCGTGAACCTCCCAAAGCTATTCACTCTACCTGTTGTAGTTGTGAAAACTCAATAAATAACTTTTCTATCATATAAAATTCTCCTTATATATATCAAATAAAATTTCAACAATTTAATATTATAATAACATTTTATCATAACATCATAAAAAAGTCAACAACAAAAAGAACCGGAGAAAATTCCGGTTCTTGTTTTATTCAATCTGTTTTGCAAGGAACTGTGCGGCAGCGTTTATGAGACTTTTCTGTAAGTCATTGGCTTCTGAATTCTGTTCAGTACTGAGAAATGCGACTGCTCCTGAAACATCTCCGGCGGTTATAATAGGAATTGTCGCAATTGCAGTACGTTCAATGCCTTCTGCCGGAAAGAAATTGTTTGTTTCGCCGTTTGGACAGAAATATTGTCCACGGGTTTCCATAAGTTCTTCAAGCTGTCCGGTCACACGGCGTTCCGCAAATTCTTTTTTTGGGACTCCGGCTGTTGCAACAACATGGTCTTTGTCGAATATAACAACCGGACAACCGGCTATTTTATACATTATGTCCGCCACATAACCTGCGTTTTCACTCATTTCGCTTATTGCCGAATACTTCTTGAAAATAACTTCTCCGTCGCTGTTTGTATAGATTTCGAGAGGATCTCCCTCACGTATACGCATAGTACGTCTTATTTCCTTAGGGATTACAACACGTCCTAAATCGTCAATTCTTCTGACAATACCAGTAGCTTTCATATATAATATCCTCCAGTGAATAATTTTATTTGGATTTGTGAGAATATTATTTGCCGTATTTTTTCAAATATTCCTTGAAATACTGTCAATATATGGTTTGATTTTTATGTCAATTTTAGTAAGTAAGTTTTTGTTAAGTATATTGTAAAATAATTCCATTAATGGTTTGACAGTTTTAAAAGTATATCTGAAGAATTACATAATCTGAGAATGTATATTTCAGAAAAAAACGCTGTATACCATGATTTTCACGATGTACAGCGTTCTGTGATTTTGTTGTGACGACCGGATTTGAATAATAAATTTTTTATAATGTTACTTATGGATTAGTTGGTTGCAAGACCGTCCACACTCAACACAACGCCCGTTACATAAGAAGACATATCACTTGCAAGGTACAGGCAGGCATTTGCAATATCTTCAGGTTCTCCCATACGTCCGAGAGGTATTCCGGCACAGATTCTGTCTGTCATTTCCTTTGGAAGTGAGGCTACCATATCGGTTCTCGTCACACCCGGAGCTACTGCATTCACGCGTATATTGTCCTTTGCAAGTTCTCTTGCAAGCGAAAGTGTAAGACCGTTTACAGCGAATTTTGTGGCAGGATATCCGCAACCCGACGGCTGACCGTACTTTGATACCATTGAACTTGTATTTATAATCGCACCCTGACCCTGTTCTTTCATTATTCTTGCAACCGCCTGTGTGCAGACGAAAACAGCTTTCAGGTTAATGTCAAGTATCTTTGAAAATTCTTCAATAGTGTAGTCATAAATTGAAGTACGTGAGGAAATACCGGCATTGTTCACGAGAACGTCAATACTGCCGAAACGTTCCTTTATATCTAAAAAGGCTTTCTGAACGTCTTCCGGATTGCAGAGATCAGGACATATTCCTGTTACCTTTTCACCGTACTCACTGAGCTGTGATAATGCCTTGTCAACTGTTTCCTGACGTGAACCGGCAATTACAACATTTGCACCGTTTTCAAGGAACTTCTTCACGATTGCAAAACCTATTCCACGTGTACCGCCTGTAACAATGGCTGTTTTATTTTTTAACATATATTGTACTCCTTTCATTGCATATGCTTTTTTAATTATAGTACATAATTACTGAAATGTCAAGCATAACTGATGTTTTTTTGTTGACAGAACATATATTTCATGTTATAATTAATATATCAAAAATTTAAGGAGTGATAAAATGCAAGATAATTTCAGTATACCATTGAAGTACAAAGAGGGTACATTCAAAGCGGAAGAAATAACGGATTTCAGTGGAGAATCAATTGATGTTGAATATGGAAATTGTGGGTTGATGTACAGATATAATGTACCGAAATATAACAGAGAAGTCCTTATCTATTCAAATACATTGAATGATAATCCGGTTGTTACTGTGACTTACGACGGTGATGGCATTATAAAGTATATGGAGTTGCACCGAAACAACAGTACGGAATTAATGTATATAAACTTCCACAACAACGAACACGCTAAAGAAAACGTTTATAAGTATTCGGGTTATTTGGGAGACTGGATTTCCGAAAAAATCCTTGAACGCAAGGAAAAGATTGCACGATTATTTATTAGTCATTTCTATGACGGTGATGCGGTGGATTTTATTGTAAATACATACACTCCAGAAGATGTGCAGAAAGTTATTTATGATTATAATAGATACATAGAAACAAAAGGCGAAAAATATAAACTTCGTAATTATCATGCAGAGGACAATTGTGGCAATTACTATCACGACAATGAGATAATACCTGATATTGAAAATTTGCGTATAATGCTTTTGTGTGCTGACGAAAATTTCTGTGGTGAACTGTACGAATTTGCGGTATCTTCAATTACGGAAAGAATTAAAAATAACGTCCTTGACAAAATCGACAAGGCAGAAAACTTCAAACTTATATCAGAAGAATGTGATTAAAATAAACTATTAAGGAGGTCAAAATGGCAGAAAATTTCAGAATACCTTACAACTACAAAGAGGGTACTTTCAGAGCGGAAGAAATAACGGATTTCAGCGGTGAAACAATTGACATTGAATATAGAGGCTGTGATGTGTTCGGTTATATATTGCCTGAACATTATTGGGAAGTCGATATATACAATGTACCGGAAAACCCTGTTTTTACTGCAACTTACGACAGTGACGGCGTTATAAAGCACATAGAGTTGCACCGTAAAGACAGAACAGACTTAGTATACATACATTTCCATAACAATGAACACGCTAAAGAAATCGTTTATAAGTATTCGTGTTACTGGGGAGACTGGATTTCCGAAAAAATCCTTGAACGCAAGGAAAAGATTGCACGTTTATTCATTGACTATTCCGCCGACTATTTTTCACCGAGTATACTTGTAAACGCATACACTCCGGAAGATGTTCAGGAGACAATAGAAAGAACAATTGCAAAATTCGGCAAATCTTATGATGACTACAGTGCTGACTATTACAATTATCCTAATGACAGTATAGTGCCGGATAGTGAAATTCTCAGAATAATGATGATGTGTACTGACGAAAATTTCTGTTGTGAATTATATGATTTTGTGATATCTTCAATTACGGAAAGAATTAAAAATAACGTTCTTGACAAAATCGACAAGGCAGATAATTTCAAACTGATATTAAGCGACTGGGACTAATATTAGTTACTTATATGGATAAAATTTTCTTGACAACAGGAAAAATATATATTATAATATAAATTACCGGATTATTCCGGATATTATCACAAAAAGGAGCGGTTTAAATATGGCTGTTAAAAAAATGTCCCGTGAAAGCTACAACAAACTTGTTGCTGAGCTTGATGACCTCAAAATAAATAAACGTAAAGAAGTTGCAGAAAGACTTAAAGTCGCACGTTCTTACGGAGACCTTTCGGAAAACGCTGAGTACGACGAAGCTAAGAACGAGCAGGCTATCCTTGAAGCTGAAATCGCTGAACTCCAGTACACTATTGACAATGCTGAAATTATCGACAACGCTTCTACTGATGAAGTAGGTATGAGTTCAATAATCACAATCAAGCGTCTTGACAATGGCAAAATCGAAACTTTCACAATTGTAGGTACTAATCACGCTAATGTACGTGAGGGAAAAATTTCCGACGAATCACCTATCGGCAAGTCTGCTATGAAAAAGAAAGTCGGAGATGTTTTTATGGTGGAAGCTCCTGCCGGTGAACTCCGTTTCGAGATTCTTGAAATCTCAAAGTAATTTTCTACGAAAGGACTTTTTATACAATGAGCGAAAATATCAATTCTCCTGCTCAGTCAGAAACACCCGAACAGGATATTAACATACTCAAAAAGGTAAGGCTTGAAAAACTTGCAGAACTCAAAAACAACAACGCTGACCCTTACACAATCACAAAGTATGATGTTACAATAAGTGCATCTGCATTAAAGGCACAGTACGAAGCTGACGAAGCACGCATTACAAGTGAGGCTGACGGTGACGAAGAAAAATTAAAAGCTGGTCTCGAAGAATTAAAGGCTGTTGATTTCCGTCTTGCAGGTCGTATTATGAGCTGGCGTAATATGGGTAAAGCTAATTTCATTGACATTCGTGACGGTTCGGACAGAATACAGATTTATGTACGTCAGAATGACATTGGAAAAGAAGAATTCAAGGAGTTCAAAAAATGGGACATCGGTGATATTATCGGTGTTGAGGGATTTGTTTTCCGTACACGTATGGGCGAAATTTCCGTACACGCACACAAGGTTACACTTCTTTCAAAGTCCCTGCTCCCTCTCCCTGAAAAATGGCATGGTCTCAAAGACCAGGATATGAGATACAGACAGCGTTATGTTGATTTGATTGTAAACCCTGATGTAAAAGATACTTTTGTAAAAAGAAGTCAGGTTCTCCGTGAAGTACGTAACTATCTTGACAATCTCGGCTATCTTGAAGTTGATACACCGGTACTCCATACTCTCGAAATCGGTGCATCTGCAAGACCTTTTGTTACTCACCACAATACACTTGATATTCCTATGTACCTCAGAATCGAAACCGAACTCTATCTCAAAAGACTTATTGTAGGTGGTTTTGATAAGGTTTACGAAGTGGGACGTATTTTCAGAAATGAGGGTATGGATACTTCACATAATCCTGAATTTACTTCTGTTGAAATGTATCAGGCTTACACCGATTACATCGGAATGATGGACTTAATTGAAAATATGTACAGAACTATTGCAGAAAAAGTATGCGGTACTTCTAAAATCACATATCAGGGTGTTGAAATAGACCTCGGCAAAAAGTGGGAACGTCTTACAATGATTGAGGCTGTAAAGAAATACGCAGGCGTTGACTATAATGACTGGACAGACGACATTTCCGCACGTGAATGTGCAAAGGAAAAAGGAGTTGTTGTTGACGAGGGCGAAAACGCTACAAAAGGACACGTTCTTATTGCATTTTTTGACGCTTTCGTTGAGGACAAACTTGTTCAGCCTACCATTATATATGACTATCCTGTTGAAAATTCTCCGCTTGCAAAAAGAAAACCTTCAGACCCTGCTTTCACTGAACGTTTTGAATATTTCATTTATTGTCGTGAAATGGGCAACGCTTTCTCAGAACTCAACGACCCTATCGACCAGAAAGAGCGTTTTGTAAAACAGGTTGAAGCTAAAAAGGCTCAGGGTGCTAATGCAGAAGTTGACGAAGATTTTGTTACTGCTCTCGAATACGGACTTCCTCCTACGGGTGGACTTGGTTTCGGACTTGACAGACTTGTTATGTTACTTACTGACAGTGCGTCAATAAGAGATGTTCTGCTTTTCCCGACTATGAAGCCTATTCCGGCTAACAGTGGTCGTCCCACAAAGGAAGACGAATAATTAAAATTTCAAATAACATAAAAAAGACGGTGTATTTCTATCTGCCGTCTTTTTTCGTGAAAAGGAGTGATTTATTTTTGGAAACTTTCAATCAGATTGTCAAGAATATAGACGATTTCGTGTGGGGTATACCACTTATCGTACTTATAATAGGTTGCGGAATAATGCTCACAATAAGAGTGGGATTCATACAGATTCGCAAACTCGGTACAGCTCTTAAATTTATGTTCAGTGATGAGGAAAATGCTAACGGTGAAGTGTCAAGTTTCGCTGCATTGTGTACCGCTCTTTCCGCAACTATAGGTACAGGTAACATCGTAGGCGTTGCGACAGCTATGAGTGTGGGCGGAGCAGGTGCTTTATTCTGGATGGAAATAGCTGCATTTTTCGGAATGGCTACAAAGTATGCTGAGGGACTTCTTGCTGTCAAGTACAGGACTACAGACAGTCAGGGAAGTATTCTCGGTGGACCTTTCTATTATATCGAAAACGGTCTGGGTAAAAAATGGAAATGGTTAGGTAAACTTTTCGCATTGTTCGGACTTCTTGCCGGAGTTATGGGAATAGGTACTATCACACAGATTAACGGAATAACTTCCGTTGCAAACGGTTTCTTTGACCCGAATGCAGAAAATACTGTAAGTATATTCGGAAACGATTACACTTACACAACCATTATTGCCGGACTTATTATTACTGTACTTGTTGCACTGATAATAATAGGTGGTATCAAACGTATTGCATCAGTTTCCGAAATAGTTGTACCGGCAATGATTGTTGTATACATAGGTTGTTGTCTGATTATAATTTTCGGACATCTCACTGAAATCCCCTCTGCTGTTGCAGACATTATAAAAGGTGCATTTGGTCTCCGTCCGATAGCAGGAGGCGTTGCAGGAATTTCCGTAGTAATGCTTTCAATGCAGAAAGGTATTGCAAGAGGCATATTCTCAAATGAAGCAGGACTGGGTTCAGCACCTATCGCTGCCGCTGCCGCACGTACTAAAGAACCGGTAAGGCAAGGACTTGTTACAATGACGGGAACTTTCATAGATACAATAATTGTATGTACGATGACAGGGCTTGCAATCGTAATGGCAGGAAGTTACGAAAAAGAGGGTCTTGAAGGCGTTGCGATAACAACGGACGCTTTTAAATACGGACTTCCATTCTCTGAAAAAGTATCTTCATTGTTACTTATGCTGTGCCTTACGTTCTTTGCGTTTACTACAATTCTCGGCTGGAACTATTATTCAGAAAGATGTCTTTCATATCTCGTCGGCTCTAAGAAGTCAACAACTACTATTTACAGATGGGTTTATGTACTCGCAGTATTTGCAGGACCTTACCTTACTGTTGAGGCTGTATGGAATATCGCTGATATTTTCAACGGTCTTATGGCACTTCCGAATATTGTAGCCCTTATCGGACTTTCAGGAGTGGTTGCAAAAGAAACCAAAGATTACCTTGAATGTCACAAAAAAACTTGACAATATAAAAACGTTCTGTTATAATTAATATTGTTACTTTATGAAAACTGGAGGAATTATGCAGAACGATAAAAAGAATATTCCCGAAAGTGATGACGGGAAAAAAATTGAAGTCAAAAAAAGTGTTTTTCAGTCGGCAAAGGAACTGAGAGAACAGCAGGAAATTGAAATGCGTAAACAGGCGGAACTCCGTCAGCGTAAAAAACAGGAAGAATATGACAAAAGAATCCGTGAAGAACGTATTGAAATTATGCGTCTGAAACAGGGCGTTATTGAAGAAAGCGAGACGATTCACGAGGAACAGCCACAGGAAATAAAACTTTCATTATGGAAAAAAATAATAAATTTCTTCTATCATAACAACTGGTGGCTTTTTCTTGCGATATTCTTTGTAGCACTTGCAAGCTATCTGACATATACCTATATTGTACGTCCTAATCCCGATATGATTGTTTTGGTACTCTGCGATAACGAATATATAGGAAATTCCGCACAGTTTGAAGACTACCTCGAAACTTTTGCAGAAGATTTCAACGGAAACGGTGAAATAAAGGTTTCAACATATTATATACCCTATTCCGACAACACTTACACAAACTATCAAATGGGAAACGACACAAAACTGACTACTGAAATGCAGTCCGCTGATGCAGTGATAGTTGTGGGAGGCTCTAATATAAATCCTGTTCTCGACCCCGACAACACCCTTGTCAATCTCTCTGAAATATATCCCGACAACGTACAGGTAAGAAAATACGGATTTTTCCTGAAAAATACGGAATTTGCGGAACGTATCGGCATAGACCCTGAAGACGTTACAGGCGATTTATATATAGGTATAAGAAAACCTCGTAATCTGCTGTATTCCGATATTGAAGAAATGCAGGCAACTTATGACAGGGATTTTCTGATACTTGAAAAGATAATTGAAGACCTTTCCAAATAAAAAAAACTGCTGTATTTATGTACAGCAGTTTTTGTATATTCGTCGGAAATCTTTTTTCCATTCGGTATATATCGCAATATCTTCTTCAACAGGATTTTGCTTGTTATTCAATGCGTTGTAAACACGCTGTCCTGCTTTTGCACCGTCAGCAGAAAGATTTTCTGTACGTTCCTTTACATCTAAATCGTTCCAACAATTGCAAACAGCTATACAGGCATTTTCAGGACTTTTTCCGTCAGAATCGGTTATTTTCATTTCTTTTTCTGTCGGTACTGTCTGTATCAGGTCAAGGTACATAAATGGTGGTAATAAAATTTCCTGTTCTTCAGGTTTTGCATAGAAGTCAAGTACTTCCGCAACGTTGATACAGTTTACGCTTTCGGGAATAACAAACTTTATAAGAGTAATTCCTCTGCGGTCACGGTAAGCATCAAGAAAACCATTTATTGAAGTAGAAGTAAATGAAACAGTATGATTTGTGTCCCATATTGGCAGAAAATCTTTGTAACGTTCAACACGGTATGTAATAATGTCATGTTCCGAAGTGCATTTCCTGAACGCTGAAAACATATTGTCGTAAAAATCAAGAAATCTGTCCACGTCGTCAAGAACAGCCGGATTCAGAAATTTTCCCTCTGCTGAACGTGCTTTTTCGGTATCTATACCGTCGTAGAAAACCGAATTAAGTACAAGGTAGGCTTTCTTCTCGCTCCAGAAACCGTCACTTCCTGAAACGTCACCTATATAATATTTCAGCCAACGTTTTTCCTGATTATTTAAGTACTGACTCATGGATTGCGAAATGTTTTGGAATACCCTGCGACATCATAGGACTGAGTTCGCCCTGAATGAGTGGCAGGAAATACGGCAGTGCAAAATTTCTGATATTGTTTCCGGCAGAATTTATGTATTCTTTCGGGAGTTTCTTTTCGTTGTTTGCTATTTCGTAAGCCTCTGCGTGTTCAATAACCACAGTATATGGCATATCGGAAATACGACGGAATACCATTACTTTTCCGGACTGTCCACTCAAAGCACATTTTACACCCTCTGCACCAATGCTTTCAGATTCTTCTATGTCTGTCTTTGATGCAAGATGTGACGAACATCTCTGCATAACGTTGAGTTCTACGGAACGTACTTTACAGCCGATTTCATGACGGATAACGTCCTCAAGATATTTTCCTATTCCTGAAAGATACTTGTGACCAAAATTATCAACAACACCTGACTGTACACCCTCCGGAACTTCTATACCCTCCGATACGGCAACTATTACAGCTTTGTGTTTTGACATTTCCTGCCTTATGTCTTTCAGGAAGTTTTCCAATGAAAAATCAGCTTCCGGCACGTAAATAAGGTGCGGAGCAGTTTCGCCGATTGCATGAAGTACAGCACTTGAAGCTGTCAACCAGCCTGCATTACGTCCCATTACCTCGACAACTGTTACTGACGGCATACTATAAACTGTACTGTCTCTTGTAATTTCATGCATTGTGGTAGCAACGTACTTTGCCGCTGAACCAAATCCGGGGGTATGGTCTGTAATACATAAGTCATTGTCAATGGTTTTCGGAATACCTATTATTTTAACGTCAAGGTCTATCGTTGCGAAATATTCCGACAGTTTGTTTACAGTATCCATGGAATCGTTACCGCCTATGTAGAAAAATGCACCGATATTACGCTGTTTCAGAGTGGAAACTATTTTCTTGTATACATCTTCATTTTCACGCCAGTCTGGAAGTTTATATCTGCATGAGCCAAGTACCGTTGACGGCGTTTGTTTGAGAAGTTCAATATCTTCATTTGTAAGGAGCATTGATTTGAGGTCAACAAGGTGATTTTCAATAATACCCTCTATACCGTTTATAGAACCGAATATGGCATCTATTGACGGCTCTTTGAGGGATTCCCTGAAGACTCCCACAAGTGAAGCGTTTATTGCACATGTAGGTCCTCCCGACTGTGCAACGGCTATATTCATCATAATTTTTGTCCTCCGTCTTGTAATAATCTATAATTTATAATCAGTATAACAAAAAAACATACTTCTGTCAAGCATTATTTCCGGTCGTGTACGGCAACAAATATACCGACAAACAGATAAGGATTTTGATTTATACAGATAAAACGGATTTTTCAAAATATAAAAATTTACCGCACAACCTGAGTTGTGCGGAATTTTTTACTGTCTGAAAGTCGGCATAAGCTGTAATTTATGGAGATTGTTTCTGTGCATTCTGTCAATTTTTTCTTTAAGTTCGGGTTTGTCGGAAAGGTCTGTAATACCTCTTATATATGTATCAAGTTCAGCATAAGTGAAACCTAAATTTTCCTCGTCGGTTTTTCCGCAAAGTCCGTCAATAGGTACTTTGTGCACGAGTTCATAAGGTAAACCGAGTTCGTCACCTATCTGAAGAATTTCAGTAACTGTAAAGTCTGAAAGCGGTGAAAAGTCTCCGGCAGCATCACCGAATTTTGTTGAATATCCCACCCAGTCTTCCGAAAGGTTGCAGGTATTGACCACACGACCGCCGACTGTTGCCGCAACAGCATAAAGAGTAGTCATTCTTATACGAGCAGGAGTGTTGACAATTGCCTGTCCTGACGGTTCAATATGGTTTCTGATTTCCGTCATAAAAGACTTTACAGTTTCGCCGATATTGATTATGTAGTGCTGAATATCAAGAGTTTTGATAAGCAGTTTACTGTATTCTATATCAGCCTGTTCTCCCTGTGGCATAAGTACGCCTATAACTCTGTCTTTGCCTAATGCTTTCACGCAAAGTGCAGATGCAACGGAACTATCTTTACCGCCCGAAATCCCTATGACTGCTTTAGTTTCAGGAGAAGCGTTTTCGTCAAAATATTTTTTAATCCATGCAGTTATATTTTCAACTGCCTGTTTTGCATCAAAGTTTCCCATATAATATTACCTCCATTTTTTCTATTATAATATAATTAATGTTCTTTGTCAAGTCGGAATTTTCCGAGAAGTCAAAGAACATCAACAGAATGAAATGATACAGGCAAAGAATCCGCAAAAAATACTTGAATATATTCCTGAAGATTTTGTAAAGATAATTATGTAATGTTATGACCTTAATAAAGTGGCAGATAATCAGTATACAAGTGCGAGGGCTTTTAAAGTGTTTTCAAATAAATGCCTGACAAAAAATAGAAATAAGATACAATAGAGATATGGAACTAACAAAGAAACAATTTGCAAAAATAGAGCATTTAATGCCGAAACCAAGGAAAAAACCAACGATTTCAAATTATGATTTTATGCGGACTTTACTGTACATAAAAGTACATCCTGATGCGTCAGGAGCGAGAAAAGAGAATGGAGAGCAGAACATCGGACGTTCAAAATGGGGCTTACAACAAAGATTCATCTGGTGTCCACGTCTGACAAGGCAGTAATGATTTTTCATTTGTCAGCTGGTCAGAAACATGATGCACCACAGGGCAAAAAGCTCATATAATTAATATATTTCGATGATAATCACTATCTTCTTATGGACAGAGTATATGAAGATGACAAGACACAAACCCTCGCTGTACAGCAAGGGGTTATTCCCTTTGTAACTCCAAAAAAGAACCATGGGCTTATGACAAGGAAATCTACAAACGTCGTAATGAAATCGAAAGATATTTTCTGCGAATCAAACGATTCAGAAAAGTTTTTACCCGTTATGATAAACCTGATGTTATTTATTCCTTTGTTGTTTCTATTGCTATGATTTTTGATGCTATTTTAATGTGAACACATTCTAAAATTAAATGTTTAATAACATATCGCAGAATTTATAGTAAAATATATTTAGGGTATGCAATTTTGTATAAAGTAACGTATTTTTGATTAAAATAAAAAAATATATCTGAATCTATTGACTTTTTTCCCTAATCGTGATATACTAATATAGTCACATAAAGGTGATAAGATAAATATATATCGCGGTGTGGAGCAGCTAGGTAGCTCGTCGGGCTCATAACCCGAAGGTCGTTGGTTCAAATCCAGCCGCCGCAACCAGAAATCCTCGTAAACACGTACGTTTACGAGGATTAATTTTTTTGCTTTAATGATTTTGACCCCAAAATGACCCCAAAAGTGCGATATTTGTGTGCTGGGAAATATGTAGCAATGATTGGTGATAAATATTTATGTTAACCTCGATTAACAAATAAAAAGTAAAGGAGAGCTTTTATGCTCTCCTTTTTATTTATATATTTACCATAACAACAAATTCACCGATGTTTACAATAAGCTCGCTGTTCGGAGTGGGAGAGGGTGGATATATGTTTGAGAGTGTCTGTGCTATAGCTGACTGTATACAGCTTATGCCATAGTTGATGTCGTCGGCTTCGATTTTAAGGTCTTCAAAGTCAACAGCATTGAGAATAAAACCGTTCGGAGCAGGTGTGACTATGACAGGAT
>JAIDUG010000025.1 GCA_029060305.1 Ruminococcus sp.
GACTTCGGGAAGCAACCAGAAGAAATATATCTGCCCAAATCAGAGGACGACCCTTACGGTTTTATTGCTAAGCTTGCTGAATATGATATTGAGTTTGAAACACCCCATTATATTCCGGATGGGTTTGTGTTGACGGAGATTGATACCAATATTGATGAAAACGTGGGAAATACTGTTCGATTCATATATTGGAACGGCAAACAGAATTTTAGTATTGACTTTACAAGCTATTGTGATTATGTTCCCAAAACATTTATAGCGAGTGACCATTACAATATTTCTGAAACAGAAGTGAACGGCTCACCGGCAATAGTTTCAAAGGAAGATAATCAATACACTATAACTTATCAAAAAAATAAAACTGTTTTTTTCTTTTTCTCACAAGATGTACCATATGAAGAATGTGAAAAAATAGTTGCTTCAATAAAATGACAGAAGGAAATTAAATACGAAACATTGTCATTGTTCACAGTTTCGCTCAATGATTGAAAGGCGGTGGTTTTATTGATTGTCCACAATTTTAATTTTAGGAAATCTGTCAACTACTAAATGATTTTCTGGAATTACGAATACATCAACCATAAAATTATAAATTTAATAAAAAGGAGTCTTTTAAATGAAAAAATTAATTTCCGCTTTTATTGCTTCCGTTTTATCTGTATCAGCACTTTCAGCTGTATCAGCTACAGCAGTAAAAATTCCTGAGACTAATAAATATACAGTCTCAACTTCTAATATAGAAAATGATACTGTTGTGGATGAGACAATAATTCCTGCTGGCTCTGTTGCTGTAACCGTTAACATTAATAATAACTATGGATTTTCTGTTTCTGCAACTAAGCTTAATATCGGAGAATTTGCTGATGTGGTTGTTGATGAGGAAGGTTGCCCTGTTGTAACAAAGGGAGATGTTCTTGATGATTTCATTACTGCCTCAGCAGTAAAGGACGGAACAATTGTTGTTTCATCTGCTTCTGATAAAAAAACAAATAAAGACGGAGAAATGTTTACTATTTATGTAGCTGAAAATTATTCTGGTGTAAGTGTTAAAGATATTACAAATGAATCCGTTTTAATAAAAACAGATACCGAAGCAAATCCTAATGCAGCAACAGCTTACAGATATAAAATAGGTAATGTTAATAATGACCAGTATATAAATGCAGTTGATGCTACTACGGTTCTTCGTGCCACTTCAATGTTTAAGGATAAAAACCCTGATGACCCTGACAAAATTTTCACTGTTAGTTTGGCTAACGAATATATTGATGAATACTTTCCTAATATACTTTCTGCACGAGTTGCTGATACAAACAAAAACGGAATAATTAACAAGGCAGATGCAAACAATATACTTAAGTTCTATTCATATGTTTCAACAGGGCATACAATCGAAGAAACATATAAAGAACTTTCTGTTGAAGAAGATAATTATTGCTCTGAAGTAATTATTGTTGTAGTTGAAGATATTTGAAGGGGTGTTTTCTATTAAAAAGTTAATTTCATTTTTTACTGTAATTTCTCTTCTTACATCATATTCTCCGATTCATTCCTATGCAGATGATACGGAAACAACAGATTTATATGCACTTGCAAGTTCTCTCGGTGCAGATACCGACTATCTGAAAGTTGTCAACTATAAACACGATGATGAACACCCTGTTAAAATGGATTCATTCAGGGATTATCTCTGGAAGTGTTCTGTCATTGAAGCGTGTTATACTCCTGTTGAAACATTTTCAGCGATGGTTTCTGATGGTTCGTGTATGGGTATATCGTTACTGGAAATTATTTCACATAATGGTGTTATAAAACCGTCTGATATTCAGGCAGGTGCAGAGAATCTCAGTGAAATTTCGTACAATGATGACGTTGACAGCATAATAACAAGCTATCAATGTTTACAAGGTCATACGGAATTTGACTATTATGAAAGATTTATTATGACAAATACTTCCTATGATGAACAGATAGACAATCTTATTGAAACCGCTGAAAATAATATGAATGATGACAGGTATTTTCTGGTTATAGTCCGTTCAAACGGATTATATCATGCTGTATGTGGAATGGGTATCGCTGACGGTAACTGGGAATGGAACGGCAAAAAATATGATAAATGTATTCTTACACTCGATTCCAATATAACTGATACCAACGGCAATCCAAGAGGATTTCACAAAAATGCCTGTATATATATAAATTCAGAAACAAAAGACAGCTATATACCTTCATATAAAATAGGTACGGAAGATGATATTTCTTTTATTTCTATTGATGACGATACACTTCTTAACTACAAAGGAAAATTTAATACTTCGGAAACAATCAACACAGATATTTCAGGAATAAAACAGATAAGCCGTAATACATCTGAAAATACTAAATTATATACTGTTTCAGATGACGGAAATATGACATCATTTGATGATAATTATTTCAGTGACTATGTAGGAAAGACAAATTTTGTAAAAGCTGATTCCGTTCACATTGACCTTGATAATGAAAAAGTGGATTATCCGAATTTCAGATACATCAATCCGAACAGGTGGATAGATATTGAATTTTTAGATGATTATATGGCATACGAAGATGGTTATAATGCAGATGTTTATATTTCCGATAACAATGTATATATGAAATGTAATGAAGGTAATATAGAAGAAATTGGTCTGCAAATAAGAATGAATGAGGGTACATATGGCTGTTCACCTTTTTTCTGGTGGAATATAGATATATATGACCTTTCAGATGATGTGAACGTTGAAGTAAGAGATAATGGAATATTACTGAAAAGCAACGGAACTGTAAAGGCGGATTTAACACCATATTGCTATCAGCTTGACGAAAACGGTCACTTTAAATTCACGAGTAATGATTATTATATGGACGTGGAAAATGTAAGTTCGCAATATACCCGTGCCAGCATTGAATCTGACAACAACGTTTTTATAAGTATTGAAAATCAGGAAATAATGTACTATATCGATAAAAACGGCGATGATGTATATGACGACAGAGTTGAAAAAGGTGATGTGAATTGTGACGGATTTATTAACGCTGTAGATGCCACACTTGTACTTCAAAAATATGCTGGAAATTCTACTGGTTCTTTGGAATATATCGGAGTTGGACACGCTCTTGGTGATTACAACGGCGACGGACTTGTTGATGCTATTGATGCTACTCAGATTCTTCGTAAATATGCAGAACTTTCTACAGGTAAATAAAAAGATTTTTGGACAGGAAAAATGACAGCCTTAAAAAGCTGTCATTTTTTATTTACCTTGCAAATTGTCTGAATCGTCAATATGTACAATTTGCAATATTTATTTTTGGATAGTTTGCTGATTTTTCGGAAAAAATCGTCTTTTTATGCTATTAAAATCACTTGTATATAAAAGGAGGTTCAAACCATGAAAAGAATAATATTAATTGCAACATTTTTACTGTGTGCTGTTTCGTGCAGTAAACAGACAACCACTTCCAAAACCGACAGTATCCCCGAAAGTCCGAAATCCTACACCGCCGAAAAATTAAGTGACATTGCCTACAAAAAAGAAGCGGTCAGACTTCCCGACGATCTCAATCAGATTTACAGTTTCAATGCCTACAACTCCGGAAATAATTATTTCATTCTCGGAGCAGGTGCTACTGTTCCGGAATTTTGGAAATCTGACAAGGATTTTCAGAATTTCAACAAAGTGGAAATTCCTGATTTTGACATAGGAGTATCGTATAATATGGACGTTTCTGAAAACGGTACTATTGCGGAATTTTTGGTTGACGCTGATTACGGTGATTTACCCGACCCCGACCCTTATTCCGATGACTACAATGAAGCTAAATATGATGCTGTTGCGGAATACAGTTTCAGAATCAACACATACTCAACTGACGGAAAACTTCTGACTTCAGTAAGTGTAAGCGAATTTCAGGAAATTCCCGACAAGTCAATCATAATCGACGAAGTAGTTTATGATGGTGATTTGCTGATTGCAAGCATAAATGGTACTTACTATATCTTCAGAACGGACGGTTCATATATCGGTGAACTCTCTGCTGAAGACGGTACTGTTGAGGCTGTCGGACATAATAAAGACGGTTCACTTGTATGTGCGGTAAAAAACGACAAAAAATTACAGATACTTCCCATATCAGAGGACGGTACACTTGAAAAATCTTCCGTTACTTACGATTTCAGCGAAAGCGTTCAGGACAGCATTGTTTCCGGTACTGGCGACTATTCAATGTTTATACGTTCAATGAGTACGATTTATGGTATACGTTCCGACAACTCAGCTATCGAACCGCTTTTCAGTATAAACTATGCCGGACTTAATTCACATAATGTAAAAGGTTACGTAATGGGTGATGACGGAAGATTTACTGTTATAGATAACAATTACATTGATAATGTAAAGGTAAAAACATATACTCAATGCAGTAAGGAAGAGTACGAAAGCATACCACGTATAACGGTAGGGACAAAATACGATAACTATATGCTGAAAGACTATGCAGAATATTTCAACGATACACACGACAATATGCAGATTGACATTAAACTTTATCAGAACGAATACAACGGTGAACAAGCAAACTTAATAGGTGACGAAACTTTTGCTAAGGATATGCTCGCCGGTAATATTCCTGACGTTCTTTTAATGGAAGATAAGAGCGGAAATTTCGGTAAAGTCAATCTCTACAAACAGGGGGCTTTATGTGATTTATACGAATTTATCGACAGTGACGAAAATTTTTCCCGTGAGAGTTTTGTTCCCAGTGTAATAAAAGCCCTTGAAATTGATAACGGACTTTATACACTCCCGAATAGTTTTTACATTAGTTTACCATACACCGCAAAGGAAAAGTTTGTCAAGGATATTGAAACGTGGGATTTCAATTCATATATGGATATTGTCGAAAATCTTCCGGACGGTGTGGGCATTGACTGGTGGAAAGACACGACGTTTAACACTGATGATACAAAATACAGGCGTAGAAGCTGTTATAACTGGCAAAACTGGGCTGACTTTGAAAATAATACTTGTGATTTCAATAACGTCGATTTTATACGCTATCTGAATTACTGCAACGGTGCGGACGTTATAGACGTTGCCAACGAATTCGAAGAACCCACGGAAGAGGAAATAGATTATATTGGCAGAATGCAACAGAGACAATACATTGATGACCTTGCAATTTTCAATCACGCATCTTTAAGTAGTTACCATAGCTATCTTTGGATTACACAAGGCGAATTTGGTGGCGAACCAATAAGGATTTTAGGTGAAATAGGCAATAACAATACTCCTGTAACTGTTGGTTTCGGCGGAGCAAACGGCTATTCTATAACGAAGACTTCCGACAAAAAAGACCTTGCTTGGAATTTTATAAGCAGTATGATGAGCGACGAATACTATAAAGACTACAAATCCGGTAACGGTTACTTTAACTTTCCGATAACAAAAAGCGGTCTCGAAATAAAGGCGGAATATGACAAACTTCCGCAGGAACATAATTTTATTGGTATGGAAGAATATAAAGATTATACAGGTTATTTATATGATTTAAGTGACGGTAATTATTCTAAAATCGGATACGTCGACGACGAACTCATTTCAACAGTAAACGGACTTATTGAGCAGGCTGTCCCACGACAAGACGGAATAGCACCGGCACAGGATTTCTATAATATCGCATACGAGGAATTTGACAAATTTTTCAACGGACAGACTACCGCCGAACAGTGTGCAGAAATGATGCAGAACAGACTTTCTTTATATCTTTCTGAAAACGAATAAAAGACAAACATTATACCGGAGCAGGTCTGCAATAAAATATACCTGCTCCGGCAATATATAAATTATGTTTCAAAGAAAGTTTCCCAGTTTCCCTTGATTTCTAAAGGCTGGTCTGCTTTTCTTGAACTGATAAATGAGTTGATAGTAAGTTTATATTCCGTATCTGCTACTGCATTGAAATCAACGGCAATATCCACAATATTTCCGTTTACGACTGCATAATCGGAATGAATATCTTCTGCAACTGTATTGTCAGAAAGATTTATCAGCGAAAAATCATAGAGATTCATTTCTTCCGATAATGAGTACGGAATATAATCATATTTCAGCAAGTTTAAATTAATGTGCAGTTTTCCGTCAGAATAGTCTGATGTTACTTCAATTTCGTCTGTAGCATTTTCATAAGTCTGTCCGATAACCGTTCCGAAAATCGTTGTTTTGTCTCTGAAAAATCCGCCGTCAATCGCCATATATGTACCGGCACTTATACAGGCAATGACAGCAGGTACAATGAGTGCCACCGTCCATTTCGGGCTTTTCTTACCCTTTTTCAACGATTCTGAATATTCATTAATCATTTTATTATTCAACTCCTTACTTGTCTGAGGAGAAAATTTCAGCGATTCTCTGATAATGTCATCAATATCTGTCATAACCTTTTTCCTCCATTTCTTTTTTTATTATCGCTCTTGCCCTGTTCAGTCGGCTTTTAACCGTTCCTTTCGGAATTTTAAGATTACAGGAAATCTGCTCTATACTCATATCAGCAAAATAGAACATATACACTATAATACGGAATTTGTCAGAAAGATTGTCAACAGTCTGTTTTACAGCAGACTTCATGTCATTTTTCAGAAAATCTAATTCTATATCATGTTCTGATTTTATACTTTCAATAATTTCGTTGTCATAAACAAGTAAATTGTTCATTTTTTTTCTGGTTTCATTTTTGTAAAGTCTTACAGCAATTCCTATTATATAATTTCTTGCGGATTTATAGGCATCTTTTTCCGAATCCTCACAATTGATTTTACAAATCATTGAAAATGCCTTTAAAACAGCCCTCTGATACAAATCTTCAGCTAAATCTGTACTTCCGGTCAGATGACAGCAAAAACCAAATATGGAGTTACCATATTGTTTCAGCAGTATTTCAAATTGTGTGACAGTCACTGTTTTATCCTCCTTTCTGTTTACATATTGTCATTAAACTGAAAAAAGTTCCGTAAAAAAATAAAAGACTGTCAATTTTTAAAAGACCGCCTTTGTAATATTTTATCATTGATTTACAAAAAATTTAACATTATAAAATATTGAATTTTTAATATAAATATCCTCTGAAAAAGAAAAATTATAGGCGATACTTGGTTTACGAATGGAGATATCGCCTTTTTCGTATATTCTTTTTTTATATGCAAAGTCAGTCGTCTGTAGCTTGACACGCAAAATACAAAAGATGAGCCTAAAGAATTTACAGAACGTAAAAATAAAAAAAGCATATTTAAATTTATATATATAAACGCTTCTTAAGGAGCATTTTAATATTGTCTGAGGAATTATTTTTTACGGTTTCCGTGGGATTCCTTTATGAGAAATCTGCTGGTCTTTTTCTGTTTGTTATAGTCATCCTACTTTAAAACAGAATATTAAGGATAGCAATGCATGGTAGCAGACACTTTTCAAACTACATTTCAAAAAGTGCTGAGTTCATTGTTAAGCTGTATTGCATTGGTGCAATTATTTTTTTACCGAGTTTTGCAACAACTATACTTGTTCTCTGAAACTTTTTTCCTGATATTTTATCATATACTTTCTGTCCTCTCAGAGAATATCCATATTCACGATAAAGGTATGAATTTATGCCTGTTTCATCAAAATATACAATTTTTTCCGGAATATCTTTTATCTTTTCCTGATATTACTTTACTTTTTCCGAATTTTGTTCTTTATAACATAATGTCTTTTTTTCTTGTGATTCCAAGTCTTCTGTATGCCTTACTGATTGCCTGATTACAGCATCCGAATACAAATGCTACTTCTCTTAAATCTTTACTTTTACTCATGTTTTTTATTATACCATTTTTCGTTTCTGTTGTCAAGTAGGATAACTATAACATATCAATTTATGTCCCACGCAATGCTAACAACTTAAGAATTTTCATATAATTCGATTTTGGATAAATTCTCAAAAATGCGTAAATTTGAAATATATTATTTTTATTCTTCACTGAAGATTCGGCTTAAGTTGTCAGCATTGATGTCCCACGTCCCACCCTTACTTTTATCTGCAAAAAACAATTTTATACTCTATTTTATAAAATATTTTTAAATTCTTAAAGTTGATTTAAACGCTATTTTTCGGCATTTAAACGCCTTTTACTGGCTTTATCCGTTTTTGTATTTTGCGTATCAAATTACAATGAATGTACTTTTTGTGGGATTTTACAAAGCTATAAAATAAAAGAGCTAACCGATTTACAAAAAACCCGTTAGCTCTTAATCTTTTCAGACAAATTTTATATCATTGTTGCCAAATCGTTACCATGATAACGGAATGATAACAGATTTTGGCTATATACAGCCCTGTTTTTCGGGGCTTTTATTATTCCCACTCCACACTGATTTGCAAATTCTAAACTTTTTCGCTTAGAAAATATACACGATATTGTTTTTGATTATCTGTATTATCCTTTATTGGTCTTGCTTTTATCGTTCTGTTATCAATTTGTTATCAGTTCTGATAACACGATTATGCTACTTTAATCAGAATAATTCCCAGTGGTTTTCAACTTGACTTCATTATTATAGCGCATATTTTGTGATTTGTCAAGAGAAATATTATATAACAATTGAAAAACAAATAATTTCAATCATTTAATTTTTTATTTTGTTTTATAACAGATACAAGTTCTGTAAAAGTAGACTCCCGTCTGTCTTTTTTCAGCTGACATTCCCACACAACTATAACGTTCCAACCTGTCTGCCCGAGTGCATCGAAATTTTCTTTATCCCGTTCAATATTCCGGTTTATCTTGTTCATCCAGAAATCAGTATTTGTTTTCGGAACAACAAAATACCGGCAGTTTTCATGACCATGCCAGAAACAACCATTAACAAAAATACAGGTCTTATATTTAGGAAGAACAATATCGGGTGTTCCGGGAAATCTTCTGTCATTCTTACGATATCTGAATCCCTGGGAAAAAAGATATTTCCGAACAATAAATTCCGGTTTTGTATCTTTTCCCTTTATTCTTGACATATTATAACTTCTTGTTTTTTTATCATGTACGTCCGTTTTTAACATCTCCTTTTATAAATTTATCAGTTTCTAACATAAGCCAGAATATTCCTTCCAAAAGTTTTACCGGTATGCTGTTTCCTGCCATTCTGATGATTTTATCTCTCGGAAAAAGAGAAGAATTTCTATGAAAATCAACATTACGTTTTTTTATATTTATATAGTCAATATCTTTGAAGCCCATAAATAACAGGCACTCTCTTGGTGTAAGATAGCGGAATTTACTTTTTCCAGCTATTCCGCTGTCAAACCAGAGATTGCCTGAATTAGGGTTTCTGTCCTGTTTTGTAGTTATAGTTCTTATATATGGTATATCATAATTAAAAGCCCCTCCGGGAAGTATTATCTGTGGATTTTCTTCCCATATCCTGCGTCTTGACGGAGTATCATTTGGAGTACATTCTATTGCTTCATTTTTAAGATATTCTTTAGAGTAATCAGTTCTCAGTAAGTCTTCTATACTCTTTTTGTTTCTTTTATAATATTTTGTTTTCTGATATAAATTTTTTATATCTTCAGATTTCATATCTTTGAAATGTTCTTCTAATTTTTCATAAAGTTCTTCATTATCTCCACAGTAAACACTCAGCATAAGCAGTCTGATTCTTAACTGAGGAAGTCCGAAATCCATAGCATTCAGCAGAAAACATATGTTAAAATATCCTAAATTTTCCAAATCGTTCTTCCATATGTCAAAATTTCCTTTATGACGTGGTGAAAGAAGTGACTTTACATTTTCCATAAGAAGAAAACGTGGAAGTACTTTATCAGCATCTTTCATTTCCTGAAGAATTCTTCCCACCTGCCATATCAAACTGGAACGGCTTCCGGAATCCTTGTCAATTCCCTTGTTATACCCATGAAATGCACCTACATTAGATAAATCCTGACACGGAAAAGAATATGTCAGTATATCAATATTATCAGGCATTGAATTTCCGTTCAAAGAACTTATATCGACAAAGTTATTACTTCTCCTGATACCTGAATATATATATCTGAGAGCTTCAACAGAATACGTTTTCAGTATACTGTATTCCATAGGTTCTTTACCATTATTACTCAATGTATAGTTTTTCAGTATTTCAAGAAGTTGTTGCTTTTCCATTTTTGCAATATCTTCATCCAGTTCAGGAGAATTGTGAATTGCATCATACGCTACGAAAGCATGGATATCCCATTCGCACGTACCAAGTATGTTTACTTCTATGTCGAGATTTTCAAGTGCTCTCGCCTGACTTCCGATTCCACTGAAAAATTCAACCAGATTATACGTATGGCTCATTTTTATTCAATAACCCTTCTGTTTTCAATTTGTCCTCGAACTGTAAAGCTGTCTGAATAACTTTTATAACTCCGGACGGTACTTTTCCCGTTTTTGCATTACCTGGAATATCGACAGTTGTAATCATTTCAATCAACTGATTTATTGCTGAAAGTTCCTGATATGATATACTCATTCTGTTTGCCTGTGCAACTGTTACAAGGTTCTGCCAGTAAGCAGTTCCACGACCTATAACTTCCATTACAATATGGATATTATTATCCTTTTTCTTTTCAGTCCTTGCATTACTTTCATTGTTATTTATTTCAGATAAACTTATCAGTTCGTTCAGAAATTCATCTGATGGACTATATTCTATTTTATCACAGAATTGTTTCCATGTCAATTCTTTTTTGCAAAATTCTGTTACTATTGTTCCACCACTGTCGCATATGAAGTTATTTGTCATTTTTGTGACAATCTCTATTTCACGCATAAAAGCAGGTGAAACAGCCTGTTTTTCCCATATTCTGAGCCAGTCCAGTGAAAGACCCTCAGGAACAGAAGAAATTATTCTTGCAACAGTATAAGGAACAATATTCAGCTTGTAACCACCGGTCTTATACCAGAAATCTGTCGGCTTTTTGGCAGAATCCTTGTTTGATTCAAGATAATTATCAACCGTTCTGTATATAATTGTTGCACATACGCATTTTCTGAACCAGAATTCATTGAAAGAATTTTTATCTTCATCTTTCAGACGTTCCACAAAATATTTCATTGTCCATGACTTACCTTTAGAAACAATATCAGGACGACACCAGAACACAGCCGTTACATACATTGCAAGCTGTTCTTTTGTTATAACCTGATTTTTCGGAAATTTTGACACAAATCTTTTCTTTTCATCATTCTTGAGTTTGACCTGCTCCTGCTGATATTTTTTTCTTGCCCTTTCATAATACCAGCCTGTAGGAACGGCAGACTTTCCCGGAGGTGCAAGATATTTCTTTGACATCTTTTCCATCTGTACGTGAAAAGGTTCATTTGAGAACAGGTCAGCAGCAGTTACCTTGTTCTGACTGTTTGCAAATTTCGCTATTTTCTGTACCATGGAATCATACAGACGTATTCCGTTTTCGTCTTCTGTTTCACGGTCATCTATGACTGTAAGCTTCATAGGTACATATATGCCGGCAAGTTCCCTGTTTGTCTTTTTCAGAACAGCTTCAGCAAGTGATGCAGTGGTCTGTCCACCGTTTATAATCTGTAAATCCACAATCTTTGTAATATAAAGTGTTCCGTCAATAAGTTCCGTTTCCACATCTGAGGCAGTCACGGCAATTCCGTTATTATATGTAAAAAATTTTTCAGGTTCATAATTGATTGTCTTTTTAATACCACCGTTCACGCTCTTTGAACCACCAGTACCGAGAAACGCCCTGACATTACCCTCAAGTACACGGCTTCCATGTTCGATATAAATATCCGCAAGGAGTTTTCCGGAAATAATGGCAATATATGCCTCATATCCGGTATTATCGCCTATATCTCCCCTGATACATGGAATACCTGTATAACCGTAATCATCTGACACATTAATTATAACAGGTTCATTGCTGTTACTGTTTTCCATTTCGAAGAATCTTTCAGGGTACCACAATACAATTTCAATTGGTTTTCCGTTGAAATCACCTTTCCTGATTCTTCTTGTGGTCTTGACTTTCTTCTTTTTTCCTCTGGTGTTGTTTACTGTAGTTTCAGACAGATTGGTATTCATAAGTCTTGTATCAAGTTCTTTATTTGTGAGTATATAAAACTTTACTTTGAGTATCATATCTTTGTCATCTGTATCAGCATTCATTCTTTTTCTAATGAAAGATGCAATTTTCAGTACATTGTCAGAATCATCAAAGTAATTACTGATTTTACCGTTGCAGACCTCATCAAGAAAATAATAGAGTTTCCAGTAAAGTTCATCAACACGTGTTCTTGTAAGTTTATCAGGTTCTTTCAGGTCCTGAAAATCACTTATGAAAAGAATCAGGCTGTGTTCTGTTTCGTCAAAACAATAGCCGTCAGCACGCATAATTCTTCCGCCCTTGCCTTTCTTGTTTCCCATACCTGTAAGTTCCGGTGAATCTATCTCATCAAAGTCAACAAGAAGGTCAAGTGTATGATTTATAAATTCATCTTCTGTATCAGTTCCGCCATGTGCGGAATCATTTCTCAATGTATTCAGAAAATCTTCCTTATATTCCTGATAATTCATATATGTCAGTCACCTCTTTATATTCATACTTTTATTTCAAATCCGGATATTCTGTTAAGGTCTATGTCATATGCCGACTTTACAACAGCTTCAGGAACATTTTGAGGTGTCAGTTTCGGAAAGTCACTGTTTACCCTGAAATTCCTGCTGTAAATTTTTTCATATACAAAATCGTCGTAATAGTTATTGTATTCATAACCCTGCAACGCAATTTTTGATATAAAAACATCACGGTCTTCAATGTCGGAAAATATATTCATTATTTCAATAACAAGTCGGTTCAATGTGATACCATTATATTCAGAACTCATTTTTTCAAGTGCATATACAACAAGTTCGCCGTCATGCTCACTGTCAAGCTGTTCAAGTGATGATATTCTTACTGCCTGTGAACTACGTTTTATTGCCTTTACTTCTGTCCACGTTTCGTTGTATGAAAAATCCTTATGCGTAAGTTCCTGACCGCTCCAGCTTCTCAGTGCATCATAACAACCGAGCCTTGATATAAGCTGTTCTTTCAGAAAAAGAAGTTCACCAATAAGTCCCATAATCTGTGGTTCACTGAGAAAAGCCTTTTTAGATGACACAAAGAGTTTCTTCCACTGACTGAAACGCAGAATAATAGCATTATATCCTGCTCCGGCATTTGCAAGACATCTGGTCTGTTTTGTAATATCATCACAGAATGTATAAAACAGACTGCTTATTTCCTCATCAGTCAGTGAAAATCTGAGAGTCTTGTATTTTTTGTTGTTATACTGATTTACTTCAATCGAAGAAGTACCATTTACCCGTCTCGGACTGAACTGAGAACGGAATTCAATGGACTTTCTGCCTTTTTCGTCAAGACCTATATATAATTCCAGAATATGTTCAGGGTCAATCCTCATGTATTTTTCAGGTTCGGTAAATGATTCAAATCTTTCTTTTAAGCTCTGCATTACTCTTCCTCACTTTCAGCAAGTATATCGTTGAATTCAAAATAGTTACAATACCTGTTGGCACTGTAAAAAGCGATTTCAGTTGCAGAAGAATTATTATTTTCAGGAAAACCCATTGCCAGTCCGACAGATGGAATACCACCCATTTGCTTTTTAAACTGCTCAAATATCTTGCTGCCATGGATTTCCTTTGTTTCTTTTTCGCTATGTTCCTGAGCATCAATAAGATATATTATAAGCAATGGTCTGCGGTCTTTTACATACTTGAACCATGTTTCTCCGGGATATGTCGGTTTTTCGTCGGATTTCTTTTGTTTTCTTGGTTTATAATGTTCCATGAATCTTTTTTCAGCTTCCTCTATTATATCTTCGGCAGTTCTGTCAGCAGTATCAAAAATACCTGTCATACCGTCTGTAGGACCTCCGAGCTTTCCTCTTCTGCCGATATATAAAAGGTCTTTTCCGGTATCAATCTCACAGTTTCTTCTTATTACAGATTTTATATTCATACCAGCTATTTCAACCGTTTTCTGACTTGTTCCACCGATAAATACTATATCAAATAAATCAATACATGAATCATGACATTTACTAAGGAAATTTATAATCTGAGCAGGTTTGAAACGATTATTATATTCTGATATACTCAGACTTTCAAGAACCCCTAATATCTTATCCTTGGATACTTTCTGTATGATATGACGGGAATTTTTTAAATGTTCAATTGTAAGTCCGTCAGAAACAAGAGATTCAGTGAATTGTTTTACAATTCTGAAGTTTTCTTTCTGTTTTTCAGGATTATATACCAGATATGGAGTTTCAATAATATCACCGAAATAGCTGTATCTTACAATTTCGTTCTTGGCATTACGCATCTTATTCGGTGATGTTATCTGAAGTTCTTCGGAATCATTTCTTACTCTTATGCCAAACTCTTTAGGAGTTCTTTTTTCCATATTCATAGTATTCATGTCTGCTTTAAGTTCTGCTGTCGCATCGGCTATATCAGCATACCATTCAGCAGTTTTTTTGCCTATCCATATACGGAAAAGGTCTTCATAACCATGTCTGTAGCCGAACCATCTTCCCATCTGCATAAGAACATCATATGTACAGGTGTTTCGGAAAAAGTAGCTTATAATAAGCCCCTCCAGTGTAAGACCTCTTGAAAGTGCAAGTCCTCCGACGGCAATAACTCTTATTCCGTCATTTGCAGGATATACAAGTTTATCCGCACCTCTTGAACTGTTCACAACCTTTATCATAATCTGATTGACTGACTGAAAAAGAATACCGGCAATATCGCTCCAGCTGAATTCAACAGATGAAAAATGTTTCTCCCATATGTCATAGATTTTTCTGATTACGGGATTTTTCATTGATTCTGCGAAATCATCAGGATATAGATTGAATTTTATTGCCCTGTATGCTGTATCATGTATTTTTTCTGTTTCATCACGTATATACCTCTGGACATCTGTAAATCTTGATATATTTATAAGCATTGAACGGTTTGTCTTTCTGTCACCACGTAAGTCACGTATGGCATTGACAATATAGAAGGCATATATCGCATCAGTAAGGCTTTCCGGAAGTTCACCTTCCCAGTCTTTTTTATGCGAAGAATAAAAAGAATATCCGTCATTTTCGTTTACCCCTGCATCATCTATATAAATAAGCTGTGAATGGTGTCTGCCCTTAGCGTCAAAGATTTTTTCCGCACCGATATAATTTGTCGGCACAGGCAATGAAACTATAAAATCTTCAGGGAACAAATCCTGGTTACCCATTGCATCAGTTGTATCAGGCTCAATGAAAACATTTGCAAAAGGTGTGGCAGTAAATCCGACATAAGTTGTACGTGTGAAAGTGTTGGCAAGTCTTCTGATAAGTCCGTTTATTGTTGTAGGGCTTTCGGATGATTTTTTTGTGTTTACAGAAGCATTGTCTGCCTCATCATCAATCATAAGCATAGGAAGGTCGATTTTTCCGTTTACTTTATCTGCATTATTGTTTATAAGCCATTCAGTCAGTTTATTAAGAACTGAATCTTTCTTTTTTATAACAAATACTACAGCAGCATTATTATTTTTAAGAGCAATTGCTATTTCTGTATTCTTTTTCCGGAAATCACTTTTTCTTGATGTAAATGCTGTGGCATAAATTGCCTGATTGTCAAGACCTACTCCTACACGTTTTCCATCTGATACATTAATACCTATAAATCCTTCCTCTACTCTTTCCTGTGTCTGCTGTCTGAGTGGTTCTGTCATTCCGGTCAGAAGAATAAAAACCTTATATCCTGCATCAGCAGCTTTGCATATAAGTCCGATATATGTTGAAGTCTTTCCAGACTGAACGTCACCGATAACAAGACCTCTCCTGAAAACGGGACTTTCCACTTCTTGCTGAGGGTCAAGAAGACAGTTCATAAGATTCATGTCAAGTGTTTCGTTACCAAGTGTGCTTACAACATTTGGACTGAACCCTTTTCTGTCTTTAAGATATTCACTGTATCTTGTCCAGAATTTCGGGTCTATATCATCTTTTCTTGCAGTATACCATTCTTCCTGCTCATAATCATTAAGAATTTTATTTCCAGGAGTGGATTTTATCATATATATGTATTTAAGTTCATGTCTGCATTTTTCAGTTTCTTCATACAGACACTCTACTCTTAAAAATTTTACTGTTTCTTCAATAAGTTCCTCTATTTTTTCTTCAGTAAGAGTATCTTTTATCTTCCTTGCATCTACGAGATTTCTCACTATTCCTACAATATTTTTTACTTTTTCATCATTGACCATAATTATGTATGTCCTTTCAGTTTCTGTTTAAGTTCCGGATAATTACAGAATGGTTCTGAGTTGAAAAGTCTGTCAATGACACTGTTTATGTCAGTTGCTCCTGTCTGCATCGACATTTTTATAATAATTTCTGCTTTTCCCTCTACATCAGCGATTCTTTCATCTGTTACTTCTTCATTGATAACATTCTGTGATTTATCTATATATATCTGCTGATATGGTACGTTCTTTTCGATTTCTTCCAGAACCATATCAAGATACGGAAGTGCTTCATCATTGATTTTTTCTTTTAATATATCAAAAATTCTTGAATTACGGTTTATCTGGTATGTATACAGACCTTCTCTGAGACTTTTTCTGTTCCAGATATAATCAGTTTCCTCATCAATATTGTCCGTTCTGCCCCTGTACCTCTGCTTCTGAACAGATTTATCCATTGTTTCATCTATTGCTTTTGTAAGACGTTTACGTATTGACAGCGGAACAGTTGCACTCTGCTTTTTTATATCAATCCCCCATATGTCATCCAGAGAATTAGGAATATCAACTCTTATCCTTGCATATTTGGTGAGTTCATCACGGTGACGGTTGAACCATGTTCCCCATACGATAAGCCTTCCACTCCTGTAAATATAAAATCCCTGCATTGAACGGTAGTTTTCTGCTCCACCTGATAATTTTTTATCTTCATAGGAAAGGTCTTTCTGAAAAGGAAGAATAAACGGCTGGACTTTGATAATATGTTCCTTTCCGGAAGAATCCGGAACAGTAATGCTGATTTCACGTCTTATATCAGTCTTGTTGTGATTTTCAAGAAAAGGGTCTAATCCGTTCAGTCTGCAATTGTTTAACCATATCTTTACGGCTGATTTATCATTTCTGTTAAGAAAACGATGAAAAATCAGAGAAATATAATTTTCAATGCTTGTCATTCTTTTGCTGAGTTCTGAATAGACATTTCCAAAGGATTTCTGTATTACATCAAAATTTTCCCATACAACTATTGTTCCGCTTTCATGCTTGTCAAGGTAATCAATAAAACGGATTTTTGCAATCTGTTCTTCTGAACATTCAATCATATACCAGTCGTGATTTTCTTCAATAATATCCAGGTCCCATACATATGCTGATATAATGCCGTTTTTTCTGCTTGCAACGGTAAGTCTGCGACACTGTGAAAGTGATGCGGATTTCATGCCGAGTCCGAATCTGCCGAGGTCATCATCAGCCCTGCCATTTCTTTTGTATTCACTGCCATATTTCATTGCATCAAACAGTTCATCTTTTGTCATTCCGTCTCCGTTATCACATATTGCAACATAACATTCTGTAGGTTCAACAGGAAATTTCAGCTTTATTTCAGTAGCATGAGCACTGATACTGTTATCTAGAATATCAGCTACCGCACTTTCAAAAGAATATCCCATAGCCCTCATAGATACCATAAGTACATCTGCTGCAGGCTGGTTTTTTCTTAAATTATGCATTTATTCACCTACTTTTTCTGTAATTAAATATTCTGTTTACAATTATATCACATATATTGACAAAATTCAATACAATTACTGAATTTTTTTTGTTTTAAACAGCAAAATGCCTTGAATACAGATTCAAAGCATTTTTATTATATATTTTACTGAAAAATCTTATTCCAGTTTCTTGTCTCGTGCAGTAGTATGCTGAAACACTTCAAATTCAGTCGCTAAAGCACGGGAATTTATAAACTCTAAAGCCTTACGATACTTTGATTTCAACTGCTCCAGTTCCGAAATTTTTTCAGCACTCTTTTTCAACTGTTCACGAGAAAAATGAGCAGGCTGTTTGTATTTGTCAAGTTCGGCAGTTAGAAATTTCACCTGTACTTCCAAATCGGTGACTTTCTGCGATAATTCAGCATTTTCGGATTTTAACTTCTTAGTCTGCTTTACGCTTGCAATCTGCTTTTTCGCTAAATTTGTGAGATTTTCAAAATCTTCCTCTGAAAGAGAAATTTTATTCTTACTGAATCGGGATTTTTTCGTCTCTATGCTGTCAATTTCCACGATTTTTACTTTCTTTTCAGCAGCTGATTTAAGTTCATCGTTGAGTGCATCAAGTTCAGACTGTGACTTTTCATTCTCAACTGCAATCTGTGCGGCTTTTCTGCGTTGCTCCTTGTATTCTGAAACTTCCAACGTTCCTCGTGCTTTTTCAGGCGGTAACGGTTCTATTCCATGTTCTTGGCAAATCTTATTCAGCACTTCAACTTCTTTTTCTCTCCAACGTGCAATCGCTTGTTTTCCGTCACCGTAACCCATTTCCTTGAGAGCCTGTGCGATACCGTTCTGAATGTCCATTCCACGCTTGTAATGACCGATTGGTATGTAATCAATATGCAGGTGCGGAGTAGCTTCGTCCATATGCAGAACTGCGTTGAATACGTAAAAGTTCGGATTTCTTGCCTGAAAACCATTCATGTACTCCGTTAAACAGTCTGCTACAAGCTGAAAATCTTCCGTTCCGTAACCTGAATCTTCCATTTTTCCAATCTGGACAACATCTTCATAGAAACTTTTTCGCTTATCGCTCGCTGTAATCACTGAATTTGACGGCTTGCAGTGAAATAGATGCTCATAATATGTACCATGGATTTTCCGGTCATTTCTTTTTTGGCGAGCATTGTATCTCGTAACTGCTCCACTGAAAAGTTCATCATATACTTCGACGATAGGTCTGGAAATGAATGTCACGTTGTTAGCAATACGATTTCTGTCAACATTATTAGCAATAAAAGTCCTGTTGTTGTGAGTGATTGAACCTTTACCCTGTCCGAATGATATTCTTTTGTACTTCATATTTTTCCTTTCTGTAAGCAATTTAACTAAAAATTTTGAGGGAGGTGCTATCGCAAGGAACGGCTTGATAGCCGGAATTACAAAGGGCTACGCCGTTTGTAACGCCTTAGTACTTGCGACATCAGTGTGAACACTAATATCACAAGTACACGGCGCTCTGCGAGGCTAACGGCAGACAAGCTGCCGAAAGCGTGACGACCGTGACGATGGTGACGGTCTTTTTGATACCTCACAAACATCGTCACGACCGTCACATATCGTCACGTCAAATAAAATAACTTAATAACTTGTAAACAGAAAGTTTTCTTTTTCTGCATCAGTCATATCATCAAATGATTTTTCGCTTTCACTACAGACGGTCATTTCACCAGTAATCATTGAATCGTTATTAATGGGAGTGTACTGATATTTAGAAGTCTCAGTGTTCGGAACAACAGGGTGTTCAATATCATACTGAAACATAATAAATCTACCATTATGGTTACGCTTATTCGTATACCAAATGTAATATTCTGAATAAAGTCTCCCAACGTTGACATTTAGTTTCAGTGAAAGAGTATTCGGTTTCATATCGTCAATTTCGAGTTTACTGAGAAGTTCCGTTGCCGTACCCTGCCATGTCGGATTATGTTCATTGACAAGTACGGCGATTTTTTCAAGCAGTGGTTCAGGCGGAGCTTTGAATTTATCATAAATGATTTTATCCAAGTCCCAACAAAGAGTTTCCGTATTGCGTTTCAGAAGAATTTTTCTGTCAGGCTGGTCACGTCCTGAAATCTCGATTGTTGCACCCATATCGGTACGCCTTGACTTATACATCACAAAAGCACCGTCAGCAGCTCCGAGAAGTCCGTTTGTACCTGAAATCGTATCAAAATTATCGTCCGCTTTCTGCTTGCGTGTGTGATGAACGATTAACAGGCAGATATTATTTTTATCGGAAAACGCTTTCAGTTGAGCAATAATGTCATAATCACGGCTGTAACTATAGGTATCTCCCGCAGTTTCACGGATTTTCTGCAAAGTATCAATGATAATCAGGCTTGTATTGTGATGTTCATGAATAAAACCGTCAAGCTGTTCAATCAGTCCGCCATTTAAGGAATTTGAGGCAACTGAAAAGAAAAGATTTGAAGTTGTTTCCGTACCGAACATTCTGTAAAGACGTTCCTGTAAACGCCTGTAATCGTCCTCTAAAGCCAGATACAGCACTGTTCCTTTGCGAACTACATTATTCCACATTGGCTTTCCCGAACTTACATGATAAGCAATCTGAGCCATCATGAAACTTTTTCCGACTTTCGGAGAGCCGACAAAAAGATAAGTTCCGTTGTACAGAAAACCGTCAATAATCGGTGGTTTTGCAGGATAAACCATTTCATAGAGTTCGGGCATTGAAACCGTTTCCATATAGGACGGTGAGTTCTCACGCTCATACTGCATTTGTGCCTCAAAAATTTCTTCTGCTGAGGGGTTGAAATATCCCTGCTTTCGTGTTATAATATTATTGTATTCGGAATTTGACTGCTCCGCACCTATTGCAGTAGGTGCATTTGGAGTAGTCATTTCTTTTTCAGTCTGCATTTATTACTCTCCTTTCGTGCCGTTGAGCGTTGTGTTAATCAGTCGTATAACTTCCAGTAATTCGCTGTCAACACCGTTTCCGTTCTCAATTCTTTTGAGTTCGTCAAGTACTGTTGAAAGCTGATTTTTGAGTGCCTTGTAAACTTTCGGATTCGGCAGAACTGTAACAGTCCTATCTGTCAGCTTTTTGACAATATAGTCCTGTTTAGTCAGTCCTGAAAGTGCTACAGCTGAATTTATCAGCTTTTCTTCTTCAGGTGAAACCCTGAAACCGATTGTGCGACTTCTGAATCTACCTTTTTCATCAAGATTTTTCATTGACATCTTCTTCTCTCCTTTCAAAATCAAGTTTTTCTGTCATTTCAAGCTGTTTTGACGGAAACAGATGTGCATAATGGTAAGTGATTTCAATACTCTCATGACCTACTCTATCGGCAATTGCTACCGCTGAAAATCCCATTTCAATCAGGAGCGAAATATGTGAGTGTCTCAAATCATGTATCCTGATACGCTGTACACCAGCGATTTTTGAACCTCTGTCCATTTCGTGATGCAGAAAACTTTTTGTGATAGTGAAAATTCTATCATTAGGCTGAATATCGTACAGCATAGCAAGGTAATCCTGCATTTCGTCACAGAGGAACTGAGGCATTTTAATTGTACGGTTACTCTTTTTTGTTTTCGGTGAAGTGATAATATCTTCCTTGTGAAGTCGCTGATATGACTTGTTAATTCTGAGAGTCTGATTTTTAAAATCAAAGTCGGCAGGAGTGAGAGCGAGCAGTTCACCCACTCTCAGACCGCACCAGTACAGCATTTCAAAGGCATAGTAAGATTTTGGCTTATCCATTACGACTTCCGCAAATTTCAGATACTCCTCTTTTGTCCAGAACGACATTTCATCTGAATTTTTCTCACCGATACTTCCTGCTTTAGCAGCAGGGTTACTTTGCAAGCCGTAGAACCTCACAGCATGGTTGAAAATCGCACTGAGCTGATTATGAAGTGATTTCAGATAAGTAGCAGAATAGCCGTTACCCTTATCGTCACGATAATTGAGCATCTTATTCTGCCATGCGATAACGTCACGTGTCTGAATTTCATTCATTTTTCTGTCCGAAAAATATGGCATAATCTTAGTTGAAATGATGTGCTTTTTGTTGAGCCACGTATTTTCTTTCAGACGGGTCTTCAAATCACGCTCGTAAATCCCGAAGAAGTCCTTGAAAGTCATATTCATATCACAGGCAGTCTGAAGAAGAAAATTGCGTTCCCACGCCTGAGCCTCACGTTTAGTAGAAAATCCACGCTTGCATTTCTGTTTGCGTGCACCTGTCCAGTCGTTATAGCGAATCATTGAATACCATGTGTTATTGGACTTATCCTTGTGTACTGACATTATTCTGTCACCTCTTTTCCGTCGGGAGCATTGCCGTACAGCCTTTCAAGAAAATACTGACGGCTTACACGTCCCGAAATAGTGATGAACCCTTTTTCTTCCAGTTCGTCATTAAGCTGTCTGATGATTTTGTAGGCGTGTGCTTTTGAAATCTCCAGCATTTCGGCTACTTCATCAGCTTTGATGAATTTTTTTGTCATGAAATCAATCCTTTCTGAATTTTTGTTTTAAACAAAATTGTTTAGCGTATTTATATTATACTAAACATTTTTGCTTTTGTCAAGCGTTTTCTGAAAATTTTCTAAACTTTTTTGCTATATTATTCTTGACCGCTGTTATTATTTGTGATATAATGGAAAAAACAGCTTGCAAAGGAGTATTGAAAAATGGCTATCGGAAACAAAATCAAACGCATTAGGAATTTGCGAGGTCTTACACAGAAGGAGTTCGGCAGGCTTATCGGTTTCGATGAAAAGACCGCAGATGTGAGAGTGGCACAGTATGAATCTGGAACGAGAACACCAAAGGCGGATTTGTTGCGGAAAATGGCTGAAATCCTTGATGTGAACATCTGTTATCTATTTGAACCGTCATTGTATTCAGCGGAAGAAATAATGTTTGCACTTTTTGAACTTGATGACAATTATCCCATTAAAATCCTTGATACACCGAACGAAAAGCACTCTGTCTGTTTTGATTCTGTGCTTATGGACAGTTTTCTTGCAGAGTGGCAGACACGCAAGCAGGAACTCGCAGACGGCATCATTACACCGGAAGAATATCTGGAATGGAAAATAAATTTTCCGAAAACTGCCGATGACTGCGGTAAACACGAACCGTCAAAGAAGTGGAAAGATTAAAAGACATAACAAAAAGGTCTCACTGATTATTCAGCAAGACCTTTTTTATACAGTTAAGACTTCATAACCGCCTGATTTCACGGAATAAACCCGATATATCAGCTGTTATCAATCTGTTATCAAAAACAATATGCGTATGTCATAAATGCCGAAAAACAGGCATTTTCGGAACGGTTTTTATTATTCCCACTCAACTGTTCCTGGAGGCTTTGAAGTAATATCATACACCACTCTGTTAACGTGTTCCACCTCATTGCATATGCGGTTTGAGACACGAGCTAAAATATCATATGGGATTCTCGCCCAGTCAGCAGTCATAAAGTCGTCGGTAGTGATTGCACGGATAGCGATAAGATGGTCGTAAGTGCGGTGGTCTCCCATAACTCCTACTGTTTTCACGTCAGGCAATACTGCAAAGAATTGTTTCAGTTCGCTTTCGATACCGCTTTTTCTGATTTCATCACGGAAAACAGCATCAGCTTCCTGTAATACCTTGATTTTTTCTTCTGTAATTTCGCCTATAATACGCACTCCCAGTCCCGGACCAGGGAAAGGCTGTCTCCACACAAGGTCGTGCGGAATACCGAGTTTTTCGCCTACCTTACGGACTTCATCTTTAAAGAGGTCGCCGAGCGGTTCAATAACTCCGTCAAACTTTATATCGTCGGGCATTTTAACCATATTGTGATGAGTTTTTATAACCGCCGTACTTCCGTGACCTGCCGAATTACCTTTACCGGATTCGATACGGTCGGGGTAAATAGTACCCTGTGCAAAGAAACCGTCAGTACCTGTTTCACGGATTTTGCTCCAGAAAACATTATAGAACTCTGTACCGATAATTTTACGTTTTGTTTCGGGGTCAGAAACGCCTTTCAGCTTTTCAAGAAACTGTTTCTGACAGTTAATGCGGACGAAATTCATATCAAAAAGTTTCGTGAAAGTCTCCTCGACAAAATCTCCCTCGTTCTTACGCATGAGTCCTTGGTCAACGAAAACACAAGTAAGCTGTTTACCGACTGCACGGCTCAGAAGTCCGGCTGCGACAGACGAGTCAACACCTCCGGAAAGTCCCAGTATAACCTTTTTGTCGCCAATCTGTTCACGGAGTTTTGCAACAGTGCTTTCAATAAAGTCGTCCATTACCCAGTCGCCCGAAAACGCGCATACTTCATACAGGAAATTACGGAGTATCTGTTTACCGTATTCGCTATGAGTAACTTCAGGGTGAAACTGTACAGAATAGAATTTCTTTTCAGGATTTTCAAAGGAAGCACACGGACAATCATCTGAGTGTGAAGTCACATAAAAATTTTCAGGTAACTGACTTACATAATCTGTATGGCTCATCCACACAACGCTTTTTTCCGGAACGTCCTTAAATAAAACGCTTTCACCATTTCGGGAAACTTCAATCTTGCCGTATTCGCTTTTCGTACAGCTTTCAACTTTTCCGCCGAGTGTATAAGCCATAATCTGACAGCCATAGCATATTCCGAGAATGGGAACACCGATTTCAAAGATTTCCTCTGAGATATGCGGAGAAGTTTCGTCGTAAACGCTGTTAGGTCCACCGGTGAATATTATTCCCATAGGATTGAGTTTTTTAATTTCCTCAATCGGTGTATCAAACTTCTTTATTTCACAGTAAACTCCGCATTCACGTACTCTTCTTGCGATAAGCTGGTTGTACTGTCCGCCGAAGTCAAGTACAATACAAAGTTGATTCTTCATTTATTTTCCTCCGTTATACATTATCTATTTTTACAACGCCGTTTACTTCGAGATTATGCAGGAACATAAAACGAGCTTCGTCACGATATTCCGGCTTGATAAGATAATACATATAGTTTTCGATAACTCTGAGCCTGCCTGCTCCCCTGCCCTCTATCTTGAAATTATTGAAGCCCTTTGGTAAATACTCATTCCATACAGCTTCAGGACTGATATGATGAGGAAGTTTGCGTGTTTCAAAAGGCAGTCTTTTAGTAGCCGGACAACTGAAAAATTCGTCAAGAGCCTCATTCATTCTGAAAGGTTCATTGCTGTCTGAACGAAGGTAACGGTTCAGTTCAATGTGGTGCATACCGACAGTCTCATATTCCCTTGAACGTTTCGGACAATTCGGGAAACAGCTTGAATTGAGAAGAAACTCACATTTTTCCTTGTTCGGAAGACTTTCAAGAATTTCCCATTTATTATTCAGGTCGTAATCAACAACAACAAGGTTATAATCCTTTTCCAGTTCGCTTCTGAGTTTTTCAGGGTCTGTAATTCTCTTACAGGTTGAGCTTGTTATTTTATAGTCAGGGTACATATTGCGGATATAATCCTCAAGAATATCAGATGCTACAATTACTTCATTCATTCCGTTATTTGCAAGTTGCATAACCATATTACAATAAGGGTCGCCGAGATGTTCCGTTTTTATAAGCGGATTCGTGAAAGTAAAACGTAACGGTATGCCACGTTCATTAAGTGCAAGAATAACTGTTTTAATCTGTTCGGGGCTGTTTATTCCACTTGTCAAAGCACGACCGCCTGCCCACAAGGACGGTGCAAAAGCTCCGTAGAATGACGCTATTTCAACATCATCACGGAAATACTGGGGACAGTTTTCAAGCATAGTAATAAGTACCATATTCAGCTTGAAATTTTCAGTCAGTCCGGGAAGATGAAATCTTGCTTTAAGATTTTCCATATTTATATTCTCCTTGAGTTAAAAATCAGCCCGTCCCGACGGAAAAGTCCGGCGGAGACAGGCACATTTATTTTTTTACCAGACTTTATAATCGTCTGTTCCGACTTTGTAGGAAGTTCCGGGGACGAAAAGGTCCTTTGCCTCGTGACCCTGTTCGTGAGCCTTTTTAAGTTCTCTGAAAGCCACGCTGTTAGCTACGATTTTCATAACCTTTGCCTGCTCCGGTTTTTTACTGAAATATTCAAGCACTACCTGCTGGAGATAGAAATATGAACGGAGCTGAGTTTTCTTAAATTCAATATTTGAATCATCTTCAATAAGGAAAAGGCTGTCGCCCTCATGGTAACCGAGAGTAAGTTTTGCGAAAATTTCCGGAATAAATATTCTTATTTCAGAAGCGAGATTCTTGTTACCGGTCATTTCGTCAAGGTCAGCTACCAGTTTCATATATTCATCGTGTGAATTACAGTTTTCCATCCATTCAATGCATTTTTTAGCACATTCAACAATGTGGTCTTTCTTGTAAACTTCAGGGGCTTTGTCGTCCTCACGCTGTACAAAGATAGCATACTGCTTTTCCATCATAAACTTGTCCGCACAGTTCCATGAATCAACATAAGCCTGATAGAAACGGGTAAGCTCCGTACATACAGAACCGTTCACACGAACCTCAACAACTTTTCTCTCCTTGAATTTGGAAAGATATATTCTTACCCAGTAGTATTTTTTTGAACCAAGATACTTAGGTATTTCAGACTTGATATAATTAATGAGCATAACCGGCTGACCGTCGTTTGTATTTGTTCTTACAACGGACTGTGCATACATATCAAAGTCATAATGTTGCTGAAGATAATTGATAGAAAGGTGTATATTGTTTTTCTTGTTCATTGACTGGTCAATGGGGTGCCATACTGCACCATAGAACATTTCAACAGCCATAGTAACAGCATCATCATCGGTTCTTCCCTGAGCGTCAACAGGCTCAATGAGTGGTTCATCGAAATCGTCATTTCTGACTATAAATATAACCTGAAGAAGCTGTACACCCTCTTTTTCCTCATGTCTGCCGACCTGTACGTCGATTGTAAAGCCTTTCGGCATAATAACGCAGTCGTCGTAAAGATTGCCTTTAAGTTTTTCGTTAAGGCGTTCAAGAATACTTTTTTTAATTTCCTTTACCGGATTTTTTGCTTCCGGAGCAGGCTGATTTTTCTTTTTACCAAAAAGTGCCACTAAAATCATTCTCCTTTATAAAAACTGATATATATATACTATCACAAATTTTCATATTTGTCAACAAAAAAACTGTAAAATTAATAAAAAATTCAGCCGGCAGAAATATCTTTCCACCGGCAGTAATTTATTTTTTCACGAATCTTATGGCAGTCCAGCCCTCTTTTACATTGGATTCAAGCATTTCAAAGCCCACTGAAACTATGGCTTCTGTAACTTCGTCCATTCGTTCAGTAATGATACCCGAAACTATAAGAGTACCGTTTTCCTTGATATAGCGTACAAAATGGTTTTTCATAGCAATAAGAACATCTGCAACTATATTTGCTGTAATTATATCGTACTTCATGTCAATTCTGTCAGAAAGTTCCGTATCGTTAAGAATGTTACCGAAATAAGTTTTGTATTTTTCTTCCGGAATGTTATTCTTTACAGCGTTTTCAAGAGCTGTAACGGTAGCATTTTCCTCAATGTCAACTGCAACTGCACTTTCCGCACCGAGAAGCATAGCACCTATTGAAAGTATACCACTTCCGCAACCCATATCAAGAAGTCTGTCGCCCTGATTAATACTTTTTTCAAGAAGTTCAAGGCAAAGACGTGTAGTATGGTGCTGACCTGTCCCGAAACTTGATGCAGGGTCTATTTCAAGAATCTTTCTGCCGTCACTGTCAGGACATTCTTCCCACGAGGGCTTTATAATAAGTTTTTCGCCGACCTTTATAGGCTTGAAATACTGTTTCCAGTTATTAGCCCAGTCTTCCTCACGTATACTTGAAAGTTCAGCGACAAGTCTTCCGTAAGAACCGTCGGTATCATTGGATTTGATTTCAGCAAGCATTGAACGTATTGCGGAAAGCATATCTCTGCCCTGATTATTGTCCGGCAGATAAACTGTTATACAGGTTTCGCACTGAGCAAGACCCATCAGGTCATCGTCAATGTAATCCCACTGACCGTTTTTGTTTTCGAGAAATTCGTTGAAATCCTCAGCGTCACGTATCGCAAAACCTTTTATACCTATATCTTCAAGTTTTGAACACAAAATATCAATAGCAGGCGTTGCAGTGTAAATATTCACTTCAGTCCATTCCAATTGAAAAAACCTCCTTTATTATTTAAAAATGATTGCAAGATATTCAATAACGTCTCCTTTGTCAACGACTCCGTCGCTGTTTATGTCAGCGGTTTCAATTTCCGACTGACTGAGCATTGAAACACCGTCCGGAAGAAGTTCACGACTTTTTATATATTCGTTGACAAGTGAAAGGTCATAAATATCAATAACACCGTCCTTGTTTATATCGCCTTTTATCGACTGCACCCAGTCAAGATTGAATAACATTTTATCCATATCAATCCAGCCGTCCGTACCGTCAACAGTGACAAGTCCGTAACCGTTTCTTATTTCCTTTACGTTCACCATATTGCCCTTGTTAATTTCAGTAATAACTTCGCCGTCTTCAGTAAATATGTAAGTAGTTTCTTCGCCCGAATAGTAAAATTCAGATATAACCTCGCTTACTGTAGTACTGTTCACAATAGAAGCTGTAGTAGTTTCTGAAATCATTGCAGACGTTGTTGTCAAAACAGTTGTATCAAATGTGCTTGTTGTAGTTGTTGTGGAAGCGGTGGTCTTAGACGTACTTGTTGTAGTAGTCTTCGGAGCAGTAATCTTAGACGTGCTGGTTGTAGTAGTTGTCGGAGCAGTAGTCTTAGACGTACTTGTTGTAGTAGTCTTCGGAGTAGTTGTCTTAGACGTGCTGGTTGTAGAAGTCTTCGGAACGGTAGTCTTAGACGTACTTGTTGTAGAAGTCTTCGGAGCAGTAGTCTTAGACGTACT
>JAIDUG010000026.1 GCA_029060305.1 Ruminococcus sp.
TTTGCAATATAACATAAAAGCTATAACAAGCAAAAATCCGTTTTTTGTAGAAGTGATTCCCGAAACTGTCGGACAGTTTACAGGCTTGACCGACAGGAACGACAACAAGATTTTTGAGGGAGATATTTTAAAGACGAGAAAATATGGCAAAATCTCAGATAACATAATTGTAAATGGTTTCGACACATTCGCTGTTATTTATAAGCCGTGTATGTTTCGTCTTGTGAACAGAAATCGTAGATTTAATTTTGTTAATATCAGGCGTGACCAGCTTGAAGTTATCGGAAATGTTCACGAAAATCCAGAAATGCTGGGAGGTGATGAAAATAAGACTGATTGATGCTGATGAAATACTCCTAAATGATGAATCAGAGTATACAAAAACAATGTTGGAAGTGGATAATACAGTAAAAACTATAATAACAGCTGTACATAATAATATTCAAACTCTTATTCAGGAAGCACCAACAATTGATGCAGTACCTGTAAAGCACGGCAAATGGAAATATAAAAACGATGAGGACTTTGATTATGTTCCTTGTTGCTCAATTTGTGGTGAACCTGATGCACTTAGTCGTAATGATTATAATTATCGTGGTGGCAAGATAAGAGACAACAATTCCAACTACTGCCCAAACTGCGGTGCAAAAATGGACGGGGTGAAGAAAATAAGTAAGAACGAGGCAGACCCGAAAGGAGTGAATAACGATGATTGATTTCGATACACAAAGAAATGTAATGTCCAAACCATTCAGCATTTCGGTACATAAGAACACATTTATTAACTATCTTGAAATCGTTCTTGACGAATCAGGACAAGCACATTATGCTGTACCAAGTCATCAGGAATGGCTTGTAAATTATGCTTGCAGAAAACTTAAGGTATCACTTAAAACTCTTGAAGATATGTGTCCGCCGGAAATGTACGGCGAATATATCAAATGGCTTACGGAAGTAACAGAGTGTGTTGCTGTATGGGACATTAGATATACCGGCGGTCTGAACCGTCATCAGAAAGCAATGCTTGAGTTACTGAAGCTGAACGGATTGTACAAAGGAGCAATTTTATGAAGAAGATACCAACATTATTCAGACGAGTTTTTGACGGAAACAGAATCGTTGACATTCTGCCGGAAATAACGTCGGGTTGTGAAGAAGCGTTCCTGCACGGTGTTGCGACGATAAAATGGGACGGTGCTTGCTGTGCCGTCATAAACGGAGAACTTTACAGGCGTTACGATGCAAAGAACGGCAAGCCTGTTCCTGACGGTGCAATCAGATGTCAGGAAGAACCCGATGTTATAACAGGACACTTTCCTTGCTGGGTGAAATGCGACCGTAACCGTTCTGATGACAAGTGGTTTTGGCGTGCATATGATAATTTCTACAGTATGATATGCAGACGTTTGCCGGTTGTTTTGAGGGATAGCGTGCGAATTGCCGACGGTACTTTCGAGGCTGTCGGGGAACATTTCAACGGCAATCCGTATGAAGTTGAGTTTGACTTGTTATCCCCACACGGAAAAAATATACTTAACGTTGAACGTACTTTCGGGGGCGTGAAAGAGTACTTGAAAGAAAATCACATTGAGGGCATTGTGTTCTGGCTTGACGGCAAACCGGTCTGCAAAATAAAACGTACAGACTTCGGCTTTGAATGGAACGGCAAAGGCGGTAACAACAAGTGAAAACTCTGTCAGAAATAAAGAAAACTGCCGGTGTAGTAGTGCTTGAAGAAAAAGCAAACCGCTTATGTGGGTGGCTTTACGCAAGACACCGAAAACGTATGTTTTTCATTGCGGTGTGGAATGACGACTGGGAAAAGGTTTCTGTATCGAGGTTGAGGAAATGCCCTGAATTTGACGAACTTTGCGAAACAAAGGATATTTTCTGGACAAGCGAAGAATTTGTTGTACAGTATATTCCGTCCGAACCGACCCTCAGAAACTGTATACATCTCTTTCGACCAGTAGGTGCAGAAATGCCTGTTCCGACTGAAATGTTATCTGAAAGGGGTGAGAATAGTGAAAATCAAACTCAATAACGAAGAACTTTACAGGCTTATGCGAGAACGTAAGATTGAAACCGTCCGACAACTCAGCAAGGAAAGCGGTATCAACGAAATTTGTCTGTACGGTGCAATAAACAGGGACGTGACCTCAAAGGAAACGTACTGGAGACTTGCTGAATTTTTCGGCTGTCATATCGAGGATTTACAGATACCCGATTATTCAGAAAAAGTAACTAAAATCTTTGAGGTAGAATAATGCAAATTGAAACACTTTACGCCACAAATTATGAAGAACTGGAATATATTGTCAACAAATTTATAATTGACAAGATTATTCATGATGTGAAGTACCAGAATTTCGGAATATACTGGCAGGCATATATATTTTATGACGATATTATCGAAAACAAGGAGGACATTTAATGGCTTTTCAGAAAGTTACAAGGGAAAAATCTAAACTCAGGCTTGCACTTGCAGGACCGTCGGGTGCTGGAAAAACACTGTCTGCACTGTTGCTGGCATACGGTATCACAAACGACTGGTCAAAAATCGCACTCATTGACACTGAACATGGACGTGCGAAATTTTATGCTAACCGTTCAGACTTCGGGACGGGTGAATTTCTGTATCAGGAAATGTCAGCTCCTTACTCTCCGAACAAGTACATTGCTATGGTTAAAGAGGGTGCAGAGGCTGTCGGTGAAGACGGCGTTGTAATCGTGGACAGTTTCAGTCATGCGTGGAATAATTCCGGCGGTGTTCTTGAAATCAAGGAAAAAATCGAGGGCGGTAATAACAAGAAATCTTTTTCAGCTTGGGCAGAAGCAGGAAAAATTCAGAATAATCTTGTCAATTCTGTTCTGTCGACAAACTGTCACACAATCGTTACCATGCGTACCAAAATGGCTTATGCAATCGAACAGAACGAGAACGGTAAAAACGTCCCTGTCAAACTCGGACTTGAACCTGTCCAGCGTGAAAACACTGAGTATGAATTTGATATTGTGCTGAATATTGCAAGAAATCATATTGCGAGTGCCTCAAAGGATACTACTTTTCTTGATTCGTGGTCGGGAATTATAACATCTGAACTGGGTAAATCCTTGAAAGAATGGCTTGACGACGGCGTTGAACCGGAAGTATGCGAGGACTGCAAAAAGAAGATTCTGCCGACCCGAACCAAAACTATTCAGGAGATTGTTGAGGGCAGTGTGAAGACTTACGGCAAAAAAATGTGTTGGGCTTGTGTGATGAATGAGTTCAAACGCAGAAAGGAGCTTGCAGATAGTGGCACTGAGGACGTATCAGGAAGCGTTGGTGAAAAGGGTACATGATACTTTCAAGCGTGGTGTAAAGTCAGCGTGTATTGTTTTGCCGTGCGGTGGCGGAAAGTCTGTAATCGTTGCGGAAATTGCAAAGCGTACAACCGAAAAACTCAACCGTGTGCTGTTTTTGGTGCATAGAATTGAGTTGTGCGAACAGATTGAAAGGACGTTCAGAGAATGGGGCGTTGATATGAATTTCTGTCAGATTGCTATGGTGCAGACGGCGTGCCGACGACTGAAAAAACTTCCTTGTCCGAACCTGATTATTACCGATGAATCGCACCATTCCAAAAGCAACAGTTACCGGAAAATCTATGATTTTTTTCCGGAATCTTATCGACTGGGCGTGACTGCAACTCCGGTCAGGCTTGACGGTTCGGGACTTGGTGACGTGTATCAGGCGTTGATTGAGGGCGTTTCTGCAAAGTGGCTTATCGAAAACCGCTATTTATCACCGTATACTTACTATGCTCCGACCGTTGCAGACCTCAACGGAATAAAAATTCAGCGTGGCGAGTTTGAGACGAAATCAGCGGAAAACGTCCTTTTTAACCAAACTATTTTCGGCAACGTCATAAGTCACTACCGGAAACTTGCGGACGGTAAACAGGCGATTTGTTACTGCGTTTCGGTGAAACATTCGGAAGCAATGGCGGAACAGTTTCAGGTGAACGGAATTTCTGCGGTACATATCGACGGTACTACTCCGAAAGCCGAAAGACAGCGAATTATAGAGGATTTCCGGACAGGCAGAATTAAAATTCTCTGCAATGTTGACATCATCAGCGAGGGTTTCGACGTTCCCGACTGTGCGTGCGTGATTCTCCTCAGACCGACCAAAAGTTTAACGCTTTACATTCAGCAGAGTATGCGTTCAATGCGTTACAAAGCCGGAAAATCGGCAATAATCATCGACCACGTCGGAAACTATGCACGTTTCGGAATGCCTGATGCGGAACGTCAGTGGACTTTAAAGGATAAACCGAAAAAAGTCCGTCAGCAAGCCGAAAATCAAGTGAAAGTCTGTCAGTGTCCGGAATGTTTCTATACTTTTCAGCCGGAAAAAGACGTGAAAATCTGTCCGAATTGCAACTATATTTTCCCGAAAAAAGAACGTACTCTCGACGTTGAGGACGGTGCGGAACTTAAACAGATTATCGGATTTGTCCTGAAATACGATGATTTCTCCGACCAGTGCAGAAATTATTCCGACTTAATCGCATACGCAAAAAAACGTGGTTATAAAATGGGCTGGGCGTACTATCAGGCGAAAAACAGAGGTTTTTTATGACAGAACACGATATTCAGAATCAGATACGTTCTGCACTGTCCGAAACGTGCGTGATTTTCCGTGCGAATGTTGGTACAATCTGCACAAAAGACGGAAGATATTTTAGTACAGGTTTACCAAAAGGCTTTTCAGACCTTTTCGGATTCCGCAAGTCAGACGGAAAAGCGGTTTTCATTGAAGTCAAAACTCCAAAGGGCAGACCGTCAGCAGAACAGAAAAAATTCCTCGAAACTATGCGGAATTACGGCGTTATTGCAGGAGTTTGCAGAAGTGCAGAGGAAGCGTTAAATCTAATCAAAGGAGATTGAAATTTTATGGGATTTTCAACCAATTACGACGATGTACAGGATTTCGATATTATCCCGAAAGGTGAATACGAGGTCATCATTACCAAAATCGAGGAGCGTACTACTCAGAACGGTGCAAGCGGTCTGAATCTTACGCTTGTCGTCAGGAACGACGTTGAACAGAACTGCAAAAACCGTCTGATTTTCCATACTTTGTGGAAACGCAAAGAACCTACTCAGGCGGATTTGCAGGTGCAAGGGTACAGTTTCAAGCAGGTTATGCAACTTGCAAAGGCGGTCAGACTTCCGGCAGGAAAAAGCTATGAAACAGTCTATAAACTTTGTGACGAGCTTGTCGGAAAAGTTATGCGTGTAACCATTGGTCACTGTGAGTATAACGGCAAAATATATGAAGATGTCAAGTATATGGCGGAATCAAAGTTTCCGGAGTGCAAACATACTTTCAAGTCTGCCGTTACCGCTGATACGGTTGCAAAGAAAACGCCGGAAACCTTTGCAAACAGCGGAAATTACGGTACTGTCGACGACTATGAGGAAATTCTCAGCGACGGAGATGTGCCGTTCTGATTTCAAATTTGAGGGGTGGAATTTCTGCCCCTCTTATAATAACCTATAGGAGAATAAATGAGTATGGATTTACAAGAAATCAAGCCATTCCTGCTTGATTATATACAGGAAATCACACAACCATCAAGAAACGGTGGCAAGAACCAGTACATATGCCCATTGTGTGGAAGTGGTACAGGTTCTAACCATTCAGGAGCATTTACATTCTATCCTGAATCAGATAGTTTTCATTGTTTTGCGTGCGATGCAAACGGCGATATATTCACGTTGTACGGCGAAATGAATAATATCTCCGACTTCAAAACCATTGCCGACGAGCTGAAAGCAAAATATAATGTTCTTTCGTCACCGACAAGACAGAAAAAGCAACCGAAAAAAAACGTCGAACCGAAAGAAGAAAAGGATTATACAAAATTCTTTTATGTAGCCGAACAGCATCTTCACGAAACCGACTATTTAACAAATCGTGGAATATCTGTCGAAACACAACATCGTTTTCATTGCGGATACGTTGCAAATTATCAATATGGTCAAAACAATAAAACAACACCGGCGGTAATAATTCCGACTTCCAAAACGTCTTTTATGTGGCGAAGTACAGCCGAAAACGTCAAGCAAAAGCGTGGAACTGCACGTATTCTCAACCCACAGGCACTTGAAAATCAATACTGTTTTGTGGTTGAGGGCGAAATCGACTGTCTTAGCGTTACGGAATGCGGTTTCGCTTGTATCGGACTGGGTTCTGTCAGCAATATCCGCAAAATCTTTGAATACGACACTTCAAAGACCGTTCTGATTATTGCACTCGACAGCGATGAGGCTGGCAAAAAAGCAACGTCTGAACTTGAAAAACTCTGCATCACACACGGAACACCTTTTATCACGGCGGATTCTGACGTGTGGAACGGTTGCAAGGACGCTAATGAATTGTTGGTGAAAGACCGACAAACGCTTGCTGAGAATCTGCACGACCACGCTAACCGTGCGTTGAAAGTCGACAGAAAACAATGGAAAAGTCAGCACGTTCCGGACGTACACGAAAATAAAATGCACACGCTTGACGATACCGGAAACGCTCAGCGAATGTACGACCTTTGCGGAAAAGTGATGAGGTACTGTTATACTGACCGTCGCTGGTTGCACTATCAGGACGGAAAATGGCACTATGATATCAAAGGCGGTGTTTACGTGTGGGCGGACAGGGTGCTTGAAAGTATGAAGTCCGAACTGAAACTTTGGGCGGAGTATGAGGGCGGTTCAATGTTCGACGACTACAAAAAGCATATGAAGAAAAGCCGTTCCAATAACTCAAAAATGGCTATGATAAAGGAAATGCAACATCTTGTTGCAGTAAGTCCGGCGGAGCTCGATTCGGATAGACTTCTTGTAAACACTCAGAATGGTGTACTGAATCTGAAAGATTTTTCGGTGAACGTACACAGTCCCGACTTCCTGATGACACGTATGCTCGGTACTTCAATGCCTGACGTTCCGAAAACTCCTGTAAAATGGACTCACTTTCTTAATCAGATATTCGGTAATGACAAAGAGTTAATTCGCTATATTCAGAAAGCGTTAGGTTACAGCCTGTCGGGTGATACGTCTGAACAGTGTGCGTTTTTTCTGTACGGTACTGGACGTAACGGCAAAAGCACTTTTCTTGAGGTTGTACGAAAAATTATGGGCGATTATGCGACGAATATTCAGCCGGAAAGTATTATGGTTAAAGCGAGTACAAACACTGCAAACTCTGACATAGCAAGACTTAAAGGAGCAAGATTTGTGACTTCGGTTGAACCTAACGAGGGTATGCGACTAAACGAAGGACTTCTGAAACAGCTTACCGGTGACGATATGATAACTGCACGAAAACTTTACGGTGATGAGTTTGAATTTCGTCCGGAGTTTAAACTGTGGATGGCGACTAATCACAAACCAGTTATTCGTGGTACTGACTTAGGCATATGGCGTAGAATTAACATAATTCCTTTCTGTGTAACTATTCCTGAAAGTGCGGTCGACAAAAAGTTGCCCTATACGCTTATGGAAGAACTGCCTGACATTCTTGCGTGGATTGTGGACGGTTACCGACTTTGGAAAACTGAGGGTCTCCGCAAACCAAAAGTCATAGCAGATGCAGTCGAGGAGTACCGCAACGAAATGGACGTTATTTCAGCGTTTCTTGCTTCTGACTATGTTGTACAGGGCGGTGAGGTTAAGGCTCAGGCATTGTATGCTGTATACTGTCAGTGGGCGGACGAGTGCAACGAGTACAAAATGCCGTCACGTAAATTTGGGTTAGAAATGACTAAACGCTATAATAAAATTCGTAAAACATCGGGATTCTTCTATGACGGAATTTCACTTGATAGTATTTCAATTGGTTAGTCGAATGTATGATAAATGTATCTTATGTATGATAATCAGCTATTATAAATTCCTTTCGTGTAGAATTTAAAAAGTTATAAAGGTTTTATAAAAATGGTTCATATCATACATAGCTTTTTTACAGAAATTAAAGAATACACCTATAAATAGCCAAAAAATGACAATGTATGATAAATTTTATCATACATAAAAAAGGAGTGGTATTTTTGAAAAATGATTTTGACTTCAACAATCCGGAAGATTTCCGCCGTGCTGAACGTCTTGCATATGACGGCACTCTTGACTGGTCGGACTTTCCGCCACCTGAGTACAAGTATTTCGCTGAACTTCGGAAAGTATATTATGCTTTTAAGTTTGAGGGACTGGCTCAGGAAGAAGCGAAACGTCAGAAAAAAGCCTTGCTGATAGGTTACAGGAAGTATCTTGAAAACTTCGACTACTGTGTAAGCGTATGGGGAAAATATCAGGACAATATTAAAATTGCGGAAATGCTTATGACTAAGATTCAGAAATCGCACGATATTCACGAAATCGCTGAAACTGCTGTCCGTATTATTGGTCTGATGACGCACGATGAAGTTTTTCTGAAAACCAATCTCAAAAAACTGGAGGAACTCAGATGACACCTAAAGAGTATCTTGAACAGGCGTACCAGATTGACAACCGCATTCAAAGCAAGCTGACACAGGTTGAGAATCTGAGAAGTCTTGCAACCAAAGTCACGGCAGCTTACGGTAATAACTCATATAGTCCTGCTCCCGACTGTCAGCGACTTGAAAAGACCATAGCGAAAATTATCGACCTCGAAAATGACATTGACAAAGACATTGACAGACTGGTTGACCTCAAGAAAGAAATTACAGAAACTATCAACGCACTTCCTGACCTCAGATACCGTACTATCCTTGAAATGCGATACCTGAGTTTCAGGACGTGGGAACAGATAGCGGTTGCACTTTCGGTTGATATACGTCATATTTATCGTCTGCACGGTGAGGCATTAAAAAAAATAAAATTTTCTGAAAGATGTCACTAAATGTCATTGAATGTCACGTTGTGGACGTGATATAATTATAATAGCAAACAATAAAGAAAAGTCTTTGCGGTAATTCCGTAAAGGCTTTTATTGTTTCTGGAGGTGATTTCATTCCACGCAAAGCATTAAGACCGTGCAGACATTCAGGTTGTCCGAACTTGACAGCTGAACTTTACTGTACAGAACACAAACCTTTGTACCCTGACAGACCGTCCGCCTCAAAGAGAGGTTACGGCAGTAGGTGGCAGAAAATCAGCCGTGCATATCTCCGCAAAAATCCTTTATGTGTACGCTGTCTTGCAAACGGACGGTACACTCAGGCTACAGTAACAGACCATATTATTCCCCACCGAAACCGTCCGGAACTGCTATGGAATGAGACAAACTTTCAGGCATTATGCAAACCCTGTCACGACCGAAAAACGCTGACAGAAGACATCAATCCTGAATACACTTACTGAACCGTGGGGGTATAAAAATCTCTGCAACGGTTTCAGCAGAAGACCGGCGGGGAGTCGCATAAATAAAAAACGCTTTTCAAACGGGGGATTAACCCTTGAAATAAATCAACAAAGTGAGGTGACAGAATGGCTAAGGACGGTACAAATCGTGGCGGTGCAAGAATCGGAGCAGGCAGAAAGTCCAAATCCCTCAACGACAAAATCAATGAAGGTAAGTCCGCAAAGGTTCTCACTGTTCCGGCAGACCTTGAGGGTGCTGACGTTCCGCCGGTAAGGGAGTTTATGAAAGCTCCGCAAGCTAAAGGCAAAGACCTCATAGCAGAGGAGATTTTTATAAAGACTTACAACTGGTTGAAAGAACACGGTTGCGAAAAAGCGGTATACTCTCAGCTGATTGAACAGTACGCAATGAACACTGCAAGGTGGATTCAGGCAGAAGAACTCATTTCAGCGACCGGCTTCCTCGCAAAACACCCTACAACTGGTGGTGCTATCGCCTCGCCTTATATCAGTATCTCGCAGACTTACGAAAAACAGGCACAGCAAATATGGTTTCAAATTTTTCAAATAGTTAAAGAAAATTCTTCCGGTGACTATTCGCACACACCGAACGATAACACTATGGAAATGCTCCTCCGTGTCCGGAAAGGTGGTTAGTCATTGGAAGACATCTTTAACGTTGAACTTGAAACAGCCGATTTGATACCTTATGACGACGATTTTCAGACCGCTGAAACCGTACCGTCAGAAATCGAAACGGCTGAAATAATTACAGTCAATGGAGAAAATGTCAATGAAAACAGCAACAGATTTTCAGCTCGTCCCGACGGATAAGCTGATACCCTACATCAACAATGCACGTACTCACAGCAAGGAACAAATTGCGAAATTACGCTCCTCGCTCCGTGAGTTTGGATTCGTAAACCCGATTATTATTGATAAAAATTTCAATGTCATTGCAGGTCACGGACGTTTGGAAGCGTCCAAAGCAGAGGGCTTTGAAGAAGTGCCGTGCGTATTCGTGGAACACTTCACGGAAACACAGAAAAAAGCCTACATTCTCGCTGATAACCGTATGGCACTTGATGCGGACTGGGACGACGAACTTCTTTCGCTTGAAATGGAAGAGTTACAGAACGTAGGTTTTGACCTTGAGGTTACAGGTTTTGACGAAAAGGAAATAGCCGACCTTTTCAGTACCGGTGAGGAAGTACAACAAGACGATTTTGACGTTGATTCAGAACTGGAAAAACCTTGTTTTACGCAGTCCGGCGACGTATGGCACATAGGCAGACACACAGTCATATGTGGTGATTCAACGCTCCCTGAAACGTACACGGCACTTCTTGACGGAAAGAAAGTCAATCTCGTATGTACAGACCCTCCGTATTTGGTGAACCTTGAAAGCAATTCCGGAAAAATCAAAAATGACGACCTAGACGACGAAAAAGGTTATATTTTCCTGAAATCCGCCTTTGAACGTTTTCACGAAAATATGTCAAAAGATGCAAGTATATACGTTTTCTATGCGACTTCAAAAGCAAGAGTTTTTCACGATGCTTACGAGGACGCAGGTTTCAAAGTGGGAGCAGGTCTCGTATGGAAAAAAGACCGTCTTGTTCTGACACGTACCGATTGGAAGTACATTCACGAACCTATCATATGGGGCTGGCGTAAGGACGGCAAACACATATGGTACGGCAACCAAAAACAAACTACCGTCTTTGAATTTGACAGGATAAAAAACTCCAAAGAGGACGGTTGCGGACACCCCTCAAGTAAACCTGTTCCGTTGATTTCCTATCTGATTCAGCAGTGTACACAAACCAACGGTATAGTCCTCGACGGATTCCTCGGAAGTGCCTCAACTCTTATCGCCTGTGAACAGCTTGACCGTATTTGCTATGGCGTGGAACTTGAACCGAAATTCGTTGACATTGCCGTCAAGCGATACGTTGCACTGAAAGACGGTATTTCTGATGACGTGTACGTTGTCCGCAACGGCGAAACTATTCCCTATTCAGACGTATGCACGGAATGACACTGGGCAGTCTGTTTGACGGTAGCGGAAGTTTCCCTGTTGCAGGACTTCTTTCTGGAATAGCTCCTGTTTGGAAGTCCGAAATAGAACCTTTTTCGATTGCAGTAACAAATAAAAGACTTCCGCAAATGAAACATTACGGCGATATTCGGACAATCAACGGTGCAGAAATTGAACCTGTTGACGTTATAACTTTCGGCAGTCCGTGTACGGACTTGTCAATTGCAGGAAAAAGAGCAGGACTGAACGCTGAACGTTCCGGACTTTTCTTTCACGCTGTACGTGTTATCAAAGAAATGAGGGTTGCAACAAATGGGAAATATCCAAAGTTTATCGTATGGGAAAACGTTACAGGAGTATTCTCATCACAGTCAGGAGAGGACTTCCGGACAGTCCTTGAGGAAATCTGCAAAATCAAAGACAGTACCATTTCTGTTCCTCGACCTGAAAAGTGGTCAAAAGCAGGCTGTATTATGGCAGACGGCTTTTCACTGGCGTGGCGTACACTTGATGCACAATACTGGGGAGTTCCCCAGAGAAGAAAACGTATCTACCTTGTCGCTGATTTTGACGGAGAACGTGCAGGAAAAATACTCTTTGAGTCCGAAGGCTTGTCAGGGTATTCTGCGGAGAGCTTCAGAACGTGGCAAAGAATTACCCGAAATCCTGAAGTCTGCACTGGAACAGCAAGCAAAGGTCTGATGTTTGAAAATCACAGTCAGGATACACGATATACAGGACCTCTTGAAACCGCTCCGACAGTGCTTTCGACTTATGGTACAGGCGGAAACAATCAGCCGTTTATAGTAAACAGACAGTCTTTCGGTATCTGTGCGAAAAATAGTCATTCTATGCTTTCCGAAAATCCTCACAGCGGTTTTTATCGGGCAGAAACGGCACGTACTCTTGATACAAGCAACCAGTCCCCTTGCAAGAATCAGGGAGGAATGGTTGTACTTGAGGAAAATCACATCATAACTTTTTCGCAAGATGCTTACGATAAATATTCTGAAAATAAAAAGTGCGGTTCTCTGAGGGCAAGCGGTGGTGTATATGGTGGAGGTTCGGAAACTCTTGTTTATTCAGATTCTGAAAAACCGATTTACAAAGTCCGCCGTCTGACACCACAGGAATGTGCGTTACTGCAAGGTATGCCGTTATGGTGGTGCGGTGGTCTTGAAAACGAAAATCCGACAGAAGACGATTTGAAATTCTGGCGTGATGTTTTTGAAACTCACAGGAAAGCTACAAATCCCGATAAAAAGCCGAAGTTCGACAGGCAGATTGTAAAATGGCTGAAAAATCCGTACTCCGATTCAGCGGAGTACAAGATGTGGGGAAACGGTATCGCTATGCCGTGTGCGTGGTTCGTACTTGCCGGAATAGTACACTTTGCCGATTGACGATATACACAATGCAAAAGCGTGTATTTGTGCCGATATTCTGTACATTTAGCCACTTGATAAATTCTTCTTTTAGAGTTAATATGTTACTACCGAAAAGGAAAACATACCAAAAAGGAGAAAAATTCAATGAACGCTAAAACAGCACAGCAAATCGAAAAAATGAAAAGTCAGACAATCGGCGTTGAAATCGAAATGAACAGCATCACAAGGGAAAAGGCTTCGGCAATTGCTTCCGACTTCTTCGGAACAGACCGTCACGAATACACACACAACCGCAACGGTTATCAGACTTGGTCAGCGTGGGACACTCAGGGCAGAGAGTGGAAATTTCAGAAAGACGTTTCAATCGCAGGACCTGAAAGCGAAAAATGCGAAATGGTAACGCCAATCCTTACATACGCCGACATCGAAACTTTGCAGGAACTTGTCCGCAGACTTCGCAAGGCAGGTGCAAAAAGCGATTACACAAGGGGTTGCGGTGTACACGTTCACGTCGGTGCGGACGGTCACACGGCACAAAGTTTACGCAACCTTGCGAACATTATGGCAAGTCACGAAACGCTTTTAATTGAAAGCCTGAAAATTGACAACGGTCGCACAAATCAGTACTGCAAAACGGTAAATCCGGATTTTCTTGCAAAAGTGAACGAAACGAAACCTACAACAATGACAGAACTTGCGAACATATGGTACACCGCACACCATTCAACTCTCGGCAGAAATGCCCATTACAACGGCAGTCGCTACCACCAACTCAATCTGCATAGCGTTTTCACAAAAGGAACGGTTGAATTTCGACTTTTCCAGTTTGACAAACCCGAAAACGGTAAGCAGAACGGACTTCACGCAGGACAGTTGAAAACTTTCATACAGCTTGCACTTGCACTTTCGGAAATGGCAAAGGAACTGAAAAACGCTTCACCAAAGAAAAGCACTTCCGAAAATAAAAGATTCCTTATGAGAACGTGGCTTATCCGACTTGGATTTGTCGGCGACGAGTTTGCAACAGCAAGGGAAATTCTTATGAAAAACCTTGACGGCGATTGTGCTTTCCGATTTGGCAGACCTTGAAAAAGGTTTGCTGAATCCGCACAGAACGCCACACAGACGGCTTTCAGAACGTTTGCCGAAAAACTACCCTACAGAAAAACAAGCCCCTCACAACGCAACGTGGGGGCGGTTTTACTGCAAGCATATTATGCACAAAAGAAACGGTTATTCTTTACGGATATTCTGTAATTTCAGACACTTGATAATTAAGTGATTATATGGTAATATATCCATACCAAAAGAAAAAAAGGAGTGTTTGAAATGACAAAATACTACATTGCATACGGTTCAAACCTGAATGTCAAGCAAATGATGCACCGTTGTCCGACAGCAAAACCAGTCAGAACATCTGTCATCAGCGACTATGAACTGCTTTTCAAGGGCAGTAAGACGGGGGCTTACCTGACAATCGAAAGGAAAAAAGGCAGTACCGTTCCGGTAGCAGTATGGGCGGTTACCGACGACGACGAAAAAAGGCTTGATATTTACGAGGGCTATCCGGTTTTCTACTACAAAACAGAAATGAAACTTCCGGTAAAATTCCTGAAAAACGGCGAAACAAAAACAATAACCGCATTTGTGTACATCATGCACGAGGACAGAAAAACAGGTATTCCGTCAGAAACGTACATCGGTACTTGTGCCGTCGGCTATGGGGAATTTGGTTTTGACATTGAATTTCTTAACAAGGCTTTGAAAAAAAGTCTGAAAGGGGTCGGAAAATGAAATCAACGGTAAAATCAACACGAATCTGTCCGCTCTGCAACGCTGAATATCAAGGCGTTCCTGCAACGTCACGCACAGACAACCTTACACCGATTTGTCAGGACTGCGGAATCAGACAGAGCCTTGAATCAATCGGCGTACCAAAAGAGGAACAGGAAAAAATTCTTGAAATAATCCACCGCAACAACAGCTATTATCAACAAAAATAAAAATTATGTTTGTGCAGAATACCGCTTGAAATAGCCGAAAACTTATGGTAATATACAATTACCGCAAAGGGAAAAATACCTGCGGAATATGTATATGGAGGTCCTGAAATATGGATAAGTTTACTATTGATTTCTTTGAAGTTTTCAGAGAAATGGTTTTTGACAAAGACGGAAACGTAATCGCAAAGCCAACATTCAACCCTGCTGAACAGACCGCTTTTGACTGCTATTGTTACAGCGTAAAGAACGGAAGTACGGTAAACGGAAAAAATATTTTCGAGTGCAACACGCTTCCCACAAACAAGGCTGTTGATGAATTTATTGACCTGCTTTATGAAGCTGAGTTAAAGGAAATTACCGTCACCACAGGAAACGGACTTTTCGACTTCTTACAGACCATTTACAAATATGGTTGCAGAATCAACGGCGTTTGCAAAGTCAATCACCTGACTGACACCGTACAGGGAATTATCATTCAGCTCTGAACCACTACCACATCAATCACGGACAGCCTTTCTTCTGATGGGCTGTACCGTTCTGCCAAAGAGTACGAATAAAAACAGGGACTGAAAAAGTCCCTTTTCCAATGCAATTTTTGAGGTCTTCCTGAACGATTTTTCAATTCAGATTCCTCTTTCATTATACCCATTTTACCATAAAAAAGCAAGAATAGCAAGTCTTTTTAAAAAATAAACTGCACAATGTTTCGTAGCTGAAATTGTGTAGTTTTTACGGAGGAAACAAAAACGTTGTACGAGCAACAGCCCCTTTCGGGGTTGTTGTTGTTTTTGCTGCTTACTTGGTTGTGATGCAGAAGTCGGTGTAAATCAAACCTTTTTCCTTGATGTAACCGGTGAGCCAGTTGTCAGCGTCTGCTGGGTTGCTGAACTCCCTGATTGTTATCCAAACAAGTTTTCCAGGTTTCTCCGCTGTAAGTGCCTTTACTTTCCAAACTTTTTTCATTTTCGTTTCCTCCTAAAAGTTTTTTCCGGTGGGGGGTTCCCCTTTCGGTAATTACATATTACCATAAACCACGGCGATTATCAAGTGGCTAAATGTACAGAAAAATCGGGAGAAACAGGCTTGAAAGTTTGGTAGATATACACACTTGCTATTCTTGCTTTTTTATGGTAAAATGGGTATAATGAAAGAGGGGGTCTATTTCAAAAAATCGCTCCACGTAGCTCTAAAAAACAATTCCGGACTTGCTTATGCAGGTCTTTTTTTATGCAGAAAGGAGGTGCAACCTTGCGGAAACTCACGGACTACACACCAACAAGGTTTATGGCAGAAACTTCCGTTTACAACAAGGATTCAGCAGACTATGCCGTCAATTTCATTCAGTGCCTTTGTCACACGAAAGGTACGTGGGCAGGGAAAAAATTTGAACTTATGGACTGGCAGGAACAAATAATCCGTGACCTTTTCGGCGTTCTCAAACCTGACGGTTACCGGCAATTCAACACGGCATACATCGAAATACCAAAGAAAAACGGCAAACAATTAGCACTTGATACGCTGATTCCTACTCCTGACGGTTTCACAACAATGGGGAAAATTCAGGTCGGCGATACGGTCTTCGACGAAAACGGAAATACGTGTAATGTCGTCGCAAAAAGTAAAGTTGATTTCGAGGAACAGGCATACCGAATAACTTTCAAGGACGGTGAAGTGATTGAAGCTGGTGAACGTCATCAATGGTGCGGTGAATACACTCACGGCAAACGAAAAAAATGTACTATGACTACCGATGAACTTTTCAGAATGTCAAGAGATAACGGAAGTTTAAGATTCAGAATTTCCGTTGCAAATGCTGTTTGCACAAATGAAAAGTCACTTCCAATTGAACCATATTTAATGGGCTACTGGCTCGGAAACGGAAACGCTGTCAAGCCGGAAATCACGGTACAGACCGGCGATATTCCTGAAGTGCTTGCAAGAATTTCACCGTTTTATGCTGATATTTCGTCGTGGAATAATACCGGCAACAGTAAAATTTTCCGGATTCCTGCTCTGAAAAAAATTCTTCTGAAAAGTTTTCACGACAAGGTGATTCCAACAGAATATCTTCGTTCTTCGTACTTTCAACGGCTTGAACTTCTACAGGGACTTATGGATTCGGACGGCTGTATTTCGGAAATCAAAGGACAGGCAATTTATACTTCAACAGAAAAAAATCTTACCGAAAGTGTAAGCGAATTATTGTGGAGTTTAGGAATAAAAAATGCGATTTCAACTGCTGTCAGCACACAGCGAAACGACTGGAGCAAGTCAAGTGCAGAATGCGGAAGAACTGCAACAGGCGAAATTTTGTACTATGTGAAGTTTACTGCCTTTGACGATATTTCCGTTGCCGGACTGAAACGAAAAGTTAAAAATCAGATTCCAAGAAATCCGTCAACACGAAGCCATTTCAGATACATTGACAAAATTGAAAAAATAGAAAATCGTGGAATGCAGTGTATTCAGGTTGACAGTCCGTCGCATCAGTATCTGGTGGGACGTTCTTTTTTACCTACTCACAACAGTGAACTTGCGGCAGCTGTTGCACTTCTTCTGACCTGTGGCGACTTTGAGGAACGTGCGGAAGTTTACGGTTGTGCCTCAGACCGTCAGCAAGCAACAATAGTTTTTGACGTTGCCGCCGATATGGTGCGAATGTGTCCGGCACTCAGCAAACGTGTAAAAATTCTGACCTCTCAGAAAAGAATAATCTATCTTCCGACAAACAGCTTTTATCAGGTACTTTCAGCTGAGGCTTACTCAAAACACGGCTTTAACGTTCACGGAGTTGTTTTCGACGAGGATAATGTCAATAGTTTTTTCAAATTTTATTGGTAGAAAACTACACAAAGTTTTTTTAACGAATTTGTATAGTTCTACCAATAACATTCGATAAGGCTATTAATTTTTCTTTTCAGACTTCGTTTCTTTGGATTTTCCAATGCTTCTGAGAATGATTCCAATCAGAAGAAATGCAAGTCCGAAAACCACCGTGAAAAAGAAACGGTCATTGACAAATTTGTATAACGTTGACTGTGTATCCGATGAAAACATACCAGCAAACGTTATGCCAAGTAAAGCTCCACCGAAAATCAGCATAGCTATTCCAATCTGTTTCATGTCACTGCCGTCAGGTTTTTCAGCACCGGAATTTCTCATAATCATTCCAACTATCACAAGCACAATTCCGCCTGCTATAAACCACATAATCAATGACTGTGGTATCATCTTCCAACCGATTATAAGTTCCAGTACAACCGCAATAAATGCAACAGCACCCAATGCGGTCAATAAATCACCGACTTTTTTCATTATCACACCTCCTCATAAATGTCCATATTTTTGCACAAAACAGCCAGTGGACTTTCCGACTGCATGATTATTTCAAAGTGTTCTGAATCAAACACATTGATACGTTTTACAAATTGCATATGTTCTTTGGTCAGCTCATCAGAAACATAAAGCCGTCTCAAAGTATCAATCGGACATTCTGAACCATAATTCGTATTCAAAGCAACTGCTCTGCGACAGATTTTCAGTTCATTTTGTCTGTCAGTGAGCTGTGATGAAACGTTTATGTTCTGTTTTTCAAACTCAGACTGATTTATGCTACCACTAAAAAGCTGTTCAAAAATTTCAGCCTTTTTTTCTTTCAGCAAAGCAATTTCAGACTCAATTCTTGCTATATCTGAAAAAGAAAATCTCTGTCTGTTCTCCAGAATGTCAGTCTTAATAAATTCCTTGACTTTTTCAAGTACACTCTTGTAAAGAAAATCACGTTTGACTGAACCCTGAAAACAAGGACTTTCACCAGTTTGATAACTTTTATTACAGTAAAAATTTCCGTTTCTTTTCATGATTTTTCCGCATTTGGCACAATAAAGTTTACGTGCCATAATATGGTTTCCTGACAGATTTGGAATTTTACTTTCCGGCAGAATTTCCTGAACTTTTTCAAATATTTCACAGCTTATAATCGGAGGAAAAGCATTTTCATTTATATACCATTCATTGCTGTTAGTCATAATACGTTTTTTAGTTTTCGGGTCTTTTTTAAACTTCAAAGTAATACGTATGCCAATATATTTTTCGTCCTTTAAAATCTTACGAATACGTTCAGAAGTCCATTTTGAATTTTTTTCTGTCATAATGCCTTTGCTGTTCAGAGTTCTCACAACATCAATGTACGTTTTCTTTTCAAGATATAATCGGAAAATTTCACGGACTATTTCTGCTTTTTCCTCATCGATTACAGGAGTATATTTATCAGCAAGAAAATATCCATAAGGAATACCGCCTAAAAATTCGCCTTTTTTTATTCTTGAAACACATGAATTTCTGACTTTTTCAGTTGTCTGAATCGCATAATATTCGTTCAGAACTGCCTTAAATGCAAACGATAAATCCATAGAATTTATCTTTCTGTACTTACTGTCATAGTGTTCAGAAACGGCAATCAGACGCACTTTCATAAACGGAAAAATACTGTCCATAAGTTTGCAGACATCAAGATAATTCCGCCCAAGACGTGACAAATCCTTGACGATTACAACATCAATTTCACGCTGTCTGACTTTTGATAACAATTCCTGAAATGCGTTACGGTTCATGTTAAGTCCGCTTGCACCATTGTCTGAAAATTGAAGAATTTCCGCATTTTGCAAATCCTGATGACAGCTTATGTAATTCCTGATTATCGAAAGTTGATTTTCTATACTGTCATTTTTTAAATCGTTTGATTTTCGGGCATAACAGGCAATTGTCATTCTGAATCACCTCTGTCAATCAAAACCATGTTTTTTCTGTCAAAAATAATGATTTTTTCTAATTTTTCATTGAGTAAAGCCTTTGTTATTTCCGTATTTTCCGGTAGTTTAAGGTGATTCCGCACCATTTGGTTCATATTTTTCCCGCTTGAAAAAACACCATTTCTGCACCTCTCACAATTAAAAACAAAATCCCAATATTTACGTTGAAAACTGATGGAAACTTTCTTCTGACATTTTCCACAGAATACAAGATTTTTATAAGGATTTTCCGGTATACCATCATGTTTTTTTCGCTGTCTTTCGGCAATAACAGCATTGGCTTTTTCCCATAGTTCAGGACTTACAATTGCTGGAACTGTACCCTCAGACCTGTAATGTTCACTTTTTGGAATTCTATGAAATTCTTCATTTTTGTAAAATGCCTGTTCCGTCTGATGCTGTATTAGGATACCTTTATAAATTTCTTTTTTCAGAATGGTGCAAATTTTATTGTGATTCCAATTTATTCCGCACTGATTCAGACTTTTGGCTACCTGTACAGTAGTTTCGTTATCGGCTATTCTCTGAAAAATTTCACGAATAATAGTGGCTTCATTTTCTTTTATAATCAGTTTATGCTTGTCATCAGGGTCACGCTGATACCCGAAAGCCGTTTTAGAACCGATGAATTTTCCTTGTTTCTGAAGTTCTCTTTTTGCTGTGATTACTTTTCGGGACGTTTCACGTGCAAAATATTCATGGGCAAGGTTTTTGAATGCGGTCATAAAATATTCCTGTGGTTCGATATTCAGATTGTCGTAACCGTCATTTATGGCTATAAATCGCACTTCGAGAAACGGAAATATATTATTCAGATAATCTTCTGCACCGATATGCTCCCTTGCAAAACGGCTTAAATCACGGACAATTATGCAATCAATTTTTTTGTTTCGTACATCTTCCATAAGCCTTTCAAATTCCGGACGCTGAAAATTTGTACCACTGTAACCATTATCGGAATAAATGTCAATAAGTTCAAAAATCCGGCGATTTTCCATGTAATTTTTGATTTCCTCAATCTGTGTTTCAATTTTTTCTCCGTTGTGATTTTCTGCCGACAAACGTGCATATATCGCTGTTTTGTAGACCTTGAATTTTATTTTTTCAGTACTGTCA
>JAIDUG010000027.1 GCA_029060305.1 Ruminococcus sp.
CTGATGAGACTTTCAAGAAGTTCCGCACCGTTTTTTTCAGCCGGAGCGATATGCGGTTTACCCTCAACACGTCCTCCACCACGTTTTGCGTGACCCTTTTCAAGCAAATGTGCAAGACGGTATTCAGGAGGATTAGCGTGTACGGTCATATGATAAGCATGAGACTTGTTTAATGTACATGATGCACACCAGCTTTTTGCATACTTGCCAGTACGTTTCGGAGCGTTTGCTGAAACTTCATTTTTTACAGATTTGGCAGTTTTCTTTACAGCTTTTTTCATAGAATCTGTTGCAAGTGTAGAATACTCATGTAGTTCTCTCATTATTTGAGAAGCCATAGAATCTATATCAATGTGAGCAGAATTACTCATTATTTTTTCCCACCTTTCTTGCAACGGCTGTAATTTTCAGATAGTCCCGACGTACAAAATCAGGGAATACGCCAGTAATATTATAAATTACGTCCTGAAATGAAATACAGTGTGTATTGGTTTGTAGTTTAAGAGTTTCGCTGTTCTGGCGGATTATAAACTGCAATGTCTGTACTTCTTTTGTTGTACCGTTGTCGGAATTTTCGGTTGAAGTCCTGACGGACACGCAAGCCCAGCAGGAAAATAATTCGTCCCACTGAGCCTTATGTGTTCCGATAGTGTTAATACGTGTTGTCGGTTCAAGAACGGTTATACGTTGATTAAGTTTACCGATTTCCATTAAATCACTCCCTCACGCTGTTTGAAGAGAAGAGAACGGAGCGAAAGCGTAAGTTTGTGGAAATCCGCTGTATTTCGGTTTTCATAGAGATACGACACTACAAATAATACAGCAATTCTTGTAATATCCTCGTTGCGTTCAAACTTTTCTTCGTCCATTCGTCCGACTTCCATACAGAGTTTTTTTGCCGTCAAAAGAAAATCAGAAATCAACTTGTCGTCCTCACAACCGTCAACCCTTAAATAGTTTTTCGCCTCTTTTAACGATACCACCCTGCCCACCACCTTTCAGAATCAGGCAAGTTTCATAATCTGTACAGCTTCCGGAAGTACGAGTTTTCCGTCAACACGTTCCTTTGCAACGAATCCAATCATACCGTTTCCGGCGAAAAGTTCGTTAAGCTGTTTGAATGAACGTGTTCCCCTGTCGCCGATATTGTAGTATTTGAAATCACCAAAAGCAATGGAATTTTCCGGAGAATATGCAGATGTATAGACGTTATAACCAAGTACCTTGTCGGGTTCACCTGCCTGATATGACGGTTGCCAGAGATAAGCACCGTTGTTATCCTTGAGTTTGCGGAGTGATGCAAGCGTTTTGTCGTTCATAATAAATACAGCGTTCTTACGGTACGGACGTTTGAGGGCATACACAAGGTCTATAACATCATCTGTCTTGACCGTACCGCCGAGAGTTCCTGCAACCTGTCCGCCACCGGTTGCATTGAAAATACCTGTCGGTTTGCCGATACCGTCGCCGTTAAGGAAAGCATCTTCTTCAGCGTTTGCGAGAGCCTTTCCGAATTGTGTAAGCAGATAGTTTTCAAGTCCGAAAGCGTTATCATAAAGCAATTCTTCGGTAACCTTTACGGCAACGTGAAGTTTGTGTGCATCCATAAGAATCTGGTCAAAAGTGGCATTTCCCCACGTGAGAGCTGCACCCTCTTCAATCCACGCAGCAGCAGGTTTTGTAGCAGCTACATTGATTCTGTGTTCACCGCTTGTGGTGATTCTTGTCGCAAGTTTACGCACAATATTTTCTTCGTCGAGAACGTCAATCAGTCGTCTGTCATACTCAATCGGTACGAGATAACCGCCGTCAGCATCAACACCTTCCTGAAGAACGTTGCTTATCTGCTTGAAATTTGTGCGGAGAGCGGTAAGCATACTTTCTTTGTACTCGTCGGAAGCTCTGCCTGTTTTTGTATTTGGTGTGTTGAGAATAGGTTCAGAAGTCGGCTTGCTAAGTTTTTCACCAAGTGCGGAAAGATTTTCAAGACGGTTTATTTCCTTGCCGAGAGCTACAATTTCAGCCTCCATTTTGTCGTAAGTCTTGCTGTCTTCTTCGGAAAGCAGACCGTTTGAAGTTCTTTTGCTGTCGAGGAAGTCACGTGCTTTATCCCACGCTTCCGCTCTTTTTTTCATAAGTTCCTGAATAGTCATTTTAATTCCTCCAATCAGTATTTTAATAAGTTCAGTCTTTTTTCAAGCTGTTCAATAGGTACGCCGTCCGTATGTGCGGAAACTTTCTGCATAAAAGAATCCCTTGAACGTGAAACAGAAAAAGTCATAAGCTGAATATTTTCCGGTTCTTTTTCGGGTTTGGAAGTTTCTTCTTCCGGTTCGGGAGCAGGCGAAGTTTCTGCCTTTTTGTCGTCAAAAAGAATACCGTCCACAAATCCAAGCTGTAACGCTTTTTCAGCGTTCATCCAAGTCTCCTCGTCCATAAGACGTGATATTTCCTCACGGCTGAGAGTTGTTTTTCGGACGTAAGCGTTGATAATACTTTCCTTGACTTCCTCAAGCTCGTTGATAGCCTTTTCCATATCGGACTTGTTACCCCATGCAATAGTCATTGGATTGTGAATCATAATCATTCCGGTAGGTGAAATCAGAGTTTCGTCGCCAGCCATTGCCACAACAGATGCTGCCGATGCTGCTATTCCGTCAATCTTGACCGTGATTTTTCCTTTATGGTTTCTGAGCATTGTGTAAATCTGACTTGCTGAAAAACAGTCACCGCCAGGAGAGTTCAGCCATACGGTAAGGTTTCCCTTGACTTTGGACAGTTCATCACGGAACATTGCCGGAGTAATTTCGTCACCCCACCATGTTTCGTCTGAGATAGGTCCGTTGAAAATCAGTTCAGTTTCTTTTTCGTCGGAGTTTTTGAATTGCCAGAATTTTTCCATAGTTTATTCCTCCTTTTCATTAATTTTAAATTTTTTAATTCTGTCATTAGCAATATCAAAAGAATTGTCATCCAATTCAATACCTATGAAATTTCGTTCTGTTTCAATAGAAGCAATTCCAGTCGTTCCACTTCCCATAAACATATCTAAAATGGTATCATTTTTTTTAGTCGCAAGCAGTATGCAGGCTTTTGGCAAAGCAACAGGGAAACCACTATGTCCCCATTTTGACTTGGTTTCTTTTCTGCCGAATCCTTTAATTTTTCTGTTGCTGTTAAAAGGAATTTTCCATACATTGCCTACATTTTTAGTTTCAAACATTTCCGGATATTCTTCATAAACAGTTTGTTTGTTCAAGTGAATGTTAGCTGATGTATGTCTGAACATAAACAAATATTCACACTGATTTGTAAGCTGACGGTCTGTATTTGCAGGCTGTTGATTGTATCTGAACCAAATGATAGTATCGTGAAGTTTGAACATTACTTTTCTTGTTGCTATTTCCATAATTTCAAATGCACGAACAGTAATTTCGCTGTCATTAATCACATTAAGAAAGAAAGTTCCGTTTTTTTTCAAAATTCTTTTGCATTCTTTCAGCCATTTTTCACACCATTCAAGATACTGATAATATGAATTGAAATAGGCTTCATATTCAAACCCTTTCCAGTATGGAGGACTTGTTATTATACAATCTATTGAGTTATCAGGAATCTGTTTCATATGCATCAGACAGTCACCTTTTAGTAATTTTATATTACTCATTTTTATCCTTTGTATTGTTATTTGCGAATGCACCTGCATCAGCGAGTTTTGTAAAACTTCCGTTGCACAGGTACAAATCGCCACCTTGTTCAGCAGGTATGCGGTTGAGTTCTTAGAGGTCACGTATATCATTTGCGGACATCCAACCGTTTTGACGTGCAGTTGCGTAACCTTGCATTCTGCTTGCATAGTCGCCACGGAGCAGACCCTCAACGTTAAATTTAATGAAATACTGTCCTTTTTCGCTGTCTTTGAGAAGTGCTTTCTGTAACGCCTGTTCCCAACGTACAAGCCAAGGGTCAAGCGTGTACTTCACAAATTCAAGGCTTTGCTGTTCGATATTGCTGAAAGTGGCGTGTTCAAGGTCTCCAATCATATGGAGAGGTACACGGTACAGACGTGCTATTTCTTCAACCTGAAATTTTCTTGTTTCAAGAAATTGTGCCTCATTGTTCGGAATGGAAATCGGTTGATATTTCATACCCTCTTCCAGTACGGCGACTTTGTGGGAGTTGCCTGAACCGTAAGCATTCTGCCACGCCTTGCGGATTTTTTCGGGGTCGTTGATAGTCCCAGGGTGTTCAAGAATACCGCTTGGACTTGCACCGTTTGCAAAGAATGTAGAACCGTATTCCTCACAGGCGAGGGAAATCCCGATAGCATTTTTTGCCATAGCAATGGGCGAATATCCGACCAGTCCGTCAAAACCAAGTCCGGCAATATGCAGAACATCTTTGTCTTTCAGGATTATTTCACCTTGTTCTTTGAGATTCGGATTCGCCTCGTCATAACGGCTGTATCTGTAAATCAGACAGTTGTGTTCGTCACGGTCAACTCTTATTCGGTCAGGTGTCAGCGGATAAAGTCCCATAACCTCGTCACGACCGTTCCTGATAATCTGAGAGTAAGCGTTGCCGTAAATCAGCAGGTGTGCCATAAGGGTTTCACGGAAAATGAAACTCGTCATTTCGTGGTTAGGCCGGTCGTGAAGCAAAAAATAAAGAGGGTGCTTTATAGCCCTCTCCCTGCCGTTTTCTGTGTACTGGTAGACGTGTAACGGTAACTGTGCCAGTGCCTCTGACAGTACACGCACACACGCATACACAACAGTATGTTGCATTGCCGTGCGGTCATTTACTCGTTTTCCGCTGTTTGTCCGTCCGAAAAAGTAGCTGTATGACGGACTGTCATAACTGTTTGTAGGCTTGTCACGGCTCTTGAAAAGCCCTTTGAAAAATCCCATATAAACCAACTCTCTTTCATTGAATTTTACATTGATTCATGTTATAATAAATCAGAAGGGGGTGACATGATTGTATGAGTATAATTTTGAACATTTGATTTTGCCTAAAGAAGAATATAAAAGGCTGAAAAAATTGTATAAAAAACCCTTGAATGCTGATGCCTGTAAAAATTTAATCCACTTGCAACTGGCGATGTACAGCAATTATAAAAGTGATAAAATAGGTAATCAAATTCCTGCAAGTGATAAATGCTTAATTACTGAAAAGGGGAAATGCTATATTCAATATCGTAAAAGTCAGTATATTTCTGCAAGAATCCCAATAATCATATCTACAGTTTCTTTAATAATTTCTATTGTGAATATTATTATACAAATTATAAAAATCATCTGAAGTACAGAATTAATATCTGGGAAATATAATCATATAATTCAGGATTTTTACTTCTGAGTTCTTTAGCTTTATCCGAATCTGAATTTAACAGCCAGGGTTGTGGATGTTCAGTATTTTTAGAAACTTTTTTTATCAGAATATCAAGCAGATTATTTGTTTCGATTAATTCTTGGCTGATAATTTCAGCCATTTGTTTTTTTCTTGACATTTTAAACTCCAATCTATAAAATCAAAAGGTCACGGCTGTCATAAACGCTTGCACCGGTATCGCCCACACCACAACGGACTGCACGGTCAAGTGCCATAATCAAGGCTACTGCACCGTCTATTTTTTCGGTAGACTTTTCCTTGTCGGGTTTGATATTTCCGGCAGGGTCACGCCTGATGAAGATGTTGTCCATCATCCAGCGAAGTACAGGGTGACCGTTGTGTGCGAGTTTGCCCTCAAGTGTAAGTTTCATTAATTCCTTTGTAGGCGGTGACATATCCCTGAAACCCTGTCCAAACTGTACCACTTTGAGACCCATATCATCAAGGTTTTGCGACATCTGGACTGCTCCCCACCGGTCGAAAGCGACTTCACGGATATTGAATTTCTGTGAAAGTGCATAAATAAATTCCTCGATAAATCCGTAATGTACAACATTTCCCTCAGTAGTCATCAAATAGCCTTGTTTTTTCCATATGTCGTACGGAACGTGGTCACGGCGGACACGTAAGTCAAGAGTTTCTTCCGGCAACCAGAAGTACGGCAGAATATAATAAAAATCGTCGTCACTGGTCGGCGGAAAAACAAGTACAAATGCCGTAATATCCGTGGTACTTGCGAGGTCGAGACCGCCATAACAAACACGTCCGGCAAGCATATCCTCATTGAAAGCGACTTTGCATTTATCCCACTTTTCCATAGGCATCCACCGTACCGACTGTTTAACCCACTGATTCAGACGGAGTTGTCGGAAAGCGTTTTCTTCTGCCGGATTCTGACGTGCTGAATCGCAAGCTGTCTGTACTTTTTCAATGTTTATTGTTTCGTTCAGAGACGGATTAGCTTTTGCCCATACTTCCGGAGAAGTCCAGTCCTCACCGTCGTCCGCACCATAGATTACAGGGTAGAAAGTCGGGTCGTGTTTTCTGCCGTCAATGATGTCTTTTGCCTTTTGGTGCTGTTCATAGCAAATGCTGTTAGTATCAGTACCGGCGGTCGTGATGAGGAAGTAAAGCGGTTGCATACGTGCATCGCCTGAACCTTTTGTCATAACGTCGAAAAGTTTTCTGTTAGGTTGTGTGTGGAGTTCGGATTATGATATATTATTTACATACCACCAAACACGGAGTATGTAAGAAAAAAAACAACTTCGTTCTGAATGGACGGAGTTGTTTTACTTTAAATGGAAAGGAGGAAGTGCTATGACAGGAAAAGAACTTGAAAAAGCATACGTTGAAAACGGTCTGAAAGATTATAAGCTGAGAAATTCTGATGACCTTAAAGCAGTTCACGGTGTGGATATTGCGGAAATCAAAGGCTACAACAAACTTAATGTCAATACAGAATTTTTCAGAACAATGCTCATTCGTTTCTACAATGCACAGGGACTTGAAAGACGTTCTGAAATCAAGCCGTTAGCTGTAAAATACGTATCACGCACAAAAACAAGAAAACCATATCTTCATTTTGAAGTTGAAATCGGTGACTGTAAGGAATACTTTCACTTCAACGCAAATGGCGAATGGTACTGAAAGGAGGTGAAAAGCATGAAATATACCGAAACAGTAAGAAAATACAACGGAACGCCGGTCTATGACTGGGAACTTGACATGGTCAAGAACTGGACACTGAATGAAATCCGTAACAGAATTTAGGGAGAAGTAAGTTGTGGTCAGCCTGTTCCATGTTGTGTGTCGGTTGCAGCTCTCAGATATGAACTGGAAAGACGTGGAGAAATTCCGGTCGGCTATCACAACACATAAAAAAATAATGCAGTGGTTCTGGCAAAACCGCTGCACTATATAGAGGAAAACACATATTAATTACTTTATAATATTATATCATGTTTTCCTCAAAAAGTCAATACTTTTCTGAAAAGAAAAGCAGAAAATCAGGAGGAATTTATGTCAAAAATCAGACCCGAAAACGTACAGTACACAACTGCGGAAAGTGCATACAATGCCGGAGAACTGCTGTACAAAAAACAGCTTACCAACAGCGAAACAGATGAGACGTTCTATCAGATTCGTCCGATATTCGTTGTTGACCACGGAGATAAAGTAAAAATTTCCGTTCCGTTTCTTTACAAGTTCTTTCAGAAGTCAGAAACCTGTATCATGCTCCGCAACGGAGCATTAGACAATGAAATCCGCTACATATACAAAGACGGCGTTTATCAGACCGCAAACGACAGTGATATAATGCGAATTTTAATGAAGTACATTGAGGATTTTAATATCAGACTGGTCAATCCAACAATTCTGAAACAGGCTCTTGAACTTCTTGACTGTACCTGTCTGCACTGTCCACATGACATCATGAACACAAGTGAAGATTACATCAACTTCAAAAATGGCGTTCTGAATATTCATTCTTTACAGCTTACTCCACATACTCCGCAACTTATGTCATCAATACAGATTCCGTGTAATTGGAACGGCAAAGACAGTCCGACACCTAATTTTGACAGATTTCTGAACACGCTAACAAACGGTGACATTCAAACCCAACAATTGCTTTTGGAGTACATCGGAGCAATTATTTCCAACATTCAGGGTTGGCGTTTCAAAAAGGCACTGTTTCTGCTCGGCAAGGGTGATACAGGAAAAAGTACGCTGATAAATCTGATTGCAATGCTCTTGGGTTCTAAAAACGTTGCAGAACGTGACCTGAAAAGTCTTAACGAACGTTTCGGAAAAACCGCTGCATATAACAAACGTCTGATTTACTCAAATGACTTATCATTCATGAAACTTGAAGAAAATGCCGTTTTCAAAAATCTGACCGGTGGTGATTCGATTTCGATTGAGTTTAAGAACAGAGAACCATTTGACTTCAAATTCAAAGGTTTTCTGCTGTACGGAATGAACGATTTACCACACTTTGGCGGTGATAAAGGAGACCACGTTTATGACCGTATCATTATTGTGAAGTGTAAGAACAGAATTGAAAAGGATAAACTTGACCCTAATCTGTTACAGAAACTTTATGATGAGCGTGACGGAATAATCTTCAAAGCTGTTATGGCGTTAAGGGAAGCTGTCGGCAGAAACTATCAGTTCAGTATCACACAGGACTGCATTGAAAATCTCACTGAGTACAAGCGTGAAAATTCTTATCCGGTAGAGTTCTGGACAACCTATACACGTTCCCTTGTTACTGGTGAAAAGCCGTCTCTGACTTCACAAAGGATTTATGAGTTCTTCCGTCACTGGTGTGAGGAACAAGGAATTACACGCATTCCGTCTGCTCCTGAGTTCCGCAAAGAGATTTCAGGGTTCTGCAAGAAAAACTGGAGTGATATGACCAAACGTTTTAAAACCGGCGTTATGCTTACTGAATACGAAATGAATAATCAGTGGAAAGACGAACATCCATATTTCTATATTAGCAGTGTGGTGTAGACAATAATGTAGATATGGTGTAGGTATACATTCACCACAAAAAAGGCTGTTTTTCGGACAATTGGAGTAGTGGGTGTAGGCGGTGTAGGTAAAAAGCGTTTATAACGTTATATAAAATAATATTTTTCTTATAAGAATAAAAAATACCTACATCACCTACACCATTAAAAAATATATCCTTAAAAAACGGCTTATTAAAGGCAAAAACAAAAGGTGTATATATTGGTGTAAGTACATGAAAAAAGATGTATGTACTGAAATTCCTACATCACATTAATATTTCTTTTTCAGTAAAGTAAGAAAGGTAGTGAATTAAAGTGAATAACCAAACTGAAAATGAAACAATGGTTTTATCGTCGGATTACAGCAAGGCTTTTAAACTCAATCAACACATAAAGTTTCACGCTGAAATGGCACAGACTTCTCTTTATGAGATGTGTAAAGGTCTGAAAGAAATGCGTGACGGTAAGTTATACAAAGAACTTGGCTATCGGAATTTTGAGGAATACTGCGAAAAAGAAGTAGGTCTGAAACGCAGACAAACATATAAATTCATTTCTATTGCTGATAATCTTTCGGAAAATTTTGTGCAGTCGACTGCACAAGTTGGAACAGAAAAACTTTCGCTTCTTGCAAAACTGGACGAACCGCAGAGAGATGAAATCGTGCAGAATACAGACCTTGAGAGCGTAACTGTCAAGGAACTGAAACAGAAAATCAAGTCTCTTGAAGATAGCCTTGCTTGGCAACGTGAACGCACTTCCGAACTTGACAGAGCTAAGTGCCAACTTTTTACGGAAAATACTCGTAACGAAAATAATCTGAAAAAAGAACGTTCTAAAAACGAACTTCTTACAAAGCAAATTCAGGAGCTTGAAAATCGTCCGGTAGAAGTTGCAGTCGAAAAGGATACCGCAGAAATTGAACGTCTTACTACTCAGATTCAGGGACTTCAAAGTCAGAATAACAAACTTTTCAGTGACCGTGAAAGACTTACAGACAGCCTTGCAGAAGAAACAAGACAACGCTATGACCTTATAGAACAGCTTGAACAGGAACGTCAGGCACATCAGGAAGAAATCGAAAACATAAAGTCCAGTGGTTCTAATGATGATGCTGTTCTCAGTGAAATTGAGGCATACAGGAAAGTCTCTGAAAACAGCTTGCATAACCTTTTTACTGCGATTTTACGTCAGGAAACATTTTCACGTGAACATCTTGGAAGTAGCGTGATTGAAATGCTTGAAAATTATATGGAACTTTTCAGGTTTGAAGATGATTCTGACAGATAAAAATATAGAAAGGTCTGAATATTATGAACAGTGAAATTTTATTCAGGGGAAAAAGATTGGATAATGATGAATGGGTTTACGGTATGCCGGTTGCCAATTCAAGAAAGACCTGTATTATCAGTCTGAGCGATTCTGATGAGCTGAAAAGCATTCAGGTTATTCCTGAAACAGTCGGACAGTTTACCGGATTTTACGACAAGAAAGGCAACGGAATTTGTGTTGACGATATAATTTTTTATGGCAATATTCATGGAAATATGATTTTACAGGTTAAATGGGTTGGCTATTTCGGAATGTTTACCACTGAAAGTGACAAACCGATTAAAGTTGTACAATTAAGCAACATTAACCGTAAAGTTGAAATTATCGGCAATATCCATGATAACCCTGAATTACTGCAAAGTATATAAACGGTTCTTGGAGAAGAACTTAAAAAAATACTACTATACTTATGAGGTTTGATATAATGGAAAATATAAAAATTGGAATTTTCAACAACAAGGGCGGAGTTGCAAAAACAACTTCCGTTATCAATCTTGGTGCGATGCGTTCCTGATTGAAAAGATTAGGCACTAATGAAAGAACGCAAAGTTCTAAGTTGGGAGA
>JAIDUG010000028.1 GCA_029060305.1 Ruminococcus sp.
GTAAAATAAATATATCATACAATTACATTGATTGTATCGGTATCTGACAGAAAATTCCGTTTTCACAATGGAAGGAACGTTGAAAATGGAAATAACAAAGCATACAAAAAGCCTTGGTACACTTGTTATCAGACAAATTGAAAAGAGGCTTGCCAAATCAATCATTGTAGAAAATCATTATTCTCATAAGTGGAATGACAGTTTTGGAATAGTCAATTTCGGGATTTTCAGGGAAGATTCCGAAAAATGTCTTGGTGCAGCTGTCTTCGGAAGACTTATGAACGCTCATTCTTTCAAGTCGATTTCGGAAGACTTGGAGAAAGATGAAATTATAGAACTGAATCGTCTGTGGATTGATGACTGTCTCGGACATAATGCCGAAAGTCTGTTCATCGGAGCTTGCTTTAAAATTCTACGTGCAGACTATCCATATATTAAGGCGGTTCAGAGCTTTGCAGACGGTCGACTGGGTTGCGGAACGATTTACAAGGCAACCAATTTTAAATATTTTGGTGTTCACAGGACTTTGTTTTATGAAAATACCATTACAGGCGAAATTACGCATAATGTAATAATGACCAACTCAAAAAGTATCGGAATTGTACGTATGAACAGACAGTGGTGTGAGGGAATCCTAAAACCGTTTGAAGTAAATACATACAGGTATATTTATCCGTTCCGTAAAATTACTTTCAAACTTAAAGAAAAACCGTATCCGGAATACAGCAAAGGAAAAGAATATCTTACGGAATATAGCCATAATATAAGACTGGTATACCGTGCATTGTGTCTTGCGTACATAATGGATTTTACAGATGACTTTGAAACTCTCAGAAACTGGATTCTGAACAATCAGACACCAGAGGAAATACAAAGCTATATGAAACTGGCACTTGACAATAAATATATTCTTGACAGAGCTGAAAGAAAAGGTCTTCAGTATAAAACAAACGAACTCCGTTTGATGTTTTGAGGGTGATTGTTATGATAAAGATACATCTTGCAGAAATACTTGATGAAAAGCACATGAGTCAGGCAGAACTTGCACGTCAGACTGGTATCAGACCGTCAACAATCTGCTGTATTTATAACGGTATTGCAGAACGTCTTAACATTAATCATATTGACAGAATCTGTGAATGTCTAATATGCGACATCACAGACCTTATTGAGTATGTTCCGAACAGGCAGAAAAAGACTATTTCCTTATAATAACAGCATATAAATTATAAAAATAAATCATAAAACAATATTTAAACACTCTTTAAAGACCTTTTAAACGGCTTTTAAAGAGTGTTTTTTTGTATTTAAATTCTAATATACTCGTTGCAATTTTTACATCTGGTAATTTTTTAGGTCTATTTTTTTGTATTTTGCGTGTAAAATTTTGTATTTTGCGTGTCAAGCTACAGCTGTAGGAATAAGAGGAGATGAAATCCTTGAAATTTTTATTGCTGAATCAGAAGACAGTGATACAATATATACATATGGAAACGAATATGATGTAGTAGATATGTCTGTAAGTGAATTGCAAGACAAAATGGAAAAATGGGAGATTAGGCACACATAATTATACTTTCTTATGAAAAGCAGTTCTTTATGGACTGCTTTTTTATGTTTTCTGTTGCAATATCATAAAAAATGATGTATAATAATACTGGTGATAATATGGAAACAAAAAAATGCCCCCGATGTGGGGCAGAAATACCTGCGGAAATGAGTTTCTGTCTGCACTGCATGGAACGTACAGACGGTGTACTTGAAATAAAAAGAAAATCTGAACCAAGCCGGAAAATGATATTATCAATGACTGTTTTAGCCGTGCTTATGATAATAGTTATAATTCTGCTTGTAATGGTACTTTCAGACAAGGGAGACAGCAGAAATACAGAATCTTCCGCACCTTATGTAATGTCGGAAAACATTACGGAAAATATTACAACTTCAACGACTTTTACTGAAACAACAAAATTATCTGCCACTTCATATAATACAGTTCAAACACAATCAGTTACAACTGTTATAACAACAATAATGTCCTATGATGTAGAAAAAACTTCACTTTCAACACAGGCAATTGTTGAGACTATTACTTCCGAAATCCAAAGTAATAATGTTAACAATATTACGGATGAAAACATTTCACCTGTAAATATAAATGATAATAATTTTAATCAATCCGAAACGGATATCCCATACACAGAACAGGATAACAATTATCAGGAAATTATTTCCGAAGATATTATTATTCCGCCGTCTGAAAATGAAAATCCGGTATCTGAACCGCCTACTGTTAACAATGATATTCCTGAAACAAGTTTTGAAGATATTTTCACTGAACGTCTAAATAACTGGGCTGGCTCACGTATTCTTACAGATACGCTTTCTTTCAATGAAAATGACTGTACTTTTAATTCGAGTGTAGGTATTGACAAAGTAAAATGTACTGTCACTGCAAATTCAGAAATGACTTGTTTTACACTTGACATTGAACCTGATAGCAATTATATAAGCTATTCGACTTCAATATATATTCCAGCAATTATCAATGAAATAACATATTTTGTACTTGATTATCAGATTAGTAGTAGTTTACAAGCAGATATACGAAAAATGTTTGAAAACTTTGAAGCGGACGGGGATTTTTCAGAAAATAATTTCAGCTGTGATATTTCCACCACGGAACATAATAACGGAAGTTATCCGATAAATGTTAGTTGTAGCATAAGCTAACCTAATGTTTCCTCATCAGAATTGTAAAGCAGTTCGTTTGTATCGAGTACGGAAAGACCTTTATTCAATGCGAAAATAATTATACTGTCACGTTTTCTTTTAGCATATAGAATCGGAAAACTAAAAACTTTTAACATCTGCTGTGTTTCTTCCACATTCAATCCCATTCCGAATGCAAGACAAAGAACTTTATCCCGACTCGGATTACACTTTTTTCCTGAAAATATCTGATAAGCATATATTTCACTTAGTTCTGAATTTCTGATAACTTCTGATTTTTTCAGATTCTTTTCAGAAACAAGTCTGTTAAGATATTTCGATATGGAAACATAATCAAGATTATTTTCATTATTTTTAAGAAAGTCGTTTATATCGTCTGTACCAGAAAGCTCTTTAAGTAAATCGTCTGTACTTTTCATAATGTATCACCTCATTTTTTATTATATCATATTTAAAGGAAATTTTCAATGGAAAACGAATTTTATAATATCTTAAAAAAAGATTATCGGCTTGTAAAACTTTTACATAAAAGTGATAAGGGAAAATGTGTTTTGTATCGGCATAGACAACTGGAAAAGAACATTGTTATTCATATACTAAATAATGCCTCTACTGATGTTTATTCCGTACTGAAACGCATAAGGCATAGAAATATTACAGAAGTTTTTGAAGTGCTGGAAATCAACGGGCAGACAGTCATAATAGAAGAATATATAAACGGTATAACCTTAGCTGAAATTTCAGAAACTATGTCCCCTATCGGAGTAAAACGTATTTTATTACAATTATGTGATGGCTTATCCGCACTGCATTCTGTCGGAATAGTCTATAGGGATATAACTTTGAATAACATAATGCTTACCAATGACGGTATAGTGAAAATAATCGATTTTGATATTGCAAAATTATTCAAATCATCAGATACTATTGATAATAACACAATGGGTACTATGGGTTATGCTCCGTTTGAACAGTTCGGGCTTAACAGAACAGATGAACATTCCGATATATTTGCCGTCGGGGTAATAGCTAATCTTTTACTTACAGGAAAACATCCCTCTGTTAAGATATTTACAAAGGGTCGTTTAGGTAAATTTATCAGAATCTGCACAAATATCAATCAATATGAAAGATTTGATTCAGCAGACGATATTTTAAATTTTCTTAAACAATATATATAAAACAGTTGTACTATAAAATATAAGTACAACTGTTTTTTTATAATCATTTATTATGTAAAAAAGTTTCCCATTCAGTATTATGTAATGAATAATATTCACTCATTGTTTTACTTATGTTAAAACACATTAATAATCTAAACTCGTTTTTGTCTTTTTCGGATAGTGATTTTAATTCTTTTTCTGTACCGTCCTTGCATATTACCAGAGATGGTAATGCGGTGATTTTACTTCTTAGTCTTGACATAATATCACCTCATATTTACTGTTAAAATGTATTATATTATTATTGTTTTGCATTATATACCTCTTATATTAAATATTATTATTTAAATTTATAAAATATTCATTTTTAATAAAAATTATAATTTGTTTTATATTCTAC
>JAIDUG010000029.1 GCA_029060305.1 Ruminococcus sp.
TTTATGAAACGTATCCAGTTGTAAAGGTCTGAACCGTCGTCAATTGCCGGAAGTTTCGGCAGTTCAACGACGTGCCATTCCATAATATCCGTATATATGAAGTGTTCCTTGTCTTCGCTGATATGATATACTGTGTGGAAACGGTCTGTATCCTTGATGTAATTGAAATCCAACAGGTTAATACCGATACACTTCTGAAAATTGGAATACTTCTTATCTACATTGATTTGCTCAACAAGCATTTTTGATACATAAAAAACACTTCTGTCCGCCCAAGAGGACATATATGCAAGCTGAATTTCAATATCAATCCGTGTATTATCGTTCATAACAAGGTAAACGTCTAAAATTCTCTGTTTTTCGTCAGAATGTATTTTCTGTAGATTCGTATTCTTCAGAACGGTCTTTTTGATTTTGCTTACCGGAATTTCAAGGACTGCACTCAGAAAGCCTTTCCGAACCTTTTCATTGAACATTATTTCTTTAAACGCAAAATCTACTTTAGGAGACATTATAAAATCGTCATTATTCATTGGTATGTACCTCCGTATTATTACTTTTGGTCGTTCCTGAAAGCTCATGCACTTCCGGAAACGTTATAACACGGCAGAACCGAAATTCTGCCGATAATTTTTGAAATTTTTCCATTGCACGTCTTATCATGTTCTGCAACATGAAACTCTTAATATCGTGAGTTGCACCCGACCGCTTTTCGTTCTACTATTCAGCGGAAGTCATATTCATAAAAGCCGAGCAGTACCACTCTGAATTATGTAGTCTCAGAGGTTTTCAATGCACAGTCAATTTATAATACTCTACAACGTGACTAACTATTCAGTTTTCAAGTTGCTCGTTGAACGTCCGAAATATTAAAAATATCGGAAATATCAACATTATTAGTTTACCATTTTTTCAGCGATTTGTCAAGGGATTTTCTGTAAATTTTGTTTAATTTCTTCATATAACAATTAATATTAATAAGATTTCTATAACTGCTATATGTAGCGGATAGTAAACATAAAAGAACCAACGGTTTAGTTTACTGAATTTTTGGGAACGTCTGCCGTTGTACAGAGCAATCAGAACTGTCGTCATTATCACGCCATACTGATATGAAAATTCTGCAAAACTGTTGTACATTGGAAGATATTTCAGTGTAATCAGAACAACACTTACGCTGATGAACAATCCAGTCCTGAATTTACTGTTTCTGAAAAAGAAAAATATCAGTACCCAAGCCGGAATCATAATCGACCAGTCGCATAGGTCAGATAACATGAAACAAATTCCGGACAGAAATATTTTCTTTTCAGTATGTAACTTGCCGGAAACGATTTTCAGCAGTATTAGACTTATGCAGAAATTGAACATAACATTTAAATTCATAAAAAATTCAGCTGTATTCTGCGGAGTATTCCGGAAAATCATTACGAAATAAAACGGTTGTGAAATTATTCCGAATACAAACATTCTGAGGAAGTATTTTTTATAGTTTTTCGTATGAATGAACCCTTCCACGATAAAAAAGCTCATTATCGGAGCTGTCAACCGTCCGAATAATCTCATCACAAAATAGACAGGACTTTCAGGCGGAACAAACATAAATGCAACGTGGTCAATCGTCATTGCAATGACTGCAATACATTTCAACATTGTTGCCGAAAGAAATTTTTTATTCATAATAGCACCAACTTTCTACGCATTTTTCAAACCATTCGGCATGAATTTTGATTCCTTGCGTTCACGTTCTTCACCGACCAGCGACTGTACATAAGTACCACCGAAAACTTTTTCTGCTATTGAAAAAATGTCAACTGACTGTCTGAATTTTTCCTGTGCAGATTTTAAATTTTCCTCAGCCTGACGGACATTTTCAGTTTCATTTTTTATCAGAATGTCAACGTTACGATAATTGCCACCATTGATATTAGGATATTTTTTCAGTGTGGCTTCTGCCTGTTGGATTGTAAAAACGTTTGATTTTTTATTCTCAAAAACGATTTCCAGTTTTTCCTTGAGTTCATAGAACGTTTTTAAATTTGACTTTGCTTTATCAAGAATTTTTTCTTTTTCAGCGACGACATTTTCTGCATTTTCAAAATCTTTCCGTAAAGTTTCGAGAGTTGCACCAGAATTTATTTTATTATTGAGTGAAATAATTTTATCAAGTTCACTGTCATTTGTCCACGAAAACGGCTTACTTACTATAAGTGGTACGGGTGATATGACAGACTTTATTTATAATACAATGCCTTGGTATAAAGACAGCAAAAAAATAAAGAAAGTTGTTATTGAAGATGGTGTTACAAGTATAGGAAAATGTGCATTTAGTAATTGTTACAGTAGTTTAACATCAGTTACTATTCCTGATAGTGTTACAAGTATAAAAGGGAATGCATTTTCAAGTTGTTCATCTTTGACTTCAATTACTATTCCAGATAGTGTTACAAGTATAGGAGGAAGTGCATTTTTTCAATGTTCTTCTTTGACTTCAGTTACTATTCCTGATAGTGTTACAAGTATAGGAGATACTGCATTTTTTTGGTGTAAAAGTTTAACATCAATTACTATTCCAAACAGTGTTACAAATATAACAATCCATGTCTTTTTAGGTTGTGATAAATTAGAATCCATTGAAATATTAAATCCTGATTGTGAAATCTATGATAGTGCAGATACTATCATAAAAAAGGTCACCATATACGGCTACACCGGCTCAACAGCTCAGGCATACGCAGAAAAATATGACAGAAAATTCATAGCACTTGACTAAATTTATAATTTGTTTTTTGTGCAATATGACAGTTTTATACATATGACTTGCAATTCAAGAAAAAATAATGTATAATTTTACCATATTATCTTAAAAACAAAGGGTGATTTAAATGAAAAAACGTAAAAAATTATATATTGCGGTTTTAAGTTTTGTTCTGACACTGAACAGTGTTCCGGCTGTAGTTCCGTACTTTTCGGCGGAAGCTGTTCCGACCGATGAAGCTGTAACCGCTGACACACTCAAAGCAATGCGGAATTTTCTTCTGAATAATGAGGAAGAAAAGATAGATTTGAGTTACGACCTCAACGAAGACGGCAGAATTGATTCTTTTGATATGTGCTTGCTTAGAAAAAAATATGTTGAGCAGGAAAAATCAAAGAATTTCTATAGTTTATCGTCAGACCTCGTGCATGACACTGATGCGAAGTATGGTATGTCGGTAATGGCGGACGATTTCTATTCCAAGCGTATAATCGTAAAGGCAAAGAAAAATTATTCCTTTGAGAGTTATTCTCCTACAAACGTCATTTCAGGTCCGGATAATATATATGTCGTACAGTTCGATACCGTCGAGAGAGCGGAAATCTGTATATCTGCTCTGCAAAAAGATAGCAATATAGAATACGTTGAACTCGACGAGTACATGAGTTGCGAAGAAATTGAAACTGAGCAGGCAAATTCTAATTCATGGGGTGTTGAGGCAATCGAGGCGGACAAATATGCAGAATATCTCGGTAATAACTCCGATTCCTCTTCCTCGGTAGTGGTTGCGGTAGTGGATACCGGTGTGGCTTACCATGATTTCTTAAAGGACAGGATACTTGATACCGGTTACGACCTCGTAGACAATGACCCCGACCCTAATGACAAACACTATCATGGTACGCACGTTGCCGGAACGGTTGTGGACTGTACGTCGGATTTGAATATAGACATAATGCCGGTACGGGTACTCGACGAAAACGGAAGCGGTTCAGTTCTGAACGTCGGGAACGGCATAAGATACGCTGCCGAAAACGGTGCGGACGTTATTAATTTAAGTCTTGGCGGTAAGGGCAGTTCAAGATACATAGACGATTCAGTTGAATATGCCGTTGAAATTGGTGCGACTGTAGTAGTCGCTGCCGGAAATGATTCCAATAATACTAAAAATTACTATCCGGCACACCTCGATAACTGTATAGTCGTTTCTGCGTGCGATTCTGAAAATCAGAAAGCTAAATTTTCCAATTACGGCGAAAGCGTTGACGTAACCGCTCCGGGTGTGAACATAAAAAGCTGTATTCCAGGGGGAAATTTCAAGACCCTTAGCGGTACGTCCATGGCGACACCTCATATATCTGCGGCTGCGGCTATGATAAAGTACGCTGACCCACAGGCTACACCTGCTCAGATTGAACAGAAAATAAAAGATATATCGCTTGATTTAGGCGATACCGGAAAAGATGTATACTATGGTTACGGACTGCCGAAACTTAGCAAGCTGATTGAAGTACCAATAATTGCGAGCGGAAAATGTGGTGATGATGTATACTATACACTTGACGAAAACGGCTTGCTTACCATATCCGGCACAGGTGATATGTGGAATTATGATTATGGAGAAAGTCCGTTTGATTCCAATTCATCTGTTTTAAATATAGTAATAAAAAATGGTGTTACAAGCATAGGAAAATCTTTTGTAAATAAATGTAATATGCTTGAAAATGTAAGCATTCCTGATAGTGTTACTTTGATTGATGAATATGCATTCTACTCTTGTAGTAACATTAAAAGTATAATTATACCTGATAGTGTTACAAGTATAGAATATGGTGCGTTTGCAGAATGTTCAAATCTACAGGATGTTATTCTTTCCGATAATCTCATTCAAATTGGTGGACGTGCATTTTTTGAGTGTGAAAAGTTAAAAAACATAAAGATTCCTGATGGAGTTAAATCCATTCAGTATAATGCATTTTATGCTTGCACTAATCTTGAAGAAATAATACTTCCTGATAGCATTGAATCCTTAGGTAGTGTAGCTACATTTGCAAATTGTATCAATCTGAGAAGCGTAAAACTTCCTAATGGACTGAAAACTATTCCTAACAGTGTATTTTCAAATTGTACAAAACTAAATAATGTAGTAATTCCAAATAGTGTTACGGAAATAGAAACCACAGCATTTGAAGAATGTACAAGTCTGGAACATATAACTATACCAGATAGTGTTACAAATATGAATGCAGGTAGCATATTTTATAATTGCAAAAGTTTGAAAAGTGTAATATTATCTAATAATATAACTTTAATTTCGAATAGTACATTTAAAGGTTGTACCAATTTAAGTAGTATAGTTATCCCCGAAAACGTAAAGAGTATATCTGCATATGCATTTACGTCCTGTCCAAATCTTACTAAAGTTACAATATTAAACCCATCATGCGACATTAATTATTATGCTTTTTCTGATAATATAACTGTTTATAGCTATACTGGTTCAACCGCACAACACTATGCCGAAGTACATAAAAGACCATTCGTAGCACTTGACTAAATTGTTCTTACACCTTGCCTAAAATACTCTATATATTTTTGTACAATATGACGGTTTTATATATTTGGCTTGCAATTCAAGAAAAAATAATGTATAATTTTACCATAATATCTTAAAAAGGCAGGGTGTTTTAAATGAAAAAACGTAAAAAATTGTATGTTGCACTTTTCAGTCTTATTTTCGCACTGAACAGTGTACCGTATGTAGTTCCGCAGGTATCGGCGGAAACAGTTTCGGCAAACAATGTAACAACCATTAACCGACTTAAATCAATGCAGAATTTTATTCTGAACAGTTCGGAAACAAGTGCGATGGATACCGGTTACGATGTCAACGGTGACGGCATAATTGATTCTTTTGATGTGTGTCTGATGAGAAAACAATACGTAGAACAGCAGGAAAAATCAAACAACTTCTATAGTTTATCGTCAGAACTTGTGCAGAAAACAGATTCAAAGTATGGTATGTCGGTTATGGCGGAAGATTTCTGCTCCAATCGTCTGATAGTAAAGGTAAATGGAAACAAAAAGTATTCGTTTGAAAAATATGCTCCTACGGATGTAGTTTCAGATTCTGGAAGTATCTATATTGTTCAGTTCGATTCTTTTGAAAAAACTCAGAAATGTCTGTCCGCACTGGAGCAGGATAATGCTATAGAATATGCTGAACTTGATGCGTATGTGAGTTACGACGAAACAACAACTCAGTCTGTTACAGCTGATTCAAATTCATGGGGTGTCGAGGCTATCGAGGCGGACAAGTATGCAGAATATCTCAGCAGTAACGCTGATTCTTCTTCAGTAGTGGTTGCGGTAGTTGATTCCGGCGTTTCAGCACATAGTTTTATAGGTGACAGACTTTTAAATACCGGTCACGACCTCGTAGACAATGACCGAGACCCGAGTGACGAGGATTCTCACGGTACACACGTTGCAGGAACTATTATTGACTGTACTCCGAATCTGAATATAAATATCATGCCTGTGAGAGTACTTGACGCAAACGGTAGTGGTACATATACAAACGTCGGCAACGGAATAAGATTCGCAGCGGAACAAGGTGCGGATGTAATTAATCTGAGTCTCGGTGGTCGTGGCGGTTCAAAATATGTTGATGAATCTATTGAATATGCTGTGGAATGTGGTGTAACTGTAGTTGCTTCCGCCGGAAATTCCGACAGCGATACTCAATACTACTGTCCTGCTCATCTTGAAAACAGTATAATTGTTGCTGCGTGCGATTCAGGATATAATAAAGCAGATTTTTCAAATTATGGCGAAAGTGTTGACGTAACTGCTCCGGGTGTTAACATACTTAGTAGTGTTCCCGGCGAAGGTTACGCATCATTTGACGGTACGTCTATGGCTGCCCCACATATTTCCGCTACTGCCGCAATGATAAAATATGCAAACCCACAAGCTACTCCTGCTGAAATAGAACAGAAAATTAAAGAAATATGTCTTGACCTTGGTGAACCGGGCAAAGATATATATTATGGTTACGGACTGCCGAAATTAAGCAATCTTATTGAAGATAATTCCGGTACTGCACCATCTATTGAGTATACCTACCTTGACGACGGAACTATTGAACTGACCAAATGGACGGATATAATGTCCGGAACGGTAACAGTGCCAGCATCATTCAACGGTATAAAAATTACAAGTATAGGAAGATTCGCTTTTTATAACTGCAATGAAATAACCGGCATTATTCTTCCTGATACTATTACCAATATCGGAACATTTGCATTTTCCGGCTGTGAGTCTCTTGAGGAAATATCAATACCCGATTCAGTTGTAAATATACAGACCAACGCATTTGCAAGCTGTAGTAATTTACATAAAGTAAAGTTATCCTCTTCACTTTCTTCAATTTCAAACTTGACTTTTGGATATTGCAGTAGTTTATCATCTGTTCAGATTCCGGAAACAGTAACCTCTATCGAAAACAGAGCGTTCATTGGTACTGCCCTGACGGAAATTGAACTTCCTGTATCTGTAGGTGAAATTCAGAACAAAGCCTTTTCAGACTGTGATTATCTGAATAAAATCACCATTCTTAACAGTTCCTGTGAAATATATGATTCAGCTGATACTATTCCGGAAAATGCGGTTATAGTGGGATATGCAGGCAGTACAGCTCAGGCTTATGCAAACAAATATAACCGGAATTTTATTGAATATTAACAACCTGCTCCCTGAATAAAAGGAGTTGATTATTTTGAAAAATAAAGTAATTTCTGTTTTTGTAAGCTGTATATTATCAGTAACTGGTATGCCAATACTTCTGCCAGTATCAGATGCGAATGCTGTTACAGAAATAACGGCTGAACAGCTGAAATCCGTACAGAATTTCATTCTCGGCAATTCTGAGGGCGTAACAACTGCTATTGATAAAACTTTTGACGTAAACAACGACAACAGAATTGATTCTTTTGACCTGTGTATACTTAGAAAAAATTACGCCGAGCAGGAAAAATCAAAGAATTTCTACAGTTTATCGTCCGATATGGTAAATGAAAACGATTCAATGTATGGAAGTCTGATAATGTCTGATGAATTTCACTCAAAGAGAGTAATCACAAAGGCAGATACAGTTTATGATTTTTCCGGTTTTTCGTCCAAAAAAGTAATTAATGGTCCAGATAATCTTTATGTTTTGCAGTTTGAAACGGTTGAAAATGCTGAATTCTGCATGAATACTCTCCGGAAAGACAAGCATATTGAGTACGTGGAACTTGACGAGTATATGAACTGCGAAGAAATTGAAACTGAGCAGGCGGACTCTGTTTCATGGGGAGTTGGGGCAATTGAGGCGGATAAATATTCCGAATATCTGGGCAATAATTATGATTCATCGGTTGTTGTTGCCGTAGTGGATACCGGTGTAGCTTACCATGATTTATTACAAGGCAGGATACTTGATACCGGTTACGACCTTGTGGACAATGACTCCGACCCTAATGACAAGCATTTTCACGGAACACACGTCGCCGGAACGGTTGTCGACTGTACACCGAATCTGAATATAAATATCATGCCCGTACGGGTTCTTGACGAAAACGGAAACGGTTCAACCCTGAACGTCGGCAACGGTATAAGATTCGCAGCGGAAAACGGTGCGGACGTTATTAACCTTAGTCTCGGAGGTAAAGGAAATTCAAGATACATAGACGATTCAATTGAATATGCCGTCGAAAACGGCGTGACTGTAGTAGTCGCTGCCGGAAATAAAGGTGATAATACTATTAATTACTGTCCTGCTCACCTCGATAACTGTATTGTTGTTTCTGCGTGCGATTCAGAAAATAATAAAGCAAATTTTTCCAACTACGGAAACAGCGTTGACGTAACTGCTCCGGGTGTTGACATAAGGAGCTGTATTCCCGGAGGAAGTTTCAAGTCTCTTAACGGTACATCTATGGCAACGCCTCATATATCGGCAGCGGCGGCTATGATTAAGTACGCCGATAAAAATGCTACACCTGCTCAGATAGAACAGACTATTAAAGATATTTCTCTTGATTTAGGTGACAGAGGAAAAGATGTGTATTATGGCTACGGTTTGCCGAAACTCAGCAAGCTGATTAATGAAACTTCCCCTGAAATTATTGACAGCGGAAAATGCGGTGATAATGCTTACTATACTCTTGATGAAAACGGCTTGCTTACTATCAGCGGTACAGGTAATATGTGGGACTGGACTAACTCGTATAGTATACCTTGGTATTCAATTTGTGATGAAATAAAAAATATAACTATTGAATATGGTGTTGAAAGTATTGGAAGATTGGCATTTGAAGATTGTATTAATTTAACTTCTATTAGTATACCTAATAGTGTGACAACAATTAGTAGTGGTGCTTTTATTTCCTGTACGAGTTTAGAAACGATTACTATTCCAAAAAGTGTTACAGAATTTTCTAATTTTGGTCAGTACCCTTGGCGAATGTTTAATAATTGTACTAATCTTAAGGAAATTAAAGTTGATAAAGAAAATCAATGTTTTACAAGTATTGATGGTGTCCTGTTTAATAAGGATAAGAGTGAACTTATATCCTATCCGCAAGGTAAAGAAGATTTAGATTACAGTGTTTCTGATAGTGTTAAATCAATAGGCAATGGAGCTTTTTATAAATGTAATAATTTAATACATGTTATCATTCCTGAATCTGTAACTAAGATAGGTGGATATTCTTTTTATGAAAGTACTGCATTAAAAGAAGTTGATATTCCAGACAGCGTTTCTGAAATAGGTATTTATGCATTTAATCACTGTACAAATTTACAGAGTGCATATATACCTGCAAACATTGAGTCATTAAATAATATTTATGATTATTGTGATAGTTTATCATATATAAATGTTTCAACGAGCAACCTGTATTTTTCTGATATTGAAGGCGTTGTTTTTGATAAAGCGAAGAAAAAGTTAATTATATATCCAGCAGGAAGAACAGATAAAAAATACATTATACCTGATGGAGTGACAACTATTGTCGAAGATGCATTCAGTTCTTCTGATTATATTGAAGAGGTCATAATACCCAATTCTGTTACTACACTTGAAAAAGCTGCATTTTCTTCTTGTTCTAATCTTGACAATATAATTTTACCTTCATCTATAACTATAATTCCTGATACATTATTTTCGCAATGTAAAAAATTATCAAATATATCTATATTGGGTAATATTACAAGCATCGGACAATGGAGTTTTATGAATACTCGTATAAAAAGTATAACTATTCCAGCATCATGTAACGAAATAGGAACATTAGCTTTTTATCAATCTTCTCTTAAAGATATTTATATTCTTAATCCATCATGTTACCTTCAATCGCATTCAAATTTAATGCCTTCATCTGCAACAATATATGGATATAAAAGTTCAACAGCACAGGCATACGCAGAAGAATATAACAGAACATTCGTAGCACTTGATTAAAGCTTTTTCGGGCATTGATAATCAGTATCTGCACTATAACTGAATTATTGAAATGCCTGATATAAAGTTATATAAGGGACAAATCAGATGTACCGCATTATGAAAGTAGTGCGGTACTTTCTGCTATAAAATCGCATTTTTTGTAAATTAAGGAGGCTGAAAATGACTGATACAAATAAAAAAGCGGTTAAGGAATTTGTCCAGCGTTGGACGGGCAAAGGTTATGAAAAGGGTGAATCTCAAAGGTTCTGGATTGACTTGTTACAAAACGTCTTAGGCGTGACTGATGCGACGGAATACATTGTCTTTGAAGAACAGGTTAAGTTAGACCATACGTCCTTTATCGATGGTTATATTGAGGCTACGCACGTTATGATTGAACAGAAAAGCCTTGGAAAAGACCTCAGAAAAGGTATCAGACAGTCAGATGGTACTTTTTTAACTCCGTTTCAACAGGCGAAACGTTACGCATTAGAACTGCCGTACTCAAAACGTCCACGCTGGGTGGTGACTTGTAACTTTTCAGAGTTTCTTGTGTATGATATGGAAAAACCTCACGGTGAACCCGAACAGATTTTCTTAAAAGATTTGCCAAAAGAATACTATCGTTTAAAGTTTCTTGTCGATACTGGCAATGACAGTATCAGACGTGAAATGGAAATCTCCTTGCAAGCCGGAGAACTTGTCGGCAAGCTGTATGACCTGATACTTCAGCAGTACAAAGACCCTGACAGTCCGGAAACTCTTAAAAGTCTGAATATGCTTTGTGTACGACTGGTATTTTGTCTTTATGCGGAGGATTCCGGAATTTTCGGAAATCATAAGATGTTCGGTAACTATCTGAAACAGTTTCAGCCGAAACAGGTGCGTGAAGAAATTATAAAGCTGTTCAAAGTTCTTGATACCAGACCAGAAAACCGTGACCCATACATGAATGATGACTTATCAGCGTTCCCATATGTCAACGGTGGACTGTTTGCAGATGAGAACATAGAAATCCCACGTTTTACGGAAGAAATAGTCAGCCTGCTCCTGAACGGTGCAAGCAAGGTGTTTAATTGGTCAGAAATTTCCCCGACAATCTTCGGTGCGGTCTTTGAAAGCACATTGAATCCCGAAACCCGACGTTCCGGCGGTATGCACTACACAGCTATCGAAAATATCCACAAAGTTATTGACCCGCTGTTCTTAGATAGTTTAAAATCTGAACTTAATAAAATTCTTGAAATAAAAGTCGCAAAGACAAGGCTTTCACGTTTGGAGGATTTCCGGAAAAAATTATCTGAACTTACTTTCCTTGACCCTGCGTGTGGTTCTGGTAACTTCCTGACTGAAACATACATAAGCCTGAGACGGCTTGAAAATGAGGCTCTGCGTTCGATTTACGGTGGACAGAAATTATTTAATTTAGATAACTTAATCAAAGTCGGAATAAATCAGTTCTATGGGATAGAAATCAACGATTTTGCGGTAACCGTCGCCAAAACTGCGTTATGGATTGCCGAAAGCCAGATGATGCACGAGACAGAAGAAATCATTGAACACGATTTAGACTTCCTGCCTCTCAAAAGTTATGCAAATATCACCGAAGGAAACGCCCTCCGTCTCGAATGGTCAGAAATCGTTCCACGTGGAACATTGAAGTACATTATGGGAAATCCTCCGTTTGTAGGGGCAAGGCTTATGAACCCTGCTCAGAAATCTGACCTTGTTAATATTTTTGACGGCGTTAAAAATAACGGCAATCTCGATTATGTTTCCTGTTGGTATAAAAAAGCGTCCGATTTCATGACCGGTACTAACATAAGAACCGCTCTCGTTTCGACTAACTCCATAACGCAAGGGGAGCAGGTTGCTATTCTGTGGAAAACTCTGTTTCAACAAGGTGTCCATATAGATTTTGCCCATAAAACTTTCATATGGGACAGCGAGGCGACGTTAAAAGCACACGTACACTGTGTAATAGTCGGATTTAGTAAAGCACCGAATACCGCTGAAAAACGTCTTTTTGACGGTAGTAAGATGAAGATTGTAAAAAATATTAACGGCTATCTTGTCGAGGCGGATAACGTTGTAATTGAGAGCAGGAGCAAACCTCTTTGTAAAGTCCCTGAAATCGGTATTGGTAACAAGCCCATTGACGACGGCAACTATCTGTTTACAGAAGAAGAAATGTCAGACTTCATAAAAAAAGAACCGAAGTCCGCAAAGTATTTCCGGAAGTGGCTCGGCTCTAAGGAGTTCATTAACGGTTATTTCCGCTATTGCCTGTGGCTCGGTGACTGTACCCCTAAAGAGTTACTGGATATGCCGAAATGTCTTAGACGTGTCGACAATGTACGGAAATTCAGACTTTCAAGTAAAAGCAAACCAACGCAGAAATTAGCGGAAAAGCCGACAAGATTTCACGTTGAAAATATGCCGAAGGGAAATTTTCTTGTAATGCCTAAAGTTTCTTCTGAACACAGAAAATATATTCCGTGTGGGTTTATGAATGATGATATTATTGCAAGTGACCTTTTATTTATAATTCCAGATGCAAATTTATTTATATTCGGAGTTTTAACTTCTAACGTACATATGGCATGGGTTAAAGCCGTTGCAGGTAGGCTTGAAATGCGGTATAGATACTCAAAAGATATAGTTTATAATAATTTCCCGTTTCCGAAACCAACTTCGGAGCAGGTGGCACGCATAGAACATACCGCACAGGAAATCCTGAATGTAAGGAAAAAATATTCTGACTGCTCTTTTGCGGAGATGTATGGTGAAAAAATGTATCTGTTCGGTGATTTGGTAACGGCACATCAGAAGAACGATTTAGCAGTCATGGAAGCGTACGGTTTTCATAAAAAAATTACTGAATCGGAATGTGTGGCAGAACTTATGAAAATGTATCAGAAACTGACAAAATAACAACTCCGGAGCAGGCATTAATCCTGACTGATGCGTTCAGTCGGGATTTTTTATACTTATCAAATATATTGTAATGATAGTATATAGGTACTTTTTACCAGTGTTTAAGAACATTGGTTAACCATTGTATAAAAAGTTACAAAATAGTTACGGCAGGGCAGATAATAGACATTTTGATAAAAATAGTCGTGAATTTATTCCAAAGTATGGAACAGCTTTTTAAGGCTATATTAAGCTGAAAATTTAATGTCTGTTCCAAAAGTTCCAAAGTTTTCTATATATTTAGGTGTCACATAACAGTGGTTTACCATTGTTATGCCTCCGAAAAGTTTTTAGTATTTTTTATGGAACAATGGAACAAAGTTATAATAAAATGCTAATTATAGGGAAAAAAACGTGTTCCAAAGTCTGTTCCAAAGTCAAAATTTATGGAACATTATGGAACAAGGCATAAAAAAAAGAGTGCTGAAAAACACTCTTTTTTAATTCTTATCTTTCATATATCCATTGTACACCATATATATCTAATCTCATTTTTTTCCCGTTCTTTGTCCAACCTAAAGCGATAAGAGTATGGGAAATATCCAAAGACCTTTTACGTTCTATGGGCTGATTTAGTTCATAGCCGAATAGTTCACAAGCTATTTCCTTAACGGAAATACGGTCACGTTTGTATGCTCCTGCTGATGTATTGCCGTTCTGATAGTCAATGATATAGTTTCTTCTTGTTTCCAGACTTTCACTATACCAATTTGCAGTAATCGGTATTTCAAGGAAGTTAAATATATCGGACTGTAATGGGCTTTCGTCGAAGTGTTTACGCTGTTCCTGTTCAGCTAACGCAATAACCTGACTATTTTGAATATAGATGCTCTGACCGTTTCTGTAAAGGTGTACCGTCTCTGCCCATAACTGTGCCACGTATTCAGGCGTTAAATCGTGGTCAATATTTTTAGTTGCTTTGGAAATATTTGTGTCAATCGGATAATAACGGCGGTCACCTGTTTCATCTTTCAGAAAGTCGTAATTGTTGGTAGTACCCAGGAACACGCATTGTCTCGGACGCTGTTCGGGATTTCTTCCGTAAGGTCTGCGGTAGAAGTCCTGCTGACTTGCTATCGCTTGTTTACTGCGTTCCTTGATTGACTTCTGAAACGCCGTACCCTCACCGATTTCAACAATCCACTTGCCTTGTATGCTCTCATAGAAGTCCTTACCGTCGAAAGTGGTTACGCCATCGGTGAACCATTCAGGCTTTACGGCTATTTTTCCGATAAACTTTGATTTTCCTATGCCCTGTTTGCCGACAAACACCGTACACGTATCAAACTTAACGCCTGCCTCGAATATTCTTGCAACTGCCCCGACGAACGTTATGACAGCTACCGACTGGGTATAAATATTGTCGGTTGCACCTAAAAAGTCCGTGAATACGCTTTTAAGACGTGGTTTTCCGTCCCATAGGAAAATCAAAGTTTATCGGAAAAATAGCCGTAAAGCCTGAATGGTTCACCGATGGCGTAACCACTTTCGACGGTAAGGACTTCTATGAGAGCATACAAGGCAAGTGGATTGTTGAAATCGGTGAGGGTACGGCGTTTCAGAAGTCAATCAAGGAACGCAGTAAACAAGCGATTGCGATCCAGTACGATTTTTACCGCAGACCTTACGGAAGAAATCCCGAACAACGTCCACGTCAATGTGTATTTATCGGAACTACTAACAATTACGACTTCCTGAAAGATGAAACAGGTGACCGCCGTTATTACCCGATTGACACAAATATTTCCAAGGCGACTAAAAACATTGACCACGATTTAACGCCTGCATACGTGGCACAGTTATGGGCAGAGGCGGTACATCTTTACAGAAACGGTCAGTGCATCTATATTCAGGATAGTCAGGTTCTTGCATTAGCGGAACAGGAACAACGCAAACATTTTGACGAATCACCTTTGCAGTCGGATATATTTAACTTCCTTGAAATCCCGATTACGAAAGATTGGTATAATGAAAGTCTTGAAACAAGGCGAGATTATATTACTGCTTATCAGAATGGCAACACATCAGCAGGAGCATACAAGCGTGACCGTATTTCAATTAAGGAAATTGCTTGTGAGTGGTTCGGTTATGAACTTAATCAACCCATAGAACGTAAGATGTCCTTGGAAATTTCACGTACTCTTACCGCTTTAGGTTGGAATAAAACAGGTAAAGCGGAATGGATACAACCCTATGGAGCTACCAAAGTATATTATCGTTAATAAAATAAAAAAATTACTACTCTTTATTTTAAGAGTAGTTTTTTTAACTATTTTAATAGACAATTTCAAGCAAAACGTCTATAAGTCTAACCAATTTTTCTTTGGTTAGGCAGTTTTATAGCTATAAATCGTTATTTATAAACAAATTCTAACCAACTAACCAAAAATATTAATAAAACTTTCAGGAGGCATAACAATGGTAAACCACTGTTATGCGAGACCTAAATATATAGAAATTTGGTTAGGTTGGTTAGGAATTTTAAAAATTCTTCTATTTTTAGCAGAAAATACTTCTAACCAAAGTTGGTTAGAGTTTTCAACATTTTCATATTAAACGTCTATTATCTGCATTGCCGTAACTATTCTGTAACTTTTTATACAATGGTTAACCAATGTTCTTAAACGGTGGCAAAAAGTGCCTATATACTTATATTAAAGTATATTTAGTAATACAAAATTACATTAAATATAAAAAATCCCGACTGAACGCATCAGTCAGGATTAATTAAGCCTGCTCCGTAATTATTTTATCAGTTTCTGGTACATTTTCATAAGTTTCGTAACACATTCAGATTCAGTAATTTTTTTATCAAATCTGTAAAATTCCATTACTACCAAATCTTTCTGTTGATGTGATTTACGGAGTTTAGGAGACATTGTTAATTCGTCGTAAAGGTCTGCAAGGTAGCAATCATAATATTTAGCACGTGCATACAGTATTTCTTTTGTAGTATGTTCTATATGTTCAATCTGCTCTGTTGTTATTTTCGATAACGAAAAGTTATTATATGTATACGATGAGTATCTGTATGCTGTATCACCTGACTTACCGCACACTAATCTTGTCCATTTCATATGTACATTAGAAGTCAAAATACCGAAGATATAAACAGGTACATCAGCAACAATAATATTTTCACTCATATAACCTAAAAATAAAGCAGTTTTTTATTGACTTTTTCCAAAAATAATGATATAATTTTCTAAAAAAGATTTATAATTTTTTATGCTGAATTGATAAGGAAAATATAATACAATGAATAATATAAAAGAAAAATTCTATATAATAATTAGAAA
>JAIDUG010000003.1 GCA_029060305.1 Ruminococcus sp.
AAAGCCGTAAAGTGTTTCCTGAATACTTTCCCACACTCCGACCGCAAAAGCCTTTACTTCGTCCCAGTGCTTTATCAGCAGAATGCCCACGGCGATAACTGCTCCGATTGCGAGACATACAAGCGTTATTGGATTGCTAAGAAATCCCCATATTCCTGAAAAAACTCCGGATAATTTGCCAATCCCATTAATAAGAATCGCTATAATTTTTTCCGTATCTTTAAACGCCTCAACTACTTTAATAATCACTCCCGAAATTGCCAGTGCAGTACCGAGCAAACCGACTACAATCAGGAAATCCTGAACAAGCGTCTGATTTTCCAAAATCCAGTCGGAAATACTTTTCAACGCCTCTGCAATTCCCTGTATTATAGAAATTATCACTCCACCTGTCCACTCTGCAACAGGTTTCAGAAAATTGTCGTACAGCCATTTTCCGAAAGGTTTAAATACTTCGATGACGGAATTAAGAAATGCAATCGCTCCGGAAAGAAGGTCAATTGATGCCGGAACAGCTTTCTCAATTGTCCATTTTCCGAGTGGCAGAAGAATTTTTTCATAGATTTCTGAAAAAATATCAACAATATTTTCAACAAGCGGTTCAAGCGATTCAAAAAATCCGGCAACTGATTCAAGAAACGGCGAAAAATCAAGATTTTCAGCCCATTCAGCAGTTTTTTCGGTAATCCGGTTTATAGCTTTCAGAATCGTGTTGATTATTCCAAGAATTGCCCCGAAAATCCGTACCCCAGTGTTGTTTTCGTTCCACGCTTCTGTGAACCGCTGTCGGAGATTTGCAACAATATTATTTATATTTGTAAGGATTTCAAAGATATTCGTACAAATTTCCTCGCCCGTACCGTCATTCCACACTTCACGGAAATCCTTGTTTATAGCGTGAATCAGTTCAAAAAGAGCGTTCCAACGGTCAAAATACGACTGTATCATAGCTGTACCCCTGCCGTCATCTTCCCACGCACTTTTCAACGCCCCTGAAATATCGCCGATAATTCCGAAAATGTCCGAAAACAAAATGATAATGTTTCCTATATACCGTTCTCCTGAACCGTTTGTCCAGACTTCTTCAAAACTTTCTGCAATACTTTTAACAAAACCTTTAATATTTTCGCAAGCCGTCCGGAAATTTTCTATAAGTTCCGGAGAATTTGCTTCCCACGCCAGTTGAATCGGTCGAATAAGTTGCTGAATTTTTTCAGAAAAATCGTCCATTTCCTTTTTAGTTTCTGAATCTTTGGTCACGACGGCTGGAGTTACCGGAATTTCTTCGCTTTCATCTCCGGAAGTTTCGACAGATTTTGTAGTTTCTTCCGAAAGAGTGTTTATTTCGTCAAATCCGGCAAGGCTTTTTTTCTGAGTTTCGGTCGTTTCCTCGACGGCTTCTGTAAGTTCGTTCTGTTCGCTGACACTTTCCGAAATATTTACTGAAACTTCTTTTGAATCGTCAGTTTCCCAGCCGAAAAACCCCGAAAGTACGCCTAAAACCGCACGTGCTTTTTCTGTAAGAAAAATAATTGCTTCCGTAAGCTGTTTAACCACCTCAACGGCAACATTCAGAAGAGGTTGCCCGATAACCGCCATAAACTGTTTCCACGCTTCCTTGAGGTTTCCGATTACGTTTTCCCAACCGTCCGCCTCACGTGAAGCCTGTCCCAACGCTCCCGAAAGTGCATTTGCGTCCTTGACCATCTGCAACAAAGTAAGCTGTTTCTGTGATTCCGAAAGTTGCTGAAACGATTTGCCGTAAAGTTTGTTTGCAGTGATATTTCGGGTAGTTTCGGTACAGGACAGACCAAGTGCAGAATCGTTTTCAAAGTTTCCTTTCAGAAATGATTTCAGACTTTCGCTTGTTTCTTCGAGTGAACGGTCATAATATGCCGCACTGTCTGCCGTAACCTGCAACGCCTCTTCCATCATGTTCAGAGCGGTGGCACTGTCCATTCCGGTAGTTTTCGCAAACGCATAAATCGACGTACCTACGCCCTGAAGTCTTGTCTGAACGATTCCGCTTGTTTCCGCAACACGTCTCATTGCATCTTCAGCAGAATTGTAAAGATTTCCGAAAGTCTGTTCCATTTGCGAATTTGAAGCGTTGACTTGAGCGGAAGATTCAATCAGACTTTTCCCGAATCCCACAATTACGGCGGTTGAAAATACTGTTCTGATTGCCGTACTGAAATTTGAAAACGCCGATTTTACGCCATTAAGTTTGTTTTTTATGTCTGTAATTCCTTTTATAAAACCTTTTGTGCTTACCTTTGTATCAAAATTCAGACTTCCGTCAAAACCCATTTAACCACCTCCCAGTAACTCGTTCAGACGGTCAATTTCCGCCTGTTCTTCGCTGGAAATTGTACGTTTAATGTCAATCATTTCTTTGTGTTCGATATAAAATTCACGTTCCCATTTTTCAAGTTTTTTGCCTTTTGATTTTTTTGTACGGATATTTATGACCTGTGAAAAAAGTCCGTCACCGATTTCGCTGAAATATCCTAAAAAAGTCCACCAGTGAATGTATTCTGCCGAGCGTGTTTCAAAGCCTGCCGACTTGTTGACAGCCGGAAAAAAAAGGCTTTCGTCCTGTTTCCAGTCAAAAACCTTTTTTTGATTTTGGCGGGATTTCGGGGTATTTCCACCGTCAAGAAACCATATCGCCTGTCTGTAAGCCGTTTCCGTGTCTTCCGGAATTTCTTCATAAAGGCACTTCAGACAGACTTCTGTTTTTTCATAATCCGTCAGGTCTGTATCATTGAAAGCCTCGAAAATCAGAAGTGCAACCCGAAAATCGCTCCGTATTCTGTACTGATTTCCACCGATTTCAAGGCTTTTCGGAAGAAGTCCAATCATTTCGCTAACTGTTTCGTATATTTTTCAACACGACTTTTTGAACGCTCATATTCTGCCTTGATTTCGGGTTTCATGTACTCCATATAAGCCGTCAGGAAGTTTTCAAAAATTGTCTGACCGCCTGCCATACTGAGACAATTTGTTTTGCCGAAAACCGTTTCTGAAACCGGCGAACCGATTATATAGTCCACAAATTCACGGACTTTTTTGTCAAGAATATCCGGAATTTCTTCGGAATTTCCGTTTTCTGCGGAAAGTTTCTCAATCTCCGGCAGTTTTTCTTTGTATCTCGCTACAATTCCGACATCAGTCGGATTTACAACGATTACACGATTTTCGTCGCCGTTTATTACAAGACGTTTAAGACCGTCATCAAAATGAAGTGACTGCATACAAAAACCTCCTTATACTTCCGGTGTGAAAGTTTTCGTCGATATATTGAACTTTCCTTTAACCCTGTCGCCCTGATAGTGAACCGTGAAAGGAATCTGATAACCGGTTGTGTCTCCGCCGTAAGAAGTGACCTCAATCACAGCGGTTTCCTTGTAAGCCACGAAAACATTCGATTCTTCGCTGTTTTCGCCATTGACGGCTTCCCACAGATGTACTTCAACGGTGTCAGTTTTTACGTCGTCAAGGACTTTTCTGTTGTCGATAATATCCTGCAAAAATGCGTATATTTCGTCATTTTTGTCAGCGTAGTACGGTTCAACGTTTCCGGTAGCCTCGTAAGAACTGATAACAGTCGAAACCTCGCCTAAAATATTCTTTTTTGTCTCGCTTTCTGCCGAAAGTTCAACGCTGTATTCTTCCAAATCCTTGCCAAGTCGGTAATATGACGCACCCTCTTTTGACGGAGTTGCGTTAAGGAAATGTGCGAGAAGTTTTCTTTCAATTTTTGCCATAAAATAGCCTCCTTTTAAAATTTGTAATGTACCACTATCTGCAACTGATACTGCCAGCCGTCCAGCTCATTTTCCTGCGGAACGGCGAAAAGCTGACCGTTTTCAGCCGTGATTTTTATAATTGTCTCGTCGGTCTGATTTTCAAGCCATTGTGCCAATTCAAGCAATGTACTGCTGTTTTCGAGCCGTTCATAATCGCTGATACTCGAAAAAGTAGAATACAGAAAAAAGTTATGTTGACGAATCTGTCCACCAAGAATATCGGATTTTACAAGGCTGTCGCCGACTGATGAAAGTCCGTAGGAAGTCGGTTCAGGGTCTGTGAAATCAACGTGGACAGTATTGCAGACTTCCGAAATTTTCGGAAAATTTTGCAGAATATCACGGATTTTTTCAATTATATTCAAAAATCAACGCCTCCCTGCCATTGCAACAGCACCTCGCAAAATCTGCTCTTTGTGGTTGGTTTTCATTGTCTCAAACCACAATTTCTGAGCTTTCTGGTGTTGTTTTTTGCTGTAATTCAGGTCTTTTCCAGTAAGAATTTTACTCTCGCCACGCCTCGCCCACGCCGAACCGGTTACGCTTGAAACCATAAGTTTTCCATAGTACTGGTAGCGTGCATAAGGCGAATTATAGGTGATTTTTCCCGAACCTATGCGAATACTTGTGGTTGCATTTTTTTGCAACTGACTGCTTTTCATAGGCGTGTACGGTGCCATAAGTCTCATACATTCGCTGTCGACACGTTCCTGTACATTGTTAAAATATTTATTGTTTTTACGGCTGAAATTTCTGTCCCACGTGAGATTCATTCTGTCAGCCTGAACATCTGACGGTTGTGGGATTTGTTCCGGCATAAAATCACCTCGCTGTAACTTCGATATGCGGAAGACCGCCGAATCTGTAGTCATTCACACTTTTAACGACTACAAAATCCGGATATTTTTCCCTGAACAGTTTCATACTTTCTGAAATACTTTTCTGACTGGTGTTGTCAAACAAAAAATCACTTTTGTTTTTTATAATTATATCGCCGGATTTGGGACAATAACTGTTCGAATAAATATATATCACAACACTGTCGGAAATCTGAACTCCGTTTTTTGTGACGGTCTGCCCTCGGCTGTCATTGACATAAACGTCCGGAATAAAATGCGGAATGTAATTTTCCTTTTCAAAAAGTGTAATATCGGCATTTGTGAGCATTATTCCACCCCTCTGTAAAGCAGAACGGTATCAGCAAGCCATCTGTAAATTATGCGTTTCTGTTCCGACCTGAAGTTTGTCAGAATTTCACTTTTACTGGTATAATTTCTACTCCAGCCTCCGACTGATTCGCTCTGTATTCCGGAATTTTCAGTCAGTGACTTATTTTCAGAAAACAGATTTTCGGCGAGTTCACAACAACACATTCTTACAGCTTGTGGAACGTTTTCAGAGTTGATATTTCCACACGTGTAACGGTCAACCAGCAGACTTGCTTCACGGAAAAAATATTCGTAATCAGAAGTTATTACAGCTGTTTTTCCGCATAAGTACACATCTTTGTAGAATTTTTCGTCAGCGTAAATGTTGTCAACATTCTGATAAGACGGATTTTTTTTGGCGGATGTAGCAGTTTCAGGTACTTTGGTTTCTTCTGCCATTTCAGATTTCTCCTTTTCTTAAAAATGGGTATAAAAATAAGACCTTGCGGTCTTTATTTTTAAATGGTCTTTAAATATTGTTTAAATGACGTTTAAACGCCCTTTAAAGAGCGTTTTTAATATAATTTAATGGTCATAATAGTCAATTAATATATTGTTTATATCTCCCATTATGTCTTTTGCATTATAATTATATCTTTTAGGTAAATAATCTATTCCATCTTTTATACTATCTTCTAAAAGTTTTTTTAATTCTAAAGTGCTATCATCAATTTCTCCCAACAGTGCTTTATCAACTATTATGCCTATATTAGCCGTTGATATATCGGCATAATAATCAAATTTATCATTATGAAGTTCTATCAGTTTTAAAAGTGTTTCAAACATTTCATTCATATATAATCCTCCAACATTCTTTCAAATTCCTGTAGTGCGTTTGGAAATATTGCTTTCATTCAAAGAACATTTTTAAAATGATTTAATAGTCATAATAACTAATCAATCAGTATATCATTAATATTACCTTTTGCCTCCTTAGCATTATAGTTATATATTTCCGGCAAATAGTCTGTATTATCTTTGATACTATCTTCTAACAGCTTTTTTAGTTTCAAAACATCATCATCAATATGTCCGAACAATGCTTTATCAACTGTCATACCTATGTCAGCGGTTGCTATATCTGCATGATATCCAAATTTATCACTGTGAAGTTCTATCAGTTTAAAAATTGTTTCAAACATTTCATTCATATATAATCCTTCAATATACTTTCAAATTCTTGGAAAGCGTTCGGAAAAACTGATTTCATTCTTTCGTATTTCAGTTCGTCAAACTGTGCTTCAAACATATGTGCAAATGCCTCCTGACATATTGTTTTTTTATCCCAATAGTTTGAACCGTCTTTTTTATTATCATGCCAAGTACAGCCTTTTATCATTTTATTTGACAATCCATGAATAATATTTGAGACTCCATTATCCGTTCTTATGTTTTGAAGTTGTTTAGAAGCATTTCTGTACATTTCTGATATTGATATATTTTCAGTATTGATTTGTTTTCTGAAATTTATATAATCAATTCTTAACGACTGATTAAATTTTGGATTTTTAATAGAAATATCTCCTAAAGCATGGTCAATCAAATGACCGTGTTCATGAAAATACACTGAACCTGCTCCTTTCCCTCCGCCTTTATTACCAAAATCAACAACGAAATACATTTTAATTTTTCCAGTATTTGGATTAAAATGAGGAGTTTCTTTTGCATTTAACATTGAATTTTCTATGGAATCTTTAGGTACATATTTCAAAAATATTTTTTTAGTATTTTCAGTGCCATTATTAAAACGATATGTTAACGCTTTGGTATATCCACGAGATTTCTCCCTATACTGCATGATGTATCTCTTATAAAATGTTATTGATTCTTTACCTAACTTTTTAATGCTAAAGTCAACATTTGGTATATTAAGTTTAACACTATCTGACGGAGATGTCAAGATATTTTGAGCATTTCTTTTCGGATAATTCTGCTCCCTAAAATAATCCCTGTCCTGACCAGTTTGATGAATAAAATCACGCATTTTAGCTTATTGATTTCAGAAAAGATAATGGTTATAAAAATAAGACCTTACGGTCTGTATTTTTGAATGGTCTTTAAACACTGTTTAAATGCCGTTTAAATGTGAATCAATCATATCTATGTTTATCGGAGTATTCTATTTCTTCTTTAAATTTCTCAAAGATTTTCTGTTCTTCTTCTGTCAAAGTAACATCATCTTTGATTTTTACGCTTCCTGGTATGAAGTCTATCTTTTTCATTAATTCTTTTGGAATAAAAGGTAACATATTAAATTCCCCACTTTCTTTTTAATATTCTTTTTGTTTCATTAACAAGTTTATTATTAGATATACTTGAATATGCTTCTGCTATAAATTCAGCAGGGTTTTCAGTGGCATATTTGCCTATGTAATTTTTAATAACTGCATCGTTATCTTCTAAATTACAGTTTTTCAAAGCCAATTCTTTCACCTGACGAGCAAATTCAAAATTATCCAAAGATTTTGATACAACTTTCTGTGAATAATTATATCTTTTTAATGTATATAAATATTCAGCCATATGAGCAAATTCATGCTTAAGAACACCATACAAGCCTTCTTTAGGCGAAAAGACTTTATTTTCAACAGTGTCATCAATAAAAGATTCAATCTCATCAATACTCATACTACTAAATATTGACGAAGACAACTTTAATCGTATCAAAGGCTTTCCATTATTCCATCCTATAGCTGCTTTAGCGATTTCATTCATTTTTTCAAGAACAATTTCATCAATAAATCCATCAAGTATTGGTATTTTTGCATATAATTTACTTATATGTCTTAATATAACATTAACTTTTTCAACAGATAAAACTGAAAGAGCATCGGCAGAAACAGATAATTTATTTTTTGCATATGCAATAGCTTTATCCACTTTTTTAAATGATATTGCTCTTTCTATTTCTATTTTACTATTAACAAAACCAAAAGTCAAGTCTTTTCGGGTATTTTCTTTCGGATAATTCTGCTCCCTGAAATAATCCCTGTCCTGACCTGTCTGATTAATGAAATCACGCATTTTAGCTTATTGATTTCAGAAAAGATAATGGTTATAAAAATAAGACCTTGCGGTCTTTATTTTTAAATGGTCTTTAAACACCGTTTAAACGCCCTTTAAAGAGCGTTTAAATTACACAAACTTCGTTGAGATTAAAACTATAAACATTCAATCAATGAAATCTTCTATATGTTTATCCGGATTTCTTCTGAAATATTCATTAAGCAATCTTTGTGCCTGCGTGGCAAGTATCCTTGCTCCATCGAGCATTTCTCCATCAAGTTCATCGAAAGTTTCCGGCGGATAAGGTTCTGCCATTTTCGACTGCTCTATAAGCCTTTTAATTTTTTGAGGTGTAAAATTTAACGCCATATTCTTCACTTCCTTCTACTACTTCTTCTACAAACTTTATGTGTTCTTCCGGTGGCATTTTTATTAAATAATTCATGCGTATTTCATTTATATATTCTTCAAAATAATATTCATCAAAATCCTCTGTTTTTTCAAGAAAATATGTCGTACCATCATTTCCAACAGCACCTAAAATACGTATATTATTTATTTTATATAACGCTTGTAAATCTTTTTCACTGAAAATCAAACCATCAGGGTGATTGTGAATAACAATGCAGTTATTTTCTCCTATATCTCTTAATGATACTTTTCCATTATTTTCAGCGGCTATACGTCTTAAAATTTCATTCATATTCATATCAAATGCCATAAGAGCTTCTGTTCCCAGCTTTTCATTTCTTACATAAGCAAGCAACTCTTTACAGGCAGAAGTAAGTTTTGTATTATTTTCTTCTGAAAGACTAACCAGCTTAACAGTTTCAATTTTGCTTATTCGTTCATCAGTTATTGCATAATATTGTAATTCGCAGTTATAATATTTAGTTTTAACATAAACACCACTTTTTATATCTGATATTTTACCACTATTTAATAAAAAAGTCAAGTCTTTTTGGACATTTTCTTTCTGATAATTCTGCTCCCTGAAATAATCCCTGTCCTGACCTGTCTGATTAATGAAATCACGCATTTTTTTCTGTCGATCTCTGACAAGTGATTTTGCATAATTTAGACTATCCTGCATTACCTGAAGAAGTTCAGGGTCGTCGGTTTCCTCAACAGCTAATTTAAAAGCAACCTGTTCACGCTTGGCGGAACGTATTTCTCTTTCATAACGCCGCTGAATCTGTGAAATTTCATACTGATTGTACATTTTTCCGTTATACTCAATGTTTTTTTCGTCAAGCTGTTCAAGCTGGCGTTTTGAATAGTTTGGTTTGGAATATCCCTCAAAAAAGGGATACCAGTCGTGACGACAGTTCCAACCACCGAAACCGTCACCTGTACCGTAACCAATATCAGACTTTGACAGATAACCACGCTTTCCGGAAAGCGACACAATTTTTCCCTGCCATTGTGCGTGAGCAGGTCTCGCACCGGAATGTGCTGAGATTTCCATTAAGTCACAACCGCACTCCTGAGCGTTCATCAGACCGATTTCACGACACGTCTGACCGACACCAGTCAGAACCGCACGTCTGACAGCAACGTCAATACGTTCCTTATGTCCAGACGGATACGTGACTATTGCACCGTTCTGAGCTGTCTTCTGAACCGCCTGCCTGATAGCCTCCTGATACGAGAACACACCGCTTGTAATCTGCATATAAGCCTGATTACAGGCGTTTATGTAAGCTGTCTGTGAAGTGTTAGCTGTCGTAAGCGTAAGGTTTTTCATATTGCCGAGGGTCTTTCTGTAACCGGCTTCCAGTGTCCTACGCATTGCCGGTGACTGTCGTATGTCAACCGGTATCAGACCGTTTTCACGATAAATTATGTTGTCAAAACGGACGGTTTCAACACCTGCGTTCTCAAATAATGTTTTCACCTGCTGACTGGTTAAATCAATCCGACCAGCGATAATATTCAGAATATCGTCATATAAACGTCCTGATTCCTGCAACTGTTCAATCTGATGACGGGCAGTTTCGGTGACCTTGCCGGACTTCATTATTCTGCTGATAATTTCGGAAATTATATCGTCTTCGAGCTGTTGATAAAGTCTAACAACATCGTCCGCACAAACTTCATAGTATTCCGGAGACAGCATTTATATACCTCCGAAAAGTGCGTCAGACTGCGGAATATATTCCAATGCCTGATTTTCGTCACAATGAAAATACCATGAAATAAATTTTTCTTTCGTGAGGATTCCGGCGTTTACCATCTGCAAACGTCGTTGAAATTCCTTGTCGGTATCTTCAAGAATACCGTCGCCCCATGTACAGATAATTTCTGCATTTTCCGTCGAAATACCGCCAACTTTTGCATATACCGATACCGCATAGAACAGGTCATTTATTGCTTTTTCAAGATTTCTTTGAATTGCAGATACCTGCGTATATGAACGCTGTTTCGATGACTTTATTTCTTCAGCGGTTTTTTCGACTGTCTGAGGGTCAGAAAGCGTTCCATAAGACAGTCCACAGTTAAACTCAATTCTCTGCAAAATTCTGTTAAAATAATTAAACTGTGCAGAATCACGGATTTCAGGCGAAAAAATATTGTAGAAATTTCCGTCAAGATTATCAATGTCGTACTTCCTGTAAATGCGATTTTTCCGCTCAGGCAAGGCATTTTCCTTAATCATGTCCATACTTACATCAAGTGCGGTTTCTTTGGATTCGTACTCCCATTCGATTCTTGCCCACTGCTCGTCAGCCTGACGGATAAGGTCAACCGCCCTTGCATAAACCGACACACCAAGTGGTGAATCAAAATCAATATCATTGGACAACGGAACTTTGAAATATGAAAACAGCGGTTTTTCAACGTTTTTAAAGGTTATTCCGGTGACCAGACCTGACCATTCCGGCACTTCACTGAACGAACATTCCAAGCCGATATTTTCACTGCTCTGACTTTTGCATACCTTATTTTTTATGGTATGTGTACGATTTTCGGCATTAAATTCGTGATATTCAATTAACGTAAAATATGTATTTCCTATTGTCTTTTTATTTAAAAATATTGCTGATGTAATATTTTTTCTTATAAACGAAATAGGCGTAAAACAGTCCGCACGAATCAGGTCTATTAAAATTTTTCCATGCGAAACGTATGGCTTGAACATCATTCCACCAAACGCCAAAGCTGTTTCAAATTCGTCGTCGAGACGTCTGACAAAATCGTCAACAATGGCTTTATATGGACTATTTTCGTCGGTTATGATTTCACTTTCCGTGAAAACAAGATGTGATAGTTCTGTTGCAATCGTTGTCGGCAGACGGAGCGAAATAATGTCATTTTTCAGCCACGGAGCGTTGTTTGTGTAAGTATCGTGCCATATTTCACTTTCTGTCTGCATTTCGTGTGAAACAACTGTTTCATTTCTTCCGAAAAATTTATTTACTGCCGATTTCAAAAGGCTGAAAAAATTCAAAAATTATCCCTCCTCACGCATAAAAATCCGTCGCAAAACGGTATAGCAGAAATAGCGTATATCGTCCATAGCGTGGTCGTTTTCCTTGATTACCGCATCTTTTCCGGATTTTTCGTCCCACCTGTACAAAGAAAATTCACGAATTGTGTCTGTACAATTTTTGCAGAAAAAAATTCTGTCGTTTTCAAGCAATGTCATTGTTGTACGAATGCCGTTCAAAACGTCATTTCTTGCCTTTCTTACGCTGAATTTTCCGTGTTTTTTTATGGTTGTAATGAAACTGGCTGCGGACGGGTCAATAATAACATTTTTAATATCGAACTCCTCGGTGAGTTTTTCAAGTGACGAATAATATTCCTCATCTGTTTTCTGAAAGTTTTTTCGACGACCGTCGTAATAGTATTCTTTCAGGCGGACAGCACGGTTTTTTTCGACTGCCCACAGTCCCATTGAACACGGATTCAGAGTGCCGTAATCGACAGAAACATAATAAACCGAATCAGCTGTTGGAATGTAATTTGTAAGAATATGATGTTCTTTTCTGAATGTCGTGCCGTATACAAGACCTTCCGCAAGTACCCACAAGCCTCTAATGTATCTGTCATAGAAAACTCCGGAATACATTCGCTCGTAACGCTGTTTTACCTCGTCAGACAGGGAAAAATTATCGTTCATTGTAAAGTGCAGATGCAGACGGTTTTTGTTACCGTTTTTTTCAGAATTTTCGTCAATCCATTCCTTGAAGAACCAGTGTTCAGAACTATCAGGATTGCAGTTGAACCACAGCTTTGAACCAGTAACAGAACATCTTGCGAGTGCCTGTTCAACAAAAGATTTTGGCATTAATGCGACTTCATCAAGCAGAACACCGGCGAGTGTGATACCCTGAATTAACTGATAACTTGACTCGTCCTTACCGCCGAAAAAATAATATCTGTTTGAGTGATTATTCAGCGAAATATCAAGGAAATTCCGGCTAAGATTGACTTTGATTTTAACCACACCCTCAAGCCATTTCTGCATCGGAGTTATGACGTTTCTTTTCAGCGAATCAATAGTTTTTCCGCAGAAAGCAAAATTTTCGCCATTGAAATTTTTCATACTCCACAGAACGAATCCGACCGTCATTGACATTGTTTTGCCAGAACGAACCGACCCATCACACACAATTGCATCATAATTCTTGGTGTCAGACTGCGACCACCATAACATTGACCGAAGCTGTTTCGGTGACAGTTTTTCATACATCATTTTCCGACACCTCTTTCGATTATTTCAAAGAGGTTTGTAAGCTGTTTGTTATCGGAAACCGCTGTATTGCCGGAAAAAATATCGTTGACTGTCTTTGAAATTTCGGTTTCCGCTGAGACGAGTTCCTGATTGTTTTTCAGAAATTCGTACAGTTCAATATGACGTTTCAGAAATTCGTCTGCAAGTTTTTTGCGTTGCTTTGGTTCAGAAGTATTTAAATAAAATTTTAAAAACTGTTTAAAGTCCGAAAAATCAGAGTTTTTCAGAACATTTTTACTATTTTCAAACTTTGAGATTCCATTTGAAATCGATTTTATACTTTGTTTTTTGATACTCAAATGCCGTCATCTCCTTTCGGACGTAAAAATAAGGCTTTATAAGCCTTATTTTCGCCTTGTATTTTTGGCAGTATAATTTAATCGCATTAATTTTCAAAATGATTTTAAACGCATTTAAACGGCATTTAAACGCCTGTTTTTGGACGTGCGTTGCCATTCGGATTTTAGCAGTTTAAAAATCCGTTTTTTCCTATGTAGCCACGTTCATCGGCAGAGGAAATAATCAACTCTGTGTCCGTAACGTGCCGTTTTAGATTCTGACGACCGGTAATGTAACTTTGTGTTTACGTCCGGAAATATCTATGAAAATATTCGCTTTTCTTTGGTGCAGATTGTACTCAATTTCGTTTCCGGAATATTTCCGTAAAATTCCTGA
>JAIDUG010000030.1 GCA_029060305.1 Ruminococcus sp.
ATCGCTTTCCTTGCTGAGCTGTCTGACCGTTTCAATTTCACGTTCACGCATAAGCCTGTAAAGTTCTTCGTTGTTGATGTAATTTTACACGCAAAATACAAAAACGGATAAATCCGAATAAAGCCGGTAAAAAGCGTGAAAGCCCCGAAAAACTGTGGTATATAGCCGAATATCCAGTGGGGTAAAATGGGAAATCTTGAATTTAAAAAATTTAACTTGTAAAAATAAAAACCTCGTTTTGGGAATAAAAGTCCAATTTCGAGGTTTTTTTAATTTTCATTTAAAAATCGTTTAAATACCGTTTAAAAAGCATTTAAAAATTTAAAGAGAACGTTTAAACAACGAAATATAGCGTTTAAATTGATTTTAAAGAATTTTAAATATTTTGAAAAATGAATGAAAAATCTTCTTTTGAAAGATAAAAGTAAGCCACCAACCCACCAACCAAATTGTATGGGGTCACCAACCGGTTGGTGACCTATTTTTATACAAATAGTAAAATATCAAAACGATTATTTATTGCTTAGTTTTCTTTTAATTTTTCTGCCAAATCGTAAACCTGATATAAAAATTTTGCTCTTTTTTTAGGGTCAAAAGATTTTATTATTTTGTCAATTTCTAAAGCATCGTCGCTTATTGAAATGGGTGAAGTCAAGCTATTGTCATGTCCGCCTATAATTTTACTATTTGTTACATTGCCAGTATGTATGCTATTACCGTTTGCCTTTTCGTCAATCATCAAAGTGTTTTGAATTTCTTTACCATATACAAGATAATCTAAAGAAACATTAAAAAATTCTGATATTTCAATTAGATATTTTTTATACGATTTACTCTTTCCTGATTTCCATTCGGAAAAAGCCACACTATTCAATCCCAAATAATTAGTTAATTCTTTCTGGTCTCTGCCTGCTAATAAAAGCAGTATTCTGTCTATAATCTCCAAAATTAGCACACTCCTTTTGTGTAAAATGATAAAATTAGAATTTTTCTATTTAAACTGCTTGACATTTAGAAAAAATCTAATTATAATATAAATGGTGGTAATATTCGAGGGTATAAAAACCCATTTATATTTTATCACAAGAAACTCGAAAAGTAAACAGAAAGGACTGATTTTATGACACTCGGGCAAAAAATAAAGCACCGTCGTGAAGAACTTGGCTACACTCAGGTTGAACTCGCACAGAAAACACAGACTTCTCAGCCATACATCTCACGTCTTGAAAAAGATGACTTCAATCCGTCAACACAGATGATTGTAAATATTGCTGTGGCACTGAATATGAGCATCGACTACCTGCTCCTTGATGATAGAAAAGCAGAGCAAAAAATAAGTTCTATACAGAAGAAGTTGAAAGGAGGTGAAACAAATGGAAAGAATAAGCTATTCAAAACCGGAAGTAATATGTGACTGTGCTAATTGTCCACAAACAAATACTTGCAAGTATCGTCACAAGTTTCAGCGTTTACCACGTAAATGTGGCGGACTTGGACTTTGTCCGAATCTTCCCGAAAACAAGAAGAAATAAAGTATAAGGTTTCTGAACGGTTGAACCTTGAATCAGCCGTATCCCACCAGTCGAAAGACTGATAGAAACTTGAAAACTGAAAAGAGGTGAAAAGTATGAACTTTTTATGCAAGGCACAGGCGTATCTGAACAGCGTTGTATCGACTGTCAATTCTCTTGCCGGAATGGTAATGAGTGACGAACTCAAAGACAACATCGAAACACAGTATAAAGCAGTAAGAACGCTCGTCGAACTGGAACAGTCTACTTCCGAGTTTATTTCAGAAATCGGACTTGACAGTGAACTTCCTCAGCCGGTGAAAATCAGCAAGCAGAAATTTAAGGACATCAATGAACGCCTGATTAAGCACTTAGAAAAAATCCAGCTTCAGGGCTATCATTTTGAAGACGTGATTAGCACCCTGAAACTGGAAAACGAAACATTAAAAGAAGAAATCAGCTTCCTTTAATTGTTCATTTTTAAGTGTATCACGAAAAACCAAAAAAGTCAATACCTATGAAGAAATTTTTGCCGGAGCGTTCCTGCTCCGGCAGAAAGGAGAAAAAATTTTGGACTACTTAACAACTAAAGAATTATCAGAGCTGAAAGGTTGTTCAATGCAAATTTTGCAAAAGCAAATCAAAAACGGTAAAATTTTTGCAGAACAACAGCTACATCCACAGAATAAACAACTCTGCTATATGATACCAGTATCGGCTTTATCAGAGGACTTGCAAGCAAAATACTATCGTCAAAAGCGCACAGAATCAGGTGTGCTTCCCGAAAAGACCAACAACAAACCTGAAGAAAAAACAGCGTTTAAATACCGTTTAAAAGGCGTTAAAAAGGCATTTGAAGAATTTTCTGAATCGGAACGTACAGAAATAAAATTCTGGACAGACCTGCTCACACAATGGCAGTCAGAACGTTCTGAACGCAAAGACAAAACCGAATTTGACAAGCTGTTTGTCGCTCATCAGAAATATCTCAATCCTAACTTGGAAATCAGCACGGACATTCTGTACAGAAAATATTCCGCTTACAAAAACGAATGTTATTCAGACCTTGTGGACAAGCGTGGCGGTTGGAACAGAGGTAACAGTAAACTTGACGACGACGGCATAATATGGCAGAATTTCCTGAACATCTTCCTTGAACAGAGTGAGCCGAAAATCAGCAAGTGCTATCGTATGGTGTGTGCATTTGTCGCTGAAGAATATCCCGAACTTGTGGAAGAGATTCCGTCTGAGGCGTGTTTCAGGCGTAAAATAAAAACAATTCCGTTTGCGGTACTTGAATATTCGCACAAAGGTGACAAGGCACTTCACGACCATTGTGTACCGTATGCAAACCGTAAGAAAAGAAATGTCTACGCAAACGACGGCTGGGTTATGGATAACTACACATTTGACGTTATAGTGAAACAAAATGACGATTCAGAAAAAACAAGACGTTTATACATAACGACGGTTCTTGACGTAAAATCAAATGTTCTTGTCGGTTGGAACATCACAGAAAGTCCCGATTCAAACTCAACACTTGATGCTCTCAGATTTGCGATGCACCGTTTCGGCATTCCGAAACGTCTGTATTTTGATAACGGTCGTGAGTTTACGGCTCTTGACATTGCAGGTGAACAGCGTAACAGAAAAGTGTCGAAAGACAAAAAAGGCAATATTCCGGTCACGATAGTTGAAAAACTCGGAATTGAACTGGTCTTTGCAAAGGTCAGAAACGCTCAGGCGAAAGTCGTTGAACGAATCCACAGAATTATCAAGGAACAGTACTGTACCGCACAATACGGTTATTGTGGCGGAAATATCGTGGAACGTCCTGAAATTCTCAAGCAGAATATCAAAAACTGTACCATTGAAACAGAAGCGGAACTCCGTGAAACTTTTGCGGATTTTGCCGATAACATATACAACGTACAGCCGTATGGAAGTAGCGAATCAAAGTACAAGGGAATGACCCTGATTGATGTATGGAACGCATCAATTGCTGAAACGTCGCTGAGAAAAGCAAGTGACGAAACGCTTGACCTGCTTATGCTCAGGAATGCAGGGTTTCAGAAAGTCAAAAGAAATGGTGTATTTATCACGTATCACGGCGAAAAAGTTTGGTATTACGATAAGAATGTTACGTGGCAACATATCGGTGAGGAAGTATGTGTCAGATATGACCGTAACAATCCGTCAACAGTCAGACTTTACGACCGTGAGGACAGATATTTATTCACGTGGGAATGTGCGGACTGGCTTACACTCGAATATTTCGGCGAAAGCAAGGAAAAAATTGCAGAACTCGGTCGTGGACAGGCAGACGTTATCAGACAGGTCAAGGCACGTGCAAAGGAACTCAGAGGCGACAGCAACTTCACACAGAAAGACGGTTTGAGGTATCTTTCGGCACAGAACGCCGGAAAATTCAATATACAGTTTCCGAAAAATATTATCATGGTGGTAGGAAACAAAGAACCGGAAGAAAGAATTGCAGTCGGAGCGGAAGATTCGTGCATAATCGACCCACAAAGAATGTTAAGAAATATAGAATCAAGGAGAAATAAATGATGTATACAAGCGAACAGATGGAGCTTCTTGACAAAGTTGAGGCTCTCAAAAAAGAAAAAAATCTCAGTCAGAACGCTGTCGGTCAGCTCATCGGCGTATCAGGAACAGCACTTTCACAAATCAGAAACGGCAAATACAATGCCAATCCGCAGAAAATCTTTGATACTCTTGCAGGATATTTCGGAGTAAAGGAACGTCCGGAACTTACATACACAGAAATCGAGTACGCTCCGACAAGCATTTCAGAACAGGTCTATGTCACGATTG
>JAIDUG010000031.1 GCA_029060305.1 Ruminococcus sp.
ATGCTGAAACTATGGTTATTATTTCACATCTGCACACCCTGTTAAAACGTTTTTAGCCTATTGGTACAAGTTCTTAGAAAAATTCATTTCAGTTTTTGAAGTCCCCGACAAAGATGAAATTGATATATCAGTAAATATATAAATACAAAAGCCTGAGAACTATAAAAAATTCTCAGGCGTTTGATTTTTATGTCATAATTGTTTCCAGTTTTTTTATATGGACAGAAATATCCTCGATACTTTCAAAAGAATCAACGGATATACAGAAAATTTCTTCTTTATCAAAATTAACGCATTCCAAATCAACCCAGTATGTATTATTGCTTTCAAACAATCTGATTGTCCCCTCACTGTTTTCGGACGAAAGTTCAATCTTATAATTATTATAATACGTTTTACTGGCTTTCTGATAAGATGCATTTTTTACTGTAATTCCCATATCCGACCATTTATTTTTCTGTATATTGAACCAGTTATCAAATAAGCGGAATTTATCGTCAATGATAAGCATTTTAAAGAAGTGTTATACCATGTTCAGCACATTTTGCAATCATTTCGTCGCTCCATATAGAAGACTGTACTTCACCGATATGAGCCTTTTCGAGCAGGAACATACAAAGTCTTGACTGTCCGATACCACCGCCGATAGTAAGCGGAAGTGTACCGTCTGCAATCATCTTGTGATAGTCGTACTGCATTCTGTCCTCAGCACTTGCTTCTGCAAGCTGTTTTTTAAGGGAATCAGCGTCAACACGGATACCCATTGAAGAAATTTCGAGTGCATTATCGAGAACGTCGTCCCATACAAAAATATCTCCGTTGAGTGACCAGTCATCATAGTCGGGCGCACGTCCGTCATGTTTCTGCCCGCTTGCAAGAAGTCCGCCAATCTGCATTATGAAAACCGTCTTGTGTTCTTTAGTAATAAGGCGTTCACGTTCTTTCGGTGACTTGTCGGGGAACATATCTTCGAGTTCCTGAGTAGTGATAAAGAATACATCTTCGCAGACGTTTCCGGCGATTGCAGGGTAACGCAGACCTACTTTTCTTTTCACGAAAGATACAGCCTTGACGACGTTTTTAACTGTTTCCTTGAGGAAGTCAACGTTTCTTTCTTCGGGAGTGATAACCTTTTCCCAGTCCCACTGGTCAACGAAAATCGAGTGTGTATTATCGGTATCATCGTCACGACGGATAGCGTTCATGTCAGTGTAGATACCTTCGTTTGGCTGGTAACCGTAACGATAGAGTGCCATTCTTTTCCACTTTGCGAGCGACTGAACGACTTCAGCTTCACTACCGCCGATTTCCTTGATAGTGAAATCGACTTTTCTTTCAACGCCGTTGAGGTCGTCGTTGATACCGCTACCCTTGCGGACGATGAGCGGAGCGGACACACGGTCAAGTGTAAGGGCAAAAGAGAGTGCCTGCTGAAAAACGTCCTTGATGTACTTGATAGCGTGCTGGGTCTCTCTGAGAGTGAGGGCGGATTTGTAGCCCTCCGGAATATACAGCGATTTTGACATAAAAAATACCATTCCTTTACTGTTTATTTAATCGGGAAACAGCGCCATTGATGATTCCCGATGCTGTCATATTTATATTTTGCGGACTTATGATTTATTCGGAAAAAATTATCTGATACTTCCGACTGTACGGGGATAGAGAATAACGTCACGGATATTTGACATACCTGTTGTATACATAATAAGTCTTTCAAAGCCGAGACCGAAACCGCCGTGCGGTACAGAGCCAAATTTTCTGAGGTCAAGATAGTCCGAATACAAATCAAGATTCATGTTTCTTTCGTTCATAGCGGAAACGAGTTTGTCGTAATCTGCTTCACGTTCACTACCGCCGATAATTTCGCCAACTCCGGGGACAAGCAGGTCAACTGCTGCCACTGTTTTTCCGTCTGGATTCTGTTTCATATAGAAAGACTTGATTTCTTTCGGATAGTCGGTGACGAAAACCGCTTTTTTGAATACTTTTTCAGAAATATATCTTTCGTGTTCAGTCTGTAAGTCACAACCCCATTCAACAGGATAAACAAAGTTTTCACCTGATTCCTGTAAAAGTCTGATAGCTTCTGTATACGTCACCCTGCTGAAATCGTGAGAAATGAGTTCTTCGAGACGTGCAACGAGACCTTTTTCAAAGTGTGCGTCAAAGAATTTCATATCGTCGGGACAGGTATCAAGAAGTTCACGGATAACCGTTTTGAGCATATCTTCTGCAATTTCTATAACGTCGTCGAGTTCAGCGAAAGCTACTTCGGGTTCGATATGCCAAAATTCAGCGAGATGTTTTGGAGTGTTGCTGTTTTCTGCACGGAAACTTGGTCCGAAAGTATATATTTTACCCATAGCCATAGCAGCCACTTCACCCTCAAGCTGTCCTGAAACTGACAGTCCTGCACGTCTGCCGAAAAAGTCGTTTGAGTAATATTCTTCTTCATTCTTGTATTCGTTTGAGTAGCCGATAGTTGTTACATTGAACATTTCGCCAGCACCCTCGCAGTCGCTTCCGGTGATAAGGGGAGTGTTTACATATACATAATTGTTATTCTGAAAATACTTGTGTATAGCCTGTGCAAGTACTGAACGTACTCTCCATACAGCGTTGAAAGTATTTGTGCGACCTCTGAGATGTGGCATTGAACGGAGATACTCCATTGAACAGCCTTTTTTCTGAAGCGGATAGTCTGCCGGACATACTCCGAGAATTTCCACTCCCGACGGTAAGGCGTTTATTTCAACAGTGTTGTTTCTGCCCTCAACGAGAGTACCGGTAACTTTTACAGAAGTACCTACACGAGGCTCTTTGTAATCAGCGTCGGCGGACTTGTCAACAACTACCTGAATATTTTTGAGAGAAGTTCCGTCGTTTACCTCAATAAACGCAACACTTTTTGAATTTCGAGAAGTACGTACCCAGCCACATACGGTTACTTCCTGACTGTCTGCTTTAGTGCCGAGGAGTACTTTAATATCAGTGTGTTTCATAAAAAACATTCCTTTCGTGTAATAAAAAATCCGTCCTGCATAGAAAATACAGGACGGGAATAAAAAAATTCTCGTGGTACCACCTGAATTACTGTATATAAAAAATACAGTCACTCTTGACCGTTTAACGCACGGAAAACGTTTCACCTACTTGCAATAGCTTTCAGGTCACTGCTCGGGAGTGTTATTCGCACGGTTTCTGATATGCGGATTTCAGCACATTCCGCACTCTCTGTGAACGTCTTACACGTGTTACTTGTCTCCGTCAAAGCATTTACTTGCGTATATTTTATCACGTTTTTGTAAAGATGTCAAGTGGAATTTGAAATAAAAATTATTTAACAATACTTTTCTGAAAATTCATTCAGTATATTTTTTAAGGTGATGTCGATTCTTGATGTGCAGAAACTTCTGATATTTTCCGGAATATCCTTATAAAATGCTTCTGCAATACCACCTGCAATACAAGCCATAGTATCAGCATCTCCACCGAGAGAGACCGCATTTCTGACAGCACTTTCATAGTCGTGAGAATCAAGAAAAGCCACTATTGACTGCGGAACACTTTCAGAAGTCCTACTGCTGAAACAGTAATCCGTTTTATATCGGCTGTTGTGTAGTCAAGGTCATAACTGAATTTTTTTGTAATGTATTCACGGATAGAATTTTTAGATTCACCGTTTCTTGCCATAAATATAGCCATTGCAACTGACTGTGCACCATAGATGCCCTCTTTGCAGTTGTGAGTGTAGTAACAACTTGCCTGTGCCTGTAATAAAACCTGTTCTTCGGAGTTGTAAGCATATCCGATTGGTACAGCACGCATAGCACCACCGTTTCCGTAACTTCTCTGTACTTTCATTGAACGGTTTTCAGCCCATTTTGCGAACATCATACCATATCCAGCATAGGGAAAATATGAATAGTACTGTTTATAACGGACTGCGTACTCGTAGCCACGTTCTTTGAGTTTACTTTTTGTTATATCTCTGTCGTTTTCGAGAATTGCTTTACATACAGCGGTAGTCATAACAGTATCATCAGTAAATTCAGACTGTTTCAGCAGTGGAAAATTATAGTCTTTAGTGGAATGTCCCTCGTACCACGAACCGATTACATCGCCATACACAGCTCCTAACATAAATATTCCTCCGCTTCTTTGATTAACTTCACGTCAACAAGTGCGTCAATAAGAGTACCTGTTTCGGTGTATTCTTCTGAAAATATTTTTCCGTCAGTTCTGATTCTGTTTATGAAAGCTGTTTTTTCATATGGTACTGAAAGTTTCATGCGTTTTGAAGTTTCGGGAAGATTCTTCATTATGCATTCAAGCAGTCTGTCGAAACCTGTCTGTTGTTTTGCACTGATTAAAACTGTAGTATCATTTTCAAAAACAGTATCAGTATATGTTGAAATGTCAGCTTTGTTCATAACATTTATCTGTGGTATACCGTCACAACTCAATTCCGACAGCAGATTGCGTGTAACTTCTGCCTGCTGTTCACGTTCCGGAGACGAAATGTCCTGAACGTTCAGAATGATGTCCGCACATGAAGCCTCCTCAAGAGTAGACTTAAAAGCCTCGACAAGATTGTGCGGAAGTCTGCGGATAAGTCCTACAGTATCTATCAACATCACGCTCCTGCCGTCAGGAAGTTCTATTGAACGTGACGTTATATCAAGTGTTGCGAAAAGTTTGTTTTCCGCAAGAACTCCTGCATCTGTCAGTGCGTTAAGGAGAGTTGATTTTCCTACATTTGTATATCCCACAATTGCACAACACAATATACCGTCTTTCTTTCTTCGTGAACGTGAAAAATTACGGTGTTTCTGTAATTCTTCGAGTTCGTTTTCAAGATACGAAATTCTTTTTCTTATGTGACGTTTATCAGATTCAAGTTTAGTTTCACCAGGACCTCTTGTACCAATACCACCGCCAAGCCTTGAAAGTGAAGTACCCATTCCGGTGAGACGTGGCAGACGATACTTCTGTTGTGCGAGTTCAACCTGTAGTTTGCCCTCTTTAGTTCTTGCACGCTGTGCGAAAATGTCAAGTATAAGCGTTGTACGGTCAATTACACGCACGTCAAGAATTTTTTCAATATTGCGGACTTGCACGCCTGTGAGTTCGTGGTCGAAAATAACGAGTTCAGCTTCAAGTACTTCAAGCTGTTCTTTGAGTTCTTCAAGTCGTCCCGAGCCCATACAGGTGGCAGGGTCGTAATTTTGCTTTTTCTGAATTATCTCCCCGACTACTTCCGCATTTGCAGTCTGTGCGAGTTCAGCGAGTTCCTTTATTGAAATTTCAGCGTCAAATTCTCCTGTATCAACGCACGCAAGTACGGTTTTTACCGGAATGTCCTCTGTTTTGTTTTCGTACATAAATTCACCTCATTGGTTTCCCGCAAGACTTCTGATTTCCTCCGGTGTGAAAGTGTATTCCTTACCGCAGAAGTGACATCCTACAGAAATATCTTTTCCGTCTTCTGCAATATTTTCGAGTTCCTTTTTGCCGAGACTTATTAAAACTCTCTCAGTACGTTCACGACTACAGTCGCATTTATAGACAGGTTCAGATTCGTCAAGCGGTTCAGGGTCGAGACCGTCCATAAGCATATTTGCAATTTCTTCCGGTGTAACGCCGTCAGCAAGCATTGCGGAAATCGGACGTATATTTTTCAGGTTCTTTTCAATAATGTCAATGCACTTTTCGTCAGCAAAAGGCAACAACTGTACAAGAAATCCGCCTGCCGACTTGACGGACAAATCAGGATTCACGAGTACGCCAAGACTGCATACTGTCGGAATCTGTTCGCTTGTGGCGTAATAGTTGGCAATATCTTCAGCGATTTCACCGGAAACAAGCGGTATCACTCCCACGTAAGGCTCTTTTAAACCTAAGTCCTTTACTACTGAAAGCGTGCCATTGTGACCGACTGCACTTCCTACGTCAAGTTTTCCCTGAGCGTTGAGGGGAATTTCAACAACAGGATTGTTGACATAACTTTTCACATTTCCCATACTGTCCGAAACCGCTACAAGCTGACCGGTTTGTCCGTCAGCGTCTACACGTAACGTCAGACTGTCATCTTTGCCTTTCAGCATATATCCCATAAGTGAAGCACCGATTGTAAGTCTGCCGAGACCTGCCGTTACAACCGCTGATGTTTTGTGTATTCTTTCGATTTCTGAAACAATGTCCTTTGCATCGAGGACTTCCGCAAAAGCAGAACCGTCCGCCGAAATAACTCTGTATAATTTACCCATTTCAAAATCCTTCTTTCATAAGTCTGCAACGTGCAGTATATATTATTCTCTGTGAAGTTTCAGACGGAGAACTGAATGTATCGTCACCATATTTTGCGATAACCTCGAAATTGCTTTCGGAAAGTAATTTTTCTATTGTTTCTTCGCTGTAAGCCTTTTCCGAAAAACTGTCGGTACTTCTTGAATAAAGACCGTTTTCTTCGAGTTCAAAAAATTCAAGATTCATTTTTACTTCGTCGTTATTGGGATTTATGGAATTTTCCCATATACAGTATAAATTGTCTGTTTCGTAAGTAAACGTATTGTTTGCAAGAATTTTTCTGTGTTTGTAAAGTGTGTTCACGTCAAAAATGAAAAGACCATTATATTCGGAAAACAGCGATACTCTTTCAAAGACTTTTCTTACGTCGTCAACGCTTGCAAGATGATTTATACTGTCCAAAGCACATACAGTAACGTCGATAGTACCGAACATATCTATATTACGCATATCCTGACATAAGTATTGTATATTCAGACCGCTTTCAAATTTCTTGTCAAGTGCGATTCCGAGCATTTCCTGAGAGTTGTCAACGCCGATTACGTCATAACCGAGCCTTGCCATTTCCTCCGAGATACTACCAGTACCGCACGCAAGGTCAAGAAGAATATTGTTTTCAGTTGACTTGAATTTCTTTATTATTTCGTGAAAGTATTCCGCACGTTTTTTGTAGTCTATATTTGCCGTGAGTTCGTCATAGTAGCGTGCGAAAACATTATAACCGCTCATTTGTCACCTCTTTAAAACAAGGGACGGAAAAAACTCCGTCCCGATATTTATTATTCATTGGTTGCAACCGGTTTATTTTATGAAGCCTCATTCTGCTGTAATCTTACTGTAAGCAACATACGGATAGTATCTTCACGGATAGAATCAACCATAGCGTCGAACATCTCAAAGCCCTCGTATCTGTATTCGATAACAGGGTTTTTCTGACCGTATGAACGTAAGCTGATACCCTTTTTAAGTTCTTCCATATCGTCAATGTGAGCCATCCACTTGTTATCAACGACTTTAAGAAGAATAACTCGTTCAAGTTCACGCATAACATCTTTTCCGTACTGTTCTTCCTTAGCCTTATAGATTTCGTCTGCCTTTTCATTGAGGGCTTTTGTTATATCTTCTTTTGTTACGGAAGCGAGTTCTTCTTCAGTGAAAGTAAGGTCTTCCGAGCCGATAAGCCAACCCATAAAGAAATCTTTGAGACCTACAATATTCCAGTCCGTTCTCTCATCTTCGTCTGCGAGATAAGTATTTACAGTTGAGCTGATAAGGTCTTCCATCATCTTGAGGATACTTTCGTGAAGGTCTTCACCGTCAAGCACCTGTGAACGCTGTTTATAAATGATTTCACGCTGAGTATTCATAACGTCGTCGTAATTAAGGACGTTCTTTCTTATGCTGAAGTTATTACCCTCGACTTTCTTCTGAGAGGATTCAATAATCTTTGTAAGCATTTTGCTTTCGATAGGCATTGTTTCTTCAACGTTGAGGGTTTTCATCATATTTTCAAGACGGTCGCCTGCGAAAATTCTCATGAGGTCGTCTTCGACAGAGAGGAAGAAACAGCTTTCACCAGGGTCACCCTGACGACCCGCACGACCTCTCAACTGGTTGTCAATACGACGTGATTCATGTCTTTCAGTACCGAGAATGTAAAGACCGCCTACTTCACGTACTGCAACAGCTTTTTCCTTTACTTCTGCGTTATACTTGTCGAAAAGTTCCTGATAAAGTTTTCTTGCCTTTATAATTTCCTCGTCATCAGTATCTGCGAAACCTATAGCAGCGGTAATAAGTTCTTCCGGCATTTCACGCTTTCTGAGTTCAGCCCTTGCAAGAAATTCAGCGTTACCACCGAGCATAATATCAGTACCACGACCAGCCATATTTGTTGCGATTGTAACAGCACCGTATTTACCAGCCTGTGCAACGATTTCGGCTTCTTTAGCGTGCTGTTTAGCGTTGAGGACGTTGTGCTTTACCCCTTTTCTTTTCAGCATAGCGGAAAGAAGTTCTGACTTTTCGATTGATACAGTACCGACAAGGATAGGTTGTCCTTTTTCGTGGCACTTTATAATCTGTTCAATGATAGCGGAGTACTTGCCTTTTTCTGAGCTGTAAATCTGGTCATTGTGGTCGATACGGATAACAGGTTTGTTTGTAGGTATCGAAATAACGTCAAGTTTGTAGATTTCCTTAAATTCGTCTTCTTCAGTCATAGCAGTACCCGTCATACCTGACAGCTTGTTATAGAGACGGAAGAAATTCTGGAATGTGATAGTTGCAAGGGTTTTTGATTCGCTTTTTACCTTAACACCCTCTTTTGCCTCAATAGCCTGATGCAGACCGTCATTGAAACGTCTGCCCTCCATCATACGACCTGTAAATTCGTCAACGATAACGATTTCGTTGTCTCTTACAACGTAGTCTATATCATTTTTCATAACGCCGTTTGCCTTGATAGCCTGATTGATATGGTGGAGAAGTGTAAGGTTTTCGGAATCCATGAGGTTATCAATATTGAATACCTGTTCTGCTTTTTTAACACCACGCTGTGTGATTGTAGCAGTCTTTGCTTTTTCGTCAATGATGTAGTCGGCAGTTTCATTCAGAGCGTCCTGGTCTTCCTTGCTGTCAATTTCAACGACAGTTGTAGAAGTGAGTGTTTTTGCGAAACGGTCTACTATTGAATAAAGCTGTGTGGACTTGTCGCCTTTACCGGAAATGATAAGCGGAGTACGTGCTTCGTCAATGAGAATAGAGTCAACCTCGTCGACAATTGCAAAGTTAGGTTTACGCTGTACACGGTCTTCCTTGCTTGTAACCATGTTGTCACGGAGATAGTCGAAACCAAGTTCATTATTTGTAGCATAGGTAACGTCACAATTGTAAGCCTCACGACGTTGTGAGTTTGTGAGACCGTGCAGAATACAACCGACAGTCAGACCGAGCCAGCGGAGAACTTTTCCCATTTCTTCTGCCTGAGTTTTAGCGAGGTAGTCGTTTACTGTAACAACGTGAACTCCATGACCCGAAAGGGCGTTGAGGTAAGAGGCAACACACGCAACAAGAGTTTTACCTTCACCGGTACGCATTTCAGCAATACGTCCCTGATGAAGAACTATTGCACCGATAATCTGTACCGGATACGGTTTCTTTTCGAGTACACGCCATGCACCCTCACGTACAGTTGCAAGAGCTTCCGGCATAATATCTTCAATGCTTTCGCCTGCTGAAAGTCTATCCCTGAACTCCTGAGTTTTAGCTTTTAGCTGAGCGTCAGAAAGTTTTGTGTATTCCTCGTCAAGTGAGAGGACTTTATTTTTTATAGGTTCGATACGTTTAAGCTCTCTGTTTGAATAAGCGTTAGCACCGAATATGTTCTTAAATAAACCCATTTATTTACCGCCTTTACGAATTATTAGACCTGTATAAGTACATATAATATATTCTACAACAAACTAATCATTTTGTCAATACCGAATTTTTAATAAATTAAATAAAGAAAATATGTTCCTTTTCCCTTTACTGTTATAAGGAAGTGTGGTATAATATAAGTACACTAAAAAAAGGACGGTAAAATTTTTATGGGAATATGGAAAGAATGTTTGTTAGGTGACATTGTAAAATTTCAAAGGGGATATGATTTGCCTAAAATTAAAATGAATGGCGGAATATATCCTGTTGTTGCTTCAAATGGAATTATAGGTTATCACGATAAATTTACAACTAATGAACCAAGTATAACAATTGGACGAAGTGGCACTGTAGGCAAGCCCTTACTTATAAAGGGAAAAAGTTGGTCACATAATACAACATTATATATTAAGGAATATAAAGGCGTTGACCCGTTTTTTGTTTACTATTTTCTTAAAATTCTTGATTTGAAAAATTATGCTGGTGGAAGTGCTGTCCCTACTTTAAACAGAAATCATATTCATTGTTTACACATTAAAATTCCGGCTGATATTTCAGAACAAAAACAAATTGCTTCTATTTTGACCGTCATTGACGACAAAATAGAACTCAACAATCGCATAAACAAGAATTTATTTGAACATATATCCACATTATATAAAAAATTAATAAGTGAATCTGATATTTCAAAGAATTTATATTTATCTGAATTATGTGATTTTCAGGAAGGCTATGTCAATCCGGCTCAGACTAATCAGGAATATTTTGACGGTAAAATAAAGTGGCTTCGTGCTGTGGACATAAATGAATCTTTTATAATTGATACAAGTCGTACACTTACAAAATCAGGATTTGAAAGTGCTAAGAAAAGTGCTGTAATTTTCAAACCAAATACAATAGCAATAAGTAAGTCAGGAACAATCGGAAAATTAGGTATTATTGCTGATTATATGTGTGGAAACAGAGCAGTAATAAATATTCAACCAAAACAGAATCAATTGTTAATATTTATCTATTTTTTTCTTAAAAGCAAACAAAAAGAATTGGAAAATTTGGCGGTTGGAAGTGTTCAGAAAAATCTTTATATTTCCAGATTAGAAAAATTAATTGTTCCTTTTCCGACAGAAGATTTATTAGTTGATTTTTGTAAAGTTACTGATTCTTTGTTATTAAAAATACATAATAACTGTTTTGAAAACAAAAAACTTTCCGTTATACGTGATACACTGCTTCCAAAACTTATGAACGGCGAAATAGATGTATCAGAAGTCCGTATATGAAAGGAGATAAAAATGGAACGTTTTGTACTTCACTCAAAGTATGCACCGTCCGGAGACCAACCGCAAGCTATTGAAAAACTTGTAAGGAACATTGAGGACGGAAAAAAAGAACAGATTTTAATGGGCGTGACCGGTTCGGGAAAGACTTTCACTATGGCGAATGTCATAGCACGTGTAAATAAACCTACTCTCGTACTTGCTCACAACAAGATACTTGCAGGACAGTTATGTGCGGAGTTTCGTGAATTTTTCCCAGAGAATGCAGTTGAATATTTTGTATCATATTACGACTACTATCAGCCGGAAGCATATGTACCGAGTACCGACAGCTATATTGAAAAAGATTCTTCCATAAACGAGGAAATAGACAAATTGCGACATTCCGCAACAACAGCACTTGCTGAACGCCGTGACGTTATAATAGTAGCGAGTGTTTCATGTATATACTCTTTGGGAAGTCCTGAAGAATATCGTTCAATGGTTGTATCAATAAGACAGGGAACTGAAAAACCTCGAGACCAGTTAATCAGCGAACTTGTAAAAATCCGTTATGAAAGAAATGATATAGCTTTTGAAAGAAATAAGTTTCGTGTACGTGGTGACGTTGTTGAGATTTTCCCTGCAAAGTCAAGTGATACTGCAATCCGTGTTGAATATTTCGGGGACGAAGTGGACAGAATTTCCGAAATAAACGCAGTTACAGGAGAAGTGAAAGCTGTTGTAAGCCATGTGGCAATATTTCCTGCATCTCACTATGTTGTGGGTGAAGATAAAATAGAATCAGCTATTGAGGAAATTGACAGGGAACTTGCTGAACGTATAGACTATTTTACGGAAAACAACAAGCTGATAGAGGCACAGCGTATTGAACAGCGTACACATTACGATATGGAGATGTTGAGGGAAGTGGGATATTGCAGTGGTGTTGAAAACTATTCAAGAATTTTGTCGGGACGACCTGCCGGAAGTACTCCGCAAACATTACTTGACCATTTCCCTGATGATTTTCTGTTGATAGTAGACGAAAGTCACGTTACATTGCCACAGGTGCGTGCGATGTACGCAGGTGACAAGGCTCGCAAAACAACACTTGTTGATTACGGTTTCAGACTGCCGAGTGCTTTCGATAACAGACCCCTGAATTTCGATGAATTTAACGCACATATAAATCAGGCTATATATGTAAGTGCTACTCCGAACAAGATAGAACGTGAAAAAACTGATATAATAGTTGAGCAGGTGATAAGACCTACCGGACTTGTTGACCCTGAAATAATTGTAAAGCCTACGCTTGGACAGATTGACGACTTGTTGTCCGAAATAAACACCCGTTCCGAAAAGAATGAACGTGTACTCATTACTACACTTACAAAGAAAATGGCAGAAGACCTTACTGAATATTATGAACGCTTAGGCGTAAAAGTTCGCTATATGCACCATGATATTGACACTATTGAACGTATGGAGATTATAAAAGACCTCAGAAACGGTATTTTTGACGTACTTGTCGGAATAAATCTTTTGCGTGAGGGTCTCGACATTCCAGAAGTAAGTCTTGTTGCTATTCTCGACGCCGACAAAGAGGGTTTCCTGAGAAGTGAAACGTCACTCATTCAGACCATAGGACGTTCCGCACGAAACAGTCACGGACAGGTTATTATGTATGCAGACGAGGTTACAGGTTCAATGGAGCGTGCTATCGTTGAAACAGACCGCAGACGTGCTTTACAGATTGCTTACAACGAAAAACACGGCATAATTCCTGAAACCATTATAAAAGATGTTCGTGACGTACTTGAGATAACTTCAAAGAAAAAACTTGAAAAGTCGGGTACAAAGAATTTGTCAGAAAAGGAACGTACAGAACTGATAGAGAAGTTGACAATAGAAATGAAAAATTCCGCTAAAATGCTTGAATTTGAACACGCTATGTATTTGCGTGACAAAATAAAAGAACTGAAAGGAAATAATTGAAATGAAGTACACGGTTGAAAGTATATGCGATAAATTTCGCCGAAAAGAAAAAATAAAGTTTATATTTTTTTGGGGACATACTCCGACAAGTGACGGCAGTATTACAAAAACCTGTTTCAGTCAGTGGTACGACTGTAAATTCACTGTTGACGGCGTGAAATACTCCACCGCTGAACAGTATATGATGTCGCAGAAAGCGTTGCTTTTTGGTGACATTGAAACAAATAAAGAAATCATGTCCGCAAAACACCCGAAACAGTTTAAAGCACTCGGAAGAAAAATCCGTAATTTCAACGAAAAAGTATGGAATGAAAAAAAGACAGCTATAGTTATAAAGGGAAATTACGCTAAATTTTCGCAGAATCCGGAACTGAAAAAGTTTCTGCTTGTTACAAATAATTGTGTACTTGTTGAGGCAAGTCCGTATGATAAGATATGGGGAATAGGAATGTCCGCTGACAGCATAGGTATTAACAATCCTTTGAATTGGAAAGGCGAAAATCTTTTAGGATTCTGTCTTATGGAAGTAAGAGATATGATTGAGGAGGGAAAAGGCAATGACTGACAAAATCGTTATAAGAGGTGCAAGAGCTAACAACTTAAAAAACATAGACCTTGAAATTCCTCGTGATAAACTTGTTGTAATGACCGGACTTTCAGGGTCGGGAAAATCTTCACTTGCTTTTGATACGATATACGCTGACGGTCAGCGACGTTATGTTGAAAGTCTCTCGTCGTATGCAAGAATGTTTCTCGGACAAATGGAAAAACCTGATGTTGACAGTATTGAGGGACTTTCACCTGCAATATCCATAGACCAGAAAACTACTTCAAAGAATCCACGTTCAACGGTCGGAACGGTTACCGAAATATATGACTATTTGAGGCTTCTCTATGCAAGAACAGGTATACCGCACTGTCCGATATGTAGAAGGGAAATTTCTCAACAGAGTATAGACCAGATAGTTGATACTATTATGGAGTTGCCGAAAGGTACTAAATTACAGTTGCTTGCACCGATTGCACGTAACAAAAAGGGACGTTTTCAGAAAGAGTTTGAGAACGCAAGAAAAAACGGTTATGTGAGAGTGAGGGCTGACGGAATAATTTACGACCTCAGCGAAGAAATAAAACTTGACAAAAACAAAAAGCATTATATTGAGATTGTGGTTGACAGAATCGTTATAAAGGACGGTATTGAATCACGTCTGGCTGACAGTCTTGAAACCGTTTTCAGTCTCGGGGAGCTTGCACTTGTTGACGTTATCGGCGGTGAGGAAATGCTTTTTTCACAGAGTTATGCTTGTCCCGAACACAACATCAGTATCGGAGAACTTGAACCGGTAATGTTTTCTTTCAACAATCCTATGGGAGCGTGTCCGAAATGTACAGGGTTGGGAATGTTCAGGCATATTGACCCCGAAATTGTTGTACCAAACCGCAATTTAAGTATTATGGACGGTGCTATAAAAGCTCACGGCTGGAACAGTCTTGAGGAACATTCAATAGCTATGATGTACTATAAAGCGATTTCCGAAAAGTACGGTATACCTTTGGACGTTCCCGTGAAAGAACTGAAAAAAAATCAGCTTGATATTTTTCTGTACGGTACGAAAGGCGAGAAGATTGAGATTGCACGTCCTGAATCAATCGGCGGAGGTACTTATAACTATGCTTTTGAGGGTGTAATAAATAATCTTGAAAGGCGTTACAACGACACAACAAGCGAGTCCGCAAAGGCTGAACTTGAAAATTATATGAGTGAGGTAGAATGTCCTGAATGTCACGGAAAACGTCTCAAACCCGAATATCTGGCGGTTACAGTAGGGGATATGAATATAAGTCAGTTGACGGAAATGTCAGTAAATGAATGTCTTGACTTTTTTGAAAACCTTGAACTCTCTAAACAAAATATGCTCATAGGCGGACGTATTATCAAGGAAATCAAAGAAAGATTAGGTTTTCTGAAAAGCGTAGGTCTTGAATATTTAAGTCTTTCACGTTCTTCGGGAACTCTTTCGGGCGGTGAAAGTCAGCGTATAAGACTTGCGACACAGATAGGGTCATCACTTGTTGGTGTGCTGTATATTCTTGACGAGCCAAGCATAGGACTTCACCAGCGTGACAACGATAAACTTATTGCAACCTTGAAACGTCTGAGGGATTTGGGAAACACTCTGATAGTAGTTGAGCACGACGACGACACAATGCTTTCCGCTGACTATATAGTTGATATAGGCGTGGGAGCAGGCGTAAACGGCGGTGAGGTAGTATATGCAGGAGATGTAGCAGGGCTTCTGAAATGCGAAAAATCCATTACAGGACAGTATCTCAGCGGTAAAAAGAAAATAGCTGTTCCCGAAAGGAGACGTTCCGGAAACGGAAAATATCTGATTGTGAAAGGTGCAAGAGAGCATAATCTGAAAAATGTAGATGTTAAGATTCCGTTAGGAGAGTTTATATGTGTTACCGGCGTTTCGGGTTCAGGAAAATCTTCTCTTGTCAATGAAGTAATTTATAAACATCTTGCTTCTGAACTCAACCACGCAAAAATAAAGTCGGGAAAATTTGACAGTATGGAGGGGCTTGAAAATCTTGACAAAGTAATCTGTATCGACCAGTCACCAATTGGCAGAACACCACGTTCAAATCCTGCTACTTATACAGGAGTATTTACTGATATTCGTGAACTTTTCGCAAAAACTCCCGATTCAAAAGCACACGGTTATAACAGCGGTCGCTTTTCTTTCAATGTGAAAGGCGGTAGGTGTGAGGCTTGCGAGGGTGACGGAATTATTAAAATAGAAATGCACTTTTTGCCAGATGTTTACGTACCTTGCGAGGTGTGCAAGGGCAGACGTTATAACCGTGAAACACTTGAAATAAAGTATAAGGGAAAGTCGATTCACGACGTTCTTGAAATGACTATTGACGAGGGTGTGGAATTTTTTGAACATATACCGAAAATCTCACGCAAACTTAAGACTTTGCAGGAAGTCGGACTGGGTTATATAAAGCTCGGACAGTCTGCAACTACACTGTCAGGCGGAGAAGCTCAGCGTGTGAAACTCTCAACTGAATTATCAAAGCGTTCTACAGGAAAAACTATATATATTCTTGATGAACCTACAACAGGACTTCACACTGCCGACGTGCATAATCTTATCGACGTTTTGCAGAAACTCACTGAACAGGGAAACACCGTTCTTGTGATAGAACACAATCTCAATGTGATAAAAGTTGCAGACCATATAATAGACCTTGGTTACGAGGGTGGCGACAAGGGCGGAATGATTATTGCACAGGGTACTCCCGAAGAAATCGTGCAGTGTGCGGAATCTTACACCGGACAGTATCTGCAACCTTACCTTGAATAAAAAAAGACACATTAAGACAAATACACATATAGAAGTAATGCCCGAAAGTAGTTTTTTGAACTGCTTTCGGGCTTATTTTAATTATTGGTTTATTTTTATAAATCAGAATTTGTTAATATCCAAGTTCTTTATTGATTAAAATTACTTCAAACTCGCCTGTCATTGGTTTACCCCATAATACAGATAGTCCCCTGCAAATTCTTTCAGGACTTTTGCAGTCATAGCATTTATCGCCTTTCATTGTACAAGGCGTTTTTACACCTGCTCTTTTTGCATTCAAAGGCGAAGCGATGTTTCGGGCACGATATAATGCACTGTCATAATCTTTTTCCAGTTTATTTTTACCTATTACCAGATAGACTTTCTTGTGTCCATAAAAAATAGAAGCTACTCTATTACAATTACCGTCAATATTGATAATTTCGCCTGTTTCGGCTAATCCATTTACCGAAGATATATAAATTTCTGCATTATTTGCTGCAAGTCTAATTTCATTGCTCGTTTTTCCCTCGGGTATCCGCTGGTGCCAGAACACTGTATTATGACTTTGAAGTGTTTCAAAGAGTCCCATTTGCTCAAGTGTCACTGAACCGCCAAATCCAACTGTACAACCATTTATTTGTGTATTCAGATATTCTTTGGCTTCTGAAACTGTTTCGCAGATAGTTACGATATATCCTCTATCATTTAAATGCTTTTTTACTACAGAAAATTCCATTTCTTTTCGTCATCTCCGTTTCAACATATTTGTAGCCAACATACAGTTTCAATCCGTACTCTAATAAATTCCGATTTATCTTAGTAATAATTATATATCAAGATGAGTTATATGTCAATAGAAACGCCGTATTATTTTTGACTTATAATAAAAAATACTATGGTTAAAAATTTCTATATGAGTATCGCTCTTATGTGCATCTTTTCAATTTATATTCTTTTTTCTGACAATTCGTCTTATGTAGCGGAATGTATAGTCCTCACCTTTTTCCGCAAGCATACGGAGCAGTAATTCTATTTTGCGTGCCGTGCTTTTTTCAATCAGACGGCTTGTTTTTCCTCGCATATAGTATTCAAGCGGACATGATGTATTATAATTTTTTCCGTTATAAGTCTTTGAGGCGGAAATGCGGTCGCAGAACATTTCAATAATATAGTCGTCAGGCATTGGAACAGGTTCAAGACGGCGTGTTTGTGGATTGTAGTCCGTCCAGTATTCAAAGTGGTGACGGTTTCTGCCCTTGTGGTGCATCCACGCTTTAGAGTAACCGTTCACTTCACGTTCACGCTCATTAGGACTGCGGTTTCCCTGATAATATAAAACGCTTGGAATAAATTCAGTAGGCGAGAATTTAGATAAGTCGTGCGTAAGTCCGTGACGGAAAATTCCAGCCTTGAAACAGTGATACATTACGAGATGACGGTGATGAAGAATGGTTTTCAGATGACCGGTAAAATTTTTTATAATCATATTTTTTCCTCCGAAAGATATTATTTATAATATTATATCATTTCCGGTGACAAAAATAAAGCGGTAAATAGCTTTTACGTGAAAACAGACAAATTTTATTCCTAAAAATATACATTATGCATAAAAAAAGACGTTCTCGTGAAAGAACGTCCGGAATTACTGTTCGGGAATTTTTATGTCGATTTCCTGCGTAAACGGAAAAGTAGTGTAGGTGTCATTTGTGCTTACAGGAATAATTCCGTTATTGTCCCACGATGCAGACGGGAAAAAATATTCATAGTCTTTTGCGAAAGGGTCGGGGACAGGTATTTCATTATTCATATTATCATCTCCCGAAAGTATTGTTGACATATCAGGGAAATAATATTCATACTAAAATTTTACAATTAATGTCTTGATTTTTTTATAGGAATATGGTAAAATAAGTTATACTCCAAAAGGAAAGGGGATTTTTTTCTATGAACGATTTTGACGACAACGACGAGTATTTCAACAGCGAAGAAGTACAGGAACTTATGGCGGAAATCGCTGAGGAATTTATGTCACCGGAAGAAACATCGGAAAATGAGTTTATTACCTTGACAAATGAGGACGGTGAACCGGAAGAATTTATGGTACTTGGTGTTGTCGAATATATGGAAAAGCCTTACATAGTGCTTATGCCGACGGCTGAAGATAATGACTATAATGTAATTCTTGAAATCATTCCGGACGAGGAAAATAATTGCAGTACTTTTGCACCTGTTGACGACGATATACTTTATAAGGTATTTGACAAATTCAGGGAAGAACACGCAGGAGAATTTAATTTTCAGTAAAGGAGATTTTTTAATATGAGCGATTTTATCGAAAATGAAGAAGTTGAAGAAGGTAGCGAAAACTACATCACGCTTACTGACGATAATGGAGAAGAAGTTTCTTTCGAGGTTATCGGCGAGGTTGAGTATCAGGAACGCTATTTCGCTGTAATGTTGCCTTTTGACGAGGACGACGACGGTGTTGTTATACTTGAAATTATGCCCTCAGACGACGAGGAAATGGGCGAGTTTCTTTCAATCGAGGACGAAGAACTTTTACATTCAGTTTTCGAGAAGTTCAAGTCCGAATATAAAGGCGAGTATGATTTTGAATAAAAAAAGTTTCCCTGCTTACAGACGGCAGGGAATTTTTTTACAGTGAAGAAAACCCCTGCCGGTTAGCACGACAGGGGAAAGTTTTTTATTTAATTCTGATGAGTCACTATCAGTTTATTTTTTAATCAGACACAACCCTGAGCTTTCATAGCTTCAGCAACCTTGAGGAAACCTGCAATGTTAGCACCAGCCATGTAGTTGCCAGCCATGTCGTATTCCTTTGAAGCACTGTCGCATGAAGCAAAGATGCTCTTCATAATGCCCTTGAGCTTGTTGTCAACTTCTTCAAATGTCCATGAAAGTCTTTCGCTGTTCTGGCTCATTTCAAGACCTGATACAGCAACACCGCCAGCGTTAGCAGCCTTTGCAGGACCATAAAGAATACCGTTATTGAGGTAAGTTTCGATAGCCTCAGGAGTTGAAGGCATATTAGCACCCTCTGAAACAACCTTACAACCATTGTTTACGAGAATCTGAGCGGATTCGCCGTTGATTTCGTTCTGAGTAGCACAAGGAAGTGCAATGTCACACTTAACTTCCCAAATCTTTGAGCAACCCTCTGTGTAAGTAACGTTCTTGTGAGAAGTTCTTTCAGCATATTCCTTGATACGTCCACGTTCAACTTCCTTAATCTGTTTAACGAGGTCAAGTTCAATGCCGTCTGGGTCGTAAACATAGCCGTTTGAGTCGGAGAGAGTAACAACCTTTGCACCGAGTTCTGTAGCCTTTTCTGTAGCATAGATAGCAACGTTACCTGAACCGGAAATTACAACTGTCTTGCCCTCAAAGCTCATACCGTTAGCTTTTAACATTTCGTCAGTGAAGTAGCAGAGACCATAACCAGTAGCTTCTGTTCTTGCGAGTGAACCGCCGTAAGTAAGACCCTTACCAGTAAGAACGCCTACAAATTCGTTTCTGATTCTCTTGTACTGACCGAACATATAGCCGATTTCACGTCCGCCTGTACCGATGTCACCAGCAGGAACGTCAGTATCAGCACCAATATGCTTGCAAAGTTCTGTCATAAAGCTTTGGCAGAAACGCATGATTTCTCCGTCGCTCTTTCCCTTAGGGTCGAAGTCTGAACCGCCTTTACCGCCACCCATAGGGAGTGTTGTAAGGCTGTTCTTGAATACCTGTTCAAAACCAAGGAACTTGATGATTCCGAGATATACGGACGGGTGAAGTCTGATACCGCCCTTGTAAGGACCGATAGCAGAGTTAAACTGAACTCTGAAACCTCTGTTAACCTGTACCTTGCCGTTGTCGTCAACCCACGGTACACGGAACATAATCTGTCTCTCAGGCTCTACGATTCTTTCGAATACGCCTGCGTCGATAAGGTCCTGTCTTTTTTCAGCAACCGGCTGGAGAGTTTCGAGAACTTCTGTAACTGCCTGAATAAATTCAGGTTCGCCGGGATTTCTTTTCTTGACTGTTTCCAATAAGTCGATGAGATACTGATTTTTTAACGCCATTGTTAAAAAACCTCCTTTGAAAAATTCTGCTTTCGCAGTTATGAGTAAATTATATCACCGTCGGAAAAATTTTGCAATAGTTTGAGACAAAAAATTTTCCGCACGGATTATAATTTGTTAAAATGCAACAAATTCTGTAGATAATCCGCACGGCAAATTGAACTATTTTCCGATAGTATTGAGATATTCGCTTGCAAGATAAAGTGAACCGCATACAACAACTATACCGTCATTTAAAAGTGCGTATTCTTTTGCCTTTGCAACAGCCTCACCGAGTGAGTGATAAACTCCTGTATGTGTACCGCCTTTCCGTGATATTTCAGCGAGTTTTTCCGCTGGTACGGCATTAGGGGCGAAACCGTCAACAGTAAACATAACCTTTGAACAGCGTGCGATATAATACATACATTCCGGATAGTCTTTTGAATCAACCATACCCATTACCGCATAAACCAATTTATTCATAATACCGATAGCACAATGTAACTGGTAAACTCCTTCCGGATTGTGTCCGCCGTCAACGATAACAGGCGGATTGCCGTCTATATACTGTATACGTGCTTTTACCTGAGTGTTTTCTATGGATTTTTTAATATTTTCGTCAGGAATTTCAAAACCTTTTTTTCTGAGATATTCGCACGCTTCAATAGCAGTAAGGGCGTTCATAGGTTGGTGGAATCCTAACATTGACGTTTTATAATTTCTGTCTTTGTAGGTAAATGTACCATTTGTCTCAATGCCACGATATTTAAAATTATTGTTATCCGGCGTTATAAATTCAGAATTTTTTTCCTTTGCGACTTTTTCAACAAGATATTTTATATTACGTTTGTTATCAATAGAAAGAATAACAGCAGAATTTTCCTTTATTATACCAGCTTTCTGAAGTGCTATTTTTTCGACTGTATCACCTAAAATATCAGTATGGTCAAGAGATATTGAAGTTATTACAGACAGCAGAGGAGACGGAATAACGTTTGTGCAGTCGAGAAGTCCGCCAATACCGCATTCCAGTACTACTATATCGCATTTTTCATGGACGTACCATAACAAAGCAACAGCCATTGTTATTTCAAACTGGGAATAAGGTTTATCGTCAATTTTTTCTTTGATAATACTGCATATTCCGCAAAGTGTATCGTCATCTATTTCAGTACCGTTTATGCGGATTCTGTCGTTGTAGCGGAGTATATAAGGAGAAGTAAACTGTCCTGTTTTATATCCTGAAAATATAAGTGCATTTGAAATATATTCGACTGTAGAACCTTTTCCGTTAGTACCTGCAACGTGTACGAATTTCAATTTTTTTTCGGGATTGCCGATAAGTTTCATTAAATTTTCAGCACGTGAAAGGTCTGTTATTTTTCCTCCGGATTTACTGTAGGAATTTATAAATTCCATTGATTCATTAATATTCATAAACACCTCTTAAAGATTTGTATAAAAAATCCCTGTCGCAAGCTGTACACCTATGGAAACAGCCGTTATCATAATCCAGCAACATAAACCCAGTAATATAGGTTTCTTGCCGTTTCTGACGAGCTTGACAATATTTGTATTCAGACCTATTGCACACATTGCCATAGCTATGAAGAATTTCGCAAGCCACTTTGCAAACTTCACAAAACTTTCGTTATAGAAATTTTTGAAAGAGCTTTCGGGAATGATTCCTACAACCGTTGTTATTATAGAAGCTCCTATAAAAAACAGTATGAAAAACGGAAAAATCTTTTTGATTGAGAAGTTGCCGGATTGTGTGCCGGATTTTTTAGCTTTTCGTGTTCTGTAAATCGCAAGTGCAAGTGTTATCGGAATAATAGCAAGTGTACGTGTAAGCTTTACTGTTACCGCTGAAGAAAGAATACCGTCAACGCCATATATTCCCTCAGCAGTAGACGCGGTGGCGGTTACGGAAGAAGTATCGTTTACAGCAGTACCTGCAAATATTGCGAATCCCTCTGAACCCAGTCCGATAGCGTGTCCGAATTGCGGAAATATCAACGCCGCAAGTACATTGAACAGAAATATAACTGAAATCGCTTGTGCAACGTCTTCGTCATCAGCGTCAATAACTGGTGAAGTGGCGGCAATTGCAGAACCTCCGCATATTGAAGAACCTACTCCGATAAGACAAGCTGTTTTCCTGTTGATTTTCATTACTTTCATGAGTACGAAAGCCGTTATAAGCGAAATGCTTATTGTAGAAATGATTACAGGAAGACTTTTTCCGCCGACTTTGAGAATTGTACTCAGATTCAGCGAGAATCCCAGTATTATAACCGCCCATTGCAGAATTTTTTTAGAAGTGAATTTTATTCCGTCTTTCAGACTTTCATTTGCAGACAGTGACGGTATTGCAAGACTGATAATCATTCCGGCAAGTATCGCAAATACCGGTGCTCCGATTATTTCGAGTGAAAAAGAACCTATATTCAGTGTTGCGAGGAATGAAGATAAAGCCGATATTGCGATACAAAGGACTATTCCGAGTGAATTTTTTTTAACCCAGTTCATAGAAATCAGTATTCGTAGTCAATACAAGCACGGTCTGTCTTTATAGTGCCTATGAATTTTCCGAAAGCAACGTGTGCAGGGTGTACCTGATAAGCGTTAAGGTCTTCGATAGTCTCAAAGTCGCAGAGAAGTGAAATTGTATAATTGGACTGGTCTGCATCTTTTGAGTTGATAACTACTTCGCCTTTTTTAAGTTCCTTTACGTTTGCGATAACGTCGTTGAAACGTTCTTTTGCCTCTAAAGCGTTTTCATAGACCGTTTTGTCAGTTTCCTTTAATCTGAACATTACAATATGTTTAATCATAGATAAACATCTCCTTATTTTAAAATAATTCTGTACTTTTTACACTTGAAAGTACGACTGTTGTCGAATTTAGAATATTCGGAATATCCTTCAAAGATAAGACCACATTTTTCTATAACTCTGCCGGAAGCTATATTTTCAACAGCGTGTTCCGCAACAAATTCACGTGCATTGTGTGCAGAATAAGCATATTCAATCATACGTTTTGAAGCCTCTGTTGCATAACCGTTTCCCCAGCAGTCGTATCTGAGATTATAACCGAAACTCCATACATTTTCGTCTGTCCTTAACCTGATACCTCCTGAACCTATTAGCCTGTTATCTGATTTGCGGACAAATCCCCATGTATATTCGTTTTCAAGATTTTCAAGAGAATTTAGCCATTTTTTTGTTACTTCAATACTTTTATGACATGGATAGATCATATATTCTGCAACACGTTTGTCGCCAGTCCACTCAAATACGGCTTGTGTATCGTTCACGGTAAGCGGTCTTAAAATCAGACGTTCAGTTTCGATAACCGGAGTTATAAAAATACTCATAATATCACCTGTTTACAATGTTGTAGCTTTCGTCAATAATGTTGCGTATTATGTCAAATGGTACATTTCTGTCAAGAATAATTGAAATCCATAATTTTTTATTCATATGGTACGCCGGAAAAGCCTTTTCCTCAGCAAGCAGACATTCTCTTGTAAGCGGTTGACATTTGAGGTTGATAATATCGACGAATCCCTCTGAATCGGGAATAAGCACGGATTTTTTCACCTGTAAAACCGCTGCATACCATTTTTTATTTTTTGTATTTCTTAAAACAAACGTATCGGGAGTTTTAAGCCACAGATATTCGGGGTCTGTGGCGTACTTCTCCTTGACGTATGATATTATTTTATCACGCATCATTTTTTAAAAGCCTCGATGGACTGATTGATTTTAGTCATTTTTTCCTCAGCCTTTGCGAGTTTTGCTTTTTCTGCCTCAATAAGTTTTTCGGGAGCTTTTGCAATAAATCCCTGATTACTGAGTTTTCCGCTGAGGAAGTCTATATCTTTCTGTACTTTTGCTTTTTCCTTTTCGAGACGTGCTATTTCCTTTTCCTTGTCAACGAGTTCGTCCATAGGAATAAAAATTCTTGCTGAATCTGTAACTGCATTTGCGGAATCCGGAATATCGAATTTTTCTCCCGTCTCAACGGCAGATGCGGAAGCAAGTTTTTCAAAGAATAACGCACACGAACTGAATAATTCAGGTTCAGCAGTTTCAATGAAAAGTTTAGCCTTTACTGACGGCGGAACGTTCATTTCACTGCGGGTATTACGTACAGCCTTGATAGCTGAAATTATTTTTTCAAACGCTTTTTCCTCTGCACTGAAATCAATCGTACTGTCATAAACAGGATAGTTTTCAAGAATAATCATTGACTTTTCGTTTGTGAGTACCTGCCATATTTCCTCAGTAATGAACGGCATAAACGGGTGAAGAAGTTTCAGCATACCCTGCATAGCCCATACGAGTACGGACTGTGCCTTTGCCATAGTCTCACCGCCTGCCTGTATACGAGGTTTTGTAAGTTCAATATACCAGTCGCAGTAAACGTCCCATATGAAGTCATAGAGTTTCTGAGATGCAACGCCTAATTCAAACTTTTCAAGATTTTCATTTACTTCCTTTGCAAGCTGATTGAATTTGTTTACAAGCCACTTATCCTCGATTGCGAGGTCTGCCGGAAGTCCTGTAAATGCAAAGTCTTCAGGAAGATTCATCATTATGAAACGTGAAGCGTTCCAGAGTTTGTTTGCAAAGTTACGTGCTGACTTTACTTTGTCGTCGATATAACGCATATCGTTTCCGGGGGAATTTCCTGTTGCAAGCATAAAGCGAAGAGCATCTGCACCGTATTCGTTGATAACTTCGAGAGGGTCAATGCCGTTTCCGAGGGATTTGGACATCTTACGACCCTGAGAATCACGCACAAGTCCGTGGATAAGAACAGTATTAAACGGAACTTTTCCCATATTTTCGAGACCGCTGAACATCATTCTTATAACCCAGAAGAAAATAATATCATAACCTGTTACGAGCGTGTTTGTCGGGTAGAAATATTCAAGGTCTTCTGTTTTTTCGGGGAAACCGAGAGTTGAGAAAGGCCATAATGCTGAACTAAACCACGTATCAAGAGTATCAGGGTCTTGTCTCATTGGCTTGTTGCATTTCGGACAGTTGCAGGAATCTTCCTTTGTTACAATCATTTCACCGCATTCGTCGCAGTAGAAAGCCGGAATCTGATGTCCCCACCATATCTGACGGGAAATGCACCAGTCACGAATATTCTCAAGCCAGTGGAAATATATTTTATCAAATCTTTCCGGTACAAACTTTGTATCGCCGTTCTTTACAGCATCGATTGCAGGTTGTGCGAGAGGTTTCATTTTTACAAACCATTGTGTTGAAACTTTCGGTTCAACTGTAGTACCGCACCTGTAACAAGTACCTACATTGTGGCTGTAATCTTCAATTTCAACCAATGCTCCCTCTTTTTCGAGGTCTGCAACGATTGCTTTTCTTGCTTCATACCTGTCCATACCTGCATAAGCCGGATAATCGCCAGTAATAGTTGCATCGTCATTCATTACGTTGATTACAGGAAGATTGTGTCTCAGACCTACTTCAAAGTCATTCGGGTCGTGTGCAGGAGTGATTTTTACCACGCCTGTTCCGAAGTCCATTTCAACATAGTCATCTGCAACAATCGGGATTTCCCTGTGGACGATAGGAAGAATAACTGTTTTTCCGACAAGTTCTTTGTAGTGTTCATCATTCGGATTTACTGCAACCGCTGTATCGCCGAGGAGAGTTTCCGGACGTGTTGTTGCAAGTTCAAGATAACCGTCAGTATCCTTGATTTTGTAGCGGATATGCCAGAAATGTCCAGCCTGTTCCTCAAAAGTAACTTCTGCATCTGAAAGAGAAGTGAGACATTTCGGACACCAGTTTATAATTCTTTCGCCACGATAAATTAAACCTTTGTTGTAGTATTTTACGAAAACTTCCTTTACAGCTTTTGAACAGCCTTCGTCCATAGTGAAACGTTCCCTTGACCAGTCGCATGAAGAACCAAGTTTTTTTAACTGTTCAACGATACGTCCGCCGTACTGTTTTTTCCATTCCCACGCACGTTTCATGAAACCGTCACGTCCGAGGTCATCTTTAGTAACGCCCTCTTTACGCATTGCCTCAACGATTTTTGCTTCTGTTGCAATAGCAGCGTGGTCTGTACCAGGAAGCCACAATGCAGAATAACCGCACATTCTTTTCCAGCGGATAAGAATATCCTGTAAAGTTTCGTCGAGTGCGTGACCCATATGAAGTTGTCCGGTGATGTTCGGAGGGGGAATAACTATCGTGTAAGGTATTTTTTTAGGGTCTGCTTCTGCACGGAAACAACCTTTTTCGTTCCAAGCAGAATAAATTCTGTCCTCAAAATCCTTTGGATTGTAGGACTTTGCAAGTTCTTTTGCCATTGGTCTTACTCCTTTTTTTAGATTTTTCTTTGGTAACGTAAAAGCCCCGAACCTCTTTGAAAGGTTCAGGGCGGAAAAAAGTATCCGTGTTACCACCTGACTTCAGGGAAAAATTCCCTGCACTCTGTTCCCTATAACGTGGGAAAAATACGTTGACGGTTACTGAATATAAAAATCCGTTCACCGCCAAAGCTCAGGAACTACTTCAATATAAAACATCATACCGTTTCGCACCATAACAACGGCTCTCTGCACAAATCCGGATTATATCTACTTCTTTCCGTCATCGCTTCTGAAATATAAGTAAATAATATCATATCCGGAGTATTTTGTCAACAGGTCAGGTGAAATTTTTTGAATTATCTTTTTTTATCATAAGAAATGCAATAATGCTTACTGCAACATATCCAGCTATAGCAATTACAGAAGATTCTATACCGAAGTCACCACCGGTTATAAATCTGTTGTCGGAATCGAGAACAAAATTAAAAAGCGCTGAATTATCATTTTCAAAACCTATATACATAGTACCTATATGCATAAGTCCCAATGTTGACATATTCCATACAGCGTGAACAAGGGCATTATTCCAGAAATTATTTTCATTCAGCATTATAAGCGAAAACATTATTCCGACAGCAGTTCCGGCGATAATAAGTTGTATGGCACTTATAAAATCAAGTTTTCCGTTGGCAAGGTGTGCAAGTCCGAAAAGTACCGACGGTATAATAACAGCCGGTTTTATACTGTAGTTTTTTCTGATAATACCCATTATCAGCCCACGGAATATCATTTCTTCAACTATTCCACCGGCTATACTGTAAAGACATATACCGGTTATGACAGTATTCAGTTTTGACATAATATCACATTCAAGGATATACCATTTACCTCCTGTAAGTATCAGAAAAATATCCACTATAAGCGGAAGTCCTACTGCTACTATACACCATACAGGATTCAGACTGAATTTTACTATTCCTAAGTCTGATAATTCTGTTTCAAGGAATTTTTTACAGAAAAATTTAAGTCCATAGTATGTAATTACTGGATAAAGAACCGCAGAAATTATTCCGCCGACAAATTCAGGTATAACAAGTGCGGAAAGCTGACCTGCTCCCACTCCGATAATTTGTGCGATTACAAGAATAATCATTCCCATAAAGCATACTGCAATAGTTTGTAGAAATTTTTTCATTTTATCCCTCTTTTTTATTGTTTATAAACTTATTTTATCATTATTTCACAGTAAAGTCAATAAAACACTCCGATTTTTTTATAATGGTGTTTTAAAAAAACGGCGTTGACACAATGGTGAATTTGTGATAAAATAGATATTGGCACAAATATGAAAGCAGGGTCTTGACAGATGTGATATAATAATTATTTAGGAACACTTTATGTATTCTTTACATCTTTAAATTTCAAGTCACTAATTCAAAACTTATTTTTATATCTGTCAATGTCAGGCAGAGTGAAAGGAGGAGCGACATTCCTCCCCGATTTATCAGAAGTCGGGGTATCCTGTCGCATTTCAGATGAGTAATATTTCTTTTTATAAGCAAAAAAAAGCTGCACTGAAAAGGTATTTCAGCCGGATGAATCCGATGCAGCAGGAAGCAGTATTTACCGTAAAAGGTGCTGTACTTGTCCTTGCAGGAGCAGGCAGTGGTAAAACTACTGTCATTGTCAACCGTATTGCAAATATGATTAAGTTCGGAAACGCTTACGCCGACGAAACAGGCGATGCAAGACCGAATGATATTGAATTTCTGAAAGACTTTTCAAACGGTGAGTATGATGACGACCCTGACGCTGTTCTTGACGTTCAGGATATAATAGCTGTAGATACCGTGAAACCTTGGCATATACTGGCTATCACTTTCACCAACAAGGCAGCGAATGAACTCCGTGAGCGACTTTGTGCGATGCTCGGTGAAGACGGTCATAAAATAAATGCTTCAACGTTCCATTCAGCGTGTGTGAGAATCCTCAGGGTTGAGATAGAGAGTCTCGGCTATGGAAAGGATTTCACCATATACGATTCCGACGACAGCAGAAGACTTTTAAATGCGATTATCCGTGATGAAATGGATATTTCCGAAAAGGTCTTTAATGTAAATGCGGTGCAGAGTGAAATAAGTTCCGCAAAAAACAGAATGATTACCCCCGAACAAATGCATATAAATGCCGGACAGGATTACAGAAAAAAACTTATCGCACGTATTTACAGTACTTATCAGGAACGTCTGAAACAGTCCAACGCACTTGATTTTGACGACCTGCTTGTACTGACTGTTGAGATTTTTGAAAAGTACCCCGAAATACTTAAAAAATATCAGGAACGTTTCAGGTATATTATGGTTGACGAATATCAGGATACAAACTATGTACAGTTTCGACTTGTTTCTTTGCTTGCAGGTGAGGAACAGAATATATGCGTAGTTGGTGACGACGACCAGAGTATATACAGATTTAGGGGTGCGGATATAAGCAATATCCTTAATTTTGAAAAACATTTCAGTAACGCAAAAGTAATACGTCTTGAACAGAATTACCGTTCCACACAGACAATACTCGATGCTGCAAATTCCGTTATACGTAACAATACCGGCAGAAAGGAAAAGACCCTCTGGACAGCCGGAAACAAAGGTAAAAAAGTTTACTGGTACAAGTCATTTGACGAAAACGATGAGGCAAGATTTATTGCTGATACAATAAAAAGAAATTATAAAGTAACAGGAAAATATTCCGATAATGCTGTACTTTACAGAATGAATGCACAGTCAAATTCCGTTGAAAAAGTTTTTGTAAATGCCGGTATTCCATATAAGGTATATGGTGGTATGCGTTTTTATGACCACAAGGAAATCAAAGACATCATAGCTTATCTTGCTTTTATCAATAACCCTTATGATATGTTACGTTTCAGGAGAATAATAAATGAGCCTAAGCGTGGTATAGGTGATGCAACGATTACGCTTATTGAAGAGATAAGCCGTGATTTAGATATTTCGCCGTATGGGGTGATGAAAAAATCTGACGAATATGCACCGCTTGCAAAAAAAGTCACCGCTCTTAAAAGTATTGCCGGACTTTTTGAGTTACTTATCAAAAAATCCTATGAAATGCCACTTGACGAATTTTATGATTTTATGCTTGAAAAGACAGGTTATTTTGAATATGTGCAGACCCTTGAAAATTCTGATACACGTATTGAGTATATACAGGAAATGCGTTCTTCAATAGTACAGTATATGCAGACTGCACCGTGTCCCACACTGAGCGGATTCCTTGAAGATATAGTGCTTTATACTGATGCAGACCGTGACGATAATTCTGACGATAAGGTTACACTTATGACTGTCCATTCCGCAAAGGGTCTTGAATTTGAAAGCGTTTTCGTTGTAGGAATGGAAGAAAATATTTTTCCGAGTTCACGTTCTTTTGACAAGGAAGAAGAACTGGAAGAAGAACGCCGTCTTGCATATGTTGCTATAACACGTGCAAAGAATAATCTTTACCTGACAAGTGCTTCACAGAGAATGCTTTTCGGACAGACCCACAGAAATATAACGTCAAGGTTTATGCGTGAAATCGGAAGTGAACTTATTGAAAAACACGACAATGCTGTTGTAATGCGTCGCAAGTCGCATATACACGATAATTCTGTAACCGCTGTTCATTCCTCAACTTTACAGCAACAGCTTGCAAGAAACAAGATGCATTCCGTAACACCGTCTGTTACTGAGACAGCTACTTATTCGGCAGGTGAAAGAGTACAGCATAATGTATTCGGAGACGGCACTGTTATTTCTGTAAAGCCTATGGCTAATGATGCAATGCTTGAAATAGCCTTTGACAACGTGGGAACGAAAAGGATTATGGCTAATCTTGCAAAACTTAAAAAACTTTGATAATCTAAGGAGAGATTTTATGAGAAAAACAAAAATCGTCTGCACGATAGGTCCTGCCACTGACGATAACAATATTATGCGTGAGCTTATGCTTGCCGGTATGAATGTTGCACGTTTCAACTTTTCGCATGGTGACTATGAAACACACGAAAAGCGTTTCCGTATGGTTGAAAAGCTCCGTAAGGAACTTGATTTACCGATTGCAACACTTCTTGATACAAAAGGTCCTGAAATCCGTCTCGGAAAATTCGTTGACGACAAGCCCGTTGAGATTTTTGACGGAGACCTTTATATCCTTACAACTGAAGATATTCTCTGCGACAATCAGAGAGGTAGCATAAGTTTCAAGAAACTCCCTCGTGATGTAAGTATAGGAACAAGGATTCTGATAAACGACGGTGTTATTGAACTTCTTGCTGAAAAAGTCACAAAGAACGAAATTACCTGTCGTGTAATCCACGGAGGAATACTTTCAAACAACAAGGGAATAAACGTTCCGGGAGTAAAACTCTCAATGCCTTACCTCAGTGAGAGCGATATGAATGACCTTGAATTTGGTGCAAAGATGGGATTTGACTTTATCGCTGCAAGTTTTGTACGCACCGCAGCAGACATAAACTATTTAAGAAAATTCACACATAGTTTAGGGTGGTTTGACGTGCGTATAATCGCAAAGATTGAAAACACTGACGGCGTTGAGAATATCGACGAAATTCTTGAGACGGCAGACGGAATAATGGTTGCGAGAGGCGATATGGGCGTTGAGATACCTTTTGAACGTATACCCGCAATTCAGAAAGAACTCATACACAAAGGTTATAATGCAGGAAAACAGGTTATTACGGCTACACAGATGCTTGAATCAATGATAACAAATCCACGTCCCACACGTGCGGAAATAACTGACGTTGCCAACGCTATATATGACGGTACAAGTGCTATAATGCTTTCCGGCGAGACGGCAGCAGGTGCATATCCGGTTGAGGTAGTAAAGACAATGGCGTTGATTGCTGAGACTACCGAAAACAACATTGATTACAAGGGAGAATTTGCAACACGTCGCACAGAACCTAACGGAAATATTGCAGAAGCTATTGCACACGCTGTTGTTACAACCGCACACGACCTCAATGCACGTGCTATTATTACGGTATCTCTCGGCGGAGGTACTGCGAGACTTATTTCAAAATATCGTCCGTTGTGTCCTATCATATGCTGTACTACAGGTGAAGTCGCACAGAGACAGATGAATATGAGCTGGGGAGTTATTCCGCTTATCGTCGAGGAAAAAACAAGTACTGATGAACTTTTTTCAACGGCAGTAGAGACGGCGGAATCCCACGGACTTGTGCAGGACGGCGATATAGTAGCTATTACCGCTGGTGTACCTATCGGAGTTTCAGGTACTACAAATATGTTGAAAATCGCAAAAATCGGCAAATAATCATAAAAAAAGTCCCCTCTGTTGTGAGGGGATTTTATTGTTTTTATGTATTTGATTAAATGATTTCTGATATATTGTTTATTATGGTATTCATTAAATTAATAATATCTGTAATACTTTCAATATTATCACTAATTGCATAGTTGTAGGAAGAAGTAATATCGTCATAACAACCAATAATTTCCTGCTGTCTGTTTTCCATATTTTCCGGTACTCCAGTGTTTGCAACGGTATCACGAATAGCATTGATTTCGTCATTCATATCAATAAAAGAATCATAAAAAATAATGTTTGGGTCATTGTAGATGTTTTTTAATTCTTGTGTAACTGAATTTAAATCTTTTAAATTTAATCCGGATAATTTGTCAGGAACCGGAATATTATTTTTGCCTGCAAAATAATCATCGAGATATTTTTTCATTTTATCATCTATTAACTTATTATGAATATTTCCGTATTCTATACAGCGTTCAAGATATTCTGTTTGCTTTGTCAGACATTCCTTAATACTGCTGAGTTCTTTTTTGATTTCCGTTAAATTCATTTCTACACTCCTTTCTTTTATTTATAGTCCTGTAATTCTTCTAATTTTTCTATTATATTCTTTAAATCTGCGTATAAACTGGAAAGACATTCAATATCGCTGTTTATTTCTGTAAGTTTATCTGTAAAGTCTTCGTTAATGTCTTTGTTATGTTCCTCAAGATAGTTCTTTCGGTCTTCATCTCCGTCAATAATATAATCTATATTTTTCGGAATTTCTCCTAAAGCATTGCACAAATTATTGAGAGATGTAAGTTGTTTATCAATAGTTTTCCAGTCATTTTTGCACATACCGTTTACTGACATAAAAAATTCTCCTTTCCGTATTCTCTTTGCCAACAGTTGAATTATTTCTTGTGATAAAGGCAAACGTAAATACAATATTATGAATATAATTTCACACAATATTCGTGATATTAATTATTTTGAAATTTGTCAATAGAAATATGTGATTTTTTAATCAAATTATATTTCGATTATGTATTTTTCAAAAGCATTTACAACGGTTGTTTCACCAACTTTCTGAGTGCGTGTAAAATTTCCGTAATTCTGGTGTACATGACCATGTATGAAAAATTTCGGCTGGTATTTTTCTATAAGTGTATTAAAGCACTCAAAGCCTCTATGGGCGTAATCCTCCATATCGTTGATATTTCTTGCGGGGGAATGTGTGAGCAGAATATCAAAACCCTTATTTTTCAACAGACTTAAACGACGTTTTCTGATACGGTTTTTCATTTGTTTTTCTGTAAACTGGAAATGTCCGTTTCCGTACCTCATTGAACCGCCGAGACCGAAAATTCTTATTCCGTTGTAGTTAATGATTTTGTCGTCAACGCATATACAACCGTCGGGGGATTTTTTCAGATAGCTGTCATCGTGGTTTCCGTGAACATACAGAACATCTACATTAGCCATAGTTGCAAGAAATGAAAGATATTCAGCGTTGAGGTCACCACATGACAGTATCAGGTCTATTCCGTCAGTTTTGGACTTGTCCCAGTAGTCCCACAATGAACGGCTTTCCTCGTCTGCAATCAGAAGTATTTTCATTTCAGAATGAAGTCCGCAATATCTTCTGGAGTGTCCGCTATGAAGTCAGCACCTGCTTTTGTGAGTTCCTCAACTCCACGGAATCCCCATGCACAGCCTATTGAAGATATTCCGGCGTTTTTAGCCGTCTGAATATCAACATTACTGTCGCCAATCATAAATACTTTGTTATCTGCCGGAAGTACGGAAAGAATTTCGTTTATAATAGCAGTATCAGGTTTTTTCGGGCGTTCTTCACAACCGCCTAAAACTTTTACAAAATCAAACTCAGGCAGTAATTTATTGACAATCTGTCTTGCAAAATTCTGAGGTTTGTTTGTAGCAACAGCAAGCGTTACATTATTTTCCTTGAGTATATCGAGGCATTTTTTCATACCGTCATAAAGTTTCGTCTTGTCAAGAAAATGCGTTCCATAGTATTCACTGAAGATTTCAAGAAGTTTTTCAGTATCGTCTTTTCTGTTTTCGGGTAAAGCACGATAGCAAAGTTTCTGCACACCGTTTCCGACGAATTGTTTGTAACTCTCATAAGGGTGAATCGGATAACAGAGTTTTTCAAGTCCGTAATTAGTAGCATCGGCGAGGTCGTAAAGAGTATCTGCTAAAGTACCGTCAAGGTCGAAAATCGCAATCATAAAACACACTCCTTTACAGAATACACATACAGTCGCCGAAACTGAAAAATCTGTACTTTTCGTCAACGGCGATTTTGTAAGCGTTCATAGTGTTGTCGTAACCCATAAACGCAGATACAAGCATAATCAGGGTACTTTCGGGCAGGTGGAAATTAGTAATCAGTCCGTCAATACATTTGAATTTATATGACGGATAAATAAATATGTCAGTGTAACCCTCGTGTGCGGAAATTTCATTATAGAAAGTTGCAACGCTTTCAAGAGTACGGCAGGCGGTAGTACCTACAGCGATAACACGTCCGCCATTGGCTTTTGTTTCGTTGATTAAATCGGCTGTTTCCTGTGATAAAAAATAATGTTCGCTGTGCATTTTGTGGTTGAGTACATTATCTTCCTTTACCGGTCTGAAAGTCCCCAGTCCGACGTGCAGAGTTACGAAAGCTGTTTTTATACCTTTGGCGTGAAGTTCGTCAATCATCTCCGGAGTGAAGTGAAGTCCGGCTGTTGGTGCGGCGGCTGAACCGAGTTCACGGGAATATACAGTCTGATAACGTTCTTTGTTTTCGAGTTTTGCGGTTATGTATGGCGGTAACGGCATTTGTCCTACATCTTCAAGTGCAGTAAAGAAATTCCCCTCGCACTCGAATCTGACTATTCTGTTTCCGTCGTCCTTAGCCTCTACTACTTCAGCAACAAGTCTTCCGTCACCGAAAGAAAATTTTACACCTTTTTTTGCTTTTTTTGCGGGACGACAGATTATTTCCCAGAGTTTGTCGCCTTTCTGTTCAAGCAACAGAAATTCTATAAAAGTATGATTTTCGATTTTTTCGCCGTAAAGTCTCGCCGGAATAACTCTTGAATCGTTCATTACAAGCAAATCACCTTTTTTCAGGTGACTGCATAAGTTATAGAAATGGTCGTGTTCAACCGCACCAGTCTGACGGTTTACGCACATCATTCTTGAAAAATTACGAGGTTCAACCGGTATCTGTGCTATGAGTTCTTCCGGCAAATCGTAGTAAAAATCGGATTTTAAAAGTTCCATAATATCTCCTTGTCAGTCCATAGTGTAGCGTGTTGAGGTGTCAGGCGTACGGAGTTCGTGTTTTTCGTAGTAGCCGATAAGGTTTCCGTTTTCGTCACGCAGTGCAATCATATATATATCGTGATTTTCCTTGTTGTGGACTGTGAAAACCTTATTGTTATCCTTGCTTTCCTCAAACCACGCAACAACCATTCTTATAATACTGTTGGAATCCTCGTTGTGACAGGCAAGAAGTGAGTGTCCTATCAGAGAAGCACCACCTCTTTTTGCGTACCTCTTTACAGAAGCCGGATTCATATAAATGATTTTGTGGTTTGTGTCGCATATTACAACAGGCATATCATCCATATCAATGACACTTTTGAAAAAAACTGAAATTTCCATAAATAAAAATCCTCCTTAAATTCTTGTTGCGAGAAGTTCAGAATACTTGTTCCTAAATTGTTCAAACTGGTCATTGTCAATAGCATCACGGATTTTTTCCGTAAGGGTATTGTAAAAGTAAAGGTTATGCTGTACCGCAAGTCTGCCAGCAAGCTGTTCATTAGCCTTGAAAAGATGACGTACATAAGCACGTGAGAAGTTACGGCAGGTCGGACAGTCGCATTGTTCGTCAACAGGTCGGGGGTCTGTCTCGTAACACTTGTTGCCTAAATGCATGATACCGCTCCATGTGAAAACGGTAGCGTGACGGGCATTTCTGCTTGGCATAACGCAGTCGAACATATCAACACCTCTTGCAACAGCTTCAATGATATTTGACGGTGTACCTACTCCCATTAAGTAACGTGGTTTGTTTACCGGCATATAAGGCTCTACAACGTCTATAATACGGTACATTTCGGAAGTTTCTTCACCAACTGCAAGTCCTCCGATTGCGTAACCGTCAAGGTCAAGTTTTGCAATATCTTCCATATGTTTTATACGTAAGTCGTCAAAAGTCGAACCCTGATTTATTCCGAAAAGCATCTGATTTCTGTTGATAGTATCGGGCAGACTGTTCAGACGTTGCATTTCTTCTTTACAGCGGTAAAGCCAGCGTGTAGTACGTTCTATAGAGTTGAGGACATACTTGTATGGTGACGGATTCTCAATACATTCGTCGAAAGCCATAGCAATTGTTGAAGCAAGATTTGACTGTATCTGCATACTTTCTTCAGGACCCATAAAAATACGGTGACCGTCTATATGTGAGGCAAAGTATACACCTTCTTCTTTTATCTTTCGGAGTTTTGCAAGCGAAAAAACCTGAAATCCTCCGCTGTCGGTAAGAATAGGCTTGTCCCAGTTCATAAACCTGTGCAGACCGCCCATTTGTTTTATAACCTTGTCGGTAGGTCGTAAGTGGAGATGATACGTATTACATAATTCAACCTGAGTTTTCAGACCTTTGAGGTCGATAGAAGATATACCGCCCTTTATAGCTCCGGCAGTACCTACATTCATAAAGCACGGTGTCTGAAAAGTGCCGTGGACTGTTTCAAATGTTCCACGACGTGCCTTGTTATCTGTTTTAAGTAATTTAAACATATTATAGAATCCTTTCGTTTTGCATTATTCCTAAAAATTTTTCAAAAACTCTTGACATAATAATTTCAACGTGATATTATTATAGACAAGGTAGAGGTGCGGTCAAAAAAAGTACCTGAATATCGGATAACCAGTCCCATGATATTCAGCGAAAGGTGAGACCGCCGAAGAACTGTTTCCGGTAAATTCAGTTCTGGTCATTGACTTAACAGGTTTCTGACTGTCATCATACATATGGTGGAGAGCTATCGCATATGAATTTTTTCTATGCCAGTACTTCTATTATAGCGTATGGTGAACCTGTTTGCAACAGGTTTTTATTATTTTTGTAAAAAATTACAAGGAGATGTTTTTATGAAACAGTATAATGTCGGCATCATAGGTGCGACAGGTATGGTTGGACAGAGATTTGCAACTTTACTTGAAAATCACCCGTGGTTTAATGTAAAGGTTCTTGCTGCTTCTCCGAGAAGTGCGGGCAAGACTTACGAGGAAGTGGCTGGTAGCCGTTGGAAAATGGCTGTACCTATGCCGGAATCAATGAAAGATATGGTACTTCTTGACGCAACATCAGATATCGAAAAAATCGCCGGAATGGTAGACTTCTGTTTCTGTGCGGTTGATATGAAGAAAGACGAAATCAAGGCTCTTGAAGAAGCGTACGCAAAGGCAGAATGTCCGATAGTTTCCAATAACTCAGCACACAGATTTACTCCGGATGTTCCTATGGTAGTACCGGAAATCAATCCTGACCATATCGAAATAATCAAGGCTCAGAGAGAACGTCTCGGCACTAAGAGAGGTTTTATCGCTGTAAAGTCTAACTGTTCTATTCAGAGCTATGTACCGGCACTTCACCCTCTCAGAAAGTTTGGTCTGAAAAATGTTCTTGCCTGTACTTATCAGGCTATTTCCGGAGCAGGAAAGAATTTTGAAACGTGGCCTGAAATGGTTGACAATCTCATTCCATACATCGGAGGAGAAGAAGAAAAGTCCGAACAAGAACCTCTCAAAGTATGGGGTACTATTGAGGGCAACGAAATTGTAAAGGCATCAACACCGTCAATAACAACGCAGTGTCTCCGTGTACCTGTTTCAGACGGTCACACAGCTGCCGTATTCGTAAGTTTTGAAAAGAAACCCACTAAAGAGGAAATACTTCAGTTGTGGGCAGACTTCAAAGGCTTACCGCAGGAACTTGAATTACCGTCAGCACCTAAGCAGTTTATACACTACTTTGAGGACGATAACAGACCGCAGGCTAAACTTGACAGAAATCTTGAAAACGGTATGGCAGTATCAACAGGTCGTCTCCGTGAGGATACTCAGTACGATTATAAGTTTGTATGTCTTTCACATAATACTCTCAGAGGTGCAGCAGGTGGTGGTGTACTTCTTGCCGAACTTCTCGCAGCGAAGGGTTATTTTGATTGATGTTGATTGAAATAAAGTCTGTTTCATCGTCGGAAACCGTAACAGCTTACGGTCTCACACGTGAACTTATGGAATATCATAACGCACTTGATATTTTCACTATGAAACAGGAACGTTTCAGTGAACTTGTTAAAACAGGTGCGTTAATGAGTTTCCTCGCATATGCTGACGGCGAACCGGTCGGCGTTATGAATGCTTTCTATAAGCTGACTACTTTCACCGGACGGAAGATTTTCTATATTGAAGATTTGTACGCCCGTGAGAAGTGCAGAGGTTGCGGAATAGGTGGAAAGTTTCTTGAAAAGGCTAAGGAAATCGCTGTTGAAAATGACTGCGAACAGATTGAGTTGAAATGTGCGTTATGGAATAAAAAATCAGCAGGTTTCTATAAATCGCACGGAATGTTTCACGATACGGAATGGGAAGTCTATACCTTAAACGTATCTTAGTTTTGATTTTAAATTATAATTTATGAATTTCCGAAAGGAGTGTTTCTATAATGAAAAATACAATTTTTACCGGAGCAGGTATTGCTATTATCACACCGTTCAATAAGGACGGTTCAATCAATTATGACCGTCTCGGCGAAATGATTGACTATCAGATTGCTAACCATACAGATGCTATTATTATCTGCGGTACAACCGGAGAGGCTTCTACCATGACTGACGAGGAACACATTGAGTGTATACGTTACGCTGTTGAAAAGACCGCCGGAAGAGTACCGGTTATCGCAGGTACTGGAAGCAACGATACAAAATACGCTGTTGAACTCTCAAAGGAAGCAGAAGCAGTCGGTGCAGATGCTTTGTTGCTTGTTACGCCTTACTACAACAAGACTACTCAGAAAGGTCTCGTAATGCACTTCACTGCTATTGCAGACGCTGTGAATATTCCGATAGTCCTTTACAATATCCCCGGACGTACTGGTATGGGTTTTGAAGTAGGCACTATCAAGGAACTTGCAAAACACAAGAATATTGTTGCTGTAAAGGAAGCAAGCGGTAACATCAGTTATTGTGCTAAACTTATTGCTGAATGCGGTGACGTTATTGACGTTTACAGCGGTAACGACGATATGGTTGTACCTCTGATGTCGCTCGGTGCAAAAGGTGTTATTTCCGTTGCATCGCACGTTATTCCCGAACAGATGCACAATATGGTGCAGTACTGTCTTGACAATAATTTTGCAGAAGCAACGAAACTTCAGATTGAATATCTTGACTTAATCAATACTCTTTTCATTGAAGTAAATCCGATTCCTGTTAAAGAGGCTGTTAATATGACAGGTGTGGACGTTGGATTATGCAGAATGCCTTTGTGTGAGATGTCAGAAGAACACAAGGCTGTTCTGAAAACTGTTCTTGAAAAACACGGTCTTATAAAGTAATTTGCCGTTTTTTTCGGAAGAGGTGAATAATATGAGGACTGCTAAAATAATTTCTTGTATTGCACTGGTTATTCAGATTTTTACTGCAATTTTCACTGAATCAGTCAGTATGGCTATAAAAGATATATTCGATTTTTCACAGTACGGCGACGGTTTTTTTCCGCTGATTATTTTAAACTCTATACTTTTCTTATGTATTCCGTTTGTATATTTATTTGTATTTTTAGGAATGAAGAAAAACAGTCCTTTATTTTACTTTCTGTCAGCAACCGTATTGCTTCCCTCTACATTGGTTATATCGACGCTTGATTACGCTTATTTTTTATTCTTTGCCGTTCCGTGCGTATTGCTTGCCGTTTCGGCAGTAGTCGTATATATTGACGGTAATCGGAAAGGAAATCGTGAGGGATTACAGAAAACAAAGTTGATGAGAATGTCAAAAATTACCGCTTTGGTGGCTATTATCATACCGGTTATTTTCCAGATTGCAAATATTGATTTTCAATATGAATATCTTCTCGCTACCGGTGTTATTGAATCCCGTGAGGGTCACGCCGGAGCAGGTTCAATCCTAAATCTTGTATGGGCAGTTTTACCTTTTGTATATCTTTTCACCATTTCCGCACTTTTCAGGGTAAAAAAATGCAATACCGGACTTTATCTTGCCTCGGCTATTCTCCTTTTCCCTTTTGCGTTACTGTTTTTTATGGACGAAATAACCTTTATTTATATAATTCCCTGCGTATTGCTGACCGTCTCGGCAGTAATCGCAAACATTGACAAGAAAAATCAAAAAGTTAAAAATTTAATTAGGAGCTGAAAAAATGACAAATATTGCTATATGCGGTGCTAACGGCAAAATGGGTAAGACCATTTACAACTGCATTAAAGAACGTGAGAACTGTAAAGTTGTTGCAGGAATAGACCTCTACACTGAACAGTATGCGGATTTTCCGATAGTTGCAACGCCGTCGGAGCTTCCGGTAAAACCTGATGTTATTATAGACTTCTCAAACCCTGCTTCACTTGACGGACTTCTTGAATACTGTTTGAATACAGGTACTCCGATAGTTGTAGCATCTACAGGTTACAGCGACGAACAGATTCAGAAAATCAAGTCTGCCTCACAACAGATTCCAGTATTTTTCACTTTCAATATGTCACTCGGAATAAATCTTCTTGTCGAACTTGCAAAGAAAGCAACAAGCGTACTCGGCGACCAGTTTGATATCGAGATAGTTGAAAAACACCACAATCAGAAAATTGACGCTCCGTCAGGTACGGCGATAATGCTTGCAAACGCTATAAATGAAACTCTCGATAACTCGAAACATCTTGTTTATGACAGACATTCACGTCGTCAGAAACGTGAGAAGTCGGAAATCGGTATGCACGCTATAAGAGGCGGTACAATAGTCGGTGAACACGACGTTATATTTGCAGGTCACGACGAGGTTATAACTCTCTCTCATTCCGCTACTTCAAAGACCGTTTTCGCAGAGGGTTCTATAAATGCCGGTATCTTCCTCAAAGACCAGCCCGCCGGTCTTTACGATATGAGTATGCTGATATGACGGAAGAACTTGAAAGAGTAAGGGAGATGTTCCGAAACGACCGTTATGCTACTGAAACAGGTGCGGTCATTGAAGAAATCGGCGACCATTACGCAAAGGTAAGTCTTGTTATTAACGAACATCACAGAAATGCAGTCGGCGGAATAATGGGCGGAGTTTATTTCACACTGGCTGACTTTGCTTTTGCCGTTGCTTCTAACTGGAAGAAAGCAGGTACTGTTTCAATAAATTCCGATATATCTTTTATCGGAGTGCCGAAGACAAACAAGATTATTGCAGAAACTCAGCTTGTAAAAAACGGCAGGTCTACTTGCTGTTATAATGTAAGCGTTACTGACGAAATCGGTACTCCTGTATCAGCGGTGAAGATTGTCGGATTCCACAAGTGATTCATAGGGACGTGTGAAAACGTCCCTTTTCTGATATTCAGGTCAGTGATTATGACGGGATAAAATATGTTTTCTGAAAATTCAGCGAACTGTCCAAAAACAAATATTGTACGTTGTACATATTGACGATTTTAAAAATCGGGTCTTTTAATTTTCACGGAATGATGTTAAAATAGACTTGATTGATTGCAAAAATACTATGAAAATGGTGAAAGAAATGAACAAGGAAAAAATTATACATATCGCAGTTGTTGTAGCCGGTATCGACGAGGAATATCAGAATAACATTATCAGCGGTATAAACAAGTATGTCAATGAACATAATATTAATGTATCATGTTTTGCATCATATGGCGGTTCACTCAGTGATACTTACGAAAACAGTAATATTGAATTATCATATTTTGCGGCACATGGCGGTATGCTGAAAAGCAGACGTTTTGATATGGGTGAGTACAGCATTTACGACCTGATAAATTTCAACGCTTTTGACGGTACAATCCTTATGACAAATACTATCTGCGATTCAGAAATAAAAGAAAACATTATCAGACGTGTTGCAGAATCGGGCATACCGGCGGTAGTTTTCGATTGTCACGATTATCCACATCTTTACAATATCAGCATAGACAACAGTTCAGCAATGACGGACGTTATAAAACACATTATTGAAGTCCATAAAGCTAAGGTGATAAACTTTATTTCAGGACCTCTTTCCAATCCGGAAGCTACTGACCGTTATCACGCATTTCTGAACGTTATGAAAGAGAGTAATCTTCCGGTTGATGAAAAAAGAATATTTTTCGGGGAGTTCAGAAGTCAGGACGGTCGGCAGGCTATTGAAGAATTTCTGCAATCGGGACTTTCTATGCCTGATGCTTTTATATGTGCTAATGATGCAATGGCACTTACGGCTATTTCCGCACTCGAAAAAGCAGGCTATAAAGTCCCCGACGACGTGCTTGTCACCGGATTTGACAATACTTATAATGCAAGGAATTTCTGCCCTGTGCTTACTTCCGTTGACAGACCGCTCACTGAAATGGGTTATAAGTCTGTTGAGATAATCATGGAAATATTAAATGGTGGAAGTCCGGAAAAAAGTATTAATCTTGTATCTTCTCCTGTTTTTGCGGAAAGCTGTGGCTGTAAAACGGAAGATAACGGCGATTTCATAAATTACAAGAAACGTACTTACAAGAGAATTGAAAATATCAATCTCGGTACTTCCATTCTTAACCGCCTTACAGCAGGACTTGCGGAAACTGAGGAAATCAATGAGGCTATGGACGTTCTCAGCAGTTTTGTTGAGGAACTGGGTTGCGACAAATTCAGTCTTTGTCTCACTGAAAACTGGCAGGATACGATAGTTTCAGATGTTTCAACGATTGAAACGGAAAAGAATTATTCCGTCTATATGACAGCTCCATTGATATGGGAAAAAGGTAAAAGACATTCGTGCGGATATTTTCCGAGCAGGAATATGTTTCCCGAGCCGGTTAAAAAAGGCGGTAATGTGAATTATTTTCTGCCATTGCATTTCCGTGAAAGATGTCTGGGTTACTATATCATAACAAACAGTGACTTTCCTGTATATAGTCTGTTGTGCCATAGTCTTACGTTGAATCTCAGCAATTCGCTTGAAAATATCCGCAAACTTATCCACTTGAATAAGGCTATGGACGAACTCAACCGACTTTATGTAATTGACCCTATGTGCAATATCTACAACAGAAACGGCTTTATAAATCTTGCTGATATAAAATTCCGTGAATGTGCGGAAAAGAAACAGAAAGTTATGTTGACATTCATTGATATGGACGGTCTGAAATTCATTAACGACAATTACGGTCACAATGAGGGCGACTTTGCTATACAGCGACTTGCCGGAGTTATTCAGGACAGTTGTATTGACGGTATCTGTGCAAGGTTCGGTGGTGACGAATTTATCGTGTTCACTTCTGATGCTGTAGAGGGTGACGACGATGCTTTTAAAAGACGTTTCACTTCCAAAATCGAGGGAATGAATAACATTATCAAAAAACCTTATACACTTTCGGCAAGCGTAGGAAGTGTTATTGCGTATGCCGGAGACGGTGCTACATTATACAGCATCATAAAACAGGCTGACGAAAAAATGTATGAAGTCAAGAAACAACGTAAAAATTCGAGAATGGCTTCCGGAAAATAATTACAATACGGTTAAAAATATCGGAATATTCTTGACAAATCGAATTATTCATTGTATAATAAATACATATTCTATGAAAGGACGGTGAACACCATGACAATCTATTATAATTATCTTCTCACAATATGTAATCAAATTAAGCATGGGGTTTGCCTGTATGTTTCCGTACGCTGACGGCGTTCACGGAGTTTTATGCATTATAACGGCGTTCCTGTTATGCAGGAACGCTTTTTTTGCGTTTTTCAGGCAGACCGGAAAGGAATATTTATTCTTATGTTGATTCTCAACGGCAGATATAATTCTGCAAAAGTATTTACGGATGTTATTGACCAGAGTTCCATAGCACAGATTATTGAACTCTGCAACCAGTCTGTAACCGAAAATTCAAAGATACGTATTATGCCGGATGTACACGCAGGAGCAGGGTGTACAATCGGTACTACAATGACGGTTACCGACAAGGCTATTCCGAACCTCGTGGGCGTTGATATAGGTTGCGGTATGGAAACGGTTAAACTCAAGGAAAAACATATTGAACCTCAGAAACTTGACAAACTTATTTACAGGGTTATACCGTCAGGATTTTCAATAAGGAAGAAACGTCACCGCTATATTGAAAAAATAAATCTTGCCGAACTTTACTGTTCAGAACACGTAAACATTGACCGTGCTGAGTTAAGCATGGGTACTCTCGGCGGTGGAAATCATTTCATTGAAGCCGACAAGGGTAGTGACGGAAGCATTTATATAGTTATACATTCAGGTTCACGACATCTGGGAGTCGAGACTGCTAAATACTATCAGGAACAGGCTTACAACAATCTGAACAGAAGTTCACAGGCGGACGTTGCCGAGCTTATAGCAAGACTTAAAGCAGAGGGAAAAGCCAAACATATTGAATCGGAAATAAAGAAACTCAAAAATACAAAGACTACTGATATTCCGAAACATCTCGCTTATACAGAGGGAAGACTTTTTGAGCAGTATATTCACGATATGAAAATAGTACAGGAGTTTGCACGCCTTAATCGTCTTGCAATGATGGACGAAATTATAAAAGGTATGGGACTTCACGTTGTTGAACAGTTTACGACAATTCACAACTATATTGATACTGAAAGTATGATACTCAGAAAAGGTGCTGTTTCCGCAAAAGAGGGTGAAAGACTTCTCATTCCGATAAATATGCGTGACGGAAGTCTCATCTGTACTGGCAAAGGCAATCCCGACTGGAATTATTCAGCACCTCACGGAGCAGGCAGATTAATGTCACGTTCACAGGCAAAACAGAGTTTCACGGTATCGGAGTACAAGAAACAGATGAAAGGTATTTATACTACTTCCGTCAATTCCGGTACGCTTGACGAATGTCCGATGGCTTACAAGTCAGTTGACGATATTATCGGCAATATCACTGAAACAGCGGAAATAGTTGACGTTATAAAACCGATTTACAATTTCAAGGCAGGGGAGGAATAATTTCTATGAATTTTGTGCCTTACGAAAAACTCAGCAAAAAGGAAAAACGCAGGATTGACAGTCTGAAACGCCGTGACTGGTCGGGACTGAATCCGGTGACAAGGATTGCAGAGGAAAACAAAAAGTATTCACGCAAGGAAAAACACCCTACAAAGTATATCTGAATTTTTATGCACGTTCTCCGGAGCGTGCTTTTTTCTTGCAATATGCTACAAAAAGTTGACAAAATTTACAACGAAAATCCCCAAAATGCAGAAAAAATAAAATATTCTTGAAAAAAACTGTCTGATGTGCTATAATTTCAGATGTGCGTAATTATAATATTTTATAACAGGAGGTTAGTTTTTTATGGTAACAGCACAAATTTTTGCCGTTGTAATATTCGTGGCGATGTTCATATTAATTGTCATGGATAAAATTGAACGGCATTACGTCACTCTCGGCAGTGGACTGCTTACTTTTATAGTGGTTTTCGGTATCTGCATGAGAAGTGGCGAATCTATCTGGAATACTTTGGCTTTAAAGGGCTTTGCGACCAAAGATTTCTGGTATCAGGTCACGGAAAGCGAAAGCAAAGGTATTAACTGGGCAACTATTATTTTCATTGCCGGAATGATGGTAATGGTTGAGGGTATGGCAAAAGCGGGATTTTTCCGCTGGCTCTGTATGAAAATAGCATTTCTTGTAAAGTGCAAGACTATTCCGGTATTCATAACTTTCATGATAATGTCAGCAGTATTGTCGATGTTCATTGACAGTATCACCGTTATCATGTTTCTTGCTGCGGTAACGATTGAACTTTCGCAGTTACTTAAATTCAACCCCGTGCCTATGATTCTTTCTGAAATATTCTGTGCAAATTTAGGCGGTTCAGCTACAATGTGCGGAGACCCTCCGAATATAATCGTCGGTACAGCGTTAGGTTATTCGTTTGTTGACTTCCTCACAAATACAGGACTTGTTGCAGGAATTTCACTGATATTCTCAATAGTTTTCTTTTACTTCATTTTCAGAAAAGAACTCGTCACTAACGGTAACGAAAAAGTGGATATGTCAAAATTCCCGAAACCAAGCGAGGCTATCACAAACAAACGTGACTTTATAATAAGCAGTGTTATTTTCGGCTGTGCTGTCGTACTTCTTATCACTCATTCGGTTACACATCTTACCGTCGCAACAATCGGACTTTTTATCGCTGTTATCACTATTATAGCGTTTGCGAAAGATGCTATTGAACTTCTCAAAAAGGTTGACTATAAAACACTTCTGTTTTTCGTGGGATTGTTTGTAGTAGTCGGCGGACTTGAGGAAACAGGCATACTTGAAATAATCGCTGACTTCATTGAAAAAATCAGCGGTGGTAACGCAAAAATTATGATTGTAATTATTCTGTGGATTTCCGCAGTTGCGAGTGCTTTCGTTGACAATATACCTTTTGCCGCTACAATGGTACCTGTTATTCAGAGCCTTGCACAGACTTCAGGCGTACCGCTTCCCACACTTGCGTGGACTCTTTCAATCGGTACTGACATCGGCGGAAGTGCTACACCTATCGGAGCTTCTGCAAATGTTGTCGGCACTTCCGTCGCTACAAAGAACGGCTATCCGATTGGTTGGGGAAAATACTGTAAGAAACTTGCACCTGCAACTGTTATAGTGCTTGCAATTTCAACAGCTTACATTTTTATGAGATACTTATAATATCAGGAGGAATTTTATGGGACAGATTATTATTTCGGTCGGCAGAGAGTTCGGAAGCGGTGGTCGTGTAATTGCGGAAGCTCTCGCTGAAAGATTCAATATACCGATATATGACCGTCATCTGATTACTGAAATAGCTGAAAGAACGGGGCTTACTCCGGAAGAAATCGAAAGATACAACGAACACCCTAAAAAGAAAATTATTTCAAGACGTGTGAGAGGTTACAGCAACTCAATAGAAGATAATATAGCAGAAATGCAGTTTAATTTCCTCAACGAGAAGTCGGAAAGCGGAGAGTCTTTTGTAGTAGTCGGAAGATGTTCTGAAACCAAACTGAAGAATAATCCCGCACTTATTTCGCTTTTCATTCTGGCAGATATGGAAGCTAAAGTGAAACGTGTAATGAAAGTTTACGAATTGTCGGAAGATGATGCTATTGAATTTATCCGCAAAAAAGACAAGAAAAGAAAACGTTATCACAACTATCATTGCTCGGGACACTGGGGAGATTCAAGACTTTATGACCTCTGTATAAACAGCAGTCGCCTTGGTATTGACAAAACCGTTGATTACCTCGAGGACTACATAAGAGCAAGAACAGATATATAAAAAAATTCGGGTACAGAAATGTACCCGATATTTTTATGACTTATTAAAGACTGTTTACAGTATATACAAGATTACCGCCGTTGCGTTTTGCATTGTGCATAACGTTGTCCATTTTAAGAAGCAGTGAACTTACATTCAGGCAGTCATTAGGGAGATAGTGATATATACTGCCCGAGGCTGTACACTGTACCGTGATACTTTCGATAGTAACCGGAGTTGACATAGTGGCACGTATTCTATCTGCCATTCTCTGTATCTGACTGTCCGGAATATCGTCATTGAATATAAAGCAAAATTCATTACTTGTAATGTTGTAGATTGTAGCGGAATCCTTAAATTCTTCGTCAAGCATTTCACCGACAGCGGAAAGATATTCGTCACCAAATTCATATCCGTATGTATCGTTTATTATGCGGAAGTTATCAATATCGAATACCGCTATATTGAACTGCTTTGTTTCAAGTATTTCCGCAATATCGTCTTCAAGAGCATAACGGTTTTTCATGCCGGTGAGAATATTTGTGAGGGCAATATCGTGCATTTTCTGATTTGAATTTTCGAGTTTTCGACCTGCTGCTGCAATCTGTCTTTCCTGTACCTGTAACTGTTGCATACGTCTTTTAGTGGACTTTGAAAGACCGTGTACTATTATTTCGCTGACGATAAGTACAACAAACAAAAAGATAAATCCTACACCAAAGAATACAGAGTTACGTTTCATAAGCGTTTCAGCATCATTCTTTCCGATTTCAAGGGTAGCCATAATCATTTCAACTGCCGCATTCTGTGTGGGGTGAATTTCCTGAAGATAAATATTTTTCATCTGTTCAGCTTCGAGACCTGCGAAAGAATGTTCAAGATTCAGCAACTTATTATCATATGATTCAACGAGGAGTTTTGCGTGATTGTATCTTCTCTTTTCAAGGTCGGAATGTTGTATTTCCTCATATGCTTTCATACTTTTTCTTATATTGTCAAAAGAGTTGTGAATATTGGTTACATTTCCCATAGGGTTTCCCATATCCGAAACTATCATAAGGACTTCACGGTTTACAGTGAGCAATTCTTCGCTTATGGTAGTCATATGCTGGAGTGAGTTCATGTTGCGGTAGTAAACATTTCTTCCGTTATAGAAAATTATCACGCTGTTCACGATATTCAGAATCATAATTATAAAAATCAGTATGTATGCAACAGTAAAGTTTTTCTGAGTTTTTGAGCCTTTGTAAATATTATCCATGTCAAAGTCCTCCGTTAATTTCCCATCGGGTTCATAATGAGCTGAACGTCGCTGTCGTTTATAGTATCTTTTGTGACAAGAGTAGCACCGGTATCAATACTACTTGCAATATTCTGACCGTCTATAATATCTCTGGCATATCTTACGCCGAGATAGCCCATATTATAAGGATTCTGCACTATAAAGCCGTCAAGCACATCATTTTCGCAGTAATCCTTTGCACTGCTGAAACCGTCACCCTTGTTGAAACTATCGAAACCTATAACCTGTACAGTATCAGCTTTGCCGAGTTCATCAACAGCCATACACGCTCCGATAGTACCGCCCTGATTTGTTGCATAAATAGCGTCAATATCCGGATTGTCATTTATAAGCTGAATGGCAGATTCCTTTGACTGTTCAATATCACCGTTGCCGTTTTCGGTTGCAATGATATTGAATAAAGTTTCTTCTGATTCTTCGTTATATTTTTCAAGCTGTGATATGAAACCGCTTTTTCTTTCAACGGCAGTCGGGGAAGTAGGGTTGTGAGTGATTATTCCTATATTTCCTCTACCGCCGAGAATCTCAGCCATTTTTCTTGCGGAAATAGCACCACCGTATATATTGTTGGTACTTATACATGAAGAGCGTGCTTCTTCTCTTATATCAGTATCGATAGCTATTACGCTTATACCGTTACTCTGAGCGTTTTTCAGAGCGTCGGCGAGTTCGTCGCTGTCCTCTACCGGTGCGATAACTATAACATTTGCTTTTCTTGCAATAGCATTTTTCACATAGTTGACCTGAGCGTTCACGTCTTCTTTTTCCGAGGCTTCATAAGTAATTCTGATGTTCATTTCTTCGCTTGCATCTTCTGTACCTTTCTTTGTGGAATCCCAGTACTGGTCAAGACTTTTGCTTATTACTGCAATATAAGGCTGATTATCGTCTTTTCCGCAACCTCCGGCAAAGAAAAGTGATGATGTAAACGCTCCGAGTGTCAGAATACTCAGAAGTTTTTTTCTGTTTTTTTTCATTTCAGGTATAAACCTCCTTAAAAATATATTCCCCGAATACATCAGGGATTGTCCCGAAATTATTTATAGATATTATATCATATAACAGGACGGATTTCAAGATGATTTTACTGAAATTTCAATAAAATGTTATGAGATTATGTATAATGATATTCAGTAAAAAGAAACGAAAATTATTATAAATATTTACTGTCTTTTTGATGATATGCATATACTTTCAGTTATATTTTTGTAGGAAATATCAAAATTATGTGTAAAATCTTTGCTAACTCTTGACTTTTTTTATGATACGTGGTATACTTCAATAATAGACAATTGATAATTATAATGGTATTGTTATGAATTAAGTTCAGAAATTAAACTATTAAATACGTTCCGATAAAATTAGGAGGATTGGAATTATGTTCTGTGAGAGATGCCGAAATGAACTCAGCCCGAATGCCGAAGTATGTCTGAAATGCGGAACACCCGTTTCACACAATGTAGCAGGATTTGAAAATACTGTTGAAATAAAACGTGCCTTGAAATCTATGATGAATGAACACGGACAGGATATTGTGAAAGATTCAAATAAGTTTGTCTCTCTTTTAAGGGACTATATTCCGGAATATGAAAAGGAATGCCGTCTGCTAAGAAATATGCTTCAGAGCGGTGTACTTGCTAATATGCTCAGGGAAAGTGAACAAAAAAGTATCGCTATTATGAAAGCAAGGGAATTTATGATTTCTGAAATGTTCCTTTCTGAAAATGCCTCCGAATTTGTTCTCGTATGCTTTACATATATGCTCGGTTGGGAATATACCTCAAAGAAAACCGAAAAGCCACAGCAGTCAGCAGTCGGTCAGTCTTCCGTTCAGGCGAAACCGGCTGTTCAGAAAAAAGCTCCCATGCCTTTTGATATGCAAATGAAAGTTTTCAGACCGACAGATGCCGTAAAATTCCGTCTCAAAGGTAACGTGAAAATTCCTGAAGGTTACACAAAACTCGACAGTTTCGCATTTGACGGATTCGGTTTTATGAAAAATGTTGAACTGCCGTCCACACTTGTATCAATAGGCGAATACGCATTTTCGGAATGTAAGAGACTGAAAAGTGTGGATATTCCAGCGTCTGTACAGATAATTAAACAGGGTGCTTTCAGTCAGTGCGGAAAACTTACTATTGTAAGACTGCCCGACGGTGTTTTTGAAATAGAAGACAATACTTTTTCATTCTGCCACAGTCTTGAATTGATTGACGTTCCGGAAAGTGTAAGCAGTATCGGCAAGGAGGCTTTTTCCGGCTGTGAAAAACTCCGCAGACTTTTTCTTTCTGAAAATGTAAAGTTTATAGACGACGGTGCTTTTTCTTACTGTACTTCACTTGTTATAAAGTGTTATGAAAATTCTTACGTTCACCGTTACTGTATCGCAAACGGTCTCAGGATTGAAACAGTGGCAAAGGGTACACCTTTCATTAAAGTAAATTCATAAATACAATCTCAGGAAAGGACTGAATTAATTGATAGAACTCAAAATAGGCGAACAGATAGAAATGGAATACGGCGGTTGTGCTACCGTAAAGAAAATACTTGGCAGTGGTGGTCAGGGTATAGTATATCTTGTTGATTTCAACGGTATAGACTATGCTCTCAAATGGTATGACATTGACAAAATCAAAAACGCCAGAGCGTTCCGTAAAAATATCGAAAATAACATAAAAGACGGTGCACCGAGTGATAAATTTCTGTGGCCGAAATATCTCACAAGGGAAAATCCTGACGGAACTTTCGGTTATATAATGGACTTGCGTCCGCAGGGTTATGATTCGTTTGTTGATATTCTCAATACTTACAGACTTGATATTGACGAGCTTACAGGTCGTGCAACAAAGGTTTCAGTACAGTTTGCAAGCCTTTACGCAATGGTTACCGCTGTAATCAATATCGTAAACGCTTTCAGACAGCTTCACCGTGCCGGAAAAAGTTATCAGGATTTGAATGACGGCGGTTTCTTCATTAACGTAAATACCGGAGATATTCTTGTATGTGACTGCGACAATATCGCTCCGGACGGAAGTAATTTCGGAATAGGCGGTAAGCCTGGTTATATGGCACCTGAGATTGTGAGGGGTATTTCAAAACCAAATGTACAGACAGATAAATATTCACTCGCTGTTGTTCTTTTCAAACTTCTCTTCAGAGGTGACCCTATGGAAGGCGAAAAGGTTGTAAAGGACGTATGCCTCACTGAAACTTCAGAACTCAAACATTACGGACAGCAGGCTGTTTTCGTTTATGACCCCGATAATACTTCAAACCGTCCTGTACGTGGTATTCACGACAATGTAATAAAATTCTGGCGAATATATCCTGCTTATGTGCGTGAGGCTTTTATAAAGTCTTTTACTATCGGTATAAGAGAACCTAACAAGCGTATTATCGAAAATGAATGGCAGAAACTTTTTATCAGACTGCGTTCTGAAATTATCGTGTGTACTTGCGGAAGAACTAATTTCACTTCTATGTTTGAGATAATAGACGAATCAACTTATAGATGTCCGAAATGCGGAGCAGAGTTTATCAGTCTCGCTTTCAGCAACCGTGATTATCGTATACCTTTATATATAGGAAGTAAATTCTATAAGTGCGAAATTGACCCCCGTTCTGACGATTTTCAGACGGTTGCCGGTGAACTTGTCGAAAATAAACTCAAACCCGGTATGCTCGGCATAAAGAACAGCTCCGGCAATACGTGGCGTGTAAAAATGCCCGACGGTGTTTTTTATGATATAGTTTCCGGAAAAGGTTTTCCGCTCTGGAAAGGACTGGAAATTGATTTCGGCAGTGTAAACGCTCATATTTAAGATTTTTACGGTCTTATCGGCGTATACAATGGATATGAAAGGGAGTATTTGATTTATGAGCAAAGATATGAATGAAAAAAATGCGAAAATGTCAGCAGGTGAAGATTTTGACAATATGCTTGATTTTGACGACGATGACCCGCTCAGTGCGACAAGCGTCTCGAAAAAGAGCCTTGTAATATTTTTTCTTATTGATACATCAGGAAGTATGAAAGGTACTAAAATCGGCGAACTTAACACCGTTATGGAAGAACTTATTCCGGAAATCCGCCGTGTAGGTGAGGCAGATACGGACGTTAAAGTTGCTGTACTTACTTTCGCTAACAGCGTTATGTGGATGTATTCTGAACCTATTTCGATTGAAGATTTTGAATGGACTCGTCTGAGAGCCGACGGCGTTACAAGTATGGGTGAGGCTTTCCGTGAGCTTTCTATCAGAATGTCAAGGAACAGTTTCCTCAGTTCTCCGTCACTTTCATTTGCTCCTGTAATGTTCCTTATGACTGACGGCTATCCGTCTGACGATTATAAGGCAGGTCTTGAAGCACTTCAGAAAAACAGCTGGTATAAATTCGGACTTAAAGCAGCACTTGGTATCGGCAAGGAAGCTAACGACGATATGCTCGCTGAATTTACCGGCACTAAAGATACAGTTGTACACGCTTATTCAGGCGGACAGCTTGCACAGATGATTAAGATTATTGCTGTAACTTCTTCTCAGATAGGAAGTAAGAGTATGACACTTTCTGACGATACAAGCCACGAACTCAGCGCACAGGACGTTTATTCGGCTAAACAGAAAATGCTCGGACAGCAGATTCAGGACCTTGTTAAATCACAGGATTATCCCGACACCGTTCCTTTCGATTCCGGCTGGTAATCTAATACTATATGCTGACCGAAAGGAGTGCTTATAAATGTTTAATGGTTTTTGTCATACCGTTATCGGAGCAAGTCATATAGCAAGCGGTACTGTATGTCAGGATTCTTCTGTATTCAGGACGTATGAAAACTATGGTATCGCAATTGTTGCGGACGGTCATGGAAGCAAAAAGCATTTCAGAAGTGACAAGGGTTCTGAAATGGCTGTAAAAGCGGCACTCGATACGGTTGAGGAATTTTACAAAGACCCTGATGCCTTTGAGGAAAGTTTTCTGAATGACCCCGACAATATAATCAAAAAAATGGAGAAGAACATAATCTCACGCTGGAACAGGCTTGTTATACATCATTACACCCACAACCCTTACACCGACAAGGAAAAAGAACCTTTTACGGAAAAAGAATTTAAACGTATAAAAGTTGAATCGGTGTATGGCACTACTCTTATTGTGGCAGTTATGGGCAGAAAATTCACGTTCGGCACACAGATAGGCGACGGCAGTCTTGTGCAGATTTGCGACGACGCTTCCGCTGAAATGCCTATCGCTTATGAGGAAAGTGCACCTGCAAACATAACGGCTTCAATGTGCAACAGTCAGGCGATAAACTATTTTAACAGTTTCTATAATATTGATGAAAAGCCTGTTGCTGTTTTTGTATCGACAGACGGTCTTTACACGTCTTTCAGAAGTGACGAGGATTTCCTTGACTATCATAGTATTCTTGCAAATCAGCTTGCAAATATAGATGATTTCAGTCCTTCAATCCGCAAGAATCTTTCAAAGAGGGCAAAGTGCGGTACTCAGGACGATACTTCACTGGCGTGTGTTTTTGACTGCGAAGTGCTTGCAAAAAGGCTTGAAGACCTTAGCGAACAGGTTGAGGTGAATAAAATTCACGCTTCTATGCGTAAGGCTGAACGCAAGGCACGTATGGAAAAGCAAAAACTTAAAAATTCAATTAACAACGCACGTTACGAGGCAGAAGAGGATTCAATATGACAGTGAGTAATTATGGAAAAGTATGAGCGGGAAATCGAAAACAAACGTATTTTTCAGGAAAAAGATGAAGTGCTTTCGTATCTTGCATATTACGACCGCCTCACACATATGCCTGACAGGCACTTGTTTATTGAAAACCTTGACTTACAGAATAAACAGTGTGCCGTTGTCTGCATAAACCTTGACGACTTCCGAAGAATAAACGATAATTTCGGAATGACTGCCAGTGACGAATTTGCAGTTATTCTCATTGACAATAATACAAGTCAGGATATTATTAATTTTGCAGGTCAGGTGCATAGTATCTTCTTTGAACCGATAAACGTTGACGGAAAGAATGAAATATGTTTCTTTAGTCAGGCAGTATAATTATTTGATTGTTTCACGTTTCTTTATGGGAGCGTGAAATTTTTTTCTACAGAATGTTATTTTTTTGTTGACAAACTATCTGCAATGCAGTATAATTATACATATGTGAATAATATCAGAAAATAAATTTACTTACATTCCGGAGTATGCTTTTCACATTCCGGTAAAAATGAAAGGATATGGGTTTTAAGTGGAATTATTGGAATTGTATAACAAAGCTATGGAACTTGTTGAAGATGTGAAGAAATTCAGACCTCAGATTGCTGACAACGGGGATTTTTCACTCTGCGTTGTAGTAAACAGTAATGATGAAATTTATGCAGGTGTGACAGGAATCAGAATAAGCGAGGGAAAAGTTATAAAGGCTTGTTCGGAATACAATGCCCTTATGTCAATGCTTTTTGACGGTCATATCAATGCAAAACAGATGATGACTGTTTCTGTTGCTGACGGAAGTATATGCCGTCCATGCAGTGAATGTATGGATATGCTTTACAAGGCAGATGAAAATAATACTCAGTGTGAAATTGCAGTTACCAGAGAAGAATCTGTAAAGGCGTGTGAACTGGAAAATATGCAGACCTCAATGAATGAAATTTCTGAACCTGTAAATATTCACCCTCCTGTTGAAGAAGTACCGGCTTTTTCTGAAGAACCTATAAGCGAAAGTTTCAGTTTTGAAGAGAAGTTTGGTTTCGATTTTGACGATACACCGGCTACTCCTGTACAGACACTTTCACCTCAGAACAGCGAACCGGAAAACGTTCAGCCGGAACAGCCTGTTAATCCTTATACGGAACAGTATCAGAATATTCCACAAGGTATGAATCCGCAGTTTGTACAGCCTAATAATATGCCTGCATATACTCAGTCACAAGGTTATCCGTATCAGCAACAACAAGGCTATCCGCAAGGTTATCCGTATCCTCAACAGCCGGTTTATCCGCAGGGCTATCCTTATCCTCAACAGCCTTATCCTCAGCAGAATAACTATCCTCAGCCCAATAATATGAATCCACAGTTTGTACAGCCGGATATGCAATATGGATATTCACAGCAGAATTATCAGCCTTACGGACAGCAACCTGTCCAGTCCGCTAATCAGGGAAATTTCCCGTATAATAATGCACAGCCATATCCTCAGAACTCCATAAGTAACAGTCAGCCTTTGCAGAATGTTTCACCTCACCAGTCTGCACCATATGCTTCGAGCCGTTCACATACTATAGGCTCTGTACCTCTTTCGGGAGAGGGAAAATCAAAATTCAGACAGCGTCTCAATAAATTTATGGGTGAGGAGTCTCCTGTTATATCTCCTGAGCCTGTCCGCAAATCAGCAGAGGAAAGTCTTTCAAAGAGTGAGATAAAGAAACTTGCACGTGACAAAAAGAAAATGGCTAAAGTAAACGCTGATTTCAAGAAACGTATGAAAGATTTGGGATATTGATATATTTAACTCTCCGTTGTTTTTCCTGACGGAGAGTTTTTTGCGGATTTTTTTGTCGTACCTATTGGAATGTAAACGATTTTGTGTTATAATTAGGTTAGTACATTATGGGAGGTAATTTATGCGAATACGTCACAAACCGTGGGCTAAGCCCGAACTTGAAGCGTGTGATTTCTACGTTTCCGAACCGCAGGAACTCAAAGGCAACTGGTGCGGAATTTTCAGTGAACCGCAAAAACCTTTATATGTTGAGTTAGGTTGCGGAAAAGGCGGATTTATTTCACAGATAGCTCCTGCACACCCCGAAATAAATTTCGTGGCAATGGACATAAAAAATGAAATGCTTGTCCTTGCGAAACGCAAACTTGAAGAGGCTTACAGAAAAGAAAACAGGTCGCCTGATAACATCAGAATAGCGATTCAGAATATTGAACGCCTTGATACAACGTGGGACGAAAATGACCGTGCAGACAGAATTTATATAAATTTCTGCAATCCGTGGCCTAAGAAGAAACATAAGAAACGTCGTCTCACGCACACGAGGCAGTTGCTGAACTATAAAAAATTCCTCAAAGGTGAGATATGGTTTAAGACAGACGACGACGAACTTTTTGAAGAATCTTTCGAGTATTTCCGTGAAGCAGGATTTGTGATAAAATTCAGCACGCACGATTTGCACAGCGAAAGCTGTATCGAAAACTTTGTCACTGAACACGAAAAGATGTTCACAGAAGAGGGGCTGAAAATAAAATTTCTGATTGCTGAACCTGTTAAGGAGTAGTTTTTATGGAGTACACGAAAAATACTGAAAGGTTTTCGTTTGGTTTCGGACGTACTAAAGTTGCAGGTACGGGAAAACTTTCTGATTCCCGACGTATAACGGCTAAACTTTCTGCAAAAGCCGTTGCAGGAAAAGCCGTTACTGCCGGACTTCAGGCAATGGCAGTTGCGACGGTTGCAGGACTTAAAATTAAGTTTTCAGGAAAATAAAAGGAGGTATAAAATTGGATTCTATACTCATTAAAAATATACGTGCGGTCGATACGAAAAACGACAGTATAACGGACGTTCTCATAGAGAACGGAAAAATTTCACGTGTGGACGTAAATATTGACGTTAAGGCAGACCGTGTGATAGACGGTACAAACCTTGTGCTTATGCCGTCAATATTTGATATGCACGTCCATTTCCGTGACCCTGGACTGACTTACAAGGAAGATATTATCACCGGTTGTAACTCCGCACTTGCCGGAGGTGTTACTGGAGTACTTGCAATGCCGAACACTAAACCGCCTTGTGACAGTCCGGAAACTATCAGATATATCATTGACAAGGCAAGAGATACAGGAGTTGAAGTATATCCGGTCGGCTGTATAACAAACGGTATGAACGGTGACGGACTTTGCGACTATAACGCACTCAAAAAAGCCGGTTGTATATGTATTTCCGACGACGGAAGACCTGTGGAAAATGCTGAAATGATGAGACAGGCTCTTGAAAAGTCCAATGAAAACGGTCTGCTTGTTGCTTCACACTGCGAAGACCTCAGTATAATAAACGGCGGTATCATGAACAAAGGCGAAGTTTCGGAAAAACTTAGAGTAAAAGGAATGGACAGGGCTTCCGAGGACTACATCACAGCAAGGGAAATTATACTTGCTTCTTCTGTAAACGCAAGAATACACATATGTCACGTAAGCACTGAGGGCAGTACTGCTATTATACGTTTTGCGAAATCAAGAGGAATAAAAGTCACCTGCGAAACTGCACCGCATTATTTTATGCTTACCGAAGAACTTCTGAATAAACGTGATGCAGATTACAGAATGAATCCACCGCTGAGGACTTCCGGAGACGTTAAAGCAATAATAGAGGGCATAAAGGATGGTACTATTGACTGTATCATTACTGACCACGCTCCGCACGCACAGGAAGAAAAAGCCGATTTTGAAAAAGCTCCGAATGGAGTTGTAGGTCTTGAAACCTCTTTGGGTGCAACGCTTACCGCCCTCTACCATACAGGCGAAATAACTTTACAGAAAGTCGTTGAGCTTATGTGCGTGAATCCCCGAAAGATACTCGGACTTGATATTCCGGAGATTGCAGAGGGAAAAACCGCTGACTTGATTATTGCAGATATAAACAGAAAATGGGTTGTGAATCCCGACGAACTTCACTCAAAATCACATAATACCGTTTTCAAGGGAATGACACTCATCGGAAAAAATCTTATGACGATTTCAAAAGGCGTTGTGAGATACGAAAATATGTAAAGAAAGGAAAGATTTGATTATGTCATTTGACAGACTTATTGAAAAAATTATCGAAATGAAAAACCCTACAGTTGTAGGACTTGACCCGAAACTTGAATATGTACCGGCTTACATTAAGAGGAGATACCTCGACGACGACGGCGGAACTCTCAAGGCTGCCGCAAAGGCTATTTTTGCGTTCAATCAGGCTATTATAGACGAAATCCACGATATAGTACCGGCTATCAAACCTCAGGCTGCATATTACGAGATGTACGGACATTACGGCATAAAGACCCTTGAAAAGACTATCCGCTATGCAAAACTCAACGGAATGTTTGTAATCACAGACGGCAAAAGAAATGACATAGGTGCTACTATGGAAGCTTACACAAATGCACATCTCGGTACTGTAAAAGTGTGCGATAATGAAATAGAACCCTTTTCAGCGGATGCACTTACTGTAAACGGCTACCTCGGTACTGACGGTATAGAACCGCTCCTCAAAGTTTGCAAAGAAAAAGACAAAGGTATATACGTACTTGTAAAGACTTCCAATCCGTCAAGCGGTGAGATTCAGAACAGACTTCTTGACGACGGCACGCCGATATATGCACTTATGGGCGATATGTGCGAAAAATGGGGAGCTGATACAATCGGAAAATATGGTTACTCAGCAGTAGGAGCTGTAGTAGGTGCAACATACCCCGAACAGCTTACAGAACTCAGAAAGAGACTTCCGCATACAATGTTTCTTGTACCCGGTTACGGAGCTCAGGGAGGCGGTGCAGAGAGTCTTAAAGGCGGTTTTGACGAAAACGGTCTCGGTGCAATCGTTAATTCCTCACGTGCTGTAATGTGTGCGTACAAGAAAGAGGGTTGTGACGAAAGAGACTTCGCAAAGTCTGCACGTCGTGAAGCTATCAGAATGAGAGACGATATAACACAATATATCAACCTTAAATGAGGTGATATTATGTATAAATTCAGAAAAGCAACGGAAGAAGAATTGTCCGCACTGGAAATGAACGGTTGTTCTAAACTTTGCAGTGTGTATGATTTGGACTGTACAGACGAAAAGTTTGCACTTTTTTTCGGTAAGCTGATAACACTTTTCGGCGAACCCGATTATACAACTGACGACTATGAAAATATGTACAGCTATTGGATTACTGCCGAGGACGGACAAAGTAAAATTTATCTTGAAGTCTATCACGGTGCAAGTGTTGCATCTGTCGGCGGTAAGCCAATGGGTACAGACAGGGAGCAGGAAAAAATATATATGAAAGTCGCCGGAGAACTTATTTCATTTATTGAGAGTGCTGAGCCGTCTGATTACGAATGGCAAGGCGTTTATGAAGATATTCCGGTAAATATCAAGTATACTGTAAAGGACGGCAAGACTTTTATAGAATATGAATATCCGGCAGAAAGCGAGGAAGATTATGAATAAATATACGTTCAGAAACTCCACCGACGAGGAAATAAAAGAAAATTCGGTACATTGTGGCAGGTGGATTTACGGTACTGTAGCAGGTGAGGAACAATATGCTTTGTTTTTCGGAAAAGTCAGAAGTCGTTTCGGCGTAAATGACAGTATCAGTACAGACTGGGAAATGATGTATTCATATCCTGTCACCGTTGAGGACGATAACGGAAACAAATTCTTTTTTGAAATATATCACGGAGCAGGTGGGTCGTCAATAGCCACGCCGTCTGAAGAACTCTCACCGGAGTACGAAATGGCACAAAAAGCACTCATTGACTATATCGAAAGTGCTGAGCCGGAAGATTACGTATGGCAGGGAGTTTATGAGGATGTTCCGGTAAATATCACATATACCGTAAAGGACGGTAAAGTCCGTGTGGATTCGGAATTTCCGGAAGATATGGAAGATTTTATGTAAAACTTTTGTTTAACTCATAGCCACAAAGGCGTGACTATGTTTTATAAATTTTCAGACTAATTGAAAGGGTTGATAAAATGTCATTTTTTAATCAATCGGAAAAGGCTTACCTTATGCTTGCAAACGGTCAGGTATTCGAGGGTAAAAGCCTTGGTGCAAAGGGGACTGTTATCGGCGAAGTTGTATTCACAACGGGACTTACAGGCTATCAGGAAACCCTTACAGACCCCAGTTACTACGGACAGATTGTTACGCAGACTTTTCCGCTTATCGGAAACTACGGCGTAAATCACGAGGACAATGAATCCGCACGTTCTTATGTAAGCGGTTACATTGTTAGAGAGGGCTGTAATGTTCCCTCAAACTTCCGCTGTCAAGGTAATATCAGGGATTTCCTTACGGAAAATAATATCGTTGGTATCTCCAATATCGATACCCGAAAGCTCACAAGAATTATCCGTGAAACTGGTGTTATGAACGGCGTTATAACTACTGAGGACGTTTATTCAAGGAAAGATGAACTCCTTGAAAAAGTCCGTGCATTCACGATAACAGACGCTGTAAAGAACGTAACGAATAATGAAATTCTCACTTATACGGAAGAAAATCCGAAATACAAGGTAGTACTGTTTGACTTCGGCTACAAAAGAAATATCCGTCAGGAACTTGTGAAACGTGGTTGTGAGGTTATTGTCGTTTCTGCGTATACAACTGCTGAACAGGTAAAGGAAATTAATCCAGACGGTATAATGTTCTCCAATGGTCCTGGAAACCCTGCTGAAAACGTTGAAATTATCGGAAACATCAGGGAAATTCAGAAACTGGGAATACCAATTTTCGGAATATGCCTCGGACATCAGCTTATGGCACTTGCAAACGGCGGTAAAACTGAGAAACTTAAATACGGTCACAGAGGTGCAAATCAGCCTGTTATCGACCTTGAAAGCGGTCTGACATACGTGACAAGTCAGAATCACGGCTATGCAGTAATCGGCGAAAGTATTCCGGCAGAAGTAGGACACGTTTCACACATAAACGCCAATGACAAGACTTGCGAGGGTATAAGATATACCGCTGTAAACGCTTTTACTGTACAGTTTCACCCAGAGGCTCACGGCGGTCCTCTTGATACTGCTTATCTGTTTGACGAGTTTGTAAGTGCTATGGAAAGTGAGGTAAAGTAATTATGCCACTCAGAAAGGATATTAAAAAAGTACTTGTAATCGGTTCAGGACCTATCGTTATCGGACAGGCTGCTGAGTTTGACTATGCAGGCACACAGGCTTGTCGTGCCTTGAAACAGGAGGGGCTTGAGGTCATTCTGATAAACTCCAATCCGGCTACGATTATGACCGATAAGGCTATGGCGGACAAGGTTTATATTGAACCTCTTACGCTTGATGTAGTAAAAAGAATTATCGAAACTGAAAAGCCTGACAGTGTACTTTCCACGCTTGGCGGACAGACAGGTCTCACACTTTCAATGCAGTTGGCAAAGGAAGGTTTCCTCGAATCCCATGGAGTAAAACTTCTTGGTGCAGACCCCGAAACAATCCACAAGGCAGAGGACAGACAGGCTTTCAAGGATACTATGGAAAAAATCGGCGAGCCGTGTATACCGTCGAAAGTCGTCGAGACGGTGGAAGATGCTATGGACTTTGCAAAGGTTATCGGCTATCCGGTAATCGTCAGACCGGCTTTCACGCTTGGCGGTACTGGTGGCGGTATTGCTCAGGACGAAACTGAACTCCACGAAATCGCAACAAACGGTCTGAGACTTTCGCCGATTACACAGATACTTGTTGAAAAGTGTATAAGTGGTTGGAAAGAAATAGAGTTTGAGGTTATCCGTGATGCAAAAGGTAACGTTATAACAGTATGTTCTATGGAAAATTTCGACCCTGTGGGCGTTCATACAGGAGACAGTATTGTTATTGCACCTGCCGTAACCTTGACCGACCGTGAATATCAGATGTTGCGTACTTCCGCTATAAACATAATCAAGGAACTTAAAGTCGAGGGCGGTTGTAACTGTCAGTTTGCACTGCACCCGACGAGTTTTGAATATGCGGTAATAGAAGTAAATCCACGAGTTTCACGTTCTTCCGCACTTGCTTCAAAAGCCACTGGTTATCCGATTGCAAAGACCGCTGCCAAAATTGCAATTGGTTACACACTCGACGAAATAGTGAATCAGGTTACCGGAAAAACGTACGCTTGTTTTGAACCAGCTCTCGACTATGTTGTTGTAAAGTTTCCGAAATGGGCGTTTGATAAGTTTGTATACGCAAAGAGAACACTCGGTACTCAGATGAAAGCTACTGGAGAAGTTATGGCAATCGGTACGAGTTTCGAGCAGGCTATGATGAAAGCCGTGCGTTCAATAGAACTTGGACTTGATACAATGAATCTCAGAAAACTTGAAAAGCTGTCGACAGAGGAAATCCGTGAAAAACTGCACGTTGTTGATGATGAACGTTCTTTCGTTGTATTCGAGGCTCTCAAACGTGGTATCACTCCGGAAGAAATTCACGGGATTACAATGATTGACAACTGGTTTCTGTATAAGCTGTTGAATCTTGTGGAACTGGAAAAATGGCTTGCGGACGGTGAACTCACTGAAGAAAAGTACAATACCGCCAAACAATACGGCTATCTGGACAGTACTATTGAAAGAATTTCCGGACAGAAATGTCCGCTCCGTAAACGTGCGGTATTCAAAATGGTTGACACCTGTGCAGGAGAGTTTAAAGCGGAAACCCCTTATTTTTATTCCACTTTCGACGACGAAAATGAAGCTGAGGAATTTATTGAACGTCAGAACTCAGGCAAGAAAAAAGTAATAGTATTCGGTTCAGGACCTATCAGAATCGGTCAGGGTATAGAATTTGACTACTGTTCCGTTCATTGCGTGTGGACACTGAAAGAACTCGGTTACGAGGCAGTAATATGCAACAATAATCCCGAAACCGTTTCTACTGATTTCGATACCGGTGACCGTCTTTATTTCGACCCTCTCACAAAAGAAGACGTTGAATCCATTATCGAAACCGAAAAGCCTTACGGAGTAGTAGTGCAGTTCGGCGGACAGACTGCAATAAAACTTACAAGACACCTGTCGGATATGGGCGTAAATATTCTTGGCACGTCGGCAGACATGATTGATTCTGCTGAGGACAGAGAACGTTTTGACGAGATACTCGAAAAATGTGGAATACCACGTCCGCAGGGACACACTGTTATGACAACGGAAGAAGCTATAACCGTTGCCGAAAGTCTCGGTTATCCTGTACTTCTCAGACCCTCTTATGTACTCGGCGGTCAGAATATGATTATCGCACATTCAAAAGCTGATGTTATTGAGTATATGGGAATAATTACCAGTCATATGATTGAGAATCCGGTACTCATTGACAAATATATGATGGGTACGGAAGTCGAGGTTGATGCTATATGCGACGGCGAGGATTTCCTTATCCCTGGTATCATGGAACATATTGAACGTGCCGGCGTACATTCGGGAGATTCAATTTCAATATATCCTGCCCAGCACCTTTCCGAAAGAATCAAGAGAATAATAGTCGAGTACACACGCAAACTTGCAAAGGAACTCAATGTTATAGGACTTGTGAATATACAGTACGTTGTCTATAATCACGAAGTATACGTTATAGAAGTAAACCCACGTTCTTCACGAACAGTGCCGTATATAAGCAAGGTTACAGGAATACCAATGGTTGACATTGCAACTAAAATAATGTTCGGTGCAAAACTCAGGGATATGGGTTACGAAAGCGGACTTTATCCGGCAGGTGATTATGTGGCTGTAAAAGTACCGGTATTCAGTTTTGAAAAACTGACGGACGTTGACACAATGCTCGGTCCTGAAATGAAGTCAACAGGCGAATGTCTCGGAATAGGCAGAAACCTTGAGGACGCACTTCTCAAAGGTCTTATCGGAGCAGGTTTCGACCTCAGACGTGAGGGCGGTGTACTGATTTCTGTACGTGATACCGATAAACAGGAGATACTGCCGATTGCTGATAAGTTTGAACGTATGGGCTTTGAGTTATATGCCACTTCCGGCACGCAGAGTGTTCTGACAAGAAATATGATAGCTTCAAACCTTGTGCGTAAGATTTCAGACGGTGAGCCAAACGTTGTAACGCTTCTTGAAAGCGGTAAGATAAACTATGTTATTTCCACTTCCGCAAAGGGCAGACTTCCGGAACGTGACAGCGTTAAGATGAGACGTAAATCTATTGAACGTTCAATATGTAGTCTTACAGCAATTGATACAGCAAAATCGCTTGCAAAGGTTCTCGAATCCGGACGTACTATCAATGACGTTGAACTTGTTGACATAACAGAAATATGATTTTTTACAGACTGCCGGATTTTTAAAACGTCCGGCGGTTTTTTTCCGGAAAAAACTGTCTATTATATACAAAAAATCAGTTTTTCATTAATTTACCGGCATATTACGATTGACTGAAAACGAATATAATAGTATAATAGTTTTTACAGACTAAAATATAAGGAGTAATAAAATTTATGAAAAAGTTTGCAAGAAATACGGCGTTTCTGCTTGCGTTCATAGCGATGATTACCGGCTGTGAATCAAAAGAACCTGAAAACAGTCAGATTTCAGTGGCTGAAACGACAACAACTACAACTACTGCAGAAATTACTGAAACGACTGCTACTGAAATCCCTGCTGAAATTCCTGCTGAAACGGTAAGTGAGATTATAACGGAAACTACTTCCGAAAGTACAAGTGAAGCTCCGGCTGAGGAGAATACAAATTACAGACCTGTTCTTGACGCTTATCATCAGGCTTATATTGACGGAAATGCCAATGCGGTATATGCACTTTTCAGTCAGGACGAAATAACGGCTTTTGAGACTTATATGAAAACTTATCTGAAAGAAAATCTCGGTGAATCTGAAGAGACCGTTGAAAAGATATTTGCAAAGGATAATATTGTTTCTGCCATAGACGGCTCTATCAGGAATATCAAGAGTATTATGGCGACTTACAGTGAATCAGGTGCTGACAAATGGTCAATAGATATAGATGAAACTACTATTGAACGTTACACAAAGGAAGAACTTAAAGAGATAAATTCTCATCTCAATATTGACATCACTGACGGCTATATGTGCGAAATACCTTTTTATAAGAATGAAACGAATGAAGAAGTATTTGTGGCAGAGCCTGCTTCCGTGTTGCTGATTAACGGTAACTGGTATATAAGTTACAGTGTTGCCTGCGACAGACTTATTGAATTTATGGATATAGAGTTTTGACATATTGTAAGGGTGAATAATCATTATGAAGAAGTTACTTAAATATCTCAGGAATTACAAAAAAGAACTCATTTTCGGACCTTTTTTCAAGCTGCTTGAGGCGATATTTGAATTAATAGTACCGCACGTTATGGGACGTATTATTGACATAGGAATTGCCAACAATGATACTAAATATATACTGCGTATGTCCGGACTTATAGTATTGCTGGGTTTCTGCGGACTTGCCTTTGCACTTACCTGTCAGATTCTCGCCTCTAAATGTGCTTACGGTTTCGGAACGGAACTCCGCACGGCTTTGTATAAGCATATAAACTCACTTTCGTACAGCAGTATTGATAAAGTAGGTACGTCATCACTTGTAAACCGCCTTACAAACGATTCAAACACTGTACAGAACGGCGTGAATATGTTCATAAGACTTGCCACACGTTCACCGTTTCTTGTAATAGGTGCAATGGTTATGGCGATGAGGATTGATATGAAACTTTCCATAATATTCTTTATAGTTGCAATCCTTACGACGATAGTTATTGTTTCTGTAATGCACAAGACTGTGCCTATGTATAAGACTACTCAGAAAAATCTTGACAGGGCTTCACTGCTTACCCGTGAAAATCTTGAGGGTGCAAGGGTTATCAGGGCTTTTTCAAGACAGAATGAGGAAATTGAAGATTTCAGAAAAGCAGTTGACGATATAGCAGTCAGTTCAATCGCTGTCGGCAGAATATCTTCTATCCTGAATCCTTTTTCGTTTATGATTATGAATCTCGGTATCGTTGCTATTATATGGTTCGGCGGTGTGAGAATCGACACAGGTTATCTTACTCAAGGTGAACTGACAGAATTTGTAAACTATATGTCACAGATTTTACTTGCACTGATAGTACTTGCAAACCTTATTGTAACGTTTACAAAGGCTTTTGCTTCTGCCAACCGTATAAGCGAGGTTTTTGACATTCAACCGGAAAAATCAGGCGGTAATGAAGTTCCCGAAAATCACAAAGACAGCGAAAATATTCTTGAATTTAAAAACGTTTCCTTTGCTTACGAGACGGCAGGCGACGAATCCGTAAAAAATGTTTCTTTCATTCTTAAAAGGGGCGAAATGCTCGGAATAATCGGCGGTACTGGTAGCGGTAAATCTACCCTTGCAAACCTCATTCCGTGTTTTTACAGGGCTACTCAGGGCGAAATACTTGTTTCAGGCGTGGACGTTTATAATTATAATTTCAACGCTCTCAGGCAGTCGATAGGCATTGTACCTCAGAAAGCCGTGCTGTTTACAGGAAGTATCCGTGACAATATGAAGTGGCACAAGGCAGACGCTTCTGACGATGAAATTATTTCTGCCCTCAAAACCGCACAGGCGTGGGAATTTGTCAGCAGAATGCCTGACGGTCTTGATACAAAGATTTCACAAGGTGGTAAGAATCTTTCCGGCGGTCAGAAACAGAGAATTTCAATAGCACGTGCGATTGTAGGCAATCCTGATATTCTTATCCTTGACGATTCAACAAGTGCTTTAGACTATGCAACAGACCTTGCACTCAGAAAATCCCTCAGAAACGATATGCCCGATACTACTGTAATAATGATTTCGCAACGTACTACTTCCCTCAAAGATGCAGATAAGATTGTTGTTATGGACGACGGCGAAACAGTAGGTATCGGCAGACACGATGAACTTCTTGAAAACTGTGAGATTTACAGAGAAATCTACAATTCGCAGATGAACGAAAAGGAGGGTAATTAAAATGTTTGATACTCTTAGGAGGGTTATTTCTTACGCAAAACCCTATATTGCTTATCTTGTAAGTACAATAATATTTGCGGTTGCCGGAGTTGGTCTTTCGCTTTTAGTACCGGTGTTTATCGGTGACGCTGTTGACTGCTGTATCGGAAAAGGTACTGTTGATTTTGACGACCTGAAAAAAATTGTAATCGAACTGGCGGTTATGGTTGTTGCAAGCGGTATTTTCCAGTGGATTATGAGCCTCTGCACAAATAAACTTGCTTTCCTGACTATACGTGATATGAGGGCGGATATTTTCAATAAACTTGAAAGAGTACCTTTGAAGTACATTGACGGTCACACAAAGGGCGAACTTACAAGCCGTGTAATCAATGATATTGAAATAATCTCCGACGGTCTGTTGCAGGGATTTACTCAGTTTTTCAGCAGTATTATGACGATTGCAGGTACTCTCATTTTTATGATGTTCATAAATTTCAGGATAGCACTTGTTGTTGTAATTATGACACCGCTGTCATTCATAGCTGCCTCAAAGATAACAAAGGCTTCACACGATTCATATATGAAACAGTCCAGACTGCGTGGCGATATGGTGGGACTTGCTGAGGAAATGGCAGGCAATCAGAAAATCGTAAAGGCGTTTGTTTACGATAAAAGGGCTATGGAACGTTTTGACGTTATAAACAAGGATTACGGAAAAATCGGTATAAAAGCCACTTTTCTGAGTTCGATAACAAACCCTGTAACACGTTTTGTAAACGGTATGATTTACGCTTCTGTCGGACTTCTCGGAGCGTTAGGTGTTACTGGTTCAGTAGGATTCGTCGGGGCAATGACTGTCGGCAAACTTACAAGTTTCCTGTCGTTTTCAAATCAGTACACAAAACCTTTCAACGAAATTTCAGGAGTTTTTGCGGAGTTGCAGAACGCCGTGGCTTCCGCACAAAGAGTATTCAACGTTCTTGACGAAACGGAAGTCCCTGACGATTCCAGCAAGGAAAAACTTACCGAATGTGACGGTAGCCTGAGTTTTGAGAGTGTACGCTTTTCCTACAATCCGGAAGTTGAATTGATTAAGAATTTCACACTTGATGTAAAGTCCGGTCAGAAAATCGCAATAGTAGGACCTACGGGTTGCGGAAAATCCACTATCATTAATCTTCTGCTGAGGTTTTACGATATTGACAGCGGTAGGATAACTGTTTCGGGCAAGGACGTTGACACCGTTACTCGTGACAGTCTCAGAAGTCAGTTTGGTATGGTTTTACAGGAAACGTGGATTTTTACCGGAACAGTAGCAGAGAATATTGCTTATGGTATGCCTGATGCTACTCACGAGCAGATTATTCAAGCCTCAAAGGCGGTTTACGCACATGGTTTCATAAAGAGACTTCCAAACGGTTATGATACTGTTATCAGCGAGGACAGCGGACTTTCACAGGGTCAGAAACAGCTCATATGTATTGCAAGAATCATGCTGATGAGTCCGCCTATGCTTATTCTTGACGAGGCGACAAGCTCGATTGATTTGCGTACGGAACACCGTATTCAGAAAGCCTTTACTAAACTTATGGACGGAAGAACGAGCTTTATCATTGCACACAGACTTTCTACTATAAAACATTCTGATACTATTCTTGTAATGAAAAACGGAAATATCATAGAACAGGGAAGCCACAACGAACTGATGCAGGAAAGCGGTTTCTATGCGGAACTCTATAACAGCCAGTTTGCAACATAAACAGTATTCAACATTGTGGATTGTTGATATTCAATAAAATAATTTTGCCGATGCACTCCGCTGTTTATTGTTTGTATAAAATATCTTCCGGCTATTGACTGATTTGATTTAATGTGATATAATGTTTAAAATATGTTGAGTTTTTTTGTTATAGAATATATAAAAAATATCAGAAAGGGGTGTGTCGGTGATTACACTTGATACAGCAAAGAATGTATTGAAGAAGTATGGTCAGGAGCATATTCTTGCCGGTTATGAAGAACTTGACGAAAGGGAAAAAGTCAGACTGCTTTCACAGATTGAAATGACAGATTTTTCTGTACTTGAAAATTTAAATATTGAAAACAGACATTCTTCTAAAAGAGGTAAGTTTGAACCTTTAGGAGCAGTGACGATTGAAGATATTGCAAGGAACAGGGATAAATACTATTCTGCCGGTGCAGAAGCAATAAAAAACGGTAAGGTTGCAACCGTACTTCTCGCAGGCGGACAGGGTACACGCCTTGGTTTCGATAAGCCTAAGGGTATGTTTGATATAGGCGTTACAAAAGAGTTATATATATTTGAATGTCTTATTAATAATATGCTTAATGTTGTTAAAGATATGGGCGTGTATATTCCGCTTTATATAATGACAAGCAAGATAAATCACAATGAGACTGTGGATTTCTTTGAGAAGAAGAATTATTTCGGATATGACAGGAAGTATGTAAGGTTTTTTATTCAGGATATGGCACCCTCTGTTGATTTCAACGGTAAAATTTATATGGAAAGCAAATCCGAAATATCTGTTTCACCTAACGGTAACGGCGGTTGGTTTTCTTCAATAGTCCACGCTGGGCTTTTAAAGGACATCAGAAATAAAGGTATTGAGTGGATAAATGTATTTGCTGTTGATAATGTTCTGCAACAGATAGCTGACCCTTGTTTTATAGGTGCGGTTATAAATTCCGGCAGTCAGTCAGGAAGTAAGGTTGTGAGCAAGGCTTCACCCGATGAGCGTGTGGGCGTTCTCTGTACTGAGGACGGAAAACCGGCTATCGTGGAATATTATGAGATGACTTCTGAAATGCGTGAACTGCTGACGGCGGACGGAGAACTTGCGTATAAGTATGGTGTTATCCTTAACTATCTTTTCAGTGTGGACAGGCTTGAGAAGATTATTTCTGAAAAAATGCCGGTACACGTTGTAACAAAGAAAATTCCGTATATCAATGAAAAAGGTGAGCTGACAATTCCTGAAAAGCCTAACGGATATAAATTTGAAACGCTTGTTCTTGATATGGTGCATATGCAGGAAAGTTGCCTGCTATATGAGGTTGAACGCTGTAAGGAGTTTGCACCGGTGAAGAATGCAGACGGCGTTGATTCCGTTGATACCGCAAGAGAACTTCTCAGAATTAACGGAATTGAACTTTGATAATTATGACTGTCGGTAAACGGCAGTCTTTTTTTGTGCGTTATGCGAAATAACTATTGACTTGTGGAAAAAAATGGTGTATAATAAATATATATTTTTTTGAACCGGAGGTTTAATATGAATACTGATAAAAGAAAAGTTGTATTAATCGGTACTGGTATGGTAGGAATGAGTTTTGCTTATGCACTCGTAAATCAGGGCGGTATCTGCAACGAACTCGTTCTCATTGACGTAAACAAGGAACGTGCCAACGGTGAGGCTATGGACCTGAATCACGGTCTTGCTTTTGCAAAGTCGAATATGAGGATTTATGCCGGTGAATACAAGGACTGCAAAGATGCTGATATTGTGGTTATCGCTGCCGGTGTTGCACAGAAAGACGGTGAAACTCGTCTCGACCTTTTACAGCGTAATACTGATGTTTTCCGTTCTATAATAAATCCTGTCGTTAAGTCGGGATTTGACGGAATCTTCCTCGTTGCAACAAACCCTGTTGACATTATGACACGTGTAACTTATGAACTCTCACGTTTCGGAGCCTCAAGAGTTATCGGTACTGGTACTTCTCTCGATACGGCAAGGTTACGTTATCTGCTCGGCGACTACTTTACCGTTGACCCGAAGAATATTCACGCTTACGTTATCGGCGAACACGGCGACAGTGAGTTTGTACCGCTTTCACAGGTTATGCTTGCAACGAAGTCTGTAACGGAAATCCTTGAGGACGAAAGAAACGACTATAATATTGACGATATGCAGTCCATTGAAGAACAGGTACGCACTTCTGCTTATAAGATTATCAAGGCGAAAAGGGCGACCTATTACGGTATCGGAATGGCTATTGCACGTATAGTGAAAGCTATCCTCGGTGACGAAAACAGCGTGCTGACTGTCTCTGCAAAACTTTGCGGTGAATACGACAGCAAAAACGTATTTATCGGTGTACCGTGCATTATCGGAAGAAACGGTATCAAGGAAATTGTCGAACTTTCACTCACTGACGAAGAAAAGGAAAAATTTCAGAAGTCGAAAACAATCCTTGACGACAGTTTCAACGGTCTGAATCTCTGATTGAGGTGACATAATGGTGACGGATAAAAATTATAGGTCACCCTGACTTTGTGGCTATATGCCGTTGGAAATCGGATTTATTGCAGAAACTGGTGACCTATAATCGCTATTTTCTTTCTTTCACCGTAAAAAAGAAATTTTTTTATAAAAGGTTTTTAAAAAATGGATTTATCCGTCACCTCGATAAACAAAAATATCGGTTTTTCCGCTATATATCGGGAAAAATACAAGGTGACGGATAAAAATTATAGGTCACCCTGAATTGAGAATATTTTATATAAAAAAGGGACTTTCAACAGTCCTTTTTTTGTCAGAAAATTTTACCGGAAATATATTGACATTGCCGGAAAAAAGTGATAGAATGCTATTCGCAAAGGAGTTGATACCATTATGACAAAGAGTATGACAGAGGGCAGTCCGGTTAAACTCATTCTCAGTTTTTCGTTGCCTTTACTTTTCGGAAGTATTCTCCAACAGGCTTACAATATAATTGATGCTACAATAGTCGGCAGGGTACTCGGTGCTGATGCACTGGGAGCAGTAGGTGCTTCAAGCAGTGTACAGTTTCTTGTACTTGGTTTCTGTATCGGAATGTGTTCGGGTTTCGGAATACCTATGGCGAAATATTTCGGTGCTGAACAGCCTGACAGATTAAGGAGTACAGTCTTTCACTCATATCTGCTTACGGGAATATCTGCGGTATTGCTTACGGTTGTGACGTGCCTTATGTGCGGAAAAATCGTCGATATTATGCAGGTTACCGGAGACATCTACAAAGACGCTTATAACTATCTTTTCATAATTCTTGCCGGAATCCCTTTCACGCTCTTTTACAATCTTCTTTCCAGTATGCTTCGTGCGATAGGCGACAGCAAAACACCTTTCATATTCCTTGCAATATCTGCTGTACTAAATATTATACTTGACCTGACTTTTATAGTTATAATACCTTTAGGGTGTGCAGGTGCAGGAATTGCCACGGTTATGGCACAGGCGTGTAGCGGAATAGCTTGTTTCGTTGTCATTCAGAAAAAATATCCTCTTCTCAGACTTTCAAAGGATATTTGCCGTTTCAACGGTTACATATTCAAGGAAGTGTTTGTTATGGGCGTACCTATGGGTTTGCAGTTTTCTATCACAGCGATAGGTAGTATGGTTATGCAGTCCGCAAACAATTCCCTTGAGGACGTTTATATATCGGCGTTTGCGGTTACTTCAAAACTCAAACAGCTTGCAATGTGTCCTTTCGAGGCGATAGCTACCGGTATATCAGTATTCAGCGGTCAGAATCTCGGAGCAGGCAATACCGACAGAGTAAAAAAAGGTATTATTCAGGGTACTGTCATAAACGCTGTTTACGGAATAGTAATCGGTATTGTACTGATTTTCGGCGGAAGAAATCTCTCTATGATATTCCTTGACAGTTCGGAAACAGCTGTACTCAATGCTTGCGGTGAGTATATGAAATGTGTGGGCTATTTTTACTGGGCTTTAGGAATACTTTTTGCCTGCCGTATGAGTGTACAGGGTATAGGTTTTTCAGGACTTGCTATATTTTCGGGTGTACTTGAAATGTTTGCGAGAATTATTGTCAGCAGAAAATTCGTTCCGATATATAAGTTTACTGCTATATGTTATACCGACCAGATTGCATGGATTGTCGCATCACTCTACTGCACTATAGTCTGTGTGATATGCGTTAAAAAAGCCTCGCACACAAACGTTCTTCACGAAAAAATAAAGTTATAACATAAAAAACTCCCTGTAAAAAGGGAGTTTCTTTTATAAGGAGGTTTATTCTAAATTGGATAAATCAACAAGTCCGTTGTCGTTCATTGAAAGATAGAGATTGTCACGGAACTTATCTTCAACGATAAACGCAAGAGTTACTTCTGTGGATTCGCCGGCTTCAAGATGAATGTTGTTTTTGCTTGACTGATTCGGACAGCTGAATGAGAAGTGCATATCATCGGTTTCAAGGTATTTGAAAGTATCAGTATAACCATAAGAATTATGTGATTGTTCTTTTGTTTGCATTTGCATTATATTGTAAATGCGTGGC